>JAIXZY010000061.1 GCA_027489355.1 Paracoccaceae bacterium | reverse complement strand
GCGCCCGATGGGTTTGGGCCTTTGCGGCCCGGAATGAGGGGCGACGGTGTCCTGGGAGGAGGGCGGACACCGTCGCTTGTCCTGTCGGCCCCAGGGAGGAGGGAGGGGCCTTGGGAGATTTTGCGCGGCGGGACCAGGGAGGAGGAGAGGTCCCGCCGCAGTACCAGACGCCAGGGAGGAGGAGAGGCGTCCGATGGGTTTGGGCCGTCAGGCCCGGATTGGGGCGGCAATGCCAGGGAGGAGGAGAGGCATCGCCGCAGTCGTCAGGGTCCAGGGAGGAGGACGGACCCGGACGAAATCTTAACGGCCGTAGGCCGCCTCATGCGCGACCGCGGCGATCCCCAGGCGCGAGATGCCGAGGTCGGCAAGATCGCGGTCCGACAGGGAGTTCAGCTCGGCCACGGTGCGTGCATAGATGCGACGCTGGTTCATGGCCGTCAGGACGGTGTCGCGCACCGCGGACAGGCGGTCGGCAAAGCCCTTGCGGGGCATGCGGTTGGTGCTCACATAAGCCATGTCACTCAAGCCTCTTCAGTTCGGTCAGCAACGTTCTGTTGCGCTGTTGGGGCTAACATGCGCTTCATGCTGCAGATGCACAATAGCGGGTGTCGGCAATGCTGCCATGCAGCATGCGCATGGCTTGGGTCACGGAAATGTCATGGTTTACCAAGGTGTTCGCCGAATATTTGAGCAAACGGTCAACGGACCTTGCCCTTGCGCCGAAAGGCTACGACCTTAGTGCAAATCTTCAGCGGAGTTGAAACGATGGCGGTGGATCGGGATCAGGTGATGCGGGTCTTGGCGGGGGTCGCGCGTCCGGGCGGGGGCGATCTGGTCAGCCGGGATCTGATTCGCGCCCTGTCGGTGGAGGGGGGCGTCGTGCGGTTTGTTATCGAGGCTGCGACCCCTGACGAGGCGCGCAGCCTGGGTGCGGCGCAGGCCGAGACCGAGGCGAGGCTGAAGGCGCTTCCGGGCGTGACATCGGTCCAGGTGGTGATGACGGCGCATGGGCCGGCGGCGAAGGCCGCGCCGCCCACGCTGAAGATCGGGCAGCACCCGACGCCTCAGGCCGGGGGGCCGCAGCGGATCTCTGGCATCGACCGCATCATCGCGGTGGCCTCGGGCAAGGGGGGCGTCGGGAAATCCACGGTGGCGTCGAACCTGGCGGTGGCGCTGGCGCGGCGGGGGCGGAAGGTGGGGCTGCTGGACGCGGATATCTATGGGCCAAGCCAGCCGAAGATGATGGGGGTCTCGAAGCGGCCGTCGTCCCCGGATGGCAAGACCATCGAGCCCCTGGTCGCGCATGGGGTGACGATGATGTCGATCGGCCTGATGCTGAAGGAGGACGAGGCCGTGGTCTGGCGCGGGCCGATGCTGATGGGGGCGTTGCAGCAGCTTCTGGGGCAGGTGGCCTGGGGGAAGCTCGACGTGCTGATCATCGACCTGCCGCCGGGGACGGGGGATGTGCAGCTGACGCTGTGCCAGCGGACGCATCTGACGGGGGCCATCGTCGTCAGCACGCCGCAGGACGTGGCGCTGCTGGATGCGCGGAAGGCCTTGGACATGTTCGGGAAGCTGAAGACTCCGGTGTTGGGGCTGGTCGAGAACATGTCGACCTATGTCTGTCCGAACTGCGGGCATGAGAGCCATATCTTCGGCCACGGCGGGGTTGCCGCCGAGGCGCGGAAGCTGGACCTGCCGTTCCTGGGCGAGCTGCCGCTGGCGCTGGACGTGCGGGTGGCGGGTGACAGCGGCACGCCGATTGCCGCCACGGATGGTCCGCTGGCCGCGCCCTATCTGGCGCTGGCCGACCGGCTGATCGCGGGCGGGATGGGCTGAGGCCCTAGATATAATCCTCTGACCCCTGAAAACCCGCCCCAGTGGCGGGTTTTTGCTTGGTGCGGGGATTTCTGTTGAATGCATACCAACTGGTTGGTATCTTGCTTCCATCGTCGGCGCGTTTCGCTGGCCGTCAGAGGAGGAGAGACATGACCCATTCCATTCGCACCGTGCTGTGGTTCAACGGCCGGGGCCGCGAGGCGGCCGAGTTCTATTGCGGCCTGATCCCCGACAGCCGGATCGAGAGCAGCTATTCCAGCAACAGCGGCGGGCCGGAGGGGAACTCGTTCTTCGAGGTGACCGACTTCCGCCTGAACGGCGTGCCGTACCAGATCCTGGACGCGGGCCCGATGTTCCCGCTGTCGGAATGTGTGTCCGTCTCGGTCCTGACGCCCGATCAGGCGGAAACCGACCGGCTGTGGGAGAAACTGGCCTCGGACGGGGGGAGCCACGGGCCGTGCGGCTGGCTGAAGGACCGCTACGGCCTGTCCTGGCAGGTGGTGCCGCAGATCGTCTATGACCTGATGACCGCCCCCGACAAGGCCCGGGCCGCGCGGGCGCTGGCGGCGGTGATGCAGATGGGCAAGATCGACATCTCGGCCGTCGAAGCCGCCGCGCGGGACGCCGCGTGATGCGCAAGGTCAGGGTCATCGAGCACATTTCGCTGGACGGCGTCATCCAGGCGCCGGGCGGGCCGGGCGAGGACCCGGAGGGCGGGTTCGAGGTCGGCGGCTGGGCCTTCCCGCACCACGGCGAGGAGACGGGTGCGGCCATCGACCGGGCGCAGGGGCAGGGGTTCGACCTGCTCTTGGGCCGCAAGACCTATGACATCTTCGCGGGCTACTGGCCAAAGCAGGCAGGGCCGATGGCCGACAGCATGAACGGGGCGAAGAAGTTCGTGGCGACCCACCGGCCGGAGAGCCTGGCCTGGGGCCCGGTGGAAAGCCTGGGCGCGGACATCTCGGCGGGCATCGCCAGGGTGAAGGCGGCGGGCGGGCCGGACCTGATCGTCTGGGGCAGCTCGACGATCACCCCGCTGCTGATCAGCGAGGGGCTGGCGGACGAGGTGGTGCTGCTGGTCTTCCCAGTGATGGTCGGGCGGGGCAAGCGCATCTTCTCGGACGGGGTGGCGCCCAGCGAGTTGCGCTTGATCGAAAGCAAGGCGGCGCCCTCGGGCGTCATCGTATCAACCTACAAACCCGCCGGCGCGATGCGCACGGGCAGCTTCTGAAGGGAGGCGACGATGGACGACATTCCCCACGACCGGCGCTATCGGCCGGAAGACCGGATCATGCAGGGCGTCATCCCCTACCTGAGCCTTGCCGGAAAGGCGGGCGAGGCGGCGGACTTCTACATGAAGGCCTTCGACGCCAGGGACATCGGCCGGATGGAGACCCCCGGCCAGCCCGGCCACTACATGCACCTGCAGGTCGAGATCAACGGCGGCGCGCTGATGCTGACGGACCATGTGGGCGAGGGCTCTCCTGACGGCTCTCCCTTCGCGCGGGGGCATCTTCAACTGGTGGTCCCGGACGGGAAAGCCTGGTTCGACCGGGCCGTTGCGGCGGGCTGCACGGTCGCGGTGCCGTATGGGCGTCAGCCGTGGGGCGACGATTGGGGCATGGTGAAGGACCCCTTCGGCATCCTGTGGGCGGTGTTGACACCCGATCCCGCTCTTTGGGACAAGGGCGCATGAGTTTGGCGGTGAGAGAGTGACCACGACCACCCGCGTTCCCCCCGTTCGTGTCCCTCGGGGCGAAGCGCGCGCGCGGCTGATCGAGGCCGCGCGCAGCCTTGTCCGCCACAAGGGCTTTGCCGCGACCAGCGTCGATGACCTTTGCGCGGCGGCGGGCGTGACGAAGGGCGCGTTCTTCCACCATTTCCCGTCGAAAGACGCGCTGGGCGTCGCGCTGATCGACGACTGGACCACGATGACCGGGGCGATGTTCGCCTCGCATCCCTACAACTTCAAGGACGACCCGCTGGACCGGGTCTTCGCCTATATCGACCTGCGGCGCGAGCTTCTGGGCCAGCCGCTGCCCGAGTTTTCCTGCGTGGCCGGGACGACGGTGCAGGAGGCCTATGAAACCTCTCCCCCGATCCGCGCGGCGGCCGAACGCAGCATCCGGTCGGGCTTTGCCCATGTGCTGCCGCATCTGGAACAGGCGCTGGCGGCGCATCCGGTGCCGGGCGTGACGGCGGAAGGGCTGGCGCAGCAGTTCCAGGTGGCGACCCAGGGCGGGATCATCCTGGCCAAGGCGCTGGACGACCCCGCGCCCGCGCGCGCGGCCTTCGACCATCTGGAACGCTACCTGCGCCTTCTGTTCGGGCGCCCCGCCTGACCGTCCACCCCGGACGGCGAAGTGCGGATTTCGAATCACAGGTCATGGGAAAATCTGGGAAACCGCGGTTTCGCGCTGTTCCCCTGTGCAGGATTCGCGCAGATTCGCGGGCGTTGACGGGGGATTGTTTCCGCTCACGCCCGGATCGCGGAAATTCTTGGGAGATCACGGGACTGTCAACGGGCGTGACGGTGGCACAAGATATGGGGGAGTGCTTCTGCGGCTGCGCCTAGTAATTGAAGATTGCGGGCCAAGAGAGGCACAAGATGCGCGTTTCAGACCCCCTTCAGCACAAGATGCAGCCCATGCCGCCCCAACTTTTCCCTTGCTTTCCCATGTAATCCCATGCACCTTGCTCTCACGACGATGAGATGGGCACGTGAAAGTCAGGGGCGGACGAAAGACCCCGAACAAGGCGTAAGGCAGCTTCATACAGGCAGCCCCTTTCATCGGAGTGACAGATCCGGCGCGCGAGCGAGCAGACATCTCCCCCAGGTGGCGCGCGTAGCTGGACGCCCAGCGATGGGACAGCGGCGGATCGGGTAGTGGCAGCAACCCGGTCCGCCTTTTTATTTCCATCGCCCCGGGACGGACGTGAATTTGAAAAGGCCAGGCGATGGCAGAGGCGTTCAGAGGCGAGTTCTACCAGAAGGTAGACGGGAAGGCGCGGGTCTCGATCCCGGCGGCCTTCCGGGCCGTGCTGAATGCCGACGATCCCCAGAAAGGCGAAAAGGGCGGCTCGCGGCTGTACATGGTCTACGGCGGCAAGTCGCGGAACTTCGTCGAGTGCTATTCCAAGCGCGGGGCCGACCAGCTGGCCGAGGACATCGAGTCGATGGAACTGGGGTCGAAGGAACGCACCCGCGCCGAGCGGGACCTGATCAGCCGGTCGGTGATGGTCGAGGTCGATGGCGAGGGCCGGATCGTCCTGCCGCCGCAGGTCCGGGAAAAGATGGGATTTCATGGCGAGGACCTGGCGGGCGGCGGCGAGGCGGCCTTTGCGGGCTTTACCAACCGCTTCCGGCTGTACCGCCGCGAGGTCTATGACGCCGAACTGGCCGAGGACGACGAGGACGACGGCGTGGACCCGCTGACCCTTGTCGGTCGCCACAAACGGACGGGGTAGGCCGATGAAGGGTCCGCTGCCAGGCCGCCCCAATGACGATCCCCATATCCCCGTATTGATCGACGCGATTGTGCGGGAATGTGCGCCCATTCACGGGGTGTGGCTGGACGGGACGCTGGGGGCAGGCGGCTATACGCGCGAATTGTTGAAGGCCGGGGCTGACCGGGTGATCGGGGTGGACCGCGATCCGCTCGCATTGCAGATGGCCGCCGAATGGGCGGGCGCTTATGGCGACCGGCTGCGGCTGGTGGCGGGGACGTTCTCGGACCTGGATGAGCTGGCGGGCGAGCCGCTGGATGGCGTGGTCCTGGACCTTGGCGTCAGTTCCATGCAGCTCGACCAGGCCGAGCGCGGGTTTTCCTTCATGAAGGACGGGCCGCTGGACATGCGGATGAGCCAGGACGGCCCCTCGGCGGCGGACCTGGTGAACACGGCCGACGAGGGCGTGCTGGCCGACATCCTTTACCACTATGGCGAGGAGCGGGCGTCGCGGCGCATCGCCCATGCCATCGTCGCGGCACGGGCGGTCGAGCCGATCACGACGACACTGCGGCTGGCCGAGATCGTAGCGAAGTGCCTTCCGCGCCCGAAGCCGGGGCAGAGCCACCCGGCGACGCGCAGCTTCCAGGCGATCCGCATCGCGGTGAACACGGAGTTCCAGGAGCTCGCCGAGGGTCTGGCCGCCGCCGAACGGGCGCTGAAGCCGGGGGGGCTTCTGGCGGTGGTCACGTTCCACAGCCTTGAGGATCGGATCGTCAAGCGGTTCTTCCAGCTGGCCTCGGGTCACGAGGCGAACGCCAACCGCTATGCCCCCGCCCGCGCCGACACCACGGCGCGGTTCGAGATGGTCACCCGCAAGGCCGTGGCCCCGGACGAGGCCGAGATCGCCCGCAACCCCCGCGCGCGGTCCGCCAAGTTGCGGGTCGGGCGGCGGACCCGTGCCCCGGCACAGACGCTTGCCCCGGCCGACCTTGGCCTGCCGGAGATCCAGAAGAAAGGACGCCGCTAGATGCGCCCCGTGTTGTATGTCCTGTCCTTCCTTGCCCTGATCGCCCTGGGCTTCTGGGCCTATCGCGAGAACTACGCCACGCAGGCCGCGCTGAAAGAGGTCGAGGCGCTGCAACGCCAGATCGTCGGTCTCCGCGAGGCCTTGACGGTGCAGAAGGCGGAGTGGGCCTATCTGAACCGCCCCGACCGGCTGCGGGAACTGGCGACGGCGAACTTCGACCGGCTGGGCCTGCTGCCGATGGAGCCGTCGCAGTTCGGCACGGCGGCGCAGGTCGCTTACCCGGCGCCCAAGCTGCCAGACGTCAGCTTTACCCAGGACGTGCAGGGCACGATGAGCGGAACCGAGCTTGATACCGGCCCCGAGGCGGGCACCGGCGCGGAGGGACTCTGACATGCGCACACCGCTTCGCCCCTTGGCCCGCATCCTTCAGGCCCGTCAGGAAGGCCTGAACCCCGACACGATCGAGAAGGAGAACCTCAAGCTCCGCCACGAGGCGATGCGCGAAAAGGCGCGGGGCCGGGCGCAGTTCCGGCTTCTGATCCTTTGTGCAAGCTTCGTGATGGCCTTCGGGGCCATCGGCGCACGGATGGGTCTGATGGCGGCGACCGAACCGCAGGAACCCCGCGCCAGTGCGCCGGGCGCCGAGATCATCGCGCAGCGTGCTGACATCACCGACCGGAACGGCCGGGTCCTGGCGACCAACATGACCACGCACGCGCTTTACGCGCACCCCAAGGTCATGGTGGACCCCAAGGGCACGGCGCAGCGGCTGGCCGAGATCTTCCCCGAGCTTGACGCCAAGGCGCTGGAACGCCGCTTTACCGACGGGCGCAGCTTCGTCTGGATCCGCAAGGTCCTGTCCCCGGAACAGATGCAGAAGGTGCACGAGATCGGCGATCCGGGCCTTCTGTTCGGCCCGCGCGAGATGCGGCTTTACCCGAACGGGACGCTGGCGGCGCATGTGCTGGGCGGGACCTCGTTCGGGGCCGAGGGGGTTCACTCGGCCGAGGTCATCGGGACTGCCGGGATCGAGAAGGCGCTGGACGCGCGGCTTCGCGATCCGGGGCAGGGCGGCAAGCCATTGACGCTTTCCATCGACCTGACGCTGCAATCCACCATCGAGGAGGTGCTGGCCGCCGGGATGGGGATGCTGAACGCCAAGGGCGCGGCGGCGATCCTGATGGACGCGCGGACCGGCGAAATCCTGGCGCTCGCCTCGCTGCCGACGTTCGATCCGAATGACCGGCCGAATCCGCTGGTCGACAAGAACGCTGAACCCGGCGACAGCCCGCTGTTCAACCGCGCGGTGCAGGGGGTCTATGAACTGGGGTCGACCTTCAAGATCTTCGCCGCCGCGCAGGCGATGGAGCTGGGTCTGGTGACGCCCGAGACGATGGTCGATGCCAACGCGCCGATGCAATGGGGCAAGCACAAGATCAAGGAGTTCGAGGGCAAGAACTATGGCCCGCTTCTGTCGGTGACGGATGTCATTGCCAAGTCCTCGAACGTCGGCACCGCGCATATCGCGCTGATGATCGGGCCGCTCAGGCAGCAGGCCTTCCTGAAATCGCTCGGCTTCTTCGAGCCGACGCCGGTGGAACTGATCGAAGCCCCGGGCGCGAAGCCCCTGATCCCGAAGAAATGGCCCGAGATCGTGACGATTACCACGTCCTACGGCCACGGCATGTCGGCCAGCCCGATGCACCTTGCGGCGGCCTATGCGGCGATTGCCAATGGCGGGGTGATGATCAAGCCGACGCTTCTGAAGCGCGAGGGGCAGACCACGGGCGTCCGGGTGATGAGCGAAAAGACCGCGCATGATTCTGTTGCCATGCTGCGCCGCGTGGTGACCGAGGGGACGGCCTCGCTTGGCGACGTGCCGGGCTACGAGGTCGCGGGCAAGACCGGGACGGCGGACAAGCCCAAGAAAACCGGGGGCTATTACAAGGACAAGGTGGTGAACACCTTTGCCTCGATGTTCCCGGCGTCGAACCCGCAATATGTGCTGATCGTGACGCTGGACGAGCCGCAGGACGACACCCTGTCCGAGACGCGCCGCACCGCCGGCTGGACGGCGGTTCCCGTCGCGGCCGAGATCATCCGGCGCGTCGCTCCGCTGATGGGCCTGCGCCCCAAGCTTGAACCTGTCGCCGTGGATGCGGTAACTGCCGCCAGCAACTGACGGGGGTTCCGCTATGGCAGCGCGTGCGACACGGCTATCGGACCTTGGCCTTACGGCCCGGGCCGGACGCGACCCGGCCTTGTCGGGGGTAACGGCGGACAGCCGGGCGGTGCGAGCGGGGATGTTGTTCGCGGCCTTGCCGGGAACGGCGGTGCATGGGGCGAAGTTCATCGGCATGGCGCTGGAGCAGGGCGCGGCGGCGGTGCTGACCGATGCCGAAGGGGCGCGGCAGGCCGCCGAGGTGCTGGCCGACAGCGACGTGGCGCTGGTGGTGGCCGAGGACCCGCGCGCGGCCCTCGCCTGTGCGGCGGCGCTGTGGTTCGGGGCCCAGCCCGAGGTCATGGTCGCCGTCACCGGGACCAACGGGAAAACATCCGTGGCGACCTTCACCCGGCAGATCTGGGCCGCGCTGGGGCATGAGGCGATCAACATCGGCACCACGGGGATCGAGGGGGCCTGGACGGCGCCAAGCGGGCATACGACGCCTGATCCGGTGACATTGCAGAAGCTTCTCGCCGCGGCGGCCGAGGGGGGTGTGACCCACGCGGCGATGGAAGCCTCCAGCCACGGGATCGACCAGCGGCGGCTGGACGGGGTGCGGCTCAAGGCGGCGGGGTTCACCAACCTGACGCAGGATCACCTGGATTACCACGGCACGATGGAGGCCTATTTCGAGGCCAAGGCGCAGCTTTTCACGCGGCTTCTGCCCGAGGACGGGGTGGCGGTGGTGAACCTGGACGGCGCGCGCGGGTCGGACATGGCGGAACTGGCGCTGAACCGGGGGCTGCGCGTCCTGACCGTGGGCAAGGGGCAGGGGGCGGACCTGCAGATTGCGGCCACCCGGCCCGACGCCACGGGGCAGGAGGTGCGCTACCTGTGGCAGGGGCGCGCGTTCCAGACGCGGCTGGCGCTGATCGGGGCCTTCCAGGCGGAAAACGTGGCGGTGGCGGCAGGGCTTGCCATCGCTGCGGGGGATGCTCCGGAAGCGGTGCTGGGCGTGCTGCCGCGCCTGACGGGCGTGCGGGGGCGGATGCAGCTGGCCGCGACGCGGAAGAACGGGGCGGCGGTCTATGTGGATTATGCCCATACGCCGGACGCGATCGAGACGGCACTGCGCGCGCTGCGGCCGCATGTCATGGGCCGGATCATCGTGGTCTTCGGGGCGGGCGGCGACCGGGATCGGACCAAGCGGCCGCTGATGGGGGCTGCGGCGAAGGCCCATGCCGATGTGCTTTACGTGACCGACGACAACCCCAGGACCGAGGACCCGGCCAGCATCCGCGCGGCGATCCTGGCCGCCTGTCCCGAGGCGCATGAGGTGGGCGACCGGGCCGAGGCGATCCTGCGGGCGGTGGATGCGCTGCTGCCGGGGGATGCGCTGCTGATCGCGGGCAAGGGGCATGAAAGCGGGCAGGTGATCGGGACGGACGTCTACCCCTTCGACGATGTGGAACAGGCCTCGGTCACCGTGGCCGCGCTGGACGGGGTGATCTGATGCTCTGGACCTCGGACGATGCGGCGCAGGCTACCGGCGGGCGGGTGACGCGGGCCTGGGAGGCCTCGGGCGTGTCGATCGACACGCGGACGCTTCAGGCCGGAGACCTTTTCGTCGCGCTGAAGGATGTGCGGGACGGGCATGACTTCGTGGCGCAGGCGCTGGAGAAGGGTGCCGCCGCGGCGCTGGTCTCTCGCGTACCCGATGGCGTCGGAGCGGACGCGCCGCTTCTGATCGTGCCGGACGTGCTGGCGGCGCTGGCGGAGATGGGGGCTTTTGCGCGGGCCCGGACGAAGGCGCGGGTGGTCGGTGTGACGGGGTCGGTGGGCAAGACCTCGACCAAGGAAATGCTGCGTCAGGTGCTGGGCGGGCAGGGCAAGACCCACGCGGCCGAGGCCAGCTACAACAACCACTGGGGCGTTCCGCTGACGCTGGCGCGGATGCCCGCGGATACCGATTTCGCCGTGATCGAGATTGGGATGAACCACCCCGGAGAGATTGCGCCGCTGGCACGGCTGGCGAAGCTGGACGTGGCGATGGTGACCACGGTCGCTCCGGCGCATCTGGAGGCGTTCGACAGCGTCGAAGGCATCGCGCATGAGAAGGCCTCGATCTTCGAGGGGCTGGAAAAGGGGGGCATTGCGGTCTTCAACGCCGATATTCCCACGACCCCGATTCTGCGCGACAAGGCCCTTGCGGTGGGCGCGGAGCCCCTGGCCTTCGGGGAAAGCGAGGGGGCGGAATACCGGCTTCTCTCGGCGCAGATCGCGGACGAGGCGACGGTCTGCCGGGCGCTCCGCCGGGGCGAGCCGGTGCTGTTCAAGGTCTCTTCCCCCGGGCGCCATTTCGTCCTGAACGCGCTGGGCGCGCTGGCGGTGGCCGAGGCGCTGGGGGCCGACCCGATGATCGCGGCGCATGACCTGGGCCGCTGGGCGCCTCCCGCAGGGCGGGGGCAGCGGGAACGGATCGTGCTGGACATCGTCGAGGAGACCTACTTCGACCTGATCGACGATGCCTTCAATGCCAACCCGGCCTCGATGGCGGCCGCGCTGGACGTGCTGATTGCCGCAAGGCCCGTGGACGGGATCGGGCGCGTCGGCGGCGGGCGGCGCATCGCCATCCTGGGCGACATGCTGGAACTGGGCCCGACCGAGGCCGAGCTGCACGCGGCCATCGCCCGGCATCCCGGGCTTTCGGCGATCAGCGTGATCCACTGCGTCGGGCCGCGGATGAAGGCGCTCTACGAGGCCCTGGCGCGCGGGCAGCGCGGCGACTGGGTCGAGACGGCACAAGAGCTGGTGCCCCGAGTGCGCAGCCTGGTCGACGCGGGGGACATCCTTCTGGTCAAGGGGTCGAAGGGGATAAAGGTCAGCCTTGTCGTTGACGTTCTGCGCAAAATGGGGCAGGGCGCGAGCCCGAAGGAAGGGACGCTCTAGATGTTTTACTGGCTGGCCGAGTTCTCAGACGGGGGCGGGATTTTCAACCTGTTCCGCTACATCACCGTCCGCGCCGGCGGAGCCTTTGTCACGGCGCTCCTGTTCGGCTTCCTGTTCGGACGACCGCTGATCGACCTGCTGCGCCGCAAGCAGGGCAAGGGCCAGCCAATCCGCGACGACGGTCCGCAATCGCATCTGTCGAAGGCCGGGACGCCCACGATGGGGGGCCTGCTGATCCTGTCGGCGCTGATGGTCTCGACGCTGCTCTGGGCACGGCTGGACAATCCCTTCGTCTGGATCGTGATCCTGGTGACGCTGGCCTTCGGGCTGATCGGCTTTGCCGACGACTATGCCAAGGTCACGAAACAGAACACCAAGGGCGTCTCGGGCAAGGTGCGGATGGGGCTTGGCCTCTTGATCGCGGCGCTGGCGGCCTATGCGGCCTCGATGTTCCACCCGCCGGAACTGACGAACCAGCTGGCCTTTCCGTTCTTCAAGGACGCACTCCTGAACCTTGGCATCTTCTTCGTGCCGTTCGGGATGGTGGTCATCGTGGGCGCGGCCAATGCGGTGAACCTGACCGACGGGCTGGATGGCCTGGCCATCATGCCGGTGATGATCGCGGGCGGCACGCTGGGGATCATCGCCTATGCCGTGGGCCGGGTCGACTTTACGCAGTACCTGGACGTCCACTATGTCCCCGGCACCTCGGAGCTGCTGATCTTTGCGGCCGCGCTGTTCGGCGGGGGGCTTGGGTTCCTCTGGTACAACGCCCCCCCGGCGGCGGTGTTCATGGGGGATACGGGCTCGCTTGCGCTGGGGGGCGCGCTGGGGGCCATCGCGGTCTGCACCAAGCACGAGATCGTGCTGGCCATCGTCGGCGGGCTGTTCGTGGTCGAGGCATTGTCGGTGATCATCCAGGTGCTCTACTACAAGCGCACCAAGAAGCGGATTTTCCTCATGGCGCCGATCCACCACCATTTCGAGAAGAAGGGCTGGGCCGAGCCGCAGATCGTGATCCGCTTCTGGATCATCAGCCTGATTCTGGCGATGATCGGTCTTGCCACGCTGAAAGTGAGGTAAGGGGTAGGGTGGGCGATATCGCCCACCCTACGTCTGTTCCGCTGCCCCCGGCCGTTTTGCTTGGCAAAGGACGCGGGCAGGGCAAACGGCTCCTCTTTTCCTTTGCCCCTTCCTCCCCTATCCCTGTCCGGGACAGGTTTGGGGGAATGCGATGATCCCGGTGAAGGGCTACAAGGGCGCGAAGGTGGCGGTGCTGGGGCTGGGCCGATCAGGCCTGGCTACGGCGGCGGCGCTGCGGGCCGGGGGGGCGGAGCCCCTGCTCTGGGACGACAGCCCCGAGGCGCGTGCCAAGGCCGAGGCCGAGGGGTTCACCCTCACCGACCTCACGCGGAACGCGGCGCTGGAGGGGGTGGCCTGCCTTGTCACCTCTCCAGGCATCCCGCACCTATACCCCTCGCCGAACCCGATCATCGCCCGCGCGCTGGAGCTGGGCATTCCGGTCGACAACGACATCGGGCTCTTCTTCCAAAGCGCCGCCGGGCCGGAGTGGGACGAGATGGAGACGCCGCCCAAGGTGGTGGCGGTGACGGGGTCGAACGGCAAATCGACCACGACGGCGCTGATCCACCACATCCTGCAGGTCGCGGGGAAGCCGACGCAGATGGCGGGGAACATCGGCAAGGGGGTCCTCTCGATCGACCCACCGCAGGATGGCGAGGTGGTGGTGCTGGAGCTGTCCTCCTACCAGACTGACCTGGCCCGCGCCCTGACGCCGGATGTGGCGGTTTTCACCAACCTGTCCCCGGACCATCTGGACCGGCATGGCGGCATGGGCGGCTATTTCGCGGCCAAGGCGCGGCTGTTCACGCTGGGCGGGCCGGACCGGGCCGTGGTGGGGGTGGATGAGGTCGAGGGGCGCTATCTCGCGGGGGCGCTGGCGCAGGGGGCGGGGGATGACCGGGTGATCCGAGTCTCCTCGGGCCAGAAGCCGGAGGGCTTCGGCTGGTCGGTCTTTGCCCGGAAGGGGTTCCTTGCGGAATGGCGGAAGGGGCGACAGGTGGCGTCCATCGACCTGCGCGAGGTGAAGGGGCTGCCCGGCGCCCACAACCACCAGAACGCCTGCGCTGCCTATGCGGCCTGCCGGTCGCTGGGGGTCGCGCCGAAGCTGATCGAGGGGGCGCTGCATTCCTTCGCGGGCCTGCCGCACCGGAGCCAGCTGGTCGGCGAACGCGGTGGGGTGCGGTTCGTCAACGACTCGAAGGCGACGAACGTGGATTCGGCGGCCAAGGCGCTGCAGGCCTTCCCGAAGATCCGCTGGATCGCCGGGGGGCTGGGGAAAGACGGCGGGATCGCTGCGCTGAAGCCGCTTCTGGGGTCGGTGGTGAAGGCCTATTTCATCGGCCATTCCGCGCGCGACTTCGCGCTGCAGGTGGGCGACCTGCCGCATGAGATCTGCGAGACGATGGACCGCGCCGTGGCCCGTGCGGCCGAGGAGGCTCAGGCCGGAGAGGTCGTCCTTCTGGCCCCGGCGGCGGCAAGCTTCGACCAGTATCCGAACTTCGAAAAACGTGGCGAGGATTTCACCGCACGGGTCAAGGCGCTGATCGGCGAATGATGTTCCCGCTCCTGCCCCTCGCGGACTTCAAGACGATCAAGGTGGCCGCGCCAGGTGAGCCTGTTTCCTCTACCTTGGGCGCAGAGATCGGTTTCGCATTGGGCCTGCTGGCGGTCCTGGCGCCGGTGTTCCTTGTCGTCCGGCTTCGGACGCGGGCGCGGCCCGACGCGCGGGGCGAGACGGAGGACTGGGTCCTGATCGACGGGTCGAACGTGATGCACTGGCAGGACAACACGCCCAGCCTGCAGACCGTCTGCAGGGTGGTCGACCAGGTTCGCGGACTTGGCTACGTGCCGGGCGTGGTTTTCGACGCCAATGCGGGCTGGAAGCTGGCGGGCCGCTACCTGCACGACCAGGACTTCGCGCAGCTTCTGGGGATCGAGCCGCGGCAGGTGCTGGTGGTGGAGAAGGGGACGCAGGCGGACCCGTTCCTGTTGCAGACAGCGCGGGAGTTCGGGGCCAGGATCGTGACCAACGACCGCTTTCGCGACTGGGCCGAGACCAATCCCGAGGTCCGGTCGCCCGGTTTCCTGATCCGTGGAACCGCCACAGGTCAGGAGATCAGCTTGAAGGGACTTGATCCCCGGCCCGCAGCGCCGAAACGTGCCGGGCCGGGGCAGGCGTGAAACCTGCCCCGCACGGGGTCACACCGCCAGAAGCTTGCCGTCCTGATCGGCGGACTCCACCGCCCGGTCCAGCAGACGTTGCAGCGCGGCCCCGCGGGCGAAGTCGGGGTCGGC
>JAIXZY010000067.1 GCA_027489355.1 Paracoccaceae bacterium | reverse complement strand
GGGGTCTCGAACAGCTCTTCGGGAGTGCCCATCTGGACCACGCGGCCGTCGTGCATGACCACCACCTTCTGCGCGAAGGTCAGCGCCTCGGTCTGGTCGTGGGTCACGTAGATCATCGTATGGCCGAACTCACGGTGCAGCTGCTTGAGCTGGGTCCGAAGCTCCCACTTCATATGGGGGTCGATCACGGTCAGCGGTTCATCGAAGAGGATCGCGTTCACGTCCTCGCGCACCATGCCGCGACCCAGCGAAATCTTCTGCTTGGCGTCCGCCGTCAGCCCGCGCGCCTTGCGGTTCAGGATGTCCTCCATCCCGATCATCTGAGCGATCTGGCCCACGCGGCGCGCGATATAGGCCGCGTCCATTCCCCGGTTTCGCAGCGGGAAGGCCAGGTTGTCGCGTACGGTCATCGTGTCGTAGACGACCGGGAACTGGAACACCTGGGCGATGTTGCGTTCGGTCGTCGCGGCATCGGTCACGTCGCGGTCGCCGAACAGGACCCTGCCTTGGCTTGGCCGGACGAGGCCCGAGATGATGTTGAGCAAAGTGGTCTTGCCGCAGCCCGAGGCCCCGAGAAGCGCATAGGCCCCGCCGTCCTGCCAGACGTGGTCCATCTCTTTCAGCGCATAGTCCGCGTCCGAAGTCGGGTTCGGGTTGTAGCTGTGGGCGAGTTTGGAGAGCGTGATCCGGGACATGTCAGGCCGCCATCGCGTAAGGGGCGGGCGCGGCAAGGCGGCCCGTGGTGTCGAACAGATAGACGTGGGCGGGATCGACGAAGATCGAGGTCTCCTCCCCGGCCTTCAGCGGATGGACGCCGTGGATCAGCCCGACCCAGCGGTCCGCCCCGTGGGTCAGGTGGACAAAGGTTTCGGACCCGGTGATCTCGGTCGCGCCAAGGGTGCAGCGGAATTCCACCGCGTCGCCGGAATGCCGGTTCAGCGTCACGTGGTTCGCGCGGAAGCCGGCCATGTAGCTGCCGTCGGGGAGGTGGTAGCTTGGCCCGCTGGCCGGCGCATGGGTGCTGTCGCCAAAGGTCAGGCGGGCCGCTTCCTTGCGGACCGGGACGAAGTTCATCGGCGGGTCCGAGAAGACGCGGGCCGTCGTCGCATCCTCGGGCAGGCGGTAGACCGTGGGCGTCGGGCCAAACTGGGTGACGCGGCCTTCCCAGAGCGTCGCGGTGTTGCCGCCGAGGAGGAGCGCCTCCTCCGGTTCGGTGGTCGCATAGACGAAGATCGCGCCACTGGCCTCGAAGATGCGCGGGATTTCGACGCGCAACTCCTCGCGCAGCTTGTAGTCGAGGTTGGCGAGGGGCTCGTCCAGCAGGACCAGCCCCGCGCCTTTCACCAGCGCGCGAGCAAGGGCGCAGCGCTGCTGCTGGCCGCCGGACAGCTCCAGCGGCTTGCGGGTCAGCATCGGCGTCAGGCGCAGCATTTCGGCAGTCTGGCGAACGGACTTGTCGATCTCGGCCGCCGGGCGGCCCATCAGGCGCAGGGGCGAGGCGATGTTCTCGTAAACCGTCAGGCCCGGGTAGTTGATGAACTGCTGGTAGACCATCGCCACCTTGCGGTCTTGCACCTTCACGCCAGTCACATCCGCGCCTTCCCACAGGATGCGGCCCGTGGTGGGCTTGTCGAGGCCCGCCATCAGCCGCATCAGGCTGGTCTTGCCCGACAGGGTGGGGCCGAGAAGGACGTTCATCGTCCCGTTCTTCAGGGTCAGATTCGTGGGGTGGATATGCACCCTGCCCCCGACCGAGCGTGAGACCCCCTGCAGTTCCAGCGTCATTCCGTCCCCCTATTCCGCCGCCGGGAGCGAAGCCCGGGCAGCGTCCGCCATGAAGCGGTCGAGCGTTTCGATCTGGTCTGCGGTCATCCGCAAGCCCAGCTTGGATCGCCGCCAGACAACGTCTGCCGCAGCGACCGCATATTCGTGTGACATGAGCCAGCGGACCTCGGCCTCGGTCAGCGTGGCGCCAAAGTCCTGGCCGAGCGCCTCGGCCGTGGTGGCGTTGCCAAGGATGGTCGAGGCCTCGGTCCCATAGGCGCGGACCAGGCGGGCGGCCCAGTAGTCGGTGAGGAACCGGTGCCTGGCCTTCAGGTCGGCGGTCAGCTTGGCCACGCCGTCATGCGGGAAGTTGCCGCCCGGCAGGGGCACGCGGGCCGTCCAGGCGGGTTTCGCCTGCGGGAAAAACGGGGTGAGCTTGGCCAGGGCGGATTCGGCCAGGCGGCGGTAGGTGGTGATCTTGCCGCCGAAGACGTTCAGCAGCGGCGCGCCGGTCTGGTCTAGGCTGAGGACATAGTCGCGCGTGGCGGCGGTGGCCGACTTGGCCCCGTCGTTGTACAGCGGGCGGACGCCGGAATAGGTCCAGACCACGTCGTCCTTGGTGACGGGCTTGGCAAAGTACTGCGACGCGAAGGTCAGAAGGTAGTCGCGTTCCTCGTCGGTGCAGTGGGCATCCTTGGGCGCGCCCTTGTGGTCCTTGTCGGTGGTGCCGATCAGGGTGAAGTCCTGCTCGTAGGGGATGGCAAAGATGATGCGGCCGTCGGAGCCCTGGAAGAAGTAGCAGCGGTCGTGGTCGAAAAGTCTTTTCGTAACGATGTGCGACCCGCGCACAAGGCGGACGCCTTCGCTGGAGTTGATGCGGGCGACGTTGCGGATCACGTCCTCCACCCACGGCCCGCCGGCGTTAACCAGGGCGCGGGCGCTGTGGGTTTCGGTGCCGCGGGGGCCTTGCGTGGTGACGTGCCAGAGGCCATCGCGGCGTTCGGCACTGGTGACGCGGGTGCGGGTCATGATCTTCGCGCCCCGCTGGGCGGCGTCGCGGGCGTTCAGCGCGACAAGGCGCGAATCCTCGACCCAGCAGTCGGAGTATTCGAAGGCCTTGCGGAACTTCGGTTGCAGAGGTTTGCCCGCCGGGTCGCGCGTAAGGTCCAAGGTGCGGGTTGCGGGCAGGATCTTGCGGCCGCCCATCGTGTCGTACAGGAAGAGGCCAAGGCGGATCAGCCAGTCCGGCCGCCGGCCCTTGGCCCAGGGCATGACCCAGCCAAGGAGACGCGCGGTGGGCGTGTCGTTGTCGAAGCGCATGTCGGGCGACAGCGGCAGCACGAAGCGCATGGGCCAGGAGATATGCGGCATGGCGACGAGAAGCGTCTCGCGTTCCTCCAGCGCCTCGCGGACCAGGCGGAACTCGAAGTATTCAAGGTAGCGCAGGCCGCCGTGGAAGAGCTTGGTGGATGCCGAGGAGGTACCCTGCGCGAGGTCGCCCTGTTCGGCCAGCGTCACGGTCAGCCCGCGCCCGGTGGCGTCGCGGGCGATGCCGCAGCCGTTGATGCCGCCGCCGATGATGAAAAGGTCGGATACAACCTGTGCGGTTCCGCTGGTCACTTGCCGTCGTCCTCCCGGCGCAGAACCTGCGACATGCGTCACGGCTTCGTCAACAGTAAATTTTCGCTTTTGCGCGATTTCGGAAGAAAGCGAACATTTCACGCGGCGCGATTGCGCAAGTGCAGCGCGATTTTCTGCAAACGCAAGTTACCGAATGCCCGCGAAAGCGAAAAAATCGCTGACAGCGGCCGGGTGGCGTGGCAGAAAGCCGAAACGCGGGTAGCGAAGGAAACCGAACCGTGGCGCTGAACTTCCGGCAGACCGAGATCCTGGAACTGGCCCGGGCCGAGGGCCGGGTCGTGGTCGAGGACCTGGCGGCGCGCTTCGACGTGACGCTGCAGACGATCCGGCGCGACCTGTCGGACCTGGCGGATGCGGGGCACCTGGACAGGGTGCACGGTGGCGCCGTCCTACGGACCGGGGTGGCCAACATAGGCTACGAAGCGCGGCGCAAGATGAACGAGGGTGCAAAGGCCGCCATCGCGCGCGCCTGCGCGGCGGCGATCCCGGACAATTGCAGCCTGATCCTGAACCTTGGCACCACCACGGAAGCCGTCGCGCGCGAGCTTCTGGGCCACCGCAACATCACCGTCATCACCAACAACATGAACGTGGCGAACATCCTGGTGGCAAATCCGGGCTGCGAGATCGTCGTCGCCGGCGGGGCCTTGCGGCGCACCGACGGGGGTCTCGTGGGTGAGCTGACCACGCAGTTCTTCGAGCAGTTCAAGGTGGACTACGCGGTCATCGGCGTCTCGGCGCTGGACCGGGACGGGGACCTGCTGGACTTCGACCTGGCCGAGGTGCGGGTGTCGAAGGCAATCATCCACCAGTCGCGGCGGACCTATCTGGTTTGCGACCATTCCAAGCTGGACCGCTCGGCGCCCGCGCGGCTCGCCTCGCTGTCCGAGATCACCACGGTCTTCACCGACCAGCCGCTGCCGCCGGAACTGATGCGCAAATGCGAGGCCTGGGGGACCGGGGTGCAGATCGCCGGCTGAGCGTGCCGGTCGGGGCGGGTATCCAATGGAGCGGCTGCGCCGCAAGCCTTTTGTCTCGCCGATTTGCGTGAATAACGCAAATCGGCTAGGAGTGCCTCCGGCGGGGATACTTCGGGAAGGGAAAGGCGGGAGGGCTGCGTCAGAACTCGGCCGTCAGCACCTTGGGGTCCAGAAGCTCGATCCGCTGGCGGGCGGTACGGATCGCGCCGCGGCGGGCGAGGCCGCCCATGATCCGGCTGACCATCTCGCGGTTGGAGCCGATCGTGGCGGCGATTTCGGCATGGGTGGGCGCGTCGTCGATCCGGCCCCCGGCGCGCAGCTGGCCGCGGTCGACGGCAAGACCGAAGAGGTAAGAGGCGACGCGCTGCTCGACGCTGTAGGTCGTCAGTTCAAGGTTGCGCGCGGTCAGGGCGCGGATCCGGGCGACGAGGCCGTGGGTGATGCGCCAGCGCAGGACGGGGACCTGGTCGAAGAGCTGACGGAAGGTGGCACCGGGGATGGTCAGGACCGTCGCCTCGCTGCGGGCGACCACGGCCAGCGAACGGTCGCCGTCGTCGAGTGCGGCAAGCTCGCCGAAATGGTCGCCCAGGGCGAAGCGGGTGAAGATGATCTCGCGCCCGTCCGCTGTCCAGTAAAGCGCGATCAGCGTGCCGGAGAGCAGGAAGTGGACGTCGCGGCTTTGGTCCTTCTGGTTGAAGAGAATCTCCCAGGCACCGAGGCGGCGTTCGCCGCAGGGGACGTCGATCCCGGCGAAATCCGCTTGGGTCAGGCCGTCGAACAGCGGCAGCTTCAGGGCGAGAAGTGCTGCAAGCGTCACGGCACCGCCAGATGCGCGCGGGCCGCGGCCAGCTCGGGCAGCGCGGCGTCGGAGGGGAAGCGGGCCATCGCCTCGGCCAGGCCGGTGGCAGGCCCACCCATTGCGGCGCGGTCGAGAAGCGCGCGAACCAGCCACAGCGCGGCGCCCTGACGGGTGGCGACATGGACCGCCTTGTCCAGCGCGGCCCGCGCGTCAGTCGCCCGCCCCGTGGCCAGGCAGTTCGCGGCGTGCAGGCGCAGGATCTCGGCGTGCCAGCAGTGCAGGCCCTCGGCCTGGGTCTCGACCAGCGCACGAGAGGAAGTGGCAAGCGCCTCGTCCGCCCGGCCGGCGGTCAACATCCGCGCCGAATGGACGGCGGAGAAGTAGGGGACGCCCACATTGGCCCCGATGGCGCGCAGCGTGTCGATGAGCTGGCCGAAACCGGCGATGCCTTCGCTGGTCCGGGCGAGATCGGGGTTCATCACACAGGCCCAGGTCTTGCCGATGAACTGCCAGAAGAGCGCGCCCTGCGCCACTGCGGCCTCGATCCCGCGGTCAAGCCGCGCGAGCGCGGCGTCAAGCTGGCCGGCGTAGAACAGCGGGACCGAGCCCCAGACCAGCGCATAGGGCTGCATGACGGGAATGGACAGCGCGGCCTGGTGCGCGTCGGTTTCCGCGACCAGCGCGGGGATGCGGTCGGTCTGGCCCAGGATCGCGCGGGTCGGGCCTTCGAACATCTGCGCGGCGGCGAACATGTCCATGCCATAGCGGGCGATCATGCCCGCGTGTCTCTCGATCCGGTAGAGCGGACGGATCTGCGCGATGCAGTCGAGCTGTTCGGCAAAGCGGCCCTGGTAGAACCGGGTGCCGTTGCGCGCGGCCAGGGCCACAAGCCGGATCTCGACGCCCTCGGCGTCGTCGGCGGCGACAGAGGCCATGCGGTCCATGAGGTCGGCCAGCCGGTTCGCCCGCGCCTCTTGCGCCGAGATGATGGCGTGGGTGTGCGCGCCCAGAAGTGCCGGGGCGGTGTTCGGACCCAGCGCCGCCTGCGCGCTGGAGATGTCGAGCACGGTGTCGAATTCCTGCCGGACGGGATCGGCGGTGAAGCCCTGCACCTGCATCAGGACCGAGCCGATCATGGTATGCGCGGCGATCTGAAGTTCGGGGCGCTGGTCTTCCGGCAATTCGGCGCAAAGCGCGAGCGCGGCGCGGGCCATGCCCTCGGCGTCGCCGAAGGCGCCTTGCAGCAGCAGCTTCTGGCTGGCCTGGAGATAGCTGACGATCGCGGGCAGAAACTGGCGCGCCTTGTGCTGGTGGTCGGCCAGCAGGCCCGGCTCGCGGCCCAGCACCTGCGGGAACTGCGCCTGGAGCATGTCGGCGATGCGGGCGTGCAGCCCCTCGCGCGTGCGGCGCAGCATGGACTGGTAGGCGGCTTGGGCCAGAAGCGCGTGGGCGAATTCCCAGGCGTTGTTGGGGCGCGCGACCACGACCCCGGCGCGGGCGGCGGCGCGCAGGTGCGGCAGCGGGTCCTCGCCGTCCAGGGCACGGAGCATTTCCACCCGGAAGCTGCGCCCCAGCGCGGCGGCGCGTTGCAGGACGGGCTTCGCCTCGCCCGTGCTGTCGATCCGTTCGCCCAGAAGGTCCATAAGCGTGGCGGGCAGCGCGGCGTCGGCCCCTGCCCCGCGGCGGGCCAGCTGGTGCAGGAAGAGCGGCACCCCTCCGGCCCGTTGCAGGACCTGGTCGCGGGTGTCCCGCGCCAAGGTGTCGGGGGCGAGCCGGTCCAGAAGGACGCGGGCGTCTTCCTCGGGCAGAGGGTCGAGGGCCAGGGTCATCACCGCCTCGGCCGCCAGGTGACGGCCCAGTTTCGCATCCTCGCGGCTGGTCAGGATGATGCGGAACTGCTTCGCCTCGGGCGTGGAGAAGATGTGGTTCAGCACGCCAAGGCTGGCAACGTCGAACCAGTGCAGGTCCTCGAAGAGAAGCAGGCCGCGCTGCTGCCGGGCCAGGATCGCGCGCCAGATCGCGGCCTCGAGCAGGCCTTTCAGCGCGAGGCTGGAGAGAGTGGCGATCAGGACCTGGCCTTCGGGCAGGCCCAGGATCAGGGCCAGGGCCTGGCGGTCCTGAGTGGCAAGGTCGGGGAAAGCCTCGGCCAGAAGCGCGTAGTCGGGGTTCGGGGTGCCGATCCGGTCGAGAAGCCAGTCGCGGAACGGCAGGAAGGACGAGCCGTGGCCGATGGCGTCGCCCTGGAAGACGGACTTGGCGGTGAACTGGCTGGCGACATGGCCGACGAAGGCGGTCTTGCCGACCCCGGCCTGGCCGATGATCAGGACCGGCCCCTCGGCGGCGATGAGGCGGGCCATCTCGCGCGAGCGGCCGACGAAGGTTTCGGGCTGGTCGATCCCGCCGGCGGGCAGGCGGGCGGTGACTTCGTAAAGCGGCACCTCCTCGGCAAAGCCCTTCAGGCGGCGCGGGCCGAGGGCGCGGGTCTCGAACCGCCCGCGGCAGAGGGCGCGGGTTTCCTCGGCGATGACGACCGAGCCGGGGGTGGCCTCGGACTGGATGCGCTCGGCCAGGGTGGTGACGCCGCCGGTAAAGCGCGGCAGGCCGTCGGCGGCGGCGGCAAGGCGGACGACGACCTCGCCCGTGGCAACCCCGGCGCGCAGGCGGACGGTGGCGCGGTTCATGAAGTTCAGCTTGATGGTCTGCACGGCGCGCAGGGCGGCGTCGACGGCGCGGTCGGCCGAAAGCTCTTCGGTCCGGTCGAGGCCGAAGATCGCCACCACGCCGTCGCCAAGGTATTCGGTGACCTCGCCCCCCGCAGCCTCGATCAACAGGCGGGCCTGGCGGTAGTAGTCGTCCAGCCAGGCCTGCAGGTCCTCGGCGTCGGCCTCGCTGGCGATGGTGCTGAAGTTTTCCAGGTCGATGAAGACGGCCGTCACCTGCCTGCGTACGCCGCCGGTTTCGCCCTCTCCTCTCGCCATCAGTCCACCCCCCAGGTCGCCGTTACGGTAGCCTAGTCCGCGCCGCTTCTAAATGGGCAATTCGCCGTGAGTCCAATGGATTCGACAGCGTCCAGGCGGTGCGGATGCGGAAGGCGCCCGGCAGGCCCTTGCGGTGGCGGCGGCCGTCCTGCGGCATGGCAAGCGGGTGGGCCGTCATCCGGCCGGCGGGAAGCTGGGCCAGCACAGGGTCGTGGATCTGGATCTCGGCCGCGACCGGGGTGACGGAGGCCGAGGTGAAATCGAAGTCGAAGGCCGAGAAGTGCCAGCGCGACAGCTTGCCTTCGGACACGATGGTCTGGCCGCAGATCGTCTGCACCACGCCGCAGTCGGGGCTGTCCATCAGCGAATGCGCAAAGCCGCGCGACTGGTAGCGCGCCGACCACACCGGGCGGCCATCCGGGGTCGCGACGGAATACGACCCGTTCCCCATCTGAAGCTGCCCCATCCGCTTGTTGTAACCGTAGAACAGCAGCCCCGCGAGCTGGGCAGAGTGGTTCGAGAGATAGAGGTTCGGCAGGTAGTTGAAGATGCCGGGCTGGCCGTCCACCTGCACGCAGGCGACCGAGACGATGGCCTCGAAATAGTTCGGAAAGCCCAGGAATCGCGGCAGGGCCGAGGGGCGGACGCCGATCTGCTGGTTCGCCAGCAGCGTCACCGGATGGGTGCCGGTCGGGGTAAAGGCCTGCGGGTGCAAGGACATGCCGGGCGGCAGGATCGACTGGACGGCCGCCGCGTCGACCGCGTGGAAGCTGAAGAAGCCGTCCAGCGTGCCGGTGCCGAAGAACGGGGTCAGCGGCCAGTCGGCGGTCTGAGCATAGGGGCTTTGCAGCTCGATCGCGTCGGCGGGGGTGCCGTCGGGGGCCAGGTCGCCCTCGCCCACCACCTGGAACGGGTGGCCGGTCAACCCGCGCGCGGCGACCAGGCCCGAGATCGTCGCGGCCTCGACGCAGCCAGCGTTGATGCCGCAGCGCGTCCAGTCGCCGGCGAGATAGAGGTTCTCGAACCCGCTGTCGTCGGGTGGCAGCCGGTACTGGACCGATCCGGGGACCGACAGGACATAGCGTTCGGACCCGTAGAAGTTCTGGCGGAAATACTGGGTCTGGAAGGCCTGCTCGGGCGTCTGTCCCGGCTTGGCCCAGAGGAGCGACAGGTCGAACCGTCCGTCCCTGGCGGCCCCCGGCCACATCCGCCTCAGGTCGCGGTCAGCCCAGTCCCGCACGCGGTCGGGGAAGGGGCCGGTGTCGGGGCCGATGTTTTCGGCGGGGCTGCAGAAATAGGCCAGCTGCACCGGCGGGTTCTTCTTCGGCCAGTCCTCGCGTACCAGGAGGTCGGACATGTCGGCCCAGGTGTCCAGTGGCTCGGTGAAGCTGGTGATGACGGTGCGAAGGTCGGTCTGCGGGCCGCGGTTGTGCGCGGCGACCAGCGCATCCCAGCCCAGATCGGTCGCGGTCCGGTTCAGCCAGAACTGTGCGGCATGGGTGGCCACGGTCTGCACCTTCCCCACCATCGCCCGCCAGCGCGGCTCGGCCGCGATCAGGTCCTGGGCCAGATAGGGGATCGAGCCGAGCGAGGCGCCAAGGATCACCTGGTCGAAGTCGCGGCCCCGGTGCAGCGTGTAGGCCCGGCCGGTCGGCGGGTCTTTCTCGCATTCGAAATCCACGCCTGCGGGGAACGAGGACGGGTCAAGCTGATCCCACAGCGGTTCCGAGGGCCAGCAGGGCAGATCCTGCACCGGAGTGAGCGGATCGTAGTCCTTGTCCACTCTGATCCTGGCCTGCTCGACCATCTCGATGGCCTCGATGCCCAACTTCTGCCGGTCCAGCCGCAGGGCGGTGGCGGCGTTGAAGAAGCGGAACTTCACCCCGCGCTTCTTCAGGACAAGGTAGTAGGGCGCGAAGATCGTGTCGCCCATCCCGGCCTGCATCTTGTAGAAGAGGTCGCCCTTGTAGGTGAAGGCAAGCCGCAAGAGGCCCCGGATCGCCGTCCCCGCCCCCACGCCCCGGTCGCTGGTCACGCCGCCGGGATAGCCGAAGACATAGTCGTAGCAGCCGCGGAACAGCGCGGAATAGACCGCCTCCTCGCTGGCGCCGAAGTGAAGCAGCCAGGCGCTGATTTCCCGGTCGTCGATGGTGTCGAAGCCGGCGCGGAAGAGTCCGGTGTCCACCGCGCCCCGGAAGAAGGCCGAGGCGAGGCTGACCATGATCCCCATCCGCCGCGCCTCGTCGCCGTCGTCCAGCGCCAGGACCCGTTCCTGGTGCCAGTCCTGCGCATGGGCCGCAAGCGCGGCCAGCTGCAGCGTCTCGTGCGTCTTGTGGCGGTGGGGGTTGTCCGGCAGACGCCGGGCCAGGTCGCGCAGGGCATGGAAGGGCGTGGGCGCGCTGACCGGGACGGCCAGGCGGTGCAGGCCGGTGTGGAACTGCTGCGGCAGGACATGCGGGCCTTCGATCCGCCCCACCATCCCGCGGTCGAAGAACTTGGTGACCGCTTCCACCGCCATCTGAAAATAGGCGAAAGGCGTGGGCAGCATCCGGTCGGTCCCGTCGGCACTGGGGACGCCCGGCAGGTTGGAGTTGGACTCGAAGTCGATCCGCCAGGGATGCAGCACCGGCGCGCCGTCAGGGCCGGGGATGTCCTCGGCGATGAAGAAATGCGACAGGCCCGAGAAGGCGCTGTCGATGGTGCCCAGCGGGTCCTGCGGGTCGCGGATATTGAGCGCGTTCATCTGCGCATAGCAGTCACGCATCAGGCGAAAGGCGTTTTCATAGAAGCCCGCCCAGATGTGCAGCCCGTGCTCCTCGATCCGGCCGTGCTGCGCCAGGTTCCGGCCCGAAGCGCCCTTGCCGCCGCAGCGCCAGCCCATCTGGTAGACGGTGATGTCGTAATGCTGCTCCCAGCCGGGAATCATCGTGATCGCATAGGTCGCGGTGATTGCACCGACGCCGCTTCCGATGACCGCGATCTTCTGCCGTTTGTCGGTCATGTGCTTCCCCGTTCCAAATGCTTTTTCTGAATTTGTTAACCATTTGGCGGCTATTTGTCGAAGGAAAGCTTCACTGTTCGCAGCGGCGCGACGGCCTTGGCGTGGGTCTGCGCGCCTCTGTGCGTTTTGCCACAGAGCCCCTGCCGCACCCCGTCTAGCAAGGGGCATCGGCCGCCACGAGGCGGTCGACCTGAAACGGTGTGGATGCGATGGAACCCCTGCTTGGGTCGATCATTCTGTTCGGAGGCAACTTCGAGCCGCGGGGCTGGGCGTTTTGCAACGGCCAGTCGCTGGAGATCGCCCGGTTCTCGGCGCTGTACTCGCTCTTGGGTACGACCTACGGCGGCGACGGGATCACCACCTTCCGGCTGCCGGACCTGCGCGGACGTGTCCCCGTCCACGCAGGCACCGGCGCAGGGCTTTCGCCGCGCTCCCCAGGCGACAGCTTCGGAGGCGAGACCGTCACCCTGGCGGCCGGCCAGGTTCCACCGCACAGCCATGATCTGGTTGTCGCCAATGTTCCCAGTTCTTCAGACCGCGCGCAGGGCGACATGCTTGCACGGTCGCAAATCTATTCCGAAACCAGCGGGCCGGCGTTGACGCTGAACCCGCTGTCCATCGCCTTGACCGGAGGCGGCCAGCCGCATGACAACATGCAGCCAAGCCTCTGCGTGAATTACATTATTGCGCTGGAGGGACTGTACCCGTCGCGCAACTGAACCCCGCAATGTCCCTGTTGCGGGCTGACTGGCCGGTGTCGACCCCCTCGCACCGGCTCGGACCTGCAAGCCTCCCCGTGGCTTGCAGGTCCATTTATGTTCGGGGACAAGCGCCGACAGAGGACAGGGTGGGGAAACAGCGCCCCGCCGATGGAACGGCCGTGGTGCGCTGCGTGGCAATCAACGAGGGGAATTTGGTGGAGCAGAGG
>JAIXZY010000029.1 GCA_027489355.1 Paracoccaceae bacterium | reverse complement strand
TTCATCGCCGAGCATTTCAAGGGCGGCGAGGATGACGACCTGCTCTTCCGCCACGGCCGCGCGCACTGCAACGGCTGGTGGCACCCGCCCCGCAAGCAGCATCCGCAGTAAGCGGCCTTCAGGCTTTTCCACAGCTTATTTCGCAAGAAAACGCTTTACAGGCTTCCGCTTTGGCCACACCATATCTAGTAAGGGAAGCGTCGGGCAAACGCTGACCCTTGCCAGACACCCAGCTTCTTGTGGGTCGCGGCCCGCCTGAAGCTTCATGATGAGGCCGGGCAATGTCGCTTTCCGAAGATTACGCGTCGATGGAGGATCTCCATCCCATCGACATCGTCGAAAGCCTGGCCGAACACCATGCCTGGGAATTTGACCGCGTCACCGACGACCAGATCGCGATGGCGGTCGAAGGTCAATGGCGCACCTACTCTCTGACGCTGGCCTGGTCCGAACAGGACGAAACGCTGCGCCTGATCTGCACCTTCGAGATGGAGCCTCCCGAGGACAAGATTCCCGCGCTCTACGACGTCTTGAACCGCTGCAACGACATGGTCTGGACCGGCGCCTTTACCTGGTGGGCGGAACAGAAACTGATGGTCTGGCGCTATGGACTGGTGCTGTCAGGCGGCCAGGTGGCAGGACCCGAACAGATCGACCGGCTGATCTCCAGTGCGGTCCTGGCGGCCGAACGGTTCTACCCGGCGTTCCAGCTGGCAATCTGGGGCGACCAGACCCCGGCCGAAGCGATGAAAGTCGCCATTGCCGAGGCTTACGGCCGCGCCTAACCTTCCCCGGTAAAGAAGGGGAATTCCAATGAGTTTGGATCGCGTGGCCCGGGATGGGCTGGTGCTGCTTGGCTGCGGCAAGATGGGAACGGCGCTGCTGACCGGCTGGCTGGCAGCGGGGGTGCCTCCGGCTTCGGTCTGGGTGATCGAGCCCAACCCGACCGACTGGCTGCGCCGCTGCGGGGTCCATCTGAACGAAGGCGTCCCGCCCGCGCCCGCCGTGGCGCTGCTGGCGGTGAAGCCGCAGATGATGGGCGCGGCGCTGCCCGCGTTGCAGGCCCTGGGCAATGGGGCGACCCTCTTTGTCTCCATCGCTGCCGGAACCAAGATCGCCACCTTCGAAGAGGTGCTCGGCACCCGCACCCCTATCGTCCGCACCATGCCGAACACGCCCGCAATGGTGGGCCGCGGCATCACCGCGCTTTGCCGGAACGCGCATGTCTCTGACGCCGACTTCGCGCTGGCCCGTGACCTGATGGCCGCCGTCGGTCAGGTGGTGGACCTTACGGGCGAGGACCAGATCGATGCGGTGACGGCCGTTTCTGGCTCTGGTCCCGCTTATGTCTTCCACCTGATCGAGACGATGGCCGCCGCGGGCGAGGCCGAGGGCCTGCCCGCCGACGTTGCCATGCAACTGGCCCGCGCCACGGTCTGCGGGGCTGGGGAACTGGCGTTCCAAAGCCCGGAAACCGCCGCGCAGCTTCGGATCAACGTCACCTCTCCCGGAGGAACCACGGCGGCCGCGCTGGGGGTGCTGATGGACCCCGAAACCGGCTTCCCCGCGCTGCTTCGCCGCGCCGTGAAGGCCGCTGCGGACCGTGGGCGGGAGCTTGGCAAATGACCATCACCTACGCCGATTTCGAAAAGGTCGACATCCGCGTCGGCCGCATCACCCGCGCCGAACCTTTCCCCGAGGCGCGGAAGCCCGCCTACAAGCTTTGGGTCGATTTCGGACCCGAGATCGGCGAGAGACGCTCCTCGGCGCAGATCACCAAGCACTACACCATCGACCAGCTTGTCGGCCGTCAAGTCCTTGGCGTCGTCAACTTCCCGCCCCGCCAGATCGGGCCGGTCAAGTCCGAGGTCCTGGTCCTTGGCCTGCCCGACGCAGAGGGTGAAGTGGTCCTGATCGGACCCGGCCACGAGGTTCCGCTGGGAGGAAAACTCTTTTGAAACAGAAGCTCCTCATCACACGCCGCCTGCCCGACCGCGTTCTCGACGCCGCGCGTGCGAGGTTCGACGTGACCCTCCGCGACCGGACGGATGTGCTGACACCCGAGGAATTGCGAGCCGCGCTTCGCGACTATGACGCCGTTCTGCCGACGCTGGGCGATCTCTTCCGCGCCGAGGTCTTCGCGGATGTTCCCCAGCCGCGGGCGAGGATCCTCGCGAACTTCGGGGTGGGCTACAACCACATCGACGCCGAGGCCGCCAGGGCGGCGGGCATCGCGGTCACCAATACTCCCGGTGCGGTCACGGATGCGACGGCCGACATCGCGCTGTCCCTGATCCTGATGACCGCGCGCCGCCTGGGCGAGGGTGAACGAATCCTGCGCGCGGGCAAGTGGGACGGCTGGGGGCCGGTGCAGATGCTGGGGACCCACGTCACCGGCAAGCGGTTGGGGGTGATCGGAATGGGCCGGATCGGCAAGGCGATTGCCCGACGCTGCCACTACGGCTTCGACATGGAGGTGGTGTTCTACAACCGCTCCCGCGTCGCCGACCCCGGTCTGCCAGCACGGCAGGTCGAGATGGACGAGGCGATGGCGGCGGATTTCGTAGTGGTCGCAGTGCCTGGGGGCAAGGCGACCTATCACCTGATCGATGCCAGCGTCCTTGGGATGATGAAGCCCTCAGGCATCTTCGTGAACATCTCTCGCGGCGACGTGGTGGACGAGGCGGCGCTGATCGACGCGCTGCAGGCAGGTCGGATCGCGGGCGCCGGGCTTGATGTCTATGAGTTCGAGCCGAAGGTCCCGGCCGCGCTCATGGCGATGGAGAACGTCACCCTGCTGCCGCATCTCGGCACCGCCTGCCTGGAGGTGCGCGAGAACATGGGGATGATGGCGGTGACGAACCTGATTGCCTGGGTCGAGGGGCAACCCTTGCCGAACCACGTCAATCCTTGATGGCATGGGTAGGGTGGGCGATATCGCCCACCCTACGCTGGCCCTTTACGCTGCGGCCTTCTCGCCCGCGAACCGGCCATAGAAGGTCTGACCCGTCTCGGCCATTTCCCGCAGCAAGGCCGGCGCATGGAAGCGTGGCCCGAACTGCGCCGTCAGGCCCCGGCAGATTTCCACTGCGCGGCCTGCGCCGATCATGTCGAGCCAGCTGAACGGCCCGCCAGACCAGGGCGCGAAACCCCAGCCCAGAATCGCGCCCACATCGCCCTCGCGGATGTCGGTCAACACGCCCTCTTCCAGAGCCCGAACGGCTTCCAGCACCTGCGCGAAGAGGAGACGGTGTTGCACGTCAGCCAGCGAAGGCTGCATCTTGTCCAGCGGGTACTTCTGCTCCAGCCCCTCCCACAGGCCCAGACGTTCCCCCTTGTCGGAATAGGCGTAGAAGCCCGCATTGGCCTTCTTGCCGAGCCGCCCCTGGTCGGCCATCCAGAACAGGACATGATCCACCGCCTCGTCGGGGTAGTCCTTGCCCATCGCCGCCTTGGTGGCCTTGGCGATCTTCACCCCAAGGTCGATCGAGGTTTCATCGACCAGCTGCAGCGGACCCAGCGGCATCCCCACCAGCTTCGCGGCATTCTCGACCAGCGCTGGTTCCACGCCCTCGGCCACCATGCGGATGCCTTCGTTGATGTAGGGGATGATGCAGCGGTTGGCGTAGAAGAACCGCGCGTCGTTGACGACGATGGGGGTCTTGCGGATCTGCCGCACGAAATCCAGCGCCTTGGCCACCGCCTTGTCGCCGGTCGTCTTGCCGCGGATGATCTCGACCAGCATCATCTTGTCGACGGGGCTGAAGAAGTGGATGCCGATGAATTGCTCGGGCCGCTTGCTGGCCGCCGCCAAGCCGGTGATCGGCAGTGTGGAGGTGTTGGTCGCATAGATGCAGTCAGCACCCACCGCCGCCTCGACCTTCGCCGTGACCTCGGCCTTCACCTTCGGGTCCTCGAACACCGCCTCGACCACCAGGTCAACGCCCGCCAGCGCCGCATATTCCGGCGTCGCGGTGATCCGGCCCAGCACCTCGGCCTTCTTCTCCGCCGTCACCTTGCCGCGCTTCATCCCCTTGTCGAGGATGCCCTCGGAATGCGCCTTGCCGCGATCCGCCGCTTCCTGCGTGGAGTCGATCAGAACCACCTCGATCCCGGCATTGGCGGCGACATAGGCGATGCCCGCGCCCATCATCCCCGCACCGATCACGCCCAGCTTCTTCACGGCCATGTCCTCGACCTTGGGCCGGTTCGCGCCCTTTTCCAGCGCCTCCTTGTTGATGAAGAGGCTGCGGATCATCGCGCTGGACGAGGGGTTCATCAGGACCGAGGTGAAGTGCCGCGCCTCGATCTTCAGCGCGGTGTCGAACGGCACCAGCGCGCCCTCATACACCGCCGCCAGCAGGGCCTTCGCCGCGGGATAGACGCCCATCGTCTTGCCATGCACCATCGCGCTGGCCCCGACGAAGGTCATGAACCCTGCCGGATGATAGGGCGCGCCGCCGGGCATCTTGTAGCCCTTGGCGTCCCAGGGCTTCACCAAGTCCGCATCCGTGGCGGACAGCACCCATTCCTTTGCCCGCTTCAACAGGTCCTGGGGCGCAACGACCTCGTCGATGATCCCGGCGGCCTTCGCCTCTTTCGGAGACGAAAGCTTGCCCTCCAACAGGAACGGTGCGGCGGCCATCGCGCCCAGCTTGCGGACGAGCCGCGTCGTTCCGCCCGCGCCGGGGAAGATGCCGACCATGATCTCGGGCAGGCCGATCTTCGCCTTCGGATTGTCCGCGGCGATGATCCGGTGGCACGAGAGCGGAAGCTCCAGCCCGATCCCCAGCGCCGTCCCCGGCAGGGCGGCCACGATGGGCTTGCCGCCCTTCAGCGTCTTCGGGTCCATACCCGCACGCTCGATCTTGCGCAGGACCTGGTGCATCTGCATCACACCATCGAAGATCGCCCCGGCGCCCCCGGCCCGCATCTGGGCGATGACGTTCAGGTCCATGCCCCCGGCAAAGTCCTTCTTGCCCGAGGTGATGATCACCCCCTTCACCGACCCATCCGCCAGCGCCTGGTCGACAAGGCCGTTCAGCACCATGAACGCCTCGGTCGACATGACGTTCATCGACTTCGACGGAACGTCCCAGGTGATAGTGGCGACGCCGTCGGCGTCGGTGGTCATGGTGAAGTCGGGCATCTCAGAACTCCTCGGATAGCCAGTGTTCGGGCGCGAGACGCGTCAGCAGCATCGGCCAGCGCGCCTCTTTGGTGGTGTTGTGGATCTTGATCGCCTTCCAGACGCCGCCGTAGCAGCCGATCCACATCTTCGAATGGAAGACCGGAAGGGCAAGCTTCTCGCCCGCCATCAGCTTGGTCTCATAGACGCCGACGACGTGGTCGTTGCCCTGATAGGTGGCTGCTTGCACGGTGCGGATCATGCGGGTCACGCCGTGGCTGCGGATCATTTCCACGAAGTTGTCGAACCCGTCCTCCAGGTCCTCGCGGGTCGTGACGGTCAGCGTGGCCGACGACGTCAGTATGATCAGTGGCAGCTGGACGCGTGCGGCATAGTCCTCGAACCATTCGTTCATCACGATCCGGCCCATGTCGTCGAGGTAGGTCTGCAGGATGGCCGATGCCGGCATCAATATGTCTCCTTCGCAATCGGGGGGAAGGCCACCCCGCTGCAAGAGGCGACCGGCACTCAAGAAATGCATCCTTGCGGACATACCAATACGATAATTACAACCCAAGGCTGCAGGTTCGGTTCCCGACTTTTCAAAATAATTCTGCGTGCTCATCGCTGGTCCTCGCGCGGCCAGCCCGGATAGGGCGTCCCGTCCTTGTGCGACAGGGTGCGACGTCCGCCACGGCGGGTGCAGTGCAGGTCGATGTCGGGATAGGTGACCTCGTCCTCGGGCAGGCGCGTGCCGACGACGAGGTACCGGACCGGACCGTTGGTGCGGTTTTCCAGGCAATGCCCGTTCGCCACCCCTGCAGGCCAGCAGACGCAGCTTCCTGGCGGCAGGTCCTGCGGACCACCGTCCTCGTGCAGGGTGACCACGCCGTCCAGCGTGTACAGGAACTCGTCTTCCTCGGCGTGCCAGTGCCGGTGGCTGGACCGTCCTCCGGGCATCAGCGTTTCGGTGAAGGCGCCGAACTGGGTCAGGCCCCCGGCGTCCGACAGCGGCCAGGCGACGTAGTCGCCAAGACCGCCAAACAGACCAGCGGCCGAGCCGGGGTCGCTGGTCCCCGGAACCGAGCCCGCGCGGATCACCTGCGGCCGGTCGAGCCCGTCGAACGGCCGTCCCCAGGGCGCGCGCAGGCCCAGCAGCTCGGGCGGCAGATCGCCGGACTTCACCACCGAGCCGTCCGCGGCCTCGATGCGCCAGGTCCTGGCCTCGTTGATCTGGCGGCGGCCCTCGTCGGGGTAGGTGCAGACATCACCCTGCGCGCGGCTGCCGACGATCAGGTACCGGCACGGCGTCGTACTGTGGTTCATCAGGCAGTGCCCGTTGGCCCGACCCTGCGGCCAGCAGACGGCATCGTCCGGACCCAGGTCCTGCGCGCCCTGATCGTCCCGCAGCGTCACGCAGCCATCCAGCACGAACAGGAACTCGTCCTCGGCGGAATGCCAGTGCCGCGCCCCGGTCGAGGCTCCGGGATGCAGCGTCTGCAGATGGACCCCGAACTGCGTCAGCCCGCCTGCATCCGACAGGTGCAACGTCTCGGCCCGGCCAAGGCGAGGCACATCGGCAGCGGGCGTCTCGCTGCGCCGGATCTGGCCGGGGCGGACGATCACGGTCCCGCCCGCCGGTTACGCGCATCGGCATGGCCGAAGAAATCCGCCTCGGTCAGCGGCCAGTGCGCAGCCTCGATCATGTCGTACTGCGCTTCCGAAAACAGCCAGCTATCATCCCGCCGCACCAGGACGTGACGTGACAGGTGCGGAAGGGCCAGCGGCTCGCCATCCGAGATGAGGTGGCTGTGGTGCCAGCCCTCGATCCGGTCCCGCGCCACATAATCGGCCTTGCGCGCGACCCGTTCGTAATGCGTGATCCGACGCGACCCAAGGCCATCGGCCAGGGCCAGGAAGCTTGGGCGCAAGCCCTCGGCCTCTGTCACCAGATGCGTCGCGCTGCGCGTCTGCACCAGATACGGCAGGTCGATCAACTCCATGTAGGCGTCGAAATCCCGGTCCCGCACCGCCCGGGTCACCGCATCAAGCGCCTGCTGGAAGATCTCGACAGGGTTCATCTCGGCCCTGTCCAGTCGGTGCCGTCCTTGTAGGTGAAGCGCGCCTTGCCGCCCTCGATCTCGCAGACAAGATCGACGTCGGAATAGGTCGCCACCTCGCGCGGGGCCTTCGAGCCGACGACCAGGAAGCGTGCCAGCCGGTCGGTCCGGTTGATGAAGTGGTGGCCGTCCGTGGACCCCGCCGGAAAGGCCGCGCAGTCGCCGGGACGCATCACCGTCTCGCCCGCGTCCTGGACCAGGGTGCATTCCCCCTCGGTCACCATCACGAACTCATCCTCGTGCCGGTGCCAATGGCGCAGGCTTGACAGCGCGCCGGGTGCCAGTGTCACCAGGTTGACCCCGAACTGCGTCAGCCCGCCCGCCTCGCCCAGCCGCAACGAGGATCGGCCCTGCATCATGCTGGCATAGGGTTCGGGGTAGATCGATCCGGTCTTTACCGGCACCTTGGCGGGGTCAATCACGGGCACGCGGGCTCTCCATCCGGTTGGGGGCCGCCCGACCGGAAGCGGCCCGGCGTCAGGCGGACAGGGCCAGTGCCTCGAACTCGTGGTTCAGCTCGGGCATCGACAGGCGCGTATAGTTGACCATCTCGATCCGCGGGCCAAGCGCCGTCGTGCGGCAGTAGTAGATCGCCGAAGAGCTGCGCGTCTCGCCCGAGGCGTCGATCTCGTGCCAGTCCGCCCAAAGCCGATAGCGCCCGTCCCGCGGAAGTTCCACCGCGCGCAACTCGGGCCGGACCGCCACGATGCCCGTCCGGACCAGCTGGTCGTGCAACAGCGCCAGCACAAGCCGCGCGTGATCCGGCCCCAGAAGCAGCATCCGGCGCTCGGGCAGGAAGATCGGCAGCGGGAACAGATAGGCGTCCAGCAGGTCGTCGATCCTGCCTTGCAGAAGCATCTCGCCCCGCAAGCGAAGCTGGGCCGAATGGGACGAATGCATGTCGCGAAAACCTTGTGCTGCAATCCAGGGAAGCACCCAGCTTGGGAGAATCACCCACAGCGCGACGTAGGATTGCGACAGTTCCAGATGCAAAAGCGACACCAGCGCGGACTGACGCTGGCTGTCTGCCGTTTTGCTCATCCCTGTCGCGGATCGGCATCACACGCGCTCGATGATCGTGGCCGCGCCCATGCCCGAGGCAATGCACAGCGTGGCAAGGCCCAGCTCCTTGTCCTGGCGCTCCAGCTCGTCCAGAAGCGTGCCGATGATGATCGCCCCGGTCGCGCCAAGCGGATGGCCCATCGCGATCGCCCCGCCGTTGACGTTGACCAGCGCGGGGTCCACGTCGAAGGCCTGCTGGAAGCGCAGGACGACGGAGGCGAAGGCTTCGTTGACCTCGAAGAGGTCGATGTCGCGGATGCTGATGCCGCTGTCCTTCAGGATCTTCTGCGTCGCCGGGACCGGGCCGGTCAGCATGATCGTCGGGTCGGTCCCGATCTTCGCCGTGGCGCGGATGCGGGCGCGCGGCTTCAGCCCGTGCGCCTTGCCGAACTCGGCATTGCCGATCAGCACCGCCGCCGCCCCGTCCACGATCCCGCTGGAGTTCCCTGCATGGTGGATGTGGTTGATCCGCTCCAGATGCGGGTACTTCATCATCGCGACCTTGTCGAAACCGGGCATCACCTCGCCCATGTCCTTGAACGCCGGCCGCAACGCGCCAAGCGCCTGCATGTCGGTGCCGGGGCGCATGTATTCGTCGGTCGCAAGGATCGGCAGGCCGTTCTGGTCTGCGATGGTCAGGACGGATTTCTCGAACCGCCCCTCGGCCCACGCTACGGCGGCCCGGCGCTGGGATTCGACGGCCAGCGCATCGGCCTGGTCGCGGGTAAAGCCGTATTCGGTGGCGATGATGTCTGCGCTGATCCCCTGCGGCACGAAGTAGGTCTTCATCGCCAGCCCAGGGTCCACGGCAATCGCCGCACCGTCCGAGCCCATCGCGACGCGGCCCATCATCTCGACCCCGCCCGCGATATAGGCCTGCCCCGCGCCGCCCTTGACCTGGTTCGCCGCCAGGTTCACCGCCTCCATTCCCGAGGCGCAGAACCGGTTGATCGCAAGTCCGGGGATGCGTTCGTCAAGGTCGCTGGCCAGCACCGCCGACCGCGCCAGGCAGCCGCCCTGCTCGCCCACCTGGGTGACGTTGCCCCAGATCACGTCCTCAACCGCCTGACCCTCCAGCCCGTTCCGCTCCTTCACTGCGTTCAGCACCTTGGCCGACAACGCGACCGAGGTCAGTTCGTGCAGAGACCCGTCGGGACGGCCCTTGCCGCGGGGGCTGCGGACGGCGTCGTAGATGTAGGCGTCGGTCATCGAAGGTCTCCTTACGCGGGGAAGGCCCGCTGCATCAGGTCGTAGGGGTGTTTCCAGCCGGGCAGGTCGCTGATGCGGGTCAGCCAGGCGTCGATGTGCGGCCAGTCCGTGCGGGTGAAGCCGTAGGGCTCGGGATAGAAGAGATAGCCGCTGCAGCTAAGGTCGGCGATCGTCACCCCGTCGCCCACGATCCAGTCGCGCTCTGCAAGGTGGTCGTTCAGCACGGCGTAGGCGGCTTTCAACCGGCCCTGCAGGAAGGGGATCACGGCCTCGGGCCGTTTTTCGGGCGGCAAGAAGTTCATCAGGAAGCGGCAGGTGCCGATGGTGGTGGACAGTTTGTGGTTGTCCCAGAAAAGCCAGCGCAGCACTTCGCGCCGTTCGGCGGCGGACCGGCCGCCCAACTGTCCCGTCTTGGACGAAATGTAGTCCAAGATGACGCCCGACTGGGTCAGCGTCGTCTCGCCGTCGACCAGCACCGGCACTTCGCCCATCTCGTTGATCTTCTTGAACTCCGCGCTCCGCGCCTCGCCCTTGAAGAAGTCGACGAAGACCGGCTCCCAGTCGAGACGCGTCATCTCCAGCGCCAAGGCGCATTTGTAGGCGTTGCCGCTTTCCGCGAAGCAGTAGAGTTTCATGCCCATCCCTCCAAGACCCGGCTGGGACGAGCCTCATGACCCGTCCCGGATGCCAAAGCCTAGAACGCCTCGGCGGCCAGCGCCATGACGGGATCGGCGCCGCTTTCGATGCGCATCAGGTGCATCGCGCAGGCGGGCAGCTGGCGCGCCATGTAGAACCGCCCGGTGGCGATCTTCGCCTCGTAGAAGTCGCGGTCCTGCGCGCCGGCGTCCAGCGCCTCATAGGCGGCCTTGGCCATGCGCGTCCACATCAGCCCAAGGCAGACATGGCCCATCATGTGCATGAAGTCGTAGGATCCGGCCAGCGCGGCGTTCGGGTTCTTCATCCCGTTCTGCATGAAGAACATCCCCGCCTGTTGCAGCGCCTTGGACGCGGTTTTCAGCGGTTCCACGAACCCCCTCATCCGCTCGTCGCCGTCATGCGCCTTGCATTCGGCCTTCACCATTTCAAAGAAGGCCATCACATGCTTGCCGCCGTCGGTCGCAAGTTTCCGGCCCACGAGGTCCAGCGCCTGCACGCCGTTCGCGCCTTCGTAGATCATGGCGATCCGGGCGTCGCGGGCGAACTGCGACATGCCCCATTCCTCGATATAGCCATGCCCGCCATAGACCTGCTGGGCCTGCACTGCCATCTCGAACCCCTTGTCGGTCTGGAAGCCCTTGAGCACCGGGGTCAGAAGCCCGATCAGCCCGTCCGCCGCCGCGTCGCCCTGGTGCGCGCGGTCGATCAGGGTCGCGCCCCAGTAGGTCAGCGCGCGGGCGCCTTCGACGAAGCTCTTCTGCTCCATCAGATTGCGGCGGATGTCCGGGTGGACGATCAGCGGATCGGCGGGACCATTCGGGTTCTTCGCGCCGGTCACGTCGCGGCCCTGCAGGCGATCCTTCGCATAGGCCAGCGCATTCTGGTAGGCCGCCTCGGCCACCGCATAGCCCTGCAGCGCCACGCCAAGCCGGGCCTCGTTCATCATCGTGAACATGGCCTTCATGCCCTTGTGAAGCTCGCCCAGCAGCCAGCCCGTCGCGCCGTCGTAGTTCATCACGCAGGTCGCGTTGCCGTGGATGCCCATCTTCTCTTCGACCTTGCCCACGGACACGGCATTGCGATGGCCCAGCGAGCCGTCGTCATTCACCAGGAACTTCGGCACGATGAAGAGGCTGATCCCCTTCGTCCCCTCGCCCCCGCCCGGCGCTTTCGCCAGCACCAGGTGGACGATGTTCTCGGCCATGTCATGATCGCCGGCCGAAATGAAGATCTTCTGCCCGGTAATCTTGTAGGACCCGTCCGCCTGCGGCTCGGCCTTTGTGCGGAGAAGCCCGAGGTCCGTGCCGCAATGCGGCTCGGTCAGGTTCATCGTGCCCGTCCAGTCGCACGTCACCAGCTTCGGCAGCCACTTCGCCTTCTGCTCCTCGGTCCCATGCGCCAGGATCGCGGAATAGGCCCCATGCGTCAGCCCCTGGTACATGTTGAAGGCCATGTTGGCCGAAACAAAGGTCTCGTTCACGGCCGTATGCATCAGGTAGGGCAGCCCCTGCCCGCCATAGTCCGGGGCAGCGTCCAGCGACATCCAGCCGCCTTCGGACAGGGTGCGGAACGCCTCCTTGAAGCCTTTCGGCGTGCGGACGACTCCGTTCTCCAGCACGCAGCCCTCGACATCGCCCACCGCGTTCAGAGGCGCCAGGACGTCCTGCGCCACCTTGGCGGCCTCGTCCAGCACCGCCCCGGTGAAGCTGCGGTCAAGCTCGGCATAGCCCGGAATGTCGGCTTCGCTGATCTTCAGCAGGTCGTGCAGCAGGAACTGCATGTCCTTCACGGGGGCGGTATAGCTGGGCATTTCGTCCTCTTCCCTTTGTCTGTCGCGCCACGTGGCGCGGGTCTTGTCAGGCCGCGCGCCGGGGCACGAGGCCCTTGGCCTCCGCATCGGCCAGTTCGGCCTTCAGGTCCGCAATCGCCAGGTCCAGTTCGGCGCGCTGGGCCTCCATCTCGGCCAGGCGTTTCACACCGAGGTCATAGGCCTTTTGCCGCTGGGCCGAGGCACCGCCTTCGCGGTCGTACAGGTCCAGCGTCTGCCGGATGTCCTCAAGGCTGAAGCCGAAGCGTTTGCCGCGCAGGATCAGCGCCAGCCGCGCCCGGTCTCGCCGGGTGAACAACCGCCGGGTCCCGACGCGGATCGGGGTCAGCAGCTCCTTGGCCTCGTAAAACCGCAAGGTCCGCGGGGTCACGTCATAGGCCTCGCACATCTCGCGGATGGTCATCACGTCGGTCGGAAGCTCGGTCATGGTCAAACTCGTGTCGGGAAGCATCTGCACCGGCAGATGCGAAGCCCCGGACAAGATTACCAGACCAGTTGACGTTAACGTCACTGTGACGTCACGTCAGACGCACGCCTGACGTGAAGTCAGCGCGGCCCGCACTGCTTCGGGGCGCGCGCAGACCCGGTAAGCGCCGTACCGCAATGAAAAGGACCCCGGCTGGCGGCCGGGGTCCCAGTTCTGCCGGGAAAGGACAGCTCAGCCCTTCTTGAGCACCTTCTGGCCCAGAAGCTCGGCGATCTGCACCGCGTTCAGCGCCGCGCCCTTGCGCAGGTTGTCGCTGACGCACCACAGGTTCAGGCCGTTCTCGATCGTCGAGTCCTGACGCACGCGGGAGACATAGGTCGCAAACTCGCCCACGCATTCGATCGGCGTGATGTAGCCACCGGGCTCCCGCTTGTCGACCAGCATGACGCCGGGCGATTCCCGCAGGATGTCCTGGGCTTCCTGCCAGTCCAGGAATTCCTCGGTCTCGATGTTGATCGCTTCCGAATGGCCGACGAAGACCGGCACGCGGACGCAGGTCGCGGTGACCTTGATCGACGGGTCGAGGATCTTCTTCGTCTCGGCCACCATCTTCCATTCTTCCTTGGTCTCGCCACTGTCCAGGAAGACGTCGATATGCGGGATCACGTTGAAGGCGATCTGCTTGGAGAACTTCTTCGGCGGGACCTCGTCGGTCGGGTTGTAGACGGCCTTGGTCTGGTTCCAGAGCTCGTCCATCCCTTCCTTCCCGGCGCCCGAGACGGACTGGTAGGTCGAAACCACCACCCGCTTGATCTTCGCGCGGTCATGCAGCGGCTTCAGCGCCACCACCATCTGCGCGGTCGAGCAGTTGGGGTTCGCGATGATGTTCTTGTTCTTGTAGGCGTGGATCGCGTCGGCGTTCACTTCCGGCACGATCAGCGGGATTTCCGGGTCGTAGCGGTAGAGCGAGGAGTTGTCGATCACCACGCAGCCCGCAGCCGCTGCCTTGGGGGCATAGACCCTCGTCGCCTCGGACCCCACGGCGAAAAGCGCGATGTCCCAGCCGGTGAAGTCGAAAGTGTCCAGGTCCTTGGTCTTGATAGTCTTGTCGCCAAAGCTGACTTCAGTGCCGAGAGATTTGCGCGACGCGAGCGCAACGATCTCATCGACCGGGAACTCGCGCTCGGCGAGGATGTTCAGCATTTCGCGGCCCACGTTGCCCGTGGCACCCGCGACGACGACCTTGTAGCCCATCGGGGTTCTCCTTGTCGCCCCCGCCCATCGGGGACGGGCGGCCCATAGCGCAAGGCCCGCGCCGGGGAAAGCGGATTCGACTCGGGTGCGTCAGTGCGGCCGGTCCTGTGACCAGAGATAGACGAAAAGCCCGATGGCTGTGGCCACGGCAAAGAACAGGAACACCGCCTCGTAGGGGGCCGAGGGCGTGACCGGCTCGGTCGCGGCATGGATGCGCCCGGTGACGATCTGGGCGATGCCGATGGGCGCGATGCCGAAGAGGTTCAGAAGGGTGACGCCCCGCCCGGTCAGATGCGCGGGGACGAAGGATCGGCCATGCGCCAGCACGATGGGGAAGGTCGCACCGAAGAACCCGGCGGCGACCAGAATCGCCGTGACCACCCCTGCCGACGCGGCAGCAAACCACCACAGCGCGAACAGGCAGGCCAGCGTCACCGCATTGCCGACCAGCACCACCAGCTTCCGCCGCCCCAGCCAGCGGTCCAGAGGCCCATAGGCGAAGTTGCCCGCCACCATCGCAAGCCCGACCCAAAGGCTGACCTGCGCGATCTCGGCCTGCCCGGCACCATGCACGTCCGCAAAGTACGGCCCGATCCACAACCCGCGCAGCCCGGCGATGGGGGCGTAGCAGACCACCATCATCGCCAGGATCGGCCACAGCACCGGCATCTTCAGCAGTTCCAGCATCGAGCCGCCCCGCGCGCCCTCCAGCTTCTCGGGGTCGCGCACCAGAAGCAGGATCGCCAGCGCCACCGCCCCGGTGATCGCGGCAAGGCCCATCACCGTCTCGCGCCAGCCGAAGGCGGTCACGGCCCAGGACAGGGGCAGCGAGGCCGCGACGTTCCCCAGCGTCCCCACTCCCAGCATCAGCGCCGCGAGCGTGCCAAAGACGGCGGGCGAATAGCTTCGGGCGAACATGAAATAGCCCGCCATCAGCACCGGCGCACAGCCCGCGCCGATCAGCGCCATCGCCAGCTTGATCTGCAAGGCCCCGGTCGCCTGGCTGAAGATCAGCGCGCCGACCGCCCCCAGCGCCAGCAGCAGCCCCGACGTGAGCCGCGGCCCGACCCGGTCCAGCCAGGAGCCGATCGGCACCTGCATCGCGGCAAAGGCCAGGAACCACCAGCCCGAGGCCGAGGCCAGCTCGGCCGCCGAGACGCCCAGGTCGGCGGTCAGCACCGGCGTCATCACCGCCAGGAACGCGCGGTAGAACTGGCTCAGGACATAGGCGAGGACGAGGGCGGCAATGCCGATGCGCATGGGGCGGACCTTTCGGGGGGTCCGGGATTTGTGGCAACTCGGCGGGACGGGCGCAAGGGCAGCCGCCTAAAAAATGGACGAAAGAAGAAGCTTCTCCAGACTTGCGGGTCCGCGCTTCCCGGCATCAGATGCTGTCATTCCCTCGGAGGTTTCGATGCGTTCTCTCCTCTTTCCCGCTCTTCTCCTCGCCAGCCCCGCGCTTGGCAATGACGGCTTTGGCGGGCTGTCCGCCACCGGCCTTACCTTCGGCCAGACCGACGCCGTGGCGATGGAAGAGGAACGGCTGTTCATTGGCATCGACAAGGTCTCGGTCGACTACCTCTTCCGCAACACCACCGACCAGGACGTGACCGGAGAGGTGGTCTTCCCCCTGCCGCCCGTGGGCGTCTGGTCGGGCTACGAGGCGATGATGAACCTGCCTGAGGACCTGACGCAGCCGGACCTAGTGGGCTTCACCGCCACTGTGGACGGCCAACCGGTCCAGGTCACCATCGACCGGATCGCCGTGATCGAAGAGGGCTGGGACCAGCCGAACCCGCCCTCGAAGCAATACGACAACCCCGGCCGCGACGTGACCGCGGACCTTGCCCGCTTCGGCATCCCGCTGACGCTGGACTACATGGCGGTGCGCGAGGTGCTGATGGCCCTCCCCGAGGACAAGCGGAACGAAGTCGCCGCGCTGGGGCTGGCGGAATACTACGAGGGTGACGCGGCCAGCGACATCCCGCCTGACGTCTACGGCGCCTGGGCCATCGTCACGCGCTACCACTGGACGCAGACTTTCCCCGCGGGGAAATCGGTCACGATCAGCCACAGCTACACCAACCGCCCGCCGGGGGGCCTGTTCTACTGGTCCGACCCGCCCGAGGACTACCAGACCTACCTGAAGGACCAATACTGCATCGACGACGGCACTTCGAAGGCCATCGCCAAGGCGTTGAAGAACCCCGAGGGCGACGAGTTCGGGAGCTACGGCACCGCCTACAACATCTCTTACGTCCTGCGCACCGCGAACAGCTGGGCCGGCCCCATCGGCAAGTTCACCCTCACGCTGGACAAGGGCGCGCCGGGGAACGTGCTGTCGCTTTGCGCGGACGGCGTGAAAAAGACCGGCCCCACGACCTTCGTGGTCGAAAAGACCGACTACGCGCCCGACCGCGACCTTGAGGTGCTGATCGTCCAGCCGATGCCGAACTAGGCTGGCTGGCCGACCGGCATCACCCTTTCGCGAATCGGCAGGTGGACCAGCGCGCTGAACGCGCCGACGCCGACGCCGATCCACCAGACCAGCGTGTAGTCACCGTTCAGGTCATACATCCGCCCGCCGAGCCACACGCCCAGGAAGCCGCCAATCTGGTGCGACAGGAACACCACGCCGTAAAGCGTGCCCATGTAGCGGATGCCGTAGATATGCGCGACCAATCCGCTGGTCAGCGGCACCGTCGCCAGCCACAAGGACCCCATCACGGCCGAGAACACCAGCACAGACAGGGGCGTGATAGGCAACAGGATGAACGCCGCCGCCGCGATGGTGCGGCCGACATAGATCGCGAACAGGAGGTATTTCTTGGTGTAGCGCTTGCCCAGATACCCGGCGGTCAGCGTGCCGACGATGTTGAACAGGCCGATCACCGCAATCGACACCGCCCCCAGCGCCGAGGTCGTGGTGATCCCCAGCCCGGCCAGCGTGGACCCCGCGTCGATGGGGGAACACAGCTCGGTCACGAAGGCGGGGAAGTGGGCGGTGATGAAGGCCAGCTGATAACCGCAGGAAAAGAAGCCCAGGAAGATCAGCGTGTAGGACGGGTCCTTGAAGGCCCGGATCAGCACGGTCCCCAGGCTTTCCTCCAGCTCCTGCTTCGAGGCGAGTTGCGGGCTGCGCAGGAAGGGCAGGGCGGCAAGGGTCGCCAGGATCACCGCCGCGAAGATCACGAACACGGTCTGCCAGCTGTAGCTTTGCAGCAGGAACTCGGCCGTCGGCGCGCCGAAGACCTGTCCCGCCGACCCGGCTGCGGTGGCGATGCCAAGCGCCATCGACCGGTTCTCGGGGCTGGAGGCCCGGCCGACGATGGCCAGGATCACGCCGAACCCGGTCCCGGCAATGCCGAAGCCCACCATGATCGCCAGCAGCTGGTGCTGGCCCGGCGTCACGGCATAGGCCGACAGGACTAGACCCGCCGCATACATCAGCGCACCCGCGATGATCGCCTTGCGGTCCCCGAACCGTTCCGCCAGCGCGCCGAACAGCGGCTGACCGATCCCCCAGGCCAGGTTCTGGATCGCGATGGCCAGCGAGAAATCGGCACGCATCCAGCCGAACTCCTCGGCGATAGGGATCTGGAAGACACCGAAACTGGCCCGGACCGCGAAGGAGATCATCAGGATCACGCAGCCGGCGATCAGGACGGGGGTGATCAGGGGGGCTTTGGACATGCGGGCGCTCCGGTTCAGGCCGGCAAGGTGCGCGCGGGGGCTGTCGGGGTCAACCGCGATATTGTCACCGTTACAGCCTCGCCCTGCGTTGCGGATGTGCCGCAGAGCGCGGGATTTTCCACGGTACCCACCACCCGCAACCGCTTTGGGCTTTTGCAGCGCGACAGGCCCCGCTATGGCCTGCGCTATCGAGCTGGGGGTGGGAATGTCCGACTGGTGGCGTGGTGCCGTGACCTATCAGGTCTATCCGCGGTCTTTCCAGGATTCGAACGGCGACGGGGTCGGAGACCTCCCGGGCATCACCCGCCGGCTTGACCATCTGGCCGACCTTGGCGTCGACGCGCTCTGGCTCTCGCCCTTCTTCCGCAGCCCGATGAAGGACATGGGCTATGACGTCAGCGACTATTGCGACGTCGATCCGGTCTTCGGCACCCTGGGCGATTTCGACGCGCTGGTTACCAAGGCGCATGGGCTGGGGCTGAAGGTCATCATCGACCAGGTGCTCAGCCATACCTCGGACCAGCACCCCTATTTCGCCGAAAGCCGCCGCGACCGGCTGAACCCCAAGGCCGACTGGTACGTCTGGGCCGATCCCCGCCACGACGGGATGCCGCCCTGCAACTGGCTCTCGGTCTTCGGCGGCCCGGCCTGGCAATGGGACGCGCGGCGCAAGCAGTATTACCTGCACAACTTCCTCAGCTCGCAGCCCGACCTGAACTATCACAATCCCGCCGTGCAGGACTGGGCGCTGGAGAACATGCGCTTCTGGCTGGAACGCGGCGTGGACGGCTTCCGTTTCGACACGGTGAACTACTTCTTCCACGATCCCCTGTTCCGCGACGACCCGGCCGACTACCGGGTGAAGAAGGAACCCGAGGGCAACCCCTACGGGATGCAGTACCACCTGTTTTCCAAGAACCAGCCCGAGAACCTGCTCTGGATGGAACGCATCCGCACGCTGCTGGACGAATACGGCGCGGCCTCGGTGGGCGAGATGGGGGAAAGCCACCATGCGATCCGCATGATGGGCGAATACACCGCGCCGGGCCGCCTGCATCAGTGCTACTCGTTCGAACTGATGGGCTACGACTATTCCGCCGGCTTCTTCCGCGACCGGGTCGAGGGGTTCTTCAAGGGCGCCCCGGACGGCTGGCCGATGTGGGCATTCTCGAACCACGACGTCGTCCGCCATGCGACGCGCTGGGCCGAACATGGCACCTCGGTCGAGGATGTGGCGAAGCAGGCCGGCGCGCTTCTGCTGGCGTTCGAGGGGTCCGTCTGCCTCTGGCAGGGCGAAGAGCTGGGGCAGACCGACACGATCCTCGACTTCGAGGAGCTGACCGATCCGCAGGGCATCAACTTCTGGCCCGAACCGATCGGCCGCGACAACACCCGCACGCCGATGGTCTGGGACGACACGGACTTTGGCGGCTTCTCGACCGTGAAGCCCTGGCTGCCTGTGAAGGCTGAACAGGCGGCCCGGCATGTTGCGGGCCAGAAGGGCGCGCAGGGGTCGGTGATGGAGCATTACCGCCAGGTCCTTGCCTTCCGTCGCGCCACCCCGGCGCTGCGGTCGGGCCGGACGCGGTTTCTCGACCTGCCCGAGCCGGTTCTTGGCTTCGTCCGCGGCGAGGGGGAGGGGGCGCTTCTGTGCCTGTTCAACCTCTCGCCGGTGGCGCTGTCGGTCACGGTTGCGGGCGTGGACGCTCCGACCGGGCCGTCGATCCATGCGGTCCTGCAGGGCGAGCGGCTGACCCTTGGTCCGAACGCCGCGGCTTTCCTGCCGGTTTCTGGCAGCGTGGCGGTGCAGGCGTGACCAGCGTGGACAGACCGGCGGCCAAAAGAAAATCAATGGCTTGGCGAAGCCGGTTCGAAAAGAATTAACCAGTGACTGAGGACCGAGTGGAGGGGGTGGGCAGAAATGCCCACCCTACTTCTCGATCCAGTGCACCCCTGCCGGGGGTATGCTGACCCCGCCCCATTCCGCCGGAACCGGATTGTAGTTGAACAGGAACCGGTGCGTCGGGGTGTCGCGCCGCCGCAACCCCTCGGGCAGGGGATCGCATTCGATCCCCTCGGCCGCGCAGGCGCGTTGCAGGATACGGGCCAGCGCGGTCTCGTCCGGCCAGCCGGCCAGATAGTGCAGCTTGCCCGCAGAGACCAGCACGGGCCAGCCGTCCTCGCTGGTCTCGACCACCTGCGCCGGGCCTTCCAGCTTTTCGCGCCAGTTCACCAGCGCCCCGCCCTGGGCCAGCGGCACGGTCACGTCGGGCGGCAGGCTTTCGACACGGGCGACCACCGCCTCCAGCCCCGGCAGGGCGGGCGGAAGCGGCACAGGGATCGCAAAGTCCCTGGTCCTGGAATTCGTCCGCGGCCCAAGGATCGCCGTCCCCCCGAACCCCGCCAGCGCCGCCTTCAGCGGGTCCGACAGCGTGAAGAGCCCCGGTGCCAGCACCAGCTTGTAGGCCGACAGGTCCGCCACGTCGGGACGGACGATGTCGACGTTCAGCCCCAGCCGGCGCAGGCCCTTGTAGGCGTGGAACACCAGCCAGAAGTAGCTGAAGCTTCGCCCCTGCGGCTGGATCTGCCAGGCCCAGTCGGATTCGTAGTCGAAGACCAGCGCCACGTCCGCCGCGGCCGTCTCGGCCGTGGGCGGCATCGACGCCAGTTCCCGGGCCACCTGCTCGGCCTCGCCAAACGCCTGCGCGGGGGCGCTGTCCGGGCGCAGAAGGCCCGCATGCATCTGTTCCTGCGCGAAGGGCGCCTGCCGCCAGCGGAAATAGCACACCGCCTCGGCCCCGTGCGCGAAAGCCTCCCAGGCCCAGAGCCGCGCCATCCCCGGCAGCGGGTCCGGGTTGTAGGGCGCCCAGTTCACCGGGCCGGGCTGCTGTTCCATGATCCACCAGCGGCCCCGGCCCACGGCGCGGTAGAGGTCGTGGTGGAAGGCCTGGAAGTCCGGGTCGCCCTGCCGCACGAAGCGGCGCTTGTGTTCGGCATCCGCCGGGATTCGGTCGGACAGGAAGCCCAGCGGGTAGCTGTCCCAGCTGGCAATATCCAGGTCCGCGCCCACGTCCCAATGGTCGAACTCGGTGATCGCGCCCATGAAGTTATGCGCGATGGGCGCCGCCGAATGCTTGCGGAGGATGTCGACCTGCAGCCGGTTGAAACTGACGACCTGCTCGCTGGCAAAGCGACGGAAGTCCATGACGTGACTGGGGTTCGCCTCGGTCACTGTCAGGTTCGGCAGCCCCACCTCGCGGAAATCGCGGTACTCCATCGACCAGAACACGTTGCCCCAGGCCCGGTTCAGCGCGTCAGGCGACTGGTATTTCTGCGCCAGCCAGTCCTGGAACGCGGCCTTCGCGATCTCGGAGTAGCTGAGCGTGGTCTCGTGACAGGCATATTCGTTGTCGGTCTGCCAGGCGGCGACATGGGGGTTCCGGCCATAGCGTTCCGCCAGCGCGGTAACGATCTTTGCACATTCGCCGCGATAGCCCTGGTGCGAGAAATCGTAGTGCCGGCGCGAGCCGAAGCCGCGGGTCCGGCCCTGCGCGTCCACCGCCAGCATGTCGGGGTGGCGGTCCAGCATCCAGCGCGGTGGGGTCGCCGTGGGCGTTCCCAGCACGACCTTCAGGCCCTTCGAGCCCAGCACCTCGATCGCGCGGTCAAGCCAGGCCCAGTCGTAGCGGCCCGGCTCCGGCTCCATCCGGCTCCAGGAAAATTCGCCGATGCGGACCCAGGTCAGGCCAAGCGCGGCCATCCGGGCGGCATCTTCGCCCCATTGCGGTTCCGGCCAGTGTTCGGGGTAGTAGCAGACGCCAAGCGTTCTTTTCATAGGGAAACCTGAGGTTCGGAAAGGCCCTTGCCGATGCCGGGAAAGGCGAAAACCTGGCCCGAGGTCGGGTGCTTCGCCCGCGCCTCGGCGTCCATGTGTTCAAGGGCGGTGGTGACAAACAGCGTGGACAGGTCGTCGCCGCCAAAGGCCGGGCACGAGGTCTGCGGCGCGCCGGGGGTCTCGACCGCCTGCAGGAAAGCCCCGTCGGGGGCATAGCAGGCAACCCGGCCCTCGCCCCATTGCGCGTTCCAGAAGCGGCCCTCGGCGTCGATCACCGCGCCGTCCGGGTTCAGCCCGGCCCGGTCGAAGTCGTGCCAGACCTGGGGCTCGCCCTGCGGCCAGCCCTCGGCGTCGAGGGCGACCTTCATCACCTTGCCCTGCGGCGTGTCCGAGAAATGCGCCGCCCGCCCGTCCGGGGTAAAGCAGATCGAGTTCGGGATCGAGATGTCCTTGAACAGCTGGCGCACTTCGCCCCGGTGCCAGCGCCAGATCGCGCCGGCGCCCTTTTCGGCCTTCTTTCCCATCGTGCCGAACCAGAACCCGCCCTGCCGGTCGGCGCGCCCGTCGTTCGACCGGGTCTGCGCGGTCCCGACGGTGGCGACCGGGGTGCGGGCGGCGGTCGCCAGGTTGAAGCGGAACAGCCCGGTTTCCGAGGCGATCAGCAGCTCGTCCCGGCTGATCCATCCGGCCGCCGAGACATGGATCTCGAACGGCCAGGAGGTGGCCCTGGAATGCAGCGTCCGGTTCAGGATGTCGAACCAGAACAGTTCGTTGCGCAGCGGGTGCCAGAGCGGGCCTTCGCCCAGCTCGCAGGGGCGGCTGTCGTAGATCATGGGAAGACCCTGTCATAGGCCGCGACGATCTCGGTCGCGCGGGTGGCGATCTCGGCGGTGGTCAGGCCGGGGGTGTAAAGCGCGGTGCCGATGCCGAACCCGTTGGCCCCGGCCTTGGCCCAGTCGGCAAAGTTCGCCGGTCCCGCGCCGCCGACGGCATAGACGGGCAAGTCCTTCGGCAGGACCGCGCGGATCGCCTTAAGCCCCTCGGGACCGATCAGGCTGCCGGGGAACAGCTTCAGCCCCGTCGCCCCGGCCTTGATCGCCGCGAAGCATTCGGTCGGCGTCATCACCCCGGGCCAGGAGGCCATGCCCTGCGCGCGGGTGGCGCAGATCACGTCCGGGTCGCAGTTGGGCGAGACGACAAGGCTGCCGCCCGCCGCCTTGACGCGGCCCACGTCCTCGACCGTCAGCACGGTGCCGGCGCCGATCTCGGCATCTTCCGTGGCCTTCACCATCGCGGTGATCGAGGCGAAGGGGTCGGGCGAGTTCAGGGGCACTTCGATCCGGGTGATCCCGGCCTGCACGAGGGCCTGCGCCGCGGTGGCGGCCTCGGCCGGGGTGATCCCGCGCAGGATTGCGATCAGGTTGCGGTGGGTCATCTTGCGCCCTCGGTCATGGGGGAAAGCGAGGCGAGGCCTGCCAATGTGCAGTCGGTGGCGTTCAGCCGCTGGGCCGCGACCCCTTGCGCGGCCAATGCGCGGGCATAGGCGGCGGACAGCGTCTCGGCCCCGATCAGGGTGACGCGCTGGCCCAGCCAGTAGGGTCTGGCGGCGGCGAGTTCGGTGCCGATCAAGAGGCCAGACAGCCGCGCCCGGGCGGCCTGGGGCGACAGCCCGGCGATCAGCCCCTCGGCGCGAAGGGAGAACAGCCGCGCGCCCAGGCGTTCGGGCCGCGACAGGGCGTCCGAGACGGCGGCGTCGAAGGCCGCCTCGTCCCAGCCCGCACCCTGCATCCCGTGGCGCAGGACCGACGCCTCGGACAGAAGCGCGAACATCTCGCCGGTCATGTAGGTCTGGAAGCTGACGACCTCGCCCGCGCTGATGTGGACCCACTTGGAATGGGTGCCGGGCAGGCAGAGGACGCCGTCATATCCTGGCAACAGCCGCAGCGCGCCCGCGATCTGGGTTTCCTCGCCGCGCATCACGTCGGCGGGGCTGGTCTGCTTCAACCCCGGTGCGATCCAGACCTTCAGCCGCGCATCCGTCGCCGGTGCCAGGACCAGCGCTCCCCGGTCCAGCGGCGTGCAGGGGACTGTCCGGTACGGCGCCTCGCACCAGCCTTGGCGGCTGCCCACCATCCCGCAGGCCACGACCGGCGGCCGGTCGGCCAGCCACGGCCCGACCAGCCGCAGCAGCGCGGGCTCGAACCCCTCTCGGCTGAGCTTGCCCATGCCCTCGTCGCTGGTGGCCTCGGCCAGCACGCGGCCATCCGGCCCCATCGCCCAGGCGCGCAGGTTCGAGGTGCCCCAGTCGACGGCAATCCATGCGGGGGTCACGGTCATGACGAGATATACCCCCCATCCAGGATCAGCGTCTGCGAGGTCATCATCTTCGACGCGCCCGAGGCCAGGAACAGCACCGTCCCCGCCACGTCCTCGGGCTGGATCGGGTCGGGGATGCATTGCCGCGCCAGATGGGCCGACAGGCTTTCCGGCGTCACCCACATCTCTTTCTGCCGCTCGGTCAGAACCCAACCCGGCGCCACCGCGTTCACCCGGATGCGGTCCGGCCCGAACTCGCGCGCCAGGGTGCGGGTCATGCCGACGATCCCGGCATTCGCCGTGATATAGGCGGCATAGCCCTGGTCGGCCATCATGAAGCTGATCGAGCTGAAATTGATGATCGACCCGCCCCCCGCCGCCTGCATCCCCGGAATAACCGACTGGCAGGCGAAGAAGTAGGACCGCAGGTTCACCGCGATGGACCAGTCCCAGAAGGCCTGATCGGTCTTCAACGTCTCGTGCCGCTGGTCGTTGGCCGCGTTGTTGACCAGCACGGTGATCGGCCCGTTCACCTTGGCCGCCGTCGCCAGCGTCAGCTGCAACTGGTCCGTGACCGAGATGTCGCACGGCAGGAACAGGGGCCGGTTCCCCGTCGCCTGCTCCATCGCGTCGCAGAACGTCGACGCGTCGGACCGCTGGCAGAAGGCCACCTTCGCGCCCTGCCGCAGGAAGGCCTCGGTCAGCGCGGCCCCGATGCCAGAGCCTCCGCCGGTGATGAACACCGAGCGGTTCCGCAAATCCTCGAACTGGGCAAAGGGGGTCATTCCCGGGCCTTCCTGCTGTGGTGTCCTAAACGGTCAGACGCGCGATAGGTTTCACGCCGCCCGGCGTCCGCGCAGCCAGGCCGGCATCCAGTCGCCATGCGCGGCGATCAGCTCGTCGACCAGCTGGCGGATCTGGCGCAAGTCCAGCTCGGCCGCGGTATGCGGGTCCAGCATCGCCGCGTGATAGACATGCTCGCGGTTCTCTTCCATCAGCGCGGCCACGGTCAGTTCCTGCACGTTCACGTTGGTCCGCATCAGCGCGACCAGCTGCGGCGGGATGTCATTCACCGTGGTCGGCTGCAAGCCGTTCGCATCGACCAGCACCGGCACCTCGACCGCCGCCCCGGCCGGAAGCTGCGGGATGTAGCCCCGGTTCGGCACATTGCCATAAATGACCGACGGCACCCCCGTCACCACCGAGTTCATGATCGTCGCCGCATATTCATGCGTGGGTTTCACGACGATCTTGTCGGCGCGGCGGTATTCCTCGGCCTGGGCCTCCCACTTGGCGATCTGCTCCTCGCAGCGCACCGGATATTCGTCCAGCGGAATGACGAAGCTTTCGATCAGGTCGGGGCGGTGGCTCTTGATGAACCACGGGACATATTCCGCGAAATGCTCCGAGCTTTCGGTGACGAAATAGCCCAGATGCGTCATCACCTCGTAGCGCACCTTGTTCGGGCACCGCGCGTTCCAGCTGCTGGGCTTCGGGATCGCGCCTTTGCGATAGCCGGCCTCCAGCAAGGGATAAAGGTCGCGGTACGACCCATCGGGCTGGCGCGCCTCGAAGTTCAGGTAGAAGGCCATGTGGTTGATCCCTGCCGCCCTGTAGCGCAGGTCGGACACCGGAATCTCCAGGTCGCGCGCCAGTTCCTCGGCCGTGCCCTGGACCGAGTGGCAGAGACCCACCTGCCGGACATCCGGGTATTTCGCCCCCAGCGCCCAGGTGTTGATCGCCATCGGGTTGACGTATTGCAGCATGATCGCGTCGGGGCAGACGGCGCGCATGTCTTCGGCCAGTTTCCACAGATGTGGCACGGTGCGCAGGCCGCGCATGATGCCGCCGATCCCCAGCGTATCGGCGATGGTCTGGCGCAGGCCCATCCGCTTCGGCACCTCGAAATCGGTGACGGTGCAGGGCTTGTAGCCGCCGATCTGGAAGGCGACGATCACGAAATCCGCCCCTTCGATCGCCCGGCGCTGGTCCATGTGGGTTTCCACTTTGGCCGGAGCCCCAAGGCTGGCGACCATCTTCCGCGCCACCAGCTCGGACTCGGCCAACCGCTTGGCGTCGATGTCCATCAGGCTGATCGTCGCTGCGGCCAGCGCCGGCATCGACAGCGCATCGCCGATCAGGTTCTTCATGAAGACGGTCGATCCCGCCCCGATGAAGGCAATTTTGGTCACTTGACTGCTCCTAGGGTAAGGCCCGCGATGAAGTGCTTCTGCATCAGGAAGAACATGGCGACGGGCGGAAGGGCGGCGAGGATCGACCCCGCCGAAACGAGGTGCCATTGGGCGATCCACTGGCCGTTGAGGCTGGAGAGGCCTGCGGTGATCGGCTGGCTGTCCACGCCCTGCGTCAGCACGGTGGCCCAGAAGAAGTCGTTCCAGATGAAGGTGAAGACAAGGACCGACAGCGCCGCGATGGCGGGGCGCATCAGGGGCAGGACGATGTACCAGAAGATGCGCCATTCGCTGACGCCTTCCACCCGGGCGGCCTCGATCAGTTCGTAAGGAAGGGCCTTGATGAAGTTCCGCATGAAGAGCGTGCAGAACCCGGTCTGGAACGCGATGTGGAAAAGTGCCAACCCGTACCAGGTGTCGTACATGCCCAGCTGGAGCGTCATGTCGCGGACGGGGACCATCAGGATCTGGAAGGGCACGAAGTTTCCCGCCACGAACATGAAGAACACCAGAATGTTCGCCCGGAACCCGTAGACCGCCAGCGCGAAGCCGGTCATCAGGCTGAGGCTGACCGCGCCGATCACGGTGGGGATCGTGACCCACATGGAATTCAGCATGTACTGACCGATGGGCGTTTCGGTGAAGATGAACTTGTAGTTCTCCCAGGCGATGCCCGACGGCATCCCAAAGTAGTTCCCCTGCGCGAGGTCCGAGGCCGGACGCAGTGAGGTCAGCGCGACGCCCAGCAGCGGGAAGAGCCACAGGAGCAGCGCGACGGGCAGGGCGATGCTGTAGACCCACTGCGCGGCGGTCGAGGATTTCTGGATCGGACGCGGGAACATCCTAGCGCTCCTTCTCGTCGCGCCACATCTTCCAGATGAAGCCCGAAATGAAGATCATCATGATGGCGAACAGGACGACGGCGATGGCCGCACCATAGCCCATGCGGAAACCGAACTCTCCCAGCGCCATCTCGTACATGTAGTAGGAGAGCACGCGGGACGATCCGAACGGCCCGCCGCTGGTCATGATCGACACCAGGTCGAAGGACCGCAGCGCGCCGATGACGGTGACGATCACCGCGATAAAGGTGGCCGGGCGCAGTTGCGGCAGTACGACATACCACAGCATCCGCCAGCCCTTGGCCCCGTCCAGCCGCGCGGCCTCGATCTGGTCGGGGGCAACGTTGTTCAGGCCGGTGAGGTACAGGATCATCACATAGGCGATCTGCGGCCAAAGCCCGGCGGCGATGATGCCATAGGTCACGAGGTCCGGGTCGGCCAGGATCGCCGTGCCCTTGCCGGTGATGGCTTCGGTTAGCAGATAGAGCAGCCCGAAGTTCGGCGCGTAGAACCAGGCGAAGATCAGGCCGACGACGACCTGGCTGATGACGAAGGGGAAGAAGAACAGCGACTTGTAAAGCCGGATGCCGGTCACGGTCTGGTTCAGGAAGATCGCGATGAACAGCCCGATCGGTAGGGCGAGCATGTACAGGACCAGCCACTTCAGGTTGTTCCACAGGCTGGTGGTAAAGGCCGGATCGCCCATCAGCTCGGCATAGTTGCCCATGCCCACGAAGGTCCCCGTGAAGGCGCCGTCCCTGTCGTAAAGCCCGTTCCAGTCATAGAAGGACAGGGTCACGCTTTCGACGATGGGCCAGAGCACGTAGATCGTGAACATGATCAGCCCGGGGGCCAGGAACAGCCAGGGAGCCAACGTCCTCTGGGTCCAGCGCCGCGGTGCGGTCGTAGCTGCCTCTGCCATGTCTTCCCCCCGGAAACGGAAAGGCGCCCCCCGTGACAGGGGGCGCCAGGTCGTCAGATCACTGCGGGAAAAGCCGCGTGCGGGTCGCTTCCAGCTGCGCCAGGATCTCTTCCAGCGCCTCGGGCTGCACCAGGAACCGCTGGAAGCCTTCCATGCCGGCCTTGGCATATTCGGCATCCGCGTCGCGGTCCCAGAACTGCGCGATCCCGCCGGTCGAGGTGGACAGCGCCTGGAAGCCCGCGGTCAGGAACGGGTCGGCCGCATCCACCGTGGCGTTCTTGTTCGTGGGCAGCTGACCCACGGCCGCGTTCCACTTGGACTGCGCCTCGGCACTGGCCATGTAGGCCAGGAAGGTCTTGGCGTCGTCCGGGTTCTTCGCACCCGACGTCAGGTGGATGGTGTCGGTCGGCGCTTCCTCGGCCCGGGCGATGCCCGCGGTGATCTCGGGGAACACCATGAAACCCAGGTTGTCGTTGGTCATGCCGCCTTCCTTGAAGACGCCGACGGCAAAGTTGCCCATCACGTAGTTGGCCGCCTTGCCCTGCACGAACAGCGCCGCGGCATCCTGCCAGTCGATCGCGGCATGGTTCTCGGTGACGTAGGGCTGCAGCTTGCCCAGGTTCTCGAACACGGCCCGCGCCTCGGGTGAGGTCCAGGAAATCTTGCCCGCCGCCAGGTCGCTGTGGAACTGGTAGCCGTTGGTGCGCAGGGACACATAGTCGAAGATCCCCGCGACCGGCCACAGTGCCGACGAGCCCGTCGTCACGCAGTCGATCCCCGCGGCCTTGAACTTCTCGCAGTTGGCCAGGAACTGGTCCCAGGTCACGCCTTCCGGCCCCGGCACGTCCACGCCCGCCGCCTTGTAGGCGTCGCGGTTATAGTAGATGCCCCACTGATAGTAGGTGTAGGGGATCGCATACTGCTTGCCGTCGATGGTCGACGACGGCACCGAGGCAGCCAGCGACTCCATCAGCCCGTTGTTCGCCCAGACGTCCGAGATGTCGGCGAAGAGGCCGGCTTCCACGAAGGGACGCATCCGGTTCGCCGCATACCAGTTGGCCAGGTCCGGCGGGTCCGCGGTCAGGAAGTTGCGGATCGCGTTCTTGTAGGCCTCGTGGTCGAAGTTGGTCAGCACCACGTCGATCTCGGGGTTCGCGGCCTCGAAATCGGCGATCAGCGCCTCGGCCGCGGCCAGCGGGATCGGGTCGTAGTCGGCATTCCAGGTGACGACGCGCTTGTCCTGCGCGAAGGCCGAAGTGGACAGCAGAAGCGCCGCCCCGAGCGCCAGCGCGCCCGTCAGTTTGTGAACCATGGTTTCCTCCCGTCGGTTTCACTATTTGAAACTTGGTCTTGAATATTGAAAACTATGTCGGCTATCGCTATGCCTGTCAACAACGACGTTGGGAGGCGACGATGGCGGCCGAGGGCCACGCGGACGGGACGGTGGGCAAGGCGCTGGACGTCTTGGACATGGTGGCCAGCCACGGCCGGCCGGTGCGCTTTTCCGATCTCCTCACGCAATCGGCCTATCCGAAGGCCACGTTGTACCGGCTGCTTCAGACCTTGACGCATCAGGGGATGCTGACGCTCGACCCCGATACGGGGGCCTACGCGCTGGGGGTGCGGCTGGTGCGGCTGGCCCACGCGGCCTGGGCGCAATCCTCGCTTGCGCCGATCGCCCGGCCCTATCTGGATGAACTGGCGGCAAAAACTGGCGAGACGATCCACCTGGCGCAGATGGACCTCGGTCAGGTCCTCTACGTCGACAAGCGCAATGCTGCGAAGCCGGTGGAGATGTTCGCCCAGGCCGGCAAGGTCGGTCCGGCCTATTGCACCGGGGTCGGTAAGGCGATGCTCGCCTACCTCCCGCCCGAGGCGCTGGAGGCCGCGCTCGCGCGCCAGTCCTTCTATCGCCACACGCCCCACACGCTTGCCAGCCGCGAGGCCCTGCTCGCCGAGCTTCAGGCGATTCGGACCCGCGGCCACGCTTGGGACCGGGAAGAGCACGAGACGGGAATCATCTGCTGTGCGGTCCCGATTCTCAGCCGCTCGGGTCGGGTGATCGGAGCCTTGTCGGTAACGTCCACCACGGCGCGCACCACGCTGGACACGTTGGGCGCGCTGGCTCCGACGATCAAGGACATCGCGGCGAAGATCGCTGCCGAGGCGGAAAGCTGGCGCTTTCCGGAACAGGTTTAACCGGGGGGAGGAACCCATGACGGGAGTGACGCTGGAGAAAGTCGTCAAGCGATTTGGCGAGGTGCAGGTGATCCACGGGGTGGACCTGAAGATCGACGACGGGGAGTTCTGCGTCTTTGTTGGACCCTCGGGCTGTGGAAAGTCGACGCTGCTGCGGATGATCGCGGGGCTGGAAGAAACCAGTTCCGGCGCCATCCGCATCGGCGCACGGGACGTTACCTACATCGACCCCTCGGAACGCGGCGTGGCGATGGTATTCCAGACCTATGCCCTCTACCCCCACATGACCGTGGCCGAAAACATGGGCTTCGGGCTGAAGATGACCGGCCATCCCAAGGCCGAGGTTGACCGCAAGGTCGCCGAAGCCGCGCGCATCCTGAAGCTGGAGCCTCTGCTGGACCGCAAGCCCAAGGCCCTGTCGGGTGGTCAGCGCCAGCGCGTCGCAATCGGCCGCGCCATCGTTCGGGGGCCGGAGGTGTTTCTCTTCGACGAACCTCTCTCGAACCTCGACGCCGAGCTGCGGGTGGAAATGCGCGTCGAAATCGCCCGTCTGCACCGCGAGATCGGCGCGACGATGATCTACGTGACCCACGACCAGGTCGAGGCGATGACGCTGGCCGACAAGATCGTGGTGCTGCGGTCTGGGCGCATTGAACAGGTGGGCAGGCCCCTGGACCTTTACAACGACCCCGACAACAAGTTCGTCGCGGGCTTCATCGGTTCGCCGTCGATGAACTTCGTTTCCGGTGTGGTCGAAGGCGGGTCGGTGGCCGCAAAGGGGTTGGCGGGATCGGTCGCGACCTCGAACGCGCTTCCGCCCGCAGGAAACGAGGTGACCGTGGGCCTGCGTCCGCAGCACCTGAAGATCGGGCCAGGCGACACGCACCGCGTCGACCTGACCGAGGCGCTGGGCGGCGTGAGCTACGTCCACCTCACCGCGCCGTCGGGCGAGAAGCTGATCGTCGAACGCCACGACCAGGTCAGCCTGGAGCCGGGCGCGAAGGTGGGGGTCAGCTTCGATGCCCGGGATGCGATGCTGTTCGACACGGACGGTCTGCGGCTACGCCAGGAATACCCGCGCCGGGGCTGATCCGGGGCGGGTGACCTTAACAAACCCTGAACGCCCGCGGCCAACCCGTTGAAAAGGCAGGGGATCGCGCGTTTGTCCACTGTGGACAGGCTTAGTGTCCGGCCAGGAACTTCTCCGCATCCAGCGCCGCCATGCAGCCCATCCCGGCGCTGGTCACCGCCTGCCGGTAGATGTGGTCCGTCAGGTCCCCCGCCGCGAAGACCCCCGGGATCGCCGTCCGGGTCGACCCCGGCTCGACCACCACATAGCCCCCGGAATGCAGCGGCAGCTGGTCCTTCACCAGCTCAGACGCCGGGGCATGCCCGATCGCCACGAAGAACCCGTCGCAGGGGATCACCCCCTCGGCCCCCGTCTTCACGTTCTGGACCCGCACGCCGGTCACCCCCAGCGGAGCCTCGGTCCCCAGGATCTCGGTCACGGCGGTATCCCAGACCACCTCGATCTTCGGGTTCTTGAACAGGCGATCCTGCATGATCTTCTCGGCCCGGAAACTGTCGCGGCGGTGGATCACCGTCACCTTCGACGCGAAGTTGGTCAGGAACAGAGCCTCTTCGACGGCTGTATTCCCGCCGCCGATCACGACGACCTCCTTGCCGCGGTAGAAGAACCCGTCGCAGGTCGCACAAGCGGAAACCCCGAAGCCCTTGAACTTCTCTTCCGAAGGCAGCCCCAGCCACTTCGCCTGCGCCCCGGTCGCGAGGATCACCGCGTCGGCCGTGTAGGTCGTCCCGCTGTCCGCCGTCGCCGTGAAGGGCCGCTTCGACAGGTCCAGCGCGGTGATGTAGTCCGAGATCACCTCGGCCCCCATCGCCTTCGCGTGTTCCTCCATCCGCACCATCAGGTCCGGCCCCTGGACCGAATGGTCGCCCGGCCAGTTCTCGACCTCGGTGGTGATGGTCAGCTGCCCCCCGGGCTGCAGGCCCTGGATCAGGATCGGGTTCAGCATCGCCCGCGCCGAATAGACCGCCGCCGTATAGCCCGCCGGACCCGAGCCGATGATCAGAACCTTGGTATGCCGCGTCTCGCCCATGTCGTCCCCCGAACTGTCGGCCCCCGATATATCCATGCGCGCGGGGGGCGGAAAGCCCCTGCATTTCCGGCATGCACTGCGCGAATGACATCGTTTTCTTGCGTTGAGTTGAAATATTATTGCGCAGACGCAAGGCGACGCTTAAGTAGGGCGCCAGAAGGGAGGCACCATGGCCGCGCACAAGCTTGATCCCATCGACCGTCAGATCCTGGCCGAATTGCAGGCCGACGGGCGCATGACGAATGTGGAACTGGCGTCGCGCGTGGGCATCTCGGCGCCGCCCTGCCTGCGCCGCGTGCGCGGGCTGGAGGAGCAGGGCTTCATCCGCGGCTATCACGCCGACATCAACGCCCGGGAACTGGGCTTCGAGGTCCAGGTCTTTGCGATGGTGCGCCTGAACAGCCAGGCCGAAGCCGACCTGGCTGCCTTCGAGGCGCGCTGCCGCGCCTGGCCGCTGGTCCGCGAATGTCACATGCTGAACGGCGAGATCGACTTCATCCTGAAATGCGTCTCGCCCGACCTGTCGACCTTCCAGAGCTTTCTGACCGAGGAGCTGCTGAAGGCTGACAACGTGGCAAACGTGAAGACCAGCCTCGTCATTCGCTGTGCGAAGGACGAGCCCGGTCTGCCGTTCGATGTCCTGGAAGCGCGGCTGGCGAAGAACGCCTGAGCCTTAACGCGCGGCGTCCGAAACCTGGCGGGTTGCGGTTTTCAGCCGCATGGCGAACCCCTTCTGACCCGCAATCATCGCCGTCCGGCCCGAAGTCTGGCGCGCCGACGCGCGGGCCACGACGCGGGTATCTTCCCCATCCCCAACCGTTTCGAGGATCGACAGGATCCAGCGGCGCTTGGTTTTCATCTGGATGATCATGGAAGGCCCCCGTCGCATTACAACCTTGTGGAGTATGCTTGGCGGCAGATTGCGGCAGTCTTGGGGAAGAATGATGCTGCAATCAGAGCATTTTCACGCCACATTCAGCGAATTCAAAGCCTTATTACCGATATGAGGCGACCATAATCCGCCTCTTTGGCGTGCGTTGTTCTCCGATAGGAAAAAAAGCGGGCCGGATCGCGGTAGGTGCAATGGCCAGTCCATTCCGCGTGTTTCACCCCTGCGTTGCGCAGCCGGTACAACCCGTAGCCGGGCAGGTCGAAGAGCATCCGGTCGCCCTCGCCATTGGCGAAGAAGCGGGTGCTGTCCTCATCTTCGGCGCGGAAGCGGTCGAAGAACTCGGGGCCGACCTCGTAGGCGGCCTGGCTGATCGTGGGGCCGATGACGGCGGTGACGTTCGACCGCCGCGCACCTAGCGCCTCCATCGCGTCGAGGGTGGCTTCCAGGACGCCGTCCACAGCGCCGCGCCATCCGGCATGCGCGGCGCCGACCACCTTGGCCGCAGGGTCGGCGAACAGGACGGGCTGGCAGTCGGCGGTCAGGACGGCCAGCAATACGCCCGGCCGGTCGGTGACCAGCGCATCGGCCTCGGGGCGGATCGACAGCGGGCCGGTGACGGGCAGCGCCTTCGCGGAATGCACCTGGTGGACGGTCACCAGCATGTCGGGCGCAACGCCCATCGCCTCGGCCACGCGGGCGCGGTTGATCGCGACGATCTCGGTCTGGTCCGAGGAACCGGTGCCGCAGTTCAGTCCCGCGAAGACGCCCGAGGACGCGCCGCCCTTGCGTGTGAAGAAGCCGTGGCGGGCGTCCAGAGCATCGGAGGTGATGATTTCCAGCGTGGTGGGCATCAGACGAATCCGGGGGGTGGCGGGGCACCGGCCGAGGTGATCGCCAGCACCTTGAACAACGAACCCATTTCTTCAGGATGGGTCAAGCGGCGATGTGCGGCGCGGTGGCTTTCCAGCCGGTCGCCCGCAAGCGCCTGCGCCAGCCGGTCGGCCCTTGCGTCGATGCCAAGCCGGGTCAGGACGGCACCTTGCGTGTCATAGGCGAAAGCCTGCGCCAGGGCCGCAAGCGGCTCGAAATCGACATGGGCGGTCAGGTCCGCCTCGCCCGGATGGGCCAGCGGATCATCCGGGGCATGGTTGCGCAGGGCCTGCAGCGTGTCGCCCTGCGACCGCCAGCCGCCATAGTCGATCCAGTAGGCCACGCCCCCGTGCCGGGCGATGCGGGTGGAGACCTTGGCTACGGCCAGGCGGGCGGGCAGGTTGTCCTCGACAAGTGCGGCGTCCGGGGCGTGGCGGAAGGCGGGGGTGTCGGGGACCTCGGGCAGCGGCGCGGAGAGGCCGAAGGTCAGAGCCTCGTCGCGCAGGCCGACCAGGCGCTCCTGCCAGCCTTGGGGGCCATGCTGGAACTGGCGGATCGGCAGGGCGTCGAGGAATTCGTTGGCGACAAGGAAGAGCGGTGCCTCGGGCAGGTCTTCCAGTCGCTCAACCCAGCGCGGCGCGTAGGCGGAGAGGGTGGCGGCCTGCACCTCGCGCAAGCGCGGTGAGGCTTCGACAAGGGTGATCCGGGCAGCGGCGTGGAAACCCGGGACGCCCTTCGTCGCGCGCAGGAGGTCCGCCATCAGCGTGCCGCGTCCGGGGCCAAGCTCGGCCAGGGTGAAGGGGGCGGGGGAGCCGCGGTCAAGCCAGGCCTGGGCGAGCGCCAGGCCCAGAAGCTCTCCGAACATCTGGCTGATCTCGGGGGCGGTGGTGAAGTCCCCTGCCGCGCCAAAGGGGTCGCGCGTGGTGTAGTAGCCGTGAACGGGGTGGAGCAGGCACTCGGCCATGTAGTCGGCCACGGTGATCGGCCCGGTCTCGCGAATACGCTGGGCCAGCAGGCGGGCGAGGGGGGTCATGCCGGCTTGGCGCGGTGGACGAACCACAGGCCAAGCGCGATCATCGGCAGCGACAGAAGCTGGCCCATCGTCAGGCCAAACTGGCCGAACTGGACCGCCCAGCCGATCGGGTTGCCGGGCGAGACGAACTGCGCGTCGGGCTGGCGGACGAATTCGACCAGGAAACGCGCCAGACCATACCCCACCAGGAAGACACCCATCACCAGTCCCGGCCGTTTCAGCGCGCCCGCACGGAACACCAGCCACAGCAGGACGGCGGCAAGCAGCAGCCCCTCCAACCCCGCCTGGTACAGCTGGCTGGGATGGCGGGCGCAGAGCCCCTCGATCCCGGGGCAGGACTGGGCCGCATCTCCGGGGAAGATCACGCCCCAGGGCAGCGTGGTCGGGCGGCCCCAGAGCTCGGCATTGACGAAGTTTGCCAGGCGGCCCAGCATCAGGCCCACGGGGGTCGCCATCGCCAGAAGATCGCCCAGCGTCAGGAGCGGGATCCTCTCGCGCCGGCCGAACCAGAGCGCGGCCAACACCACGCCCAGGAAACCGCCGTGGAAGGACATCCCGCCGTTCCAGACCTGGAAGATCTGCAGTGGGTCGGCCAGGTAGGTGGAGAGGTCGTAGAACAGGACATAGCCCAGCCGGCCGCCCAGGATCACGCCCACGATGATCCAGGTCAGCAGGCGTTCGACCTGATCCGGCGTCATCGGCGCGGGGCCGGTCCAGAGCCGGGGCGTGCGGACGGCGCGCAGGACGATCCACCAGCCGAACATCAGCCCGGCGATATAGGCCAGCGCATACCAGCGCAGCGCGATCTCGCGGCCGAAAAGCTCGACGGCGAAGACATTGGGCGAGATGTCGGGGAAGGGGATCATGACGGCCCTTTCAGCTTTGCCCGCTTGTCGCGGGCGGGGCAGGGGATGTCAACCGCGGCTTGCCCTGCAGGCAGGGCGGGGCCATATAGGTCGAAAGCGCCAGGAGGCCCGCATGCAGACCCGCAACAAGTTCTTCGACGACATGAGCCAGCTCATGACCAACGCGATGGGCGTGGCCCAGGGCGCCAAGACCGAGGCCGAGACGGCGATGAAAAGCTGGATCGACCGCTGGATGGCCGACCGCGACTTCGTGACCCGGGAAGAGTTCGACGCGGCCCGCGCGATGGCGCAGAAAGCGCGCGAGGAAAACGCAGCGCTGGAAGCCCGGATTGCCGCGCTTGAGGCTGCGCTGGCCAAGAAGAAAGGCTGAAGTCCGCTTCTGCCGGTCCGCCGGTTGGCGGTGCGTCAGGTCCGGATCAACCGGAAGGCGGCAGAGGCGCCCCAGCCCGCAAAGGCCGCCATCGCAAGCGAGAGAAGGCCGTAGATCAGCGGCTGCTGCTGTGCGAGGTTGAAGATGAACCGCTCCAGCCCCTCCTTGCGGACACCGATCACCCGCTCCTGGCTGGCGATCACCCGCTTGTCGCGCAGCAGGAACAGGCGGACCTTGTATTCCCCCTCGGTCAGGTTGGCGGGCAGCACCACGTCGGTGCGGAAAAGCGTGTCCTCGGTCAGTTCGACCTTGCCTTCCAGCACGCGGTAGCGCCCCTCGTTCGTGCGCACCCGCAGCAGGGCCAAGACGAATTCGCCGGCCTGGTCCGCCTCGTCGGCGATGCCGATGGCGCGGATCATCCGCTCGATCGTGATGCCGTAACGCAGGTTGTCGATGTCCGACAGGATGTGGTCCAAGGGTCCGGTGGTGGCCACGGCGTAGAAGCTGGGGGCGCTGTCGATGTGGACCGAGGCGTTGTTGATCCAGATCCCGGCCACGCGGTCCTTGCGGCGCACCGCGACGGGGGTGGACGGCCCCTCGACCGTGACGATCACCTCCAGCGGGCCGCCCGAAGGCGGGGGGGCATCGCGCTTCACCGCGCCGTAGATCAGGATCTCGGACCCGTCGAAATCGGCGGTGATCGAGACGCGGTTCTGGCTCATCCCGGCGACGATGACCTCTTGCGCGGCGGCAGGAAGGGCAAGGGCCAGCAGCAGGGCAAGCGCGCGGATCATGGCAGCATCCCCGCGACGGAATAAAGCTCGGACGGCTTGACCAGCAGGTCGACGGCGATGCGAAGCGAGACCGCAAGGACCAGAAGCGACAACAGGATGCGCAGCTGTTCGGCCTTGAGCCGGACGCCGACGCGGGTGCCGATCTGCGCGCCGATCACCCCGCCAAGGATCAGAAGCAGCGCCAGCATCATATCGACGCTCTGGCTGTTCACCGCATGCATGACGGTGGTGAAGCCGGTGACGAAGATGATCTGGAACAGCGAGGTGCCGATCACGACCTTGGTGGGCATGCCCAGCAGGTAAATCATCGCGGGAACCAGGATGAACCCGCCGCCGACGCCCATAATCGCCGACAGGAAGCCCACCGCAACGCCGATCAGCGCGGGAGGGATGACGCTGATGTAAAGGCCCGAGGCGCGGAACTTCATCTTGAAGGGCAGCCCGTGGACCCAGCTGTGGACATGCGCGCGGCGGATCGGGGCGCCGCCCGGCTTGCGCGCCCGCAAGAGGCTGCGCAGGCTTTCCTGGAACATCATCCCGCCGATCAGGCCCAGGAAGATGACGTAAGAGAGCTGCACGAAAAGGTCGATCTGCCCAAGCCGGGTCATCAGCGCAAAGACCCAGACCCCGATCGCGGACCCGATCATCCCGCCCACCAGAAGGACGGTGCCCATCGCGAAGTCCACGCCCTTGCGCTTGAGCTGCGCCAGCACGCCCGACACCGACGAGGCGACGACCTGGTTCGCCCCGGTGGCGACCGCGACGGCGGGGGGGACGCCGATGAAGAACAGAAGCGGCGTGATCAGGAACCCGCCGCCTACGCCGAACATGCCGGACAGGAACCCCACGATGCCGCCGATCCCGAGGATCAGGAAGGCGTTGACCGAGACCTCGGCGATGGGGAGGTAAAGCTGCATCCAGGCGGCATTCGGTCGAAAGAGGCGGGAAAGGGCGAAAGCGACGGGCTGTTCAAAGGGTTGCGCGGCTTTGCCCGGGAAGTCAAACGCCCTGTCGTCTCACTTTCGTGATCGCAGGAATTCCCGCAGGATCCGTTCCAGTTTTGCCGCACCCAGCGGGGCCATCGCCTTGGTGTGTTCGTGGCTGATCTTCTCGTCCGACATCCCGGCGGCCATGTTGGTGATGGTCGAGATCGCCGCCACCCGCAGGCCCAGGAAGCGGGCCAGGATGACTTCGGGGACGGTGGACATGCCGACGGCATCCCCGCCCAGAAGCTTGAGCATCCGGATTTCCGCCGGGGTCTCGAACGACGGGCCGGAGTACCAGCAGTAGACGCCTTCGGGCAGCTCGATGCCCTCGGCCTTGGCGGCGGCCTTCAGCGCGGCGCGCAGGGCGGGGTCGTGGGCATCGGTCATCGGCACGAAGCGGGCGTCGGTCTTTTCGCCGATCAGCGGGTTGAGGCCGGAATAGTTGATGTGGTCCGACAGCAGCATGACGTTGCCCGGCGGAATGTCGGGCCGCATGGAGCCCGCGGCATTGGTCAGGATCAGGCTGTCCGCGCCCAGGGCCTTCAGCACCTGGAGGGGCAGAAGCATCGCGCGGGGATTGCCGGATTCATAGTAGTGCTCGCGCGCGCCGAAGACCGCGACGCGGACGCCCTCCAGGGTGCCGACGTGCAGGTTCGGGTTGTGGCCCGAGACGCCGACATGCGGGAAGCCGGGCAGGTCGGCATAGGGGATCGCCACGCCCTCGACCTGCTGCGCGATATGGCCGAGGCCCGAGCCGAGGATCAGGCCCAGGGTCACCGGCGCATCCCCCGCGCGGGTGCGGATCAGTCTCGCAAGCGTATCGGCATCGGACATCGGCAGCGCCCCTGGCTGGCGGCGGAGCGGGGGGTTCACACCCCCCGCACCCCCCGTGGGATATTTGTGGAAGAGAAAGACACTTTTGGTCGAAGTCTCAGCGTTCCTTGACGTAGGGCTCGCCGCCCGCACGGGGGGGAATGGCCTTGCCGACGAAGCCGGCGAGGACAAGCACGGTCAGGATGTAGGGCAGCGCGTCCAGGAAGGGGACGGGAACCTTGACCTGGACCACGGCCTGCACCACGTCGGGCCGCAGCGCGAGCGCCTGGAAGAAGCCGAACAGAAGGCAGGCATACATGGCCTGGACGGGTCGCCACTTGGCGAAGATCAGCGCGGCAAGCGCGATGTAGCCGCGGCCCGCCGTCATCTCCTTACCAAAGCCCGCCTGGAGCGCCGTCGCCATGTAGGCTCCGGCCAGACCGCAGAGGACGCCGGTGATCATCACGGCCGAGAACCGCAGGCCCTTGACGCTGACCCCGGCGGTGTCGACGGCGGCCGGGTTCTCGCCCACCGCGCGCAGGCGCAGGCCATAGCGGGTGCGGTAGAGCACCCACCAGGTCAGGGCGACGATGGCGAAGGCGGCGTAGACCAGGACGGAGTGGCCGGACAGGACCTCGTGGTAGAAGGGCCCGATCACCGGCACCGGCTGCAGCGCGTCGGCGAAGGGGAGCGTGATCGGGTTGAACCGGGCGTGACCTTCCAGCGGGGGGGTGCGGCCGCCCTGGCCGAAGAGGTACTGCGCGACAAGCACCGTCATCCCCGAGGCGAGGAAGTTCAGCGCCACCCCGGCGATCAGCTGGTTGCCGCGGAAGGTGATCGAGGTGACCCCGTGGATCAGGGCAAAGACCAGCGACCCGGCGATGCCCGCCAGCGCGCCGATCCAGGCGGAACCGGTGTAGAAGGCCACCGCGCCCGCGCACATGGCGGCCACCAGCATCTTGCCTTCCAGGCCGATGTCGAACACGCCCGAGCGTTCGGAATAAAGGCCCGCAAGGCAGGCAAGCAGCAGCGGCGTCGCCAGGCGCAGGGTGGAATCGAGGACCTGCAGAAGGGTGCCGTAATCCATCACGCGGCCTCCAGCTTTGCGGGGCGGAAGAGGGCGAAGATGCGGATCAGGAGCATCCGCACCATCATGTCCAGCGCGCCGGTGAAGAGGATCACCAGGCCCTGGACCACGGTCCTGAGCTCGATCGGGATCTTGGTCCAGAGGCCAAGCTCGGCCCCGCCCTGGAACAGGAACCCGAACAGAAGCGCCGCCAGCACCACGCCGACCGGATGGTTGCGGCCCATCAGCGCCACGGCGATGCCGATGAACCCGGCGCCAGAGGCCGAGTTGCCCAGAAGCCGCTCTGCCTCGCCCATGACGTTGTTGATCGCCATCAGCCCCGCAAGACCGCCCGAGATCAGCATGGCGATCATGATGATGCGGGTCGGGTTGATGCCGGCGTAGCGCGCGGCGGGTTCCGACTTGCCGAAGGCGCGGATCTGGTAGCCAAGCCTGGTGCGCCACAGGAGGAGCCAGACCACCACCGCCATGATAAGCGCGATGAAGAAGGTGACGTTGGCGGGCACTCCGGACGTGAAGATCAGGTTCAGGCCCGGGATCTCGTTGAAGCTGGGCAGGTGCGCCTCGGGCGGGAAGTTCGCGGTGGCCGGGTCCATCTTGCCCGGCGGGCGCAGCACGTCGACCAGCATGAAGATCATCAGGCTGGCGGCGATGTAGTTGAACATGATCGTGGTGATCACGATGTGGCTGCCGCGTTTCGCCTGGAGATAGGCCGGGATCGCCGCCCAGGCCGCGCCGAAGGCCGCTGCGCCGACCGACGCTGCCAGCAGCGCCAGCGTCCAGTGCGGCCAGGGGATGAACAGCACCGCCAAGGCGACGCCAAGCCCGCCCAGCTGCGCCTGACCCTCGCCGCCGATGTTGAAGAGGCCCGCGTGGAACGCGACCGTCACCGCAAGCCCGGTGAAGATGAAGCTGGTCGCGTAATAGAGCGTATAGCCCCAGCCATAGGCGTTCATCACCGATCCCTCGACCATCACCGTGATCGCTTCCCACGGGTCCTGGCCGATGGCGATGATGACAAGTGCCGAAATGATCGCGGCCAGGGTAAGCGAGACAAGCGGGACAAGGGCGACATCGGCCCAGCGTGGCAAGCGGTCCATCAGGCGGCCCTCCAGATTGAACGGGGGGCAGCCCCCCCTCCCCAGCCCTCCCCCACGGCGGGGGGAGGGAGGTGCCCGGACGATCCCTCTGGCATCCCTGGGAACGGTGCGGATAAAGCGCCTCCCCTCCCCCGGCGTGGGGAGGGGATGGGGGTGAGGGGCTGGTCAAGGCTCATGCTGCCTCCCCTTTTCCCGTCACCCCGGCCATCAACAGGCCAAGCTCGCGTTCGTCGGTGGTCTCGGGGTCGCGGAAGCCCATGATCTTGCCATCGAACATGACGGCGATGCGGTCCGAAAGACTCATGATCTCGTCCAGCTCGACGCTGACCAGAAGGATCGCAGCGCCCGCGTCGCGCAGCGCGATGATCTGGTTGTGGATGAACTCGATCGCGCCGATGTCCACGCCGCGGGTGGGCTGGCCGACCAGAAGAAGCGCGGGGTTCTGCTCCATCTCGCGCGCGACGACGATCTTCTGCTGGTTCCCGCCCGAGAAGCTCTTCGCCGGTAGCCAGCAATCCGGCGGGCGGACGTCGAACTTCTCCATCTTCTTCCGGGTGTCGTCGCGCAACGCGTCGTTGTCCATCAGCAGCGCGTTCTTCTGGTAGTCCGGGTCGTTGAAATAGCCGAAGGCCATGTTCTCCCAGGCGGTGAAGTCCAGGATGAGACCATAGTGGTGGCGGTCCTCCGGCACATGGGCGATGCCCGCGCGCCGCCGGCTCTGGCCGTCCGACCCCGCCCCCGAGAGCGGCAGCGTGGCCCCCTTCAGCGTCACGCTGCCCGTGGCCGCCTGCATCCCGCCCAGGGCGGCCAGAAGCTCGGACTGGCCGTTCCCGGCCACGCCGGCGATGCCCAGGATCTCGCCCGCGCGGATCTCGAAGCTGACGCCCTTCAGGCGTTCGACCTTGTGTTCGTCGCGGACGCGCAGGTCCTGAACCTTGAGCACGACCTCGCCCGGCTTGGCCGCGCCCTTGTCGACCTCGAGCAGGACCTTGCGGCCGACCATCAGTTCGGCGAGCTGTTCGGGGCTGGTTTCATCCGTCTTGACCGTGGCGACCATCGTGCCGCGCCGCATGACGCTGACGTTGTCGGTCGCCTCCATGATCTCGCGCAGCTTGTGAGTGATCAGGATGACAGTCTTGCCCTGGTCCTTCAGCCCTTTCAGAATGCGGAACAGGTGGTCGGCTTCGTCGGGGGTCAAGACGCCCGTGGGTTCGTCCAGGATCAGGATTTCCGCCTGGCGGTAGAGCGCCTTCAGGATCTCCACCCGCTGCTGGTGGCCGACGGACAGGTCCTCGATCAGCGCATCGGGATCGACCTCAAGGTCATAGTCGCGCGCCAGACGCTCCAGCTCCTTCCGCGCCTTGGACAGCGAGGTGTTCAGCATCTGGCCTTCCTCGGCGCCGAGGATGATGTTTTCCAGGACGGTGAAGTTCTGCACCAGCTTGAAATGCTGGAAGACCATGCCGATGCCCGCGCGGATCGCGCTTTGGCTGTCGGGGATGGGAGTGAGCTGGCCGTTGATGAAGATCTGCCCCGCGTCGGCCTTGTAGAAGCCGTAGAGGATCGACATCAGCGTGGACTTGCCCGCGCCATTCTCGCCGATGATCCCGTGGATCGTGCCTTTCGGCACCGCGATGTTGATGTCCTTGTTCGCCTGGACCGGGCCGAAGGCCTTGGAGATGCCTTTCAGTTCGATGGCATAAGCCGCTGCGGCCGCGTTCTGGTTGGCCATGTCTTCCCCCTGACGCCGGGTCCGGCCGCATCTTTCGTGCGGCTTGGCACCCGCCCCTATCAGTGATGCCGCGCCAAAGGGTTGGCGCGGCATCCCTTGTTCAGCAGACCGTCCCGATCAGAACGTGGCGGCCGGGCAGGTGTTGTCCGACATGTAATCGTGGACCACGATCTCGCCCGACTTGATCTTGGCCGCGGCCTCGTCGACCTTGGCCTGCATCTCGGGGGTGACGAGCGAGGCGTTGTTCTCGTCCATCGCGTAGCCCACGCCGTCGTTCGCCAGACCCATCACGTTGATGCCGGGGGTCAGGTTCTCACCTTCCTTGAAGGCCTCGTAGACGGCGTTGTCGACACGCTTCAGCATCGAGGTCAGGACCGAGCCGGGGTGCAGGTAGTTCTGGTTCGAGTCGACGCCGATCGAGAGGATGCCCTCGTCCGCGGCCGCCTGCAGGACGCCCACGCCGGTGCCGCCGGCGGCTGCGTAGATCACGTCCGCGCCCTGAGCCTTCTGGCCCTTGGCCAGTTCCGCGCCCTTGACCGGGTCGTTCCACGCGGCCGGAGTGGTGCCGGTCATGTTCAGCACGACCTTGGCATCGGGCTTCGCGGCCAGCACGCCCTGGGCATAGCCGCAGCCGAACTTGCGGATCAGCGGGATGTCCATGCCGCCGATGAAGCCGACGGTGCCGGTCTTGGTGGCCAGGCCCGCCATCATGCCGACGAGGTAAGAGCCCTCATGCTCGTTGAAGACGACCGATTTCACGTTCGGCTGTTCGACGACCATGTCGACGATGGCGAACTTGGTGTTCGGAAAGTCGGGGGCGACCTTGTTCAGCACGTCGCCGAAGGCGAAGCCGGTCATCACGACCGGGTTGGCACCCGCTTCTGCCAGGCGGCGCAGCGCCTGCTCGCGCTGGGCCTCGTCCTGCATTTCCAGTTCCTTGAAGGTCCCGCCGGTTTCCTCGGCCCAACGGGTTGCGCCGTTGAGGCGGCCTCGTTGAAGGATTTGTCGAACTTGCCGCCAAGGTCGAAGATGATCGCCGGCTCGGCCGCCGCGACGCCCGACAGCAGGGCAAACGCGCAGGTGGCCCCGGCGAGGGATTTCATAAGGCTCATGGGTAGACTCCCGGTTGATAAAACAGTGTGACGCCCTGTCCGCCGGTCATCCCGGTCGCGGGCGGTTCCTGCCGCTGATTAGTGTCGAAGGCCGCATGAGGGTCAAGCCGGATTCTTTTCGCCGCTGCGGCATGTTGACCTTTTGGTCAAAATTTTCCGTGCGAAGGCGCGGCGGCCAGATCCCGCGCCAGGACGAGGGCATCGGTCCGGCTGCCATCCGGTTCCTGGTAATAGCCGCGCCGCCTCCCGGCAGGGGAGAAGCCCGCCGATTCGTAAAGTGCGAGGGCCGGGGCATTGTCAGCCTTGACCTCCAGGAACGCCCGATCCGCCCCCCGGAGCTGCGCCTGGTAGAGGAACCGTGCGAAAAGCTTGCGGCCCAGGCCCAGGCGCCGGGCCTCGGGGGCGACCGCGATGGTCAGCAGTTCTGCCTCGCCCGCCACCGCCCGCCCCAGGAGAAATCCCGCATCGCCCTCGACCAGCAGGAAGGCCAGCGGATCGGTCAGGAAGCCCGCGAAATCCGCCGCGCTCCACGGCGGAGGCGAGCGGAAGCAGCGCGCGTGAAGGGCGGCCAGGGCCTCGGGCGTCACGGCAGGATCACCGGAGGCGGGTCCGAGGGTGGAGCGGCGTCCGCGCCCCGCAGGTAGAAGGGGGCGGGGCGCGGCTGTGGCGTTTCGGCGCGGGTGGCGGCAATGCGGGCAATGGCCTCGACCAGGGGCATGGCAGGGGGCAGGGCGCCGTCCCCCGCGGCCGATCCGGTGGCGGGGCAGGCGGGGACGATCCGGTCGGCGAGATGCGCGATCCCGGCACCACCGGGTGTGAAGAGCTGGACATAGACCTGCCCGCGCTTCGCATCCTCGATCACGACCAGCGGACGGGGAAGCCCGTGCGCCAGCGCCTCAAGCCGGGTCACTCCGACGGCCGGGATGCCCAGGCCAAGCGCCAGCCCGCGCGCGGCGGCGACGGCGATGCGGACGCCGGTAAAGTTGCCCGGGCCGGTCCCCACGGCCAGGGCCTTCAGGTCGGACCAGCCGATGCCGCCCTCGGCCAGCAGCTCTTCCAGCAGCGGAACCAGCCGCTCGGCCTGACCCTTTTCCATCGGCTCTACGCGCTGGATCACCCGGTCGGGTAAAAGCAAAGCGGCCGCGCAATGCGCGGCCGAGGTGTCGAAGGCCAGGATCGGCAGCAGCACGTCAGACTCAGGCCGCGACGGGACGGACTTCCAGCACTTCCGGGATGTAGTGCCGCAGCAGGTTCTCGATCCCCATCTTCAGCGTGAGGGTCGAGGACGGGCAGCCCGCGCAGGCGCCCTGCATGTGCAGGTAGACCACCCCCCGGTCGAAGCCGTGGAAGGTGATGTCGCCGCCATCCTGCGCCACGGCGGGACGGACGCGGGTGTCGAGCAGTTCCTTGATCTGGCGCACGATGTCGCCATCCTCGCCCGAATGCTCGGCATGGCCGCCGCCGGTCGCGCCCTCGCCCTCGATCACGGGCTGGCCGGACTGGTAATGCTCCATGATCGCGCCAAGGATCTGCGGCTTTATATGCGCCCAGTCCGTGTCATCGGCCTTGGTCACGGTGACGAAATCGGTGCCGAAGAAGACCCCGGTCACGCCGCCTGCCGCGAAGATGCGCTTCGCCAAGGGCGACTTGGCCGCGGCTTCGGCGCTGGGGAAGTCGGCGGTGCCGAGGTCAAGCACGGTCTGGCCAGGCAGGAACTTCAACGTCGCGGGGTTCGGCGTGGATTCGGTCTGGATGAACATGGGGAGTCTCCGACTATTCCACTCGGATATGCGCCTTTGGACCCGCAACGTCAAGTCTGGAACGGTTCTAAACCGGGCGCGGGGGTAGGGTGGGCGTATCGCCCACCTTACGCTCAGGCCCGGTCGGACCCCCAATAGGCATACATCTGCTCAAGCGCGGTCAGGGGGCGCAGACGGGGGACCACAAGATCGACCGGTTCGGGCGAAAAGTAGGGCTCGACGGGCGCAATGGCCTTGGGCTTGCGGTTCAGGAACAGATGCACGGACATGATACAGGGCCTTTCGGAAGGCTCCTCCCTGCGCGTGAACATAGTCCTTTCCCGCCGCCGCCCCAATGCATTTCGCTGCATGGCAGCAATGCAGGTGCGGCATGAGCTACCAGATCAGCACGACCGCGGAATAGATCAGAAGCACGCCGATCGTGCAGGCCACCGCCAGCGAGCCGAGATCCTTCGCCTCCTTGGCGAACTGCGACCAGCCGGGCGACAGGTGATCGACCAGCACCTCGACCGCGGTGTTCAGGGCCTCGACGGCGATCAGGGCCAGGCCGATGGCCAGCATCCCCAGCGTTTCGGGCACCGAGGCGCCAAGCACGAGGAACAGGACCAGCAGCCCCGCGATCAGTGCGACCTCCTGCCGGAACGCACTTTCCCGCGACAGGCGCTGCAACCCGCCCAACGAATAGCCGGCAGCAGCGAAGAAATGCGCAACGCCCGACTTGCGCGGCGGCTTTTCCTGCACTGTCACGGCCTAGCCCGTCACGGGCTGTCGGCAGGCACCTGCAAGATCAAGCGCCTGATCCTTGGCCGTCGTCGTTACATCCACCATTCCAAGCACCGTCGAGAACAAGTTGTCGTGGCTGACCGGCTCGGCCGCCTTTGCCTTCAGGCAGTCCTGGTCGATCCCCAGACTGCCACGGAACTCTTGCGACATCCAGAGCACCATCGGCACCCGGGTCTGATACTCCGGCGCCATGAAATAGGGCGTGCCGTGCAGGTAAAGGCCGTTCTCGCCCAGCGACTCTCCGTGGTCCGAGACGTAGTACATCGCCGGAATCACCCGGTCCGAGGCCTCCAGCAGGTCGATCACCTGCGCCAGGAAATAATCCGTGTAGGCGATGGTATTGTCGTAGGCGTTGACGATTTCCTCGGTGGAGCACTCGGTCAACTCGGGAGTCTCGCAGGCGGGCGTGAACAGTTCACGGTCGGCCGGGTAGCGCAGCCAGTAACTGGGCCCGTGGCTGCCGATCTGGTGCAGCACGATCACCGTGTTCTTCGTGATCGTGTCGGCCTTGTCCTGCAGGCTTTTCAGGAAGACGCCGTCGATGCATTCGGGGAAGCAGAACTCGGCTCCGTCCTTGGCATCCATCTTGCGCGGGCGCACGGGCAGGCGGTCGCCGATGTTCTTGTCGCCGGTGTTGTTGTCCCACCATTCCACGTCGAAGCCCGCGTGCATCAGCACATCCAGCAGGTTCTCGTTCCCCAGTCCCCCTTCATAGGAATACTGGTCCATCGTCAGCGGCGAAAACATGCAGGGCAGCGAGGTCGCCGTCGCCGTGCCGCAGCTGGTGACGTTCGGATAGTAGACGATGTCGCGCGTCTTCAGCTCAGCATTGGTCTCGCGCCCGTAGCCGCCCAGCGACCAGTTCTGCGCCCGCCCCGTCTCGCCCGCGACGATGACCATCAGCACGGGCTTGTCGGCCTTGGCCAGGAAGGAACCCGGCTTGGCGTCCCGGCCCGTCGGTTCGACCACGATCCGGGTCGACTTGAACATCATCTTCGCATAGCGCAGCGCCCCGCCCATCGGCGCAAGCGGCTGGACCGAGCCCATCAGTTCCTTGTTGCCGCGCAGCACGGTGGAATAGGCCTTCAGGTTGGTGAACAGCAGACCCACCACCAGCGCCGCCGACAGCGCAGCGACCAGGCCATATCCCGCCAGCGCACGCCCGACCGTGGTGCGACGGATGCGGACCCAGAGGACCAGCGCCGAGGGGATGACGCCGTACAGCACGACATGCGAGACGAACTGCACGGTGATCAGATGCTTCGATTCCGCGAAGGTCGTGGTCATCGCGTTCTGGATCATGTCGCGGTCGACCACGACGCCCAGGACATCGACGTAATAGGACGTCACTGCCGCGGTGATCAGCAGGGCCACCAGGACCGGCTTCTGCGCCCTCCGCACCGCCAGAAGCGAGACGACCAGCAGCATGAGCGCAAAGACCGCGCCCGCAAGACCCAGCGCGGTCACGGTGCGGCCTTCGAAGATGCGGAAGAGATGGCCCCAGAAGGTCGCGTTGCACAGCGCCATCAGGTAGGCCGAGACAAGAAGGTTCAGGGCAAAGGGGGACAGTTCCGGACGGTTCCGGTGGGTCGTGGTCGGGTCGGTCATGCAAGGGGTCCTGGCGCTTCGGGCCGGATGCGACCCGGGCGGACAATAGGGGTTCCTTGCCTGCGATGCTCTAAGCAGCCGCTTAAACCGCCCGATTGACCATCCCGCACCATGACCCTCGCGTTCACAACCCTGTCAGGTGATGCTCTCCAACCGCTCTTTCGACATGTCGCCCGGAACGATGGTGATCGGGATCGGCAGATTGCCCGAGTTGCGCGACAGCGCGGTCACCAGCGGGCCTGGACCGGACTTCTCGGTCCCCGCGCCCAGGACCAGGACGCCGATCTCCGGGTCCTCGTTCACCTGGGCAAGGATCTCGACCACCGGGTCGCCCTCGCGCACGACCAGCTCGGGGTTGACGCCCTGCTTGTCGCGCATCCACTTGGCGAAGACCTCGAAATGCGCCTCGATCCGTTCGCGCGCCTCGGCCCGCATCAGGTCGGCCACACCCATCCAGGTCTGGAACTCTTCGGGCGGGACGATGGACAGGATCGTCACCCCGCCGCCGGTATGGGCCGCACGCAGGGCCGCGAAGCGCATCGCGTTCAGGCATTCGCGGCTGTCGTCCAGCACGACCAGGAATTTCCGCATGTTTCTCCCCTTTGCCGCCGCAATATCGCGCGGGCGGCGGGGGGAAGGCAAGCCTTACGCCGCGCCCGCCCGTGCCGCGATCTTCGGATACTTCCGCCACAGCGTCAGCGTCCGCGTCCCGTTCAGCACCATGAGCGCCGCCCAGAGCCCGTGGTTCCCGGCCAGCGGCACCAGCACCGCCAGCGCCACCACATAGACCGCGACCGAGACGAGCATCGCCCGCAGCATGTCCCCGGTCAGCAGCGCACCGATGAAGATGCCGTCGTAGATCCAGGCCGCGATCCCGATCAGCGGCGCGGCCACCAGCCAGGGCAGGTAGCCCCGCGCCGCCTCGCGCACCTCGGGCGATGTGGTCATCAGGTCGATGATTGCCGGTCCGGTCAGCGCGAAGACCAGCGCCAGAGCCGCCGCGCCGCCGATGCCCCATTGCATGCAGATCCGCCCCGCCGCGCGGGTCTGGCGGACCGACCGCGCGCCGATCGCCTGGCCGACCAGCGCCTCGGCCGCGAAGGCGAACCCGTCCAGCGCATAGGCGGTGATTTCCAGGAACTGCATCAGCACCTGGTTCGCGGCCAGCGTCACGTCCCCGAACCGCGCGCCGAGGAAGACGAAGCTTGTGAAGCTCAGCTGCAGCAGGATCGTCCGTGCCATGATGTCCCGGCTGGCGGAAAACATCCGCCGCAGCGCGATCCGGTCGCCGATCCGCGCCAGCCCGATGCGAAAGGCTGGCCCGAAGGCATCGCGCGCCAGCCACAGGGCCAGCAGAAGCCCGGTCCACTCGGCGATCAGCGTGGCGAAAGCCACCCCCGGCACGCCCCAGCCGAGGCCCAGCACGAACCACAGGTCCAACAGGATGTTCAGCCCGTTCTGCCAAAGCTGCAGGACCAGCACGCCCCGCGTCCGCTCCAGCCCCACCAGCCAGCCGGTCAGCGCGTAAAGCGCGATGGTTGCGGGCGCGCCCCAGATGCGGATCGCCAGGTAGTCCCACGCCAGCGCCTCGACCTGGTCCGAGGCAGGGGCGACCCAGAACGCCGCCGCAAAGAGCAGCCCCTGCGCCAAGACCAGCGCCAGCCCAGCCCCGGCACCTGCGATCAACGCGCGCAGCAGCACCGCCGAGCGTTCGCCCGTATCCCCCGCGCCATGTGCCTGCGCGGCAAGGCCCGAGGTCGACATCCGCAGGAAGCCGAAGGCCCAGTAAAGCGTCGCCAGGATGACCGCGCCGATCCCCACGGCGCCCAGGCTTGCCGGGTCGCCCAGCTGCCCGATGACCGCCGTGTCCACCGCGCCCAGAAGCGGCACCGTGGCATTGGACAAGACGATCGGCCCCGCGATCCGCAGGACGCGGCCGTGGGTGATCTCGGTCATTTCGACTCGGCCGGAGGCATCAGGAAATGGCCGGTCGCCTGGGCGAAAAGCCGGCTGCGGTTGTCCTGCCAGGCCTCGACATGGACCGAGGCATAGCGGCGGCCCGAGCGGTTGACCCGCGCCCGCGCATAGGCGTCCCGTGGCAGGCCCGCGCGCAGGTAATCCACGGTGAAATCGATGGTCTTCGGCAGGCGCAGCGGCCCGTCAGGCAGCGCCCCGTCCGCCTCGACCCCTTCCCAGAGGGTACTCCACGACAGCTCGATCATCGCGGCGATTTCCAGGAAGGCCGCCGTCGCGCCGCCGTGCAGGGCGGGCAGGCGCGGGTTGCCGATCAGGTCGTCGCGGAAGGGCAGGACGGCCGTTAGCTCGTCGCCGCGCCGGTCGAACTGGACGCCCAGGAACTGGATGTAGGGCACGCCCTCGACCAGGGTGCGCAGCAGCGCCTCGCGCCGGCGCTTGATCACATGGACAGGTTCCGGCGCCTTCATCCCTTGCGCTCCACCGTGAAGGCCCCAGTGGCCATCGCGACCGGGCGGCTTTCGTCGTCATCGGTCGCCACGGCGCGGACGAAGGCCACCGACCGGGTGACATGGTGACATTCCGCCCGCGCCCGGATCGTCTGGCCCGCCGTCGCCGGACGCATGTAGTCGATGCGCAAATCCAGCGTGGCGGTGGAGAAGCCGGCGTTCGGATGGCTCATCACCGCGGCCCCGCAGGCCGTGTCCATCAGGGCCGAGACCGCGCCGCCGTGGATCACCCCGGTCGTCGGGTCCCCGATCAGCCGGGCGTCGTAGGGCATGGCAATGGTCGCCGTCCCGTCGCCGATGGCCTCAAGCTCCATGCCCAAGGCATGGCTGTGCGGCAGGGCCTGGATGAACTGGCGGGCGATCGCATCGATATCGGGCATGGGGCCTCCGGGCGCGCATCAAAGCCGCGACGTTGCGGGAAGGCAACCCCCGACCCTGTTGCACCGATGCGGCCGCAACCCTAGTCTGCGCGCCGGGAGGACCGCGCATGACCGAAACCCGCCTCAGCTTCAAGGAGATGTGCGCCCGGTTCGACGTGACCCCGCGCACCCTGCGCTACTACGAATACATCGAACTTCTGCAGCCCGAGAAGGAGGGTCGCTCGCGCTTTTACGGCCCGCGCGAGGTGGCGCGGATGAAGCTGATCCTGCGCGGCCGCCGCTTCGGCTTCTCGCTTGAAGAGATCCGCCAGTGGCTCCTGATCTACGGCAAGAAGGGAGAGCGACCGCAACTCCTGGCCTGGCTGCAACTGGCCGACCGCCAGCTCGTCGCGCTGGAACAGCAACGCAAGGATCTTGACGCCGCCATCGCCGATCTGCAGGCCCTGCGCGAGACGGCGGTGGAGGAGCTGGGGAAGCTGCCGGACTGACGGGCGGAAAGGGATGTTCCGGGCCGCGATGCTTTACCGCAAATCCCGGAAACGGACTGGCGCGGCACGATTAAAAGATTGCCAAGCAGGCTACAGCATATCATCTTGCCCGCAATTTGCCGCAAATCCGTCGAACCGACGCGCGGATTGCCGATAGGATGACGCCAGATGTTTTCAGAGGGTTTCCCCGGATGAGGCGCGATGCTCGCCGCCTTGGTATTGGAATGACGGTTTTGGTGGTGGGGTTGATGGGTTCAGCGGCAAGCGGCGATCAGGGGCAGACCAAACAGTTCTTTGCTGCCTGCGCGGCGGCCGACAGTGTCGATCCGACCTTGGCCGCAACGATCTGCGCCGAGTTTCTGACGGTCCTTCGGGATCAACCGGGGGTGTCGCTGCAGCCGGAACAGGTCGTGCCGCTGTCTGCGGGTCCGGGGCTGGAGATCGTCATCGACCGGGCAAACGACATGGGTCTGGAAGTCACCCCGACGTTGGTCGATGCGCAGGGCATCCGCACGAGCCAGCCCTCGGTCGGTGTCCGCATCTCTGACGCCCGGATGTCCGAACCCCTCCGCCGCGACTTCTTCGCCCGGCTGATCGCCAGTTTTCCGAGATAGACCCTGACCGAGGACCACCTGCATGTGCCTTCTTTGTTCCGCCCGTGAACCTTCCGATCCGACCGCCGCCCTTGATCAGCACCTTGACGCCTCGGGCCCTGTCTCGTCCGCACCCTGGACCTGGGACCAGATCGCCTATCAGCTCACCGACGGATACTGGAACTCGCAAGGCTTCTCCGGTTTCAGCTTCCAGCTCGACGCAACGCGGACGCTGACGTACAACGTCTCGGGCCTGTCTACGGCCGAGCGCAAGGTCGCTGTCGCCGCGCTGGAAGCCTGGACCGAGGTCACGGGCATCAAGTTCGTCGCCACGACCTCGTCCGGCGCAGACCTGATGTTCGACAACAACGACCCGGGCGGAGCCTACGCCTATTCCGACATCGACGGCAGCGGCAACATCAACCAGTCCTTCATCAACATCCCCGCAGACTGGGCCCCGCTGGATCTGAACAGCTACATGCTGCAGACCTACATGCACGAGATCGGCCATGCCCTCGGGCTGGGCCATGCCGGAAACTACAACGGCAGTGCGATCTTCGGGATCGACAATCTGTATGACAACGACAGCTGGCTGGCGACCGTAATGTCGTACTTCAGCCAGGACGATAACACGCTTGTTCCTGGAAGCTACGCCTTCACGGCGACGCTGATGCCGGCTGACATCATCGCCATCCAGAACCTTTACGGCTTCAGCGGTGCAACCAACGGCGGCAATTCGACATATGGCTACGGGTCGAACGTCGGCGGTTATCTGCAGAAGCTGCTGAACCAGTGGACCGGTTATATCCCGACCACGCCGGACGTGTACTGGGGCGACCCCATCGCCTTCACGATCTATGATTCCAACGGGATCGACACGATCAACTTCTCCAACTTCACGGTGGCGCAGGAAATCTCGCTGATCGAGCTGACCTATTCCGACATCGGCGGGCTGGTGGACAACGTCACCATCGCGCGGGACGTGGTGGTCGAGAACGCGATCTCGGGCGCGGGCAACGATACGCTTGTCGGCAACGACGCGGGCAACATCCTGCGGGCGAACGGCGGGGCCGACCGCCTGAACGGCAACCTTGGGAACGACAGCCTTTACGGAGGCAACGGCAACGACACGCTTCTGGGAGGCAGCGGGAACGACTTCCTCTATGGCGAGATGGGCAATGACAGCATGGAAGGCGGCATCGGCAACGATACCTACTTCGTCAACAGCCTGTCAGACATTGTCGTCGAAGCTGCCGATGGCGGAACCGACACGGTTCGCACCGGTCTGACCAGCTTCACGCTGGGTGACAACGTGGAAAACCTGGTCTTCACGTCAGCGGCAAACTCCACCGGCTCGGGCAACGCTCTAAGCAACCGGATGACGGGTGGCAACGGCTCGGACACGCTGTTCGGGCTGGACGGGTTCGACTTCCTGTTTGGCGGGGCGGGGAACGACAGCCTGATCGGCGGGAATGACATCGATAACCTCTACGGCGGCAACGACAACGACCGCGCCTTTGGCGACGGCGGTGACGATTGGCTTTACGGCGGCCTCGGCAACGATGTTCTGTTCGGTGGAGTCGGGAATGACCGGCTGCTGGGCGAAGACGGAAACGACCAGCTGGACGGAGGCGAAGGCGACGACGTTCTGACCGGCGGCATCGGCGCCGACCTTCTGGTCGGACGCGCGGGCAACGATGTGCTGAACGGCGGCGACGGCGCTGACCGTCTGAACGGCGGGCTGGGCTTTGACACCTACACCGGCGGTGCCGGGGTGGACCGCTTCATCATCAGCGCGGCCGATGTCGCGGACTCGTTCCTCGACTTCACCAGCGGCGTAGACAAGGTCGTGCTGGCGCGGACGGCGCTTGGCATTTCGGCCACCGCAACGATGGCAAGCCTCTGGCAAACCGGAGGGACATTGCCGACGGACTTCGGCGACGGGGATGCGGTCCTGTTCTACGACTCCACGTCCCGCACCCTCTTCCTTGACACCGACGGTGGCTCCAGTTCGAACGCGACGGCGCTTTTCACCATCCAGACCGGGGGGACGCTGGCGCTGACGGACCTGGTCTTCGGGTAAGGGCCGTCCAGGCCAAGACAAAGGCGGCAGCCCTGGCCGGGCTGCCGCCTTTTTCATTCCCTAAGCCGCCATCAGTGCGCCAGGAAGACCGGCACCTCGGCGCTTTCCAGCATGTCGCGGGTCGCGCCGCCAAGGATCGCTTCGCGGAACCGCGAATGGCCATAGGCCCCCATCACCAGCATGTCGGCATCCACATCCCGGATCTGCCGGGCCAGGACTTCGGACACACGGGGCAGGGTCCTGGCCAGGACCGATACCTCGGCCCGCACGCCATGACGCACCAGAAGCTGGCACAGCAGACCGCCGGGGTCCGACCGCTCGGGGCCGTGGGCCGGGGGATCGACGACCACGATCTGCACCATCTCGGCGCGTTTCAGGAAGGGCATCGCACGGCGGGCGGCGACCAGCGCCTCGCGGCTCTGGTTCCAGGCAATGACGATCCGCTTCGGCGCAGGTGTCCGCATCCCCTGCGGCGGAACGATCAGGACCGGCGCCATCCCCTCGAACAGCGCCGCTTCGGTCACTGCCTCGTCCTCGACGCCGCGCGTCTTGCCATAGGGCAGGGGCAGGATCACCAGGTCGGAATACCGTGCGCGGGCCGCGACGACATCGGTCAGCGCGCCAAGCTGGGTCACGACCGATTCGACCGAGGACCGCAGGTCCGAGCCCTGGGCCCCCAGCGCCGCATTCAGCGCCGCCTCGGAATCGCGGGCATCCGCCTCGGCCCGATCCATTGCGGCCGCGATCACCACCGCGCCCGAACCCACGTAGGAATAGCCGACCTGGGTGCGGTCGACCCCCAGCGCCAGCGCGTCCAGATGGGCATCCATCGCCTGCGCGATCTGCGCGGCGGCGGTGACGGTGCCCAGCACGCCCTCGGTCGAGGCGGCAATGGTCAGAAGGGATTTGTAGGCCATGAATGTCTCCCTGGAAGGTGATGCCCCATCATGCGCGTTACCGTCCCGCACGCTTTGACCAAGGTCAATGCCGCCGAGGGTGCCGGTTGACCCAGATCAAGGCGGCTGGCGCTGCTGCACTGCAGAAGTCACCCTGTCGAAGAGTGCGTTCGTCAACCCGAATCAAGTCGGGTGCCGAAGCGCACGGACAGGACGAAGGGACGCTAACCATGTGGGATTACTTGAAACTGGCAGGGCTTGGCCTCGTCGCGGTCTGTGCCGCGATCGCGGCCAACTATGCCCATGACCTGGCTTACCAGGTCAATGCGATTACCGTGATGCTTGCCGCGGGCATCGCCTTTCTGTGGGTGGTTCGGACCGCGGGAGATCCGAAGCCGAACCTGCAGCACGAATATTTCGACAGCGTGGTGCGCGCCGGCGCGATTGCCACCGCCTTCTGGGGGGCCGTTGGCTTCCTTGTGGGGGTCGTCATCGCGCTGCAGCTTGCCTTCCCGCAGCTGAACTTCGAATTCCTGCAGGGATACGGCAACTTCGGTCGCCTGCGGCCGCTGCACACCAGCGCGGTGATCTTCGCCTTTGGCGGCAACGCGCTGATCATGTCGTCCTTCTACATCGTCCAGCGCACCTCCGCCGCGCGGCTCTTCGGAGGCTCGCTCGGCTGGTTCGTGTTCTGGGGCTGGCAGCTGGTCATCGTGCTGGCCGCCACGGGTTACGTCCTGGGCGCGACGCAGGGCAAGGAATATGCCGAGCCGGTCTGGTACGTCGACATCCTGATCACCCTGGTCTGGGTCGCCTTCCTGATCGCCTTCATGGGCACCCTCTTCAAGCGGAAAGAGCCCCACATCTACGTGGCGAACTGGTTCCTTCTGTCGATGATCCTGACGGTGGCGATGCTTCACCTCGTGAACAACGCCGCGATCCCGGTTTCCATCTTCGGCTCGGCCCAGGTGCAACTGTACAGCGGCGTGCAGGACGCGATGGTGCAGTGGTGGTACGGCCACAACGCCGTGGGCTTCTTCCTGACCGCGGGCTTCCTGGGGATGATGTACTACTTCGTGCCCAAGCAGGCCGAACGTCCCGTCTTCAGCTACAAGCTGTCGATCATCCACTTCTGGGCGCTGATCTTCCTGTATATCTGGGCCGGTCCGCACCATTTGCACTACACGGCACTGCCCGACTGGGCCTCGACCCTTGGCATGGTCTTCTCGGTCATCCTGTGGATGCCGTCCTGGGGTG
>JAIXZY010000018.1 GCA_027489355.1 Paracoccaceae bacterium | reverse complement strand
GTTGGCGGTGGCCATGCCGAGGTCGTTGTGGCAGTGGGTGGCGAATATGATCGTGTCGGCGCCGGGGACGCGTTCCAGGAGCATGCGGATGATCTTCGCGGACTCCATCGGGTAAGTGTAGCCGACGGTGTCGGGGATGTTGATCGTCGTCGCCCCGGCCTTGATCGCGATTTCCACCACGCGGCAGAGGTAGTCGGGTTCGGTCCGGGTGGCGTCCATCGGGGACCACTGGACGTTGTCGCAGAGGTTGCGGGCGTGGGTCACCGTCTCGTGGATCCGGTCGGCCATCTGGTCCATGTCGAGGTTGGGGATCGCGCGGTGGAGGGGGGAGGTGCCGATGAAGGTGTGGATGCGGGGGGACTTCGCGTGGCGAACGGCCTCCCAGCAGCGGTCGATGTCCTTGAAGTTCGCGCGGGCGAGGCCGCAGATGGTGGAGTTCTTCGACCGCTTCGCGATTTCGGTCACGGCGGCGAAGTCGCCTTCGGAGGCGATGGGGAAGCCGGCCTCGATGATGTCGACGCCCATCTCGTCGAGGAGGGAGGCGATCTCCAGCTTCTCTTCATGGGTCATGGTCGCGCCGGGGCTTTGTTCGCCGTCGCGGAGGGTGGTGTCGAAGATTACGACTTTATCCTGGGTCATGGTGGGGTCCTCTTAGCTGCGGTGCCCGTTCTCGAGTGCTTGGGGGGGCGCTGGTCACCTCTGAGCGGTCGCGCCCGGGGGCACGCTCAGAGGCGGCTAAGAAGGAGGAGACCACGGGGCAAGAGGGGGCGAGCGGTCGCCCCGAGGGAGTGGATATGATGGCCCCTGATCATGGGGGGCGACTATACGGGGGAAATCGGGGAAGGGAAGGGGGTTTCTTGGCGGCGGGGGCCGCAAGGGACTCCGAGGTGGTGTCCACGGTGGACAGATGGGGGTAAGGGGTTGATTTTGCTGGGGAATGGGTGTGGACGGTAAGGGTTTGTTAAGGGGGTGGTTAATGTGGCCTATCCGCCCAAGCACATTCCACTTGCATCTTTGTCCAGCGTAGGCACGATATAGCACTTGACAAGAACCAAACGAGAACACACATGGACGCAGACAAGCGTGATGTCGCGGGGTCCTGCCGTTGAGGGCTATATCATACGTTTGTGTGTTTCTGATTGGCGCACTCGGAGTGTATTTGCTTTTCGCCGTCGGTGCACTTGATGGCATTGATGGCAAACCGGGACCGTATGCCGAACCCGAACTGAGCCTGCCCACCTATCTGAGCTTCATTTCGGTAATGCTCACCACGGTGACGGTCGTTCTCGCGGCTGTAGCAATTGGTATCGGTATTGTAGCATTCTACACCTATGGGGGCCTGAAAGACGAGGCAAAGGCTATTGCAAGGACAAATGCAGAAACAATAGCAAAATCTGTTGCCGATGAAGCCTTGGCGGAGGTAAAAATTAGACAAATGGTCTTTGATTTGTATGCAAAAGCAGAAAAAGACAGGCAACAACTTGAAGAATGGGGCGAAGACCCCGATGCAAATCAGGATCGATAGGAGGAAAGAATGACGTCCAGGGAGTTTCGGCGAATCCCTCCGACAACGAGGGCACTTATTTCGCAGTTCTTAAGCGAATATCCGGTTCGCTTGGGTGCCCTTGCGCGCGGATTGAATATTTCTGTCAAAGTGGCGCCCATGAAGACTGGTGTGTCTGGTCAAATCTCCCGGGAAGGAGACGGATACTTAATCCGAATTAATCGCAACGAGTCTCGTGAACGCCAGAGATTTACTATCGCGCATGAACTCGCGCATTTTCTTCTGCATCGCGATATAATTGATCGATCGCCGGATGGCATTACAGACAATGTCCTGTACAGGTCTGGTGCCCCTGAAACGATTGAATACGAGGCTAACCGTCTTGCTGCTGACCTCGTAATGCCAAAGGACTTGGTGGAGCGTCGTCTTGCAGAGGATTTCGATGGTGTCGTGACTGATGAGACTATTGAGGGTCTTGCAGATGCCTTTGAGGTGTCGAAAGCTGCTATGGAGATAAGACTGTCCACACTTGTTCCCGCTTAAGGGTGTGAAATGGCGCTAGAAGTCAAGAGTTACGTACCCACACTCGCAGTGCGGGCGAGTGAGATGACAGGTCTTGAGTTCCTTCCGGGAGCGACAAAAGATCTTATGACCCCTTGCTTCTTGCTGGCACCTTGGGCGAACTCCAACTCGCTTTCGAGAACCATCACTAGGATTGAGCGAGCATTCCTTAACAGAGATTACTTTCTTGACTTGGATCGAGACTATCAAGTTAACAATGATCAGAATGTTGCCCAACAGGAGTATTCTGAGCTCTTGAACCCGGCTGGGGCCTATGAAAATTGGGTCAATTTTATCGCCGACTATGAGCATGTTATGCCTTGCATCCAGACTGGCGGTTTGGATGCAGCAGATATCCGTATGCAGATTAACGCTATCCGAGAGCTTGGTCGTACCTATTGCTTCAGAATTTTGCGGGAGCCGCGAATCCAGAATCTTTCCGAGATAGTCGAAGCAATCAACGCCGTCGGCGCGGCTGACTTCGCAATCATCTTGGAAGGGGGCTGGAGTAACGACTTGCTGCAGCTTTCTGCATGGTTTGAAGGTCTCATGCAAAATGCTCTTGCCGATATTGATCCAGTGGTTCCGGTTGTGTGTTCCTACACGTCTGTGCCAAGGATGTTCACAAATTATAGCTCCCCTTCGCCTGAACCTGTTGTTTTTTCAAACCGTCAATTGGTTGAGCAGATAGCGAGACGATCAAACAGGGCGCGAGTTATCTACGGCGATTGGGGCAGCACCCGCCCGAGAGAACCTGGTGGCTTTGCTGGTCGCCCCCTTGATCGGATCGACTACCCTGGTGATAGCGCCTGGTACATTTCTCGAAACAAGGAAGATGGTTGGGATTTTCGCGATGCGGCGCTTGCTGTTGTTAGCAGTAGTTTTTGGGACGGAAGTCTTGGAATTTGGGGCGAAGAGATGATCCGAAACACCACGATCAATCCCGAACTTGGGATTGACACGCCCCAGAAGAATGTCGCGGCGCGCGTAAACATCCATTTGCATCGACAAGCGTTCTTTGGTCAGGGGAACCCTCCGCCACAAGCCCTTGAAGAGGACTGGGAGGACTAGGATCGAGGGATGTTCAAAGGTTTAGTCAACCCATTCTCTCGCACCGGGTATACACGCCCTCAAACCCCCATATGCCGCACCCGTGCGCCCCATTCGATGGCGGCGGCGTGGAGGCGGTCGATTTTCAGCTCCTCGCGGACCTCTTCCAGCATGCGGAGCTCGACCTGGGAGTGTCTCCCGTCGGCGGTGACCACGTCGCAGGCCAGCGCATAGGCGGTTTCGTAGAGGCGCTCGGGCAGGGCCTCGCGGATCAGGCCGAAGAGGGCGTCGAGGCCGTCCTCCTCTTCGAACAGGTCGAAGACGATGCGGCTGACGCGGCGGATGCGGTCAGGGTCGTAGGTGGCGAAGGCGGGCATGTGGTTGACCATGCGGGTGATCGCCACCAGCTCGGCCGTGCGCATGTTCTGGTCGGAGGCGGAGCAGGCCACCATGACGGCCACGAGGGCATCCTGGGGGGACATGGCGGATTCGGGCATTTGCGGCTCCTGGCACGGGTTTGGGCGGCAGAATATTGACGGGGGCCGGGGGGGGCAATAGAGGACGGCGGGCCGGGGGTTGGCCCCGTTTCAGGAGAGATGCGATGAGTGCGTTGCGCGATGCGGCGATGAATTCGAAGGCCTGGCCCTTTGAAGAGGCCCGCGCGGTCCTGAAACGGTATGAGAAGGCGCCTCCGAAGAAGGGGTATGTGCTGTTCGAGACGGGCTATGGGCCGTCGGGGTTGCCCCACATTGGCACGTTCGGGGAAGTGGCGCGGACGACGATGATCCGGCGGGCGTTCGAGATCATCAGCGACATTCCGACGCGGCTGATCTGTTTTTCCGACGACGTGGACGGGATGCGGAAGGTCCCCGAGAACGTGCCGCAGCAGGAGATGCTGCGCCAGCACATGCAGAAGCCGTTGACCTCGGTCCCCGATCCCTATGGGGAGTTCGAGAGCTTCGGCCACCACAACAACGCGATGCTGCGGCGGTTCCTGGATACGTTCGGGTTCGAGTATGAGTTCATCTCGGCCACCGAGTTCTACAAGAGCGGGCGGTTCGACGACACGCTGCGGCTGTGTGCGGAGCGGTATGACCGGATCATGGCGATCATGCTGGCAAGTCTGCGGGAGGAGCGGCAGCAGACCTACAGCTGCTTCCTGCCGATCCATCCGGAGACGGGGCGGGTGCTTTATGTGCCGATGAAGGAGGTCAATGCGAAGGACGCGACGATCACCTTCGACGACGAGGCGGGGCGGGAGTGGCGGCTGCCGGTCACGGGCGGGCATGTGAAGCTGCAGTGGAAGCCGGACTTTGGTGCTCGGTGGGCGGCCTTGGATGTGGACTTCGAGATGTATGGGAAGGACCACTCCACGAATACTCCGATCTACGACGGGATCTGCGAGGTGCTGGGGGGGCGGAAGCCGAACCACATGACCTATGAGCTGTTCCTGGATGACCAGGGGCAGAAGATCTCGAAGTCGAAAGGGAATGGGCTGACGATCGACGAGTGGCTGACCTATGCGGCGACGGAGAGCCTGTCGTACTTCATGTACCAGAAGCCGAAGACGGCGAAGCGGATGCATTTCGACGTGATCCCGCGGGCGGTGGATGAGTATCACCAGCAGCTGAAGGCCTATCCGGCTCAGGACGTGGCGGGGCAGGTGTCGAACCCGGTGTGGCATATCCATGCGGGCAAGCCGCCGGAGAGCCGGATGGTCGTCAGCTTCGGGATGCTGTTGAACCTCGCGTCGGTGGCGGCGGCGAAGGATGCGGCGGGGCTTTGGAAGTTCATCCGGCGCTATGCTCCGGAGGCGTCGCCGGAGAAGAACCCGGACCTCGATGCGGCGGCGGGGTTCGCGGTGCGGTATTTCGCGGACAAGATTGCTCCGACCCGGGTGTTCCGTCTGCCGGACGCGAAGGAGCGGGCGGCGATGGAGGATCTGGTGGGCCGTTTGAAGGCCTGGGACGGGGGGCTGGACGACGAGGCCTTGCAGTCGATGGTCTTTGCGGTGGGCAAGGAGCATGGGTTCGAGCCGCTGCGCGACTGGTTCAAGGCGCTGTACGAGGTGCTGCTGGGGGCGTCGGACGGGCCGCGGTTCGGCGGGTTCATCGCGCTTTACGGCGTCGAGGAGACCGTGGCGCTGATGGAGCGGGCGCTGCGGGGCGAGCTGGTGGCCTGACGGCCTTGTCCGGTGCTATCTTCCGCGCGGGTGGGCGCGGAGGATGGCATGGGGCGCGAGGCGGAGGGGCATGCGGTCTGGCGTGGCGCCTCGGGCGTGGTGAAGGCCTATCTGGAGAGCGACGGGGTCATCCTGCGGGGTGAAGTGCGGGGGAAGCTGCCGCGCGCGGGGCTGATGGACTGGCGCGTGGAGGGTGAGGACCTGTGTCTGCGGTCGGGCGGGGAGCCGCTGGTTCTGATGCTGGGGGCCAGGGAGGCGGCGGCCTGGGGCCGGGCGCTGGAGAAGCCGGTGCTGTCGCTGGCGGCGAAGCTGGGTATCTCGGACTTGGCGCGGGCCTGGGTGATCGGGGGGCCCCGGCCGGAGGCGCTGGCGCTTGCCTTGGCAGGGTGCGAGGCGAACGGGCCGGACAGCGCTGCGGTGGTGGTCGCGGTACTGACCGGGCCGGGGGACGTGGAGGCGGCGCTGGCGGTCGGGCAAGCGACGGGCCTGCGGGTCTGGTGCGTGCATGGCAAGGGCAAGGCGGCCGCGGTCGGGGATGCGACGGTGCGGGCGGCCTTTCGCGGCGCGGGCTGGGTGGACATCAAGGCAAGCGCGGTGTCGGAGGGGTTCAGCGCGACGCTGTACCGGCCGCCTGTCTGACGCGCGTGCCATGCCGCCGCCCGTGGTCCCCTCCCCCTAAGGGAGAGGGAGGCGCGGTGGAAGCGAGGGGCGCGGGCCTGGTTACTGCAGGCGGGGTTTCAGGAAGCCGATGGTTTCACCGACCATCTGGTCCAGAGTCTCCGGCCCGGTGAATGCGTTGAAGACGTGGTCCATTTCGGCGGTCCAGCTGGCTTCCTCGCCCTCATGCGCGGCGAGGAAGGTGTCCATCGCGGTGGGCAGGACGGTGGTGTCCTTGCTGCCGTGGGCGATGAACAGGGGACCCGCGTAAGAGGCCAGCTCGGCCGGCGGGTCGAAGGTGGTGACGCCTTCGAAGAAGCCGCGCTTGAGTTCGATGTTCGCGCCCCAGGGCAGGGTGATTGGAAGGGCGGCATCGCCCGCTTCCAGCCCCTTGGTGATCGTGTCCGGCCCGAGGAGGCCGCCGAAGGTTTCCTCGGGGTTCGCCACGGCGGCCCAGAGGACCAGCGCATCGGGCTTGTCGGAGCGCCCGGCGACGGCGGTGGCGACGAGGCCCCCTTGGCTCCACCCCAGGACGGCGAGGCGCTGGCCATCGACGGCTGCGTTGGTCTCAAGCCAGTCGAGCGCGGCGAGGCCGTCGGCCACCTGGCCCTCGAAAGTGGTGTCGGCGAAGGCGCCGGGGCTTTCGCCCGAGCCGCGGAAGTCGATCCGCAAGGAGGCGATGCCCTGTTCGGCCAGCATCCGCGCGGTGCGGGAGAAGACGCCCTCGTCGGTGTTGGCGACGGGGAGTTCGTCGCGGCTGCCGCTGAAGCCGTGGAACATCAGGACCACGGGAGCGGGCGCGCCCTCGGGCGTTTCCAGCGTGCCGATCACCGGGCCAAGTGGGGTGTCGATGGTCACCGTCTCTTCCGCGGCGAGGGCGGGCGAGGCGAGGAGGGCGGCAAGGGCAAGGGCGGCACGCATGGATGGGTCCTTCGGTTTTCCAACGCGGCGAGAGTGGCGCGGCAGGGGTGGGTCCTGTCAAGCGGCAGTTGACTTCTGTCCGCGCGGCCTAGGTCGCAGGGCAAGGGGACGTCCGACAAGGGAGCCTTGCGATGCGCAAAGGTCTTTACGCCGTGCTGTTTGCCGCCTGCACCGTCCTGCCCGCCGCCGCGCAGGAGGCGCCGATCCGGGACACGATCCAGAGCCAGATCGAGGCCTTCCAGGCCGACGATTTCGCCCGGGCCTTCACCTTTGCCAGCCCGACGATCAAGGGCATGTTCGGCACGCCCGAGAACTTCGGGGCGATGGTGCGGAATGGCTATCCGATGGTCTATCGCCCGGCCGAAATACAGATGATGGAGCTGCGTGAGGTCGCGGGCGACCTGTGGCAGCGGGTGCGGATCACCGACCAGGCGGGGGCGGGCTGGTATCTGGATTACATGATGGTCGAGACGGCCGAGGGCTGGCAGATCAATGCGGTGCAGATCCTGCCCGCGCCGGATGTAGGTGCCTGAGAGGCGGCCGTCTCTGCTGGAATTCGGCGGGGGTTCCCCCTCACCCTGGCCCTCTCCCCCCGGGGGAGAGGGGACGCGGGTGGACAGGGCCGTCCCGGACCTGCGACGGCGTTCGGGTGTTGCGCGCGGGGCGCGTGGGCCGAACGGAGCCATGAGCCGCGCTTAATCCTTCCTTGCTACCCCCTTTGCCCCATGACGGCGCGGTTCGTCGTGTGGCGCGAAGCGAGGGTAATCGAAGATGAACAAGGCTATCACTGACGGGCTGGTCCTGATGCCGCCGCCGTTCTCGGCCGGGCTGAACCTGTGGTCGCGCGAGGATGGGACGCCCGGCTCGGGGTCATATCAGGGCCAGCCGAATGCGGCGCTGGTGACGAATGACCAGGACTTCGGCGGCTGCCTGGAGCTGCAGAAGCTTGAGGCGACGCAGAAGCTGCGCAGCTTCGCGCAGACGCCGGTCCAGCCAGGGCTGTATCTGCGGGTGACGGCGCGGGTGAAGGCGGTGTCGGGGAACCTGCCCACGGTGCGCATCGCGGCCTGGGCGGGGGATGTGAGCGGGCAGAACGTGGCGGGCCTGCCGCAGACCGGGCCGGCGGTGGCGCTGACCGGATATGGTCAGGTGGTCGAGGTGAGCGCGATCATCTCTCCGGCCAGCCGGACGGGGGTGGACATGGCCTGGTCGCTGCAATCGGTCTACGCCCATGTCGGCCTGGACCTGACGGGGGCCAACGGGGGCGTGGTGCGGATCGATGACATCGTGGTCGAGGATGTGACCAACATCTTCATCCGCAAGCTGATGGACTGGGTCGATGTCCGCGACTTCGGCGCGCTGGGCAATGGGTCCACCAACGACGCGGCCGCCTTCCTGGCGGCGGATGCCGCGGCGCAGGGGCGAGAGATCCTGGTGCCGTCGGGGGTGTTCCGGCTGAACTCGGACGTGACGATCAACAGCCGGATCCGGTTCGAGGGGACGGTGTCGATGCCGGCGAACCGGCGGCTGGTGCTGACAAGAAATTATGACCTGAACACCTATGGCCAGGCCTTCGGGTCGGAGCTGGAGGGGTTCAGGCGTGCGTTGCAGGCGCTGTTCTTCTTCACGGACTACGTGACGCTGGACCTCTCGGGCCGCCGGGTCGACCTGGTGGAGCCGATCGACGTGGCCGCGCTGGCGGGGATCACCAGCTTTGCCAACCGCCGGGTGCTGCGCAACGGGCAATTGAACGCCGTGGCGGGGCCGGCCTGGGCGATCGAGGACGTGACGTCGGTCGCGACCTATTCGGCGTCGAACAACACCACGCTGACCAATGTCGCCAACGTGGCGAACATCCAGGTCGGCTCGCTGGTCATCGGGACGGGCGTGGGGCGCGAGGTCTATGTCACGGGCAAGAACATCGGCGCTGGAACGGTGACGATCAGCCAGCCGCTGTACGCGGCGGTGGGGACGCGGAGCTATACCTTCCGCCGTTTCAAGTACATGCTGGACTTCGGCGGGTTCGAGCTCTTGTCCCGCTTCGAGCTGGAGAACATCGAGCTGAACTGCCTGGGCATCGCCTCGGGCGTGATGCTGCCGATGTCGGGCTCGACCCAGCGGTTCGTGTCCTGCACGCTGAACCGGCCGAAGGACCGGGGGATCAGCTCGGCCGGGACGGGCTGCCAGGGGATGTTCGTCGACATGTGCCAGTTCCTGTCGAACGAGCAGGCGCTGCCGGCGGTGGACCGCACCACCATCGCGCTGAACGTGAACGCCAACGACACCAAGCTGCGCAACAACCGGATCGTGCGCTTTGCCCATTTCGCGATCATGAACGGCACCGGCCACCTGATCCACGCCAACCACTTCTTCCAGGGCGACAACGAGACGGCGGGCGTGCGCCGTGCGGGGCTGGTGTTCACGCAGACCAACGTGTCGACCGTCGTCACGGGGAACTACGTCGACAACTGCTTCATCGAATGGGGCAACGAGCATGACAGCGAGCCGCAGGAGAGCGGCGAGTTCTCGTTCGGCGGGCTGAACGTCGTCGGCAACGTGTTCATCGCGTCGGACACCACGACGGCCTTCCGCTGGATCGTGGTCAAACCCTACGGCGAGGGGCATTTCCTGAGCGGGCTGACCATCTCGGCCAACAGCTTCCGCTGTTTCGGGACGATCGTGGACCGGGTGGACATGGTGGACACGAGCTTCGCCACGCTGGACTTCACCAAGTCGCGCAACGTCCGGGTCGAGGGCAACAGCTTCAACAACGTGGCCCAGTGGATCATGAACCCGGTGCAGGTGAGCCATACCCAGAACACAGCGGCCGAGACGTGGAACGTCAGTGCGGGGGGCTTCGTGCCGTTCGGCGCGCGGATCCGGATGGTCGAGGCGGTGATGCCCGACGGGGTGATCACCAACGCATCGAACGCGCCGCGCTATGTCTTCCCCTATTCGGTGGCCGGCACCGGCACCGGCGGGCGCGAGGCGCAGGTCCGCTGGGGCGAGGCCGTCCGGGGCAAGGCGCTGGTCACGATGCGGATGGACGTGCCGGCCTGAGGCCGGCGCAGGTATCGGAGCGGGAAGGGGGCGGTCCTGCGGGGCCGCCCCTTGCGCTTACAGGTCCTCGGGCCGGACGTGGAATGCGCGGGCGAAGCCGCCGTTCAGCAGGGCCGAGACGGGCGTGAGGCGGACGAAGGCGAAGTCGGGCAGGTCGATGTAGATCCGGGCCTTGGGGTTCCGCTGCAGCCAGCGGTCGCGGATCGCCGGGCGCGCGGGGTCATCCGGCGCGACGAAGCCCGCGCGGGCGCGGATCATCAGGCGGGGGTGGGTCATCGGGTCGCCGCGGTCGCCCACCTCTCCCAACATCAGCGCGCAGTCTGGCCGGTCGCGAAGCGCGCGGAAATGCGGGGCAAGGCCAGAGACGAGCGTCAGCATCCCCGCCTCGGGGTCGCGGGCAAAGGCGATGCGGCTGATGCCGGGGGTGCCGGTGTCGGGATCCTCCCAGGCCAGCGCGGCGTGACCCAGCGTCAGAAGCTGGCGGACAAGGGCCTGCGCGTCGTCGTTCGCGGGCTGCACGGGGTCGGGGCGGGTGGTCATGCGGCGATCTGGGCTGTTGACAGTTGGCGAGCAGGGGAATCATCTGACGCCATTCACGGCGCATTGCCAGCGATTACTGGCGCATCCCCGGCCTGGACGCCACCATGACTCACACCGTGCAGGGCCACAGCGGCCCCTCAGAATTCCTGCCGAAGCTCCTGACCGTCTGGCGCGAGGGCTATGGTCTGGCGCAGCTGCGTGCCGATGCGCTGGCGGGGCTGACCGTGGCCATCGTGGCACTGCCGCTGTCGATGGCCATCGCCATCGCAAGCGGGGTCGGGCCAGAGCGGGGGCTGTTCACCGCCATCGTCGGCGGGTTCCTGGTCAGTGCGTTGGGCGGCTCGCGTTATCAGATCGGCGGCCCGGCGGGAGCCTTCATCGTGCTGGTTGCCGCCTGCGTGACTGCGACGGGGGTGGAGGGGCTGGTCATGGCCACGATCCTGTCGGGCCTGATCCTGATCGGGGCGGGGCTTCTGCGCCTTGGGACCTATATCCGCTACATTCCCTATCCCGTCACCGTGGGCTTTACCGCGGGAATCGCGGTCATCATCTTCGCCAGCCAGCTGCGCGAGATGTTCGGGCTGACCCTGCCCGGAGCCGAACCGGGTGAGATCATCGAGAAGGTCCGCGCCCTGTGGGAGGCGCGCGACACCGTGACCTGGCCCGCGGCCGGTGTGGCGGCGCTGACCGCGGCGGTGATCCTGGGGCTGCGGCGGATTCGGCCGCACTGGCCGGGGATGCTGATCGCGGTCGCCCTGGCCTCGGTCGTGGTGGCGGGGCTGGGCCTGCCGGTGGCGACCATCGGCACGCGCTTCGGAGCCTTGCCGCAGATGCTGCCGGTGCCCGCGCTGCCGGATCTGGCGCTGTGGCAAGCGGCACTGCCCTGGGCTTTCAGCTTCGCGCTGCTGGGGGCGATTGAATCGCTTCTGTCGGCGGTGGTCGCGGACGGGATGTCCGGCGCGCGGCACCGGTCGAATGCCGAGCTGGTGGCGCAGGGGGTGGCGAACATCGGCTCGGGGCTTTTCGGCGGGTTCTGCGTCACCGGAACCATCGCGCGAACCGCGACAAATGTGCGGGCGGGGAGCAAGGGGCCGGTCTCGGGAATGCTGCATGCGCTGTTCCTGCTGGCCTTCCTGATGATCGCCGCGCCCTTGGCTGCCTATATTCCCCTGGCGGCCCTGGCGGGCGTTCTGGCCGTCGTCGCCTGGGGCATGGCGGAACGGCACGAGTTCGCCGCGCTGCTGCGGTCGTCGCGGGGCGACATGCTGGTGGTCCTGTCGACCTTCCTGCTGGTGGTGTTCCGCGACCTGACCGAGGGGATCGTGGTGGGCTTCGCGCTGGCGGGGCTGGTCTTCATCAAGCGGATGTCCGAGACCGCCGGGATGCGCCCGCGCGAGGAGCATCTGGACACTCCGCGGCCCGATCGGGTGGTCTATCACCTGGAAGGCCCCTATTTCTTTGGAGCGGCGGCGCAGCTGGGCGGGGTGCTTGACCGGATCGCCGAGGCTCCGCGGGCGCTGGTGCTGGAGATGTCGGGCGTGCCGCTGATCGACAGTTCCGGCGCGCGGGGGATTCACAGCCTGGCGTCGCGGGCGAAGCGGCGGGGCGGGCGGCTGTACCTGGTGGGCCTGAAGCCCGCGCTTCGCCGCCAGCTGGAGGCGCAGGGCCTCGCAGAGCCCGAGGTGCGCTTCCTGCCGGACCTTGCCGCCGTCGATGCCGCGCTGGACGCGCAACCGGGCGTCGAATCAGGCTGAAGACGTCATCCGACCGGCTTCCTTCCCGGATCACGACCGCCGCGCCCGCCTTCACGCGGGCGTGAGCGGTAACGGATGAGAAAAAGCAAGCACTTGGGCGCCACAATTTTCACACATTTACGGAATTGACGTTGACCGGGTGAAGATTTTTACAGAATTATTAAGGTAAAATAGGGGGTTATCAAAATATTTACCCAGTGATACTCTCCGCCTCGGGAAGAGGAGTTCCTGACCAGTCTCACGGTGTTCCGGGGTGTCGGCCCGCACCCCACTCGGAGGGAGAGAAAATGACCGAAGCCGCCAAATCCATCTATCCGCCGTCGAACGACTTCGTGGCGAAAGCCCATGTCGATGCGAAGGGGTATGAGGCGCGCTATGCGGCCTCGGTCCAGGACCCGGAGGCGTTCTGGGGGGCAGAGGGGCAGCGGATCGACTGGATCAAGCCCTATACCCGCGTGAAGAACACCTCGTTCGAGATGGGGAGCGTGTCGATCAAGTGGTTCGAGGACGGGCATCTGAACGTCAGCGCCAACTGTATCGACCGCCACATGCTGACCCGCGCCGACCAGACCGCGATCATCTGGGAGCCGGATGATCCGAAGACCCCGGCGAAGCACATCACCTACCGCGAGCTGCTGGAGCAGACCTGCCGGCTGGCCAACGTGCTGAAGTCGCATGGCGTGACCAAGGGCGACCGGGTGATCCTCTACATGCCGATGATCCCCGAGGCGGCCTATGCGATGCTGGCCTGCACCCGGATCGGGGCGATCCATTCCATCGTCTTTGGCGGTTTCTCCCCCGACGCTCTGGCGAACCGGATCAACGACTGTGACGCGAAGATCGTGATCACCGCCGACTGGGCGCCGCGGGCGGGGAAGAAGACGGGGCTGAAGGACAACACCGACAAGGCGCTGCTGCATTGCTCGGACGACGTGAAGGTTCTGGTGGTCAAGCGCACCGGCGACCAGACGTCCTGGGTGCAGGGCCGCGACTTCGACCTGACCGCCGAGATGGCCGAGGCGAAACCCTATTGTCCTTACGGCGAGGTTGGCGCGGAAGACCCGATGTTCATCCTTTATACGTCGGGGTCGACGGGGAAGCCGAAGGGCGTGGTGCATACCACCGGCGGCTACCTGGTCTATGCGGCGATGACGCAGCAGCTGACCTTCGACTACCATGATGGGGACGTGTTCTGGTGCACGGCGGACGTGGGCTGGGTCACGGGCCACAGCTACATCGTCTACGGGCCGCTGGCGAACGGGGCGACGACGCTGATGTTCGAGGGCGTGCCGACCTACCCGGACGCGGGCCGCTTCTGGGAGGTCTGCGCCAAGCACAAGGTCAGCCAGTTCTACACCGCCCCCACCGCGATCCGGTCGCTGATGGGGCTGGGCGCGGAATGGGTGGAGAAGCACGACCTGTCGTCGCTGAAGCTGCTGGGGTCGGTGGGCGAGCCGATCAACCCGGAAGCCTGGGCCTGGTACAACCAGCATGTCGGCAAGGGGAAGCTGCCGATCGTCGACACCTTCTGGCAGACGGAAACCGGCGGGCACATGCTGACGCCGCTGCCCGGTGCGATCCCGACCAAGCCCGGCTCGGCCACGAAACCCTTCTTCGGGGTGAAGCCGGTGGTGCTGGATGCGGCCTCGGGCAAGGTGCAGGAGGCGGTGGAGACCGAAGGCGTCCTGTGCTTCGCCGACAGCTGGCCGGGGCAGATGCGGACGGTCTGGGGCGACCACAAGCGGTTCGAGGAAACCTATTTCAGCCAGTACAAGGGCTATTACTTCACCGGCGACGGCTGCCGCCGCGATGCCGACGGCTACTACTGGATCACCGGACGAGTGGATGACGTGATCAACGTCAGTGGCCACCGGATGGGCACGGCCGAGGTTGAAAGCGCGCTCGTCGCACATGAGGCGGTGGCCGAAGCGGCGGTTGTGGGCTACCCGCACGATATCAAGGGCCAGGGCATCTATGCCTATGTGACCCTGATGAAAGGCGTCGAGCCGTCCGAAGAGCTGCGCAAGAAGCTGGAAGCCTGGGTCAGAAACGAGATTGGCCCGATTGCCAAGCCGGACCTGATCCAGTGGGCGCCGGGCCTGCCCAAGACCCGGTCCGGCAAGATCATGCGCCGCATCCTGCGCAAGATAGCCGAGAACGACTTCGGCGCGCTGGGCGATACCTCGACCCTGGCCGATCCCTCGGTGGTCGACGACCTGATCGCCAACCGCATGAACAAGGGCTGAGGCATGGGTCCGGTTTTGATCCTTCTCGGTCCGCCCGGTGCTGGCAAAGGCACCCAGGCGCGGATGCTGGAAGAGGACTTCGGCCTGGTCCAGCTGTCCACGGGCGACCTTCTGCGCGCAGCCGTCGCGGCGGGGACCGAGGCGGGCAAGCGCGCCAAGGCGGTGATGGAGGCCGGGCAACTGGTCAGCGACGAGATCGTGCTGGCGATCCTGAAGGACCGCATGGCAGCGCCCGATGTACAGAAGGGCATCATCCTGGACGGCTTCCCCCGCACGGCGGGGCAGGCGGCGGCGCTGGACGGGCTTCTGGCCGAGGCGGGGACCAAGGTCACGGCGGCGATCAGCCTGGAGGTCGAGGACGAGGCAATGGTTGCCCGCGTCTCGGGCCGCTACACCTGCGCCAAGTGCGGCGAGGGCTACCACGACACGTTCAAGCAGCCCGCCCATGCGGGAACCTGCGACAAGTGCGGCGGGACCGAGTTCAAGCGCCGCGCCGACGACAATGCCGAGACGGTGCGGGAACGGCTTTCCGCCTACCACGCCCAGACGGCACCGCTGATCGCGCATTACGACCGGCTGTCGGTCCTGGAACGGGTTCCGGCGATGGGTGCCATCGACGGCATCCGGGCACGGCTGGCCGAGATCGTGGGCCGCGTCGCGGCGTAAGGATCGGGACCGCTTCGGGACGAGGAGATCCCGGGGCGGAACCGCAAGAGGGGAGGCCAAGGCCCGTCCTGGCCTTCCCCGCAAGACCCCGCCCGCGAGGAGAGGGGAAAGAAGGCCCGGCCCGTCGCGACGGGCGGGTTAGAGGCCGAAGCACATGGGGAACGCCCCCGCTGGGGCAACTAGGAGGAACCAATGTCGACAATTTCAACGGACGTGCGCGACCGCTCGCGTCCCATGACCGCGGAGGAGAAGAAGGTCATTCTCGCCTCCTCGGCCGGGACCATCTTCGAATGGTATGACTTCTACCTGTACGGTTCGCTCGCCGCGATCATCGGCGCGCAGTTCTTCACGCCCTTCCCGGAAGCCACGCGCAACGTCTTCGCGCTTCTGGCCTTCGCCGCGGGCTTCATCGTGCGCCCGTTCGGCGCCTTGGTCTTCGGGATGCTCGGCGACCTGATCGGCCGCAAGTACACCTTCCTGATGACGATCCTGATCATGGGCCTGTCGACCTTCATCGTCGGTCTTCTGCCCAACTACTTCTCCTGGGGCATCGCCGCGCCGATCATCCTGATCGCGCTGCGCATGGCGCAGGGCCTGGCGCTGGGTGGCGAATACGGCGGTGCCGCGGTCTATGTGGCCGAGCACGCACCGGCCAACCAGCGCGGCTACTTCACGGCCTTCATCCAGACCACAGCAACCCTTGGTCTGCTGCTGTCGCTGATCGTGATCTTGTCCGTGCAAGGCTATGTCAACGCCAACTGGGATCCGACCCCGGTTCTGGACGCGGCCGGCGCTGCGGTGATGAACGCCGACGGCACGCCGAAGATGATCAAGGCTTTCGATCTTTGGGGCTGGCGCGTGCCGTTCCTGGGTTCGATCATCCTGCTGCTGATCTCGCTCTATATCCGTATGCAAATGCATGAATCCCCTGCCTTCAAGAAAATGAAGGAAGAGGGTGCAGCGTCGAAAGCACCGCTGCGCGAAGCGTTCGGCACCTGGAAAAACGGCAAGTTCGCCATCATCGCGCTGTTCGGCCTTGTGGCTGGTCAGGCCGTGGTGTGGTACTCGGGCCAGTTCTATGCGCTGTTCTTCATGCAGAACGTCATCAAGGTGGACAGCTTCACCGCCAACGTTCTCGTGGCTTGGTCGCTCGTCCTCGGCACCGGTGGCTTCATCTTCTTCGGGTCGCTGTCTGACCGGATCGGCCGCAAGCCGATTATCCTTGCAGGCTGCGCAATTGCTGC
>JAIXZY010000038.1 GCA_027489355.1 Paracoccaceae bacterium | reverse complement strand
GGTTGGCGATCTGCTTGGGGATCAGGTGCTGCTTGGCGATTTCGCGCTTTTCATCCTCGGTGTAGCCCGCCAGCGAAATGATCTCCATCCGGTCCAGCAGGGGGCCGGGCATGTTGTAGGAGTTCGCTGTCGTGATGAACATCACGTTGGACAGATCATATTCCACCTCAAGGTAGTGGTCGACGAAGGTGGCGTTCTGTTCGGGATCCAGCACCTCGAGCATCGCAGACGCCGGGTCGCCCCGGAAATCCTGCCCCATCTTGTCGATTTCATCCAAGAGGATCAGCGGGTTGGTGGTTTTCGCCTTTTTCAGCGCCTGAATGATCTTGCCGGGCATCGAGCCGATATAGGTCCGGCGGTGGCCCCTGATCTCGGATTCATCGCGCACCCCGCCCAGCGAGATGCGGATGAACTCGCGCCCCGTGGCCTTGGCGACCGAACGGCCAAGCGAGGTCTTGCCGACGCCCGGAGGGCCGACGAGGCAGAGGATCGGCCCCTTCAGCTTGGTGGACCGGGCCTGCACCGCAAGATATTCGACGATCCGCTCCTTGACCTTCTCCAGGCCATAGTGGTCGGCGTCCAGCACCTTCTGCGCGGCACCCAGGTCCTTCTTGACGCGGGACTTCACGCCCCACGGCACGCCCAGAAGCCAGTCGAGGTAGTTGCGAACCACGGTCGCTTCCGCCGACATCGGCGACATCGACTTCAGCTTCTTCAGCTCGCCCTCGGCCTTCTCACGCGCTTCCTTGGACAGCTCGGTCTTCTTGATCCGCTCTTCCAGTTCCGCAAGCTCGTTCTGGCCGTCCTCGCCGTCGCCGAGTTCCTTCTGAATGGCCTTCATCTGCTCATTCAGGTAGTACTCGCGCTGGGTCTTCTCCATCTGGGTCTTGACGCGAGACTTGATCTTCTTCTCGACCTGCAGGACTGAAAGCTCGCCCTGCATGTGGCCGTAGACCTTCTCCAGCCGCTCGGCCACGTCCAGGGTTTCCAGGATCGCCTGCTTCTGGCCCACGTCCACGCCCAGATGACCGGCGACGAGGTCGGCCAGGCGGGCGGGTTCGCGGGTATCCGAAACGGCGGCCAGCGCCTCTTCGGGGATGTTCTTCTTGACCTTCGAGTACCGCTCGAATTCCTCGCTGACGGCGCGGACCAGCGCCTCGACCGCGGTGGGGTCGCCTTCGGTTTCGACCAGCGGCTCGGCCGTCGCCTCGAAGAAGGCCGGATTCTCGACGAAGCCGGTGATCTTGACGCGCGACTTGCCCTCGACCAGCACCTTCACTGTGCCGTCGGGCAGCTTCAGAAGCTGCAGGACATTGGCCAGGACGCCGGTGCGGAAGATGCCGTCGGCCTGCGGATCATCGGCCGTCGGGTCCTTCTGCGACGACAGAAGGATCTGCTTGTCATCCTGCATCACCTCTTCCAGCGCACGGACCGACTTTTCGCGTCCGACGAACAGAGGCACGATCATGTGGGGGAAGACCACGATGTCGCGGAGGGGCAGGACGGGATAGCTTTGGCTGCTCATATGTCTACCTTCGTTCGCGGCAACGGAGGCGGGGTCCCGACCATCGGCAACCCTGCCCGCTCCGCCTTCAGATTTGTTAACTTGTGGTCCCCTGACGGGGGATTCAAGTTCCCGCTTGGTTCGCCAGAATGAACCTCTGCGTGATCAGGTGCAAGACGCGAAAACAGCGAGGGTGCCGCGCGTGCGGGACGCGCGGCACCGTGGGATCAGGCGGCCGTTCGGGACAGGGCCGGATAGTCGGTGTAGCCCTTCGCGCCACCGCCGTAGAGTCCTTCGGTCGGCAGCGGGTTCAGCGGGGCGTCCGCGGCCAGACGCTCGGCCAGGTCGGGGTTCGAGATATAGAGCTTGCCAAAGGCGACAAGGTCCACCTTGCCCGAGGCGACGGCCGCGACGGCCGAAGCGCGGGTGTAGCCGTTGTTGGCGATGTAGGCACCCTTGAAGCGGTCGCGCAGAGCCTCAAGCGCCCCTGCGGGCCACTCGCGAGGACCCCCGGTCTGACCCTCGACCATGTGCAGGAAGGCGACCCCGGCCGCGTTCAGCACGTCGATGGCCGCGCCGAAGGTGGCCAGGGTGTCGCTGTCGATGCCCACGTTGTTCGCGTTCGAGAACGGGCTCAGCCGCACGCCCACACGGCCTGCGCCAAGGACGCCCATCACTGCCTCGACCACCTCACGCAGGAAGCGCACGCGGTTTTCCACCGACCCGCCGTAGGCATCGGTCCGCGCGTTTGACGTATCGCGCAGGAACTGGTCGATCAGATAGCCGTTCGCGGCGTGGATCTCGACACCATCGAACCCGGCCGCAGCCGCATTGCGAGCCGCGCGGCGATAATCCTCGACGATGCGCGGGATCTCGTCCAGCTCCAGCGCGCGGGGGACCGAGGTCTGCACGAAGCTGGTGCCGTCGAAGGTCTTGGACGCGGCCCCGATGGCCGATGGCGCCACCGGCGCGGCCCCGCCCTCTTGCAGCGAGGTGTGGCTGACCCGGCCCACATGCCACAGCTGCGCGACGATCTTTCCGCCCTTGGCGTGGACGGCCTCGGTCACCGTCTTCCACCCGGCGACCTGGGCGTCGGAATAGATGCCCGGCGTCCAGGCATAGCCCTTGCCCTCGGGCGAGATCTGCGTGCCTTCCGACACGATCAGCCCCGCGCCGGCCCGCTGGGCATAGTATTCCGCGTGAAGCGCGTAGGGCGTGTCATCCTCGGCCCGCGCGCGGTTGCGGGTCAGGGGCGCCATGACGATGCGGTTCTTTACGGCGATATCGCCCAGGGAGAACGGAGTGAACAGGGCTTCGGTCATCGGAAGGTCCTTCGGTTGCGATGGTTTACCGAAAGCTAGGCCCCCTGCCGGCAGCCACAACCTGCGCCATGCGAAAGGCAGCTATGCACGGATGCACAACCGGCCCCGCACGGGCTTAGAGCGGATCGATGTCCCCCTCGGCCCGTTTCGCATGGAACGCCGCGACGAAAGTGGACAGCGCGCCACCCGCAATCGCGTCGCGCAGGCGCTGCATCAGCACCTGGTAGTAGTGCAGGTTGTGCCAGGTCAGGAGCATGCTGCCGATGATCTCGTCCGCCTTCACCACATGGTGCAGGTACGCGCGCGAATAGCTGCGGCAGGCGGGGCACTGGCAGCCTTCCTCCAGCGGCCGCGGGTCGTCCTTGTGCCGCGCGTTCCTCAGGTTCACCTGCCCCCGCGCCGTCCAGGCCTGCCCGGTCCGCCCCGACCGCGAGGGCAGGACGCAGTCCATCATGTCGATGCCGCGTTCCACTGCGCCCACGATGTCGTCGGGCTTGCCCACTCCCATCAGGTAGCGCGGCTTGTCCGCGGGCAGGAATCCCGGTGCGTAGTCGAGGACGCCGAACATCGCCTCCTGCCCCTCGCCCACCGCAAGACCACCGACCGCATAGCCGTCGAAGCCGATCCCCTTCAGCGCCTCCGCGCTCTCCTCGCGCAGCTCCCGCGTGACGCCGCCCTGCATGATCCCGAAGAGCGCATGCCCCGGCCGGTCGCCGAAGGCGTCGCGCGACCGCTGCGCCCAGCGCATCGACAGCCGCATCGACTTGGCCACTGTCGCCTCATCGGCGGGCAGCGCGGGGCATTCGTCGAAGCACATCACGATGTCGCTACCCAGAAGCCGCTGGATCTCCATGCTGCGTTCGGGCGTCAGCATGTGCTTGGAGCCATCGAGGTGCGAGGAGAACCGAACCCCCTCTTCGGTCAGCTTGCGCAGCGGCCCCAGTGACATCACCTGGAACCCGCCCGAGTCGGTTAGGATCGGCTTCGGCCAGTTCATGAACTTGTGCAGCCCGCCCAACGCCGCCACACGTTCCGCCGTGGGCCGCAGCATCAGGTGGTAGGTGTTGCCCAGCAGAATATCCGCCCCCGTCGCCGCAACGCTTTCCGGCAGCATCGCCTTCACCGTCCCGGCTGTGCCCACCGGCATGAAGGCGGGGGTCCGAATCTCTCCCCTCGGGGTCGAAATCACCCCGGTTCGCGCCGCGCCATCCGTCGCCGTCACGCTGAAACTGATGCCCGTCGCCATCGCGCCACCCCACTTCCTGCCGCTTCCTTGGGCTAAATCCGGGGAAAAGTGAAGCCGAAGACATCCATTCCGCCCCTCACCCCGTATTGCTTCTTGACCTTTCGGTCGGTTTCTCTACTTCAAGTGAATGAACGTTCATTCCCAAGGCCGATGACCATGCCGCCCCTGCCCCACCCCATCCCCGCCGCCGAGGAGCGCAGCCACGAGATCCTGGCCTCGATCCGTCGGGCCTTCGCCGAAAAGGGCTTCGACGGCGCCTCGATGCAGGACCTGGCCCGCGCGGCCGGGATGAGCGTCGGCAACTTCTACCGCTACTTCCCGTCCAAGGCCGCCATCGTCCAGGCGATGTGCGGCTACGACCTGTCCGAAATCCAGGGCGAGTTCGCCGAGATCCAGACCTCGGACAAGCCGATGGCCTGCCTGCGCGAGCGCATCCTGAACCACTTCTCGGAAGAGTCGCTGAAGGACGGCCAGCTCTGGGCCGAGATCACCGCCGCCGCGATCCGCAAGCCCGAGATCGGCGAAGCCGCCCGGCAGATGGAGGAAACCATCATTTCCCTCCTGGCCACGATCTTCGCCCATGCCACCCGCCGCCCGCCGGAGGAGGCCCGCACGCGCTACGCAGGCCAGGCCCAGATGCTGATCATGCTGGTCAAGGCGATGGCAACCCGCACGGCACAGTTCGGCCCAGCCAGCCCCGCCCTTGCCGCACAGGTCGTCGCCGTGATCGACGGCATCCTGTCCGAAGTATCAAACGACAAAGCAGAAGGCTGACGTTCCATGCGCCCGACCCTCATCCTCGCTGCCCTTCTTGCCGTCGTGCCCCTCCTGCCGGCACAGGCGCAAGAGGCCGTCGCCGCAGAAGGCCTTTCCGAAACCGCCCCAGCCCTGCCCGCGATCACCGTCTCGACCGTCGGCCTGGCCCGGCTCTCAGACCGGATCATAGCCTCGGGCCTGGTCGCCGCGGTCGAGGAGGTCCAGGTGGCCCCCCTGGTCGAAGGCCAGCCGCTTGACCAGCTCCTGGTCGATGTGGGCGACATGGTGAGCGAGGGCCAGGTCCTCGCCGTGCTTTCCCGCACAACGCTGGAATTGCAGGAAACCGAAGCGGCCGCCTCGCTTGCCGCGGCGAAATCCAGTGTCGCCCAGGCCGAGGCCCAGCTGGTCGAGGCCACGGCCACCAGTGACGAGGCGCAGCGCATCGCCAACCGAACCGCGAAGCTGCGCGAGCAGGGCACCGCTCCGCAAGCCCAGGCCGACACCGCCCGCGCCAATGCCGTCTCGGCGAACGCGCGCGTCATGGTGGCAACCCAGGGTCTGGAAGCCGCCCGCGCGCAACTCGCGCTGGCCGAAGCACGGCTGGAAAACGTGACCCTGATGCTGTCGCGGACCGAGGTGAAGGCACCCGTCGCCGGCCGGATCGTCGCACGGAACGCCAAGATCGGCGCCATTGCCACGGCCGCGGGCCAGCCGATGTTCGTCATCACCCGCGACGCCGCGCTGGAACTGCGCGCCGACGTGGCAGAGACCGATCTCCTCCGCCTGGTCCCCGGCCAGAAGGCGCGCCTGCGCGCCGTGGGCATGGCGGGCATGCTGGAAGGCACAGTGCGACTTGTCGAACCTGCCATCGACCCCGTCACGCGTCTTGGTCGCGCGCGGATCACGGTGGACAGCGCCAACGAAGCACTGCGCACCGGAATGTTCGTCGAGGCCGAGATCCTTGCTGCCGAGCGTGAAGCCCTGGCCGTCCCCGTCACCGCCATCGGCTCGTCTGCCGATGGTGCGACGGTCATGCGCGTGACCGACGGTGTCGTGGAGCGCGTCCCGGTCAAGACCGGCATCCGCGACGGCGGTCTGGTCGAGATCACCGAGGGGCTGTCTCAGGGCGACACCGTCGTCACCAAGGCCGGGGCCTTCGTCCGCGCGGGCGACCGGATCAACCCGATCCCCGCCCCCGCCGCCGTGAACTGAGGGAGCGCGCGATGAACTTCTCCGCCTGGTCGATCCGCAACCCCGTCGCGCCACTGCTGGCCTTCTTCCTGCTGCTCGTCCTGGGCTGGCAAAGCTTCAACTCGCTGCCGATCACCCGTTTCCCCAACATCGACGTCCCCCTTGTTTCCGTCACCGTCGCCCAGTCCGGCGCCGCCCCGGCCGAGATGGAAACCCAGATCACCAAGGAAATCGAAGATGCCGTCGCCGGGCTGACCGGGGCCAAGCGCGTGACATCGACCGTGACCGACGGGCTGTCGACGACGGTCATCGAATTCCGCATGGAAGTGCCGACCGACAAGGCCGTGCAGGACGTCAAGGACGCCGTGGACCAGATCCGCGGCGACCTGCCCGGCGGGATCGAGGCCCCCATCGTCAGCCGCATCGACGTGGAAGGCCAGGCGATCATGACCTTCTCGGTCACCGCCCCCGACATGACGATGGGGGAAATCTCCTGGTTCGTGGACGACACCGTCACCCGCGCCTTGCAGGGCAAGCCCGGCATCGGCCGCGTGACCCGCATCGGGGGGGCCGACCGCGAGATCCGGGTCGAGCTCGATCCGGTGAAGCTGGACAGCTACGGCGTGACCGCCCAGGCGGTGTCGGGCCAGATCGCCGCGACCAACACCAACCTCGGCGCGGGCAAGATCCAGCTGGGCAACGGCGAGCAGATCATCCGAACGCTGGGCGACCAGGGGTCGGTGGAAAGCCTCGCCAACACCACCATCGCGCTGCCCTCCGGGCGCTTCGTCAAGCTTGCGGACCTTGGTCAGGTCATCGACAGCTACGAAGAACTGAAAAGCTTCAGCCGCATCGAAGGCGAGCCCGGCGTCAGCTTCCTTGTGTTCCGCGCGAAGGGGGCGTCCGAGGTCTCGGTGGCCGAGCTGACCAACCAGGTCGTCGATGACCTGCGCGCCCAGCATCCGAACGTCGCCATCACGATGATCGACGATTCCGTCTTCTACACCTACGGCAACTACGAATCCGCCATCAACACGCTGCTGGAAGGCGGCCTGCTCGCCATCCTCGTCGTGCTGGCCTTTCTGCGGAACTGGCGCGCGACGCTGATCTCGGCCATCGCGCTGCCCCTTTCGGCCATCCCGACCTTCTGGCTGATGGACATGCTGGGCTTCTCGCTGAACCTCGTCAGCTTCCTGGCGCTCACGCTGGCCACCGGCATCCTGGTCGACGACGCCATCGTGGAAATCGAGAACATCGCGCGGCACATCCGCATGGGGAAAACCCCCTACCGCGCCGCGATCGAGGCCGCGGACGAGATCGGTCTCGCCGTCATCGCCACGACCTTCACCATCGTCGCGGTCTTCGTCCCCGTCTCCTTCATGCCCGGCATCCCCGGGCAGTATTTCCGGCAGTTCGGCCTGACCGTCGCCATCGCCGTCCTGTTCTCGCTTCTGGTGGCCCGCCTCATCACGCCGATGATGGCCGCCTACTTCATGCGCGCCAAGGACGCCGTGGGCCATGAAGTGGGCCACGCCGACGGCGCGATCATGCGCGGCTACATGCGCCTGGTCCGCGCCACCACCAAGGTCCGCCGCTCCTCGAAACGCCGCTGGCTCGCGCTGCCGACCTATTACGTCACGCTCGTCGTCGCGATCGTCGTGGTGATCGTCTCGGTCTTCGCCATGCTCCAGGTCCCCGGCAGCCTCTTCCCGCCCGAGGATGAAAGCCGCATCGTCGTCTCGGTCGAGCTTCCACCTGGCTCCACTCTGGATGACACCGCCGCCACCACCGACGCCATGCGTGAGGTCGTGAAGGACATCGACGGCGTGAAATCCGTCCTGGTCATCGGCGGCTCCACACCGCTTGGCGACCGCGACACCCGCCGCGCGACCTTCACCATCATCCTCGACCGGCTGGACAACGGCCTGGAACGCAAGCTTATCGACCTGGGCCGCGCCATCCCGGTTGTGGGCGGGCTGATCCCCGAGATCCCCTCCGAAGGCCGCCTGCGCCCGCAAAGCGCAATCGAGACCGAGGTCTTCGAGGCCTTGAAGCAGGTCCCCGACGTCCGCGCCTTCAAGGCCGCGACGATGGGCGGCGGCGCGCGGCCCTTCTCCTACGACATCCTCTCGGACGACGAGGAGGACCTGACCCTGGCGATCCAGAAGATCGAGGAAGCCCTGCGCCAGGAACCCATGTTCCTCAACACCTCGACCGAGGCTGCCCTGCCTCGCCCCGAAATCCAGATCACGCCCAAGGCGGATGAGGCCGCCCGCCTGGGCGTCACGGTCCAGCAGATCGCCAGCGTGGTGCGCGTGGCCACCATCGGCGACGTTTCGGCGGCGCTTGGCAAACTGTCCATCGACAACCGGCTGATCCCGATCCGCGTCCAATTGGACGAGGCATCGCGCGACAATCTTGCCCGGATCTCGGCGCTCAAGGTGATGTCCTCGAACGGCCCCGTGCCGCTCTCTGCCGTCGCCACGGTCGAGGTGTCGGAAGGCCCCTCGGTCGTCAAGCGCCTGAACCGACTGCGCGTCGCCACGCTTGGCGCCGACATCGCGCCGGGCTACGTCCTCGACCAGGCCACCGCCCGCTTCCAGGAAATCTTGCCGACGCTGAACCTCCCGGCCTCTGTCCAAGTCGCGCCCTCGGGCGACGCCGAGGTGCAGGCCGAGCTTCTGGGCAGCTTCCAGAACGCGATGATCCTGGGCGTCCTTCTGATGATGTTCGTCCTCATCCTGCTTTTCCACTCGGTCCTGCAGCCCGTCACCATCATCTTCTCGCTGCTTCTGTCCGTCGGCGGCGTGGCGACCGCGCTGATCGTCACCCAGAACCCGCTGTCGATGCCGGTCCTGATCGGCATCCTCATGCTGATGGGCATCGTGGCGAAGAACGCGATCCTGCTCATCGACTTCGCCATCGAGATGCGCGACCGGGGGATGGAGAGGATCGAGGCGGTAATCGAGGCCGGCCACAAGCGCGCGCGCCCCATTGTCATGACCTCCATCGCCATGTCGGCCGGGATGCTTCCCTCGGCGCTTGGCGTGGGCGAAGGCGGCGCCTTCCGCGCCCCGATGGCCATCGCGGTGATGGGCGGGATCATCGTCTCGACGGTCCTCAGCCTCGTCGTCGTGCCGTCGATGTATCTGGTGATGGACGACCTCTCGCGCTTCTTCTTCTGGGTGCTGAGCCGCTTCATCGGCAAGAAGGACGTGGAGCCCGTGGCCCCAGACCCGCTGGTCCTGGCCGACACTGTCGCCCGCAACCAGGTCGACGTGGCGCTCCTGCAAGGCCGCATCTCGCTGCTGGAGGAAGCCCTGGGCCGCAAGAAGGCAACACCGCACGCGGCCGAGTAGCGGGGTCCGACGTCAGCGCCCCGCGCGCAGTCCCGGCCATAGGCGGTCTGCCTCTTCGGCCGTGTAGCGGCCCAGCCGCACGTCCTCGGCCACCAGCGCCGGATCGCGCGCCTCGGGCGGGCCATAGCCGCCGCCGCCCGGCGTCCTGACCCGCACCCGGTCCCCCGGCTTCAGTGCAATGTCCTGCGCCTTGGACAGGTGCTCCGGCACGAGCACCTGGCCGTCCCGGATCACCTCGACCCGGTTCACCGCTCCGTCCTTGCCGCCCAAGGCCCCCTGTGGACCGACCCGGCCGTGGTCCATCACGAAAGACGCCCGCGCCGCACCGCGCAGGAGTTCGATCTCGTAGTCCAGCCCGAAGCCTCCCCGATGCTGCCCCGCCCCGCCCGATCCCTCGTGCAGCGCATAGCGGCGGTAAAGCACGGGATAGCTCTGCTCCATGATCTCGACCGGCGGCGCCTTGGAAATCCCGATGGTTGAACAGCCGTTGGCGATCCCGTCGCCCCCGGCGAACCCGCCATAGCCCCCGCCCGAGATCTGGTACATCACATAGTCCCGCCCCTTCTCGGGGTCGTGCCCCCCCAGCCCGAAGTTGCCAGAGGTCCCGGCCGGGGCCGCCGTCACATGCTCCGGCACCGCCTGCACCAGCGCGGCGAAGACTGCCTCTGCGATCCGCTGGCTGACCTCGGCCGCGCAGCCCGAGACGGGGCGCGGATATTGGGCGTCCAGGAACGTCCCTTCGATCCCGACCACTTCCAGCGGCTCGAACGCCCCGGCGCTGATCGGGACGTCCGGGAAGATGTGCCGCATCGCCAGGTAGACCGCCGACAACGTCGTCGCCCGGACCGAGTTCATCGGTCCCATGCAGGGCCGCGACGACCCGGAGAAATCGAAGCGCAGCCCCTCGCCCGCCTTGGTCACGGTCAGCGCGATGGTCAGGGGTTCGTTGACCACCCCGTCGCTGTCCACGATGGCGGTCGCCCGGTAGTCTCCATCGGGGATCCGCCCGATCATCGCCCGCATCTGCCGCGCCGCCAGCCGCCGCATCTCGGCAATCGCCTGGCTCACCGTGTCGTCGCCGTAGCGGTCGAGCAGCGCCCCAAGCCGCTCGGCCCCCACCAGAAGCGCCGAAGCCTGCGCCTTCACGTCACCGATGCGCTGTTCGGACACCCGGATGTTGGAACAGATGATCTGGTAGATCTCCTGATCCAGCACGCCGCGCTTGAACAGCTTGACCGGAGGCAGACGCAGCCCTTCCTGCTCGGCACTGATCGCGCTGGCCGAGAACCCACCGGGGACCGCCCCGCCCGTATCCGGCCAATGCCCGGTGTTCGACAGCCAGCAGTAGATGCGGTCCCCGCGCCAGACCGGCATGGCGAAGCGGACGTCCATCAGGTGCGTGCCGCCCAGATAGGGGTCGTTCACGATGTATATGTCCCCCTGATCTGGCGCCGCCGTCATCCCGGCCGCGATCCGTTCCAGAATCGTGCGGGTGGAAAACTGCATGACGCCGACAAAGACCGGCAGACCCTTCGAGCCTTGGGCGATCAGCGATCCGTCCTCGGCCGAATATATGCCGTCCGACCGGTCATCCGCCTCGGCGATCACCGGGCTGAAGGCGGCGCGGGAAAATGTCAGGTCCATCTCGTCGCAGACCTGCTGCAGGCCCGCCTGGATCACCGCGAGCGTGACTGGATCAATCATCTGTTGACCTCGACGATCAGGTTTCCATCCGGGTCCTGCGTCACGCGCGCACCAGGGTCGATCACGATGGTGGTGTCCATTTGTTCAATGATTGCAGGTCCTTCCAGATCGATCTTCGCGGGAAGATGGTCCCGCCAGAAGACCGGAGTGTCGTGCCAGCCCGCAAACCACACCTTCCGGCGCGAGGCCGGTTCGGCCCGCTCGCGCCGCCCGGAGGGGTCGATCAGCCGCGACAAGTCCAGGGCCGGACGCTCGCCAATGACCGAGCAATTCAGGTTCACAAGGTTCGCCCGGATCGTCGGCAGTTCCACCCGGAAGCGCGCATGATAGGCCGTCTCGAACAGCCGCTGAAGGTCCTCCCGGCCGGGCCTCGCCGAGGGTAGCGCCACCCGCAGGAGATGGGTCTGCCCGACAAACTGCATGTCCGCCGAATACTCGGCCCGCACGGCGGTCAGGGCGATCCGCTCCTGCCCGATCAAACGGCGCCCCTCGGCCTCCTGACCGGCCAGAACCCGGTGTACCTCGGTCATGTCGACCCCGTCCAGCGGGCGGTTCAGCGTGCGGACGAAGTCATGGCGCAGGTCGGCCACCACGCAGCCAAGCGCATTGGTGATGCCAGGCCGCGCCGGGATCAGGACCTTGGGAACGTTCAATTCCTTCGCCAGCGCCACCGCGTGCAGAGGCCCCGCGCCCCCGAAGGCAAACAGCGCGAAATCCCGGGGATCGGCCCCCATCGAGATCGACACCATGCGGATCGCCCCCGCCATATGCGTGTTGGCGATGCGGATCACCGCCTCCGCAGCGGCCTCGACCGACAGCCCCAGCGGATCAGCGATCTGCTCGCGCATCGCGGCAAAAGCCGCCTCTGCCGCCTGGCCGAAGCGGCTGGCGGGAAGGCGGCCCAGGATCAGGTTCGCATCCGAAATCGTGACCCGCGTCCCCCCGCGCCCATAGCAGACCGGCCCCGGCGTCGACCCCGCACTCTCCGGACCCACCCGCAGCATCCCGCCCGCGTCGATCCGGGCGATAGAGCCTCCGCCCGCCCCGACCGTCCGCACGTCCACCATCGGCACATGGATCGGCATGGCATATTCCACCTCGATCTCGTTCGAGACCGGCGCGACCCCGCCCCGGATCATCGCCACGTCGGTCGAGGTTCCGCCCATATCGTAGGTCAGCAGGCTCGCCATCCCGGCCCGCCGCCCGGTCGCCACCGCTGCCATCACCCCCGAGGCCGGGCCCGACATCACCGTCTTCACCGCCTCCTTGGCCACGTCCTTCGCGGCCACCATGCCGCCGTTGCCGTTCATCACCAGAAGCTCGCGCTGGTAGCCCTTGGCGGCCAGCTGTTCGGCCAGCCGTCCCACGTACCTTTCCAGAAGCGGCTGAACCGAGGCGTTGACGGCCGCCGTCACGCCCCTCTCGTACTCGCGGGATTCCGAAAGAAGATCGTGGCCCAAGGTAATGTAATCATTGGGCCAAATCTCGCGCGCAATTTGCCCGGCGCGCCGCTCGTGCGCGGGGTTGGCATAGGCGTGCAGGAAGTGGATGACCAAGGCCTCGCATCCCTGATCGCGCAAATGCATGACGGCGGCGCGCAGCGCGACCTCGTCCAAAGGCGTCAGGACGCGGCCATGGGCATCCATCCGCTCGGGCACCTCCAGCCGCAGGTCGCGGGGGATGACGGGGGTGAAATGCCCATGCATCCCATAGGCTTGCGGGCGCGTCCTGCGACCAAGCTCCAACACGTCGCGGAAGCCTTCGGTGGTGATCAGGCCGGTGCGGGAAAGCTGGCGTTCCAGCACCGCGTTGGTGGTGGTCGTGGTGCCGTGCACGATCAGGTCCACGGCCGACAGGTCCGCCCCGGCCTCGGCGAAGGCGTTCAGGACACCGCCCGACTGGTTCGGCAGCGTCGTCGGCACCTTGGCCAGCCGCACTGCGCCGGACCCGGGGTCGAACATCACCAGATCGGTAAAGGTCCCACCCACATCGACGCCCGCCACAAGCCCGGTCATTCAGACACCCACATAGGTTCGAAACACTTCAGCATCGACTGTCAAACCCTTGACCGGCATGGTTTCCGCGACTTGGCCCGCGACCATGAAGGCCACCCGGTCCGCTAGCTTCAGGACCGCATCGACCCGCTGTTCGACCAGCACCACGGCCACGCCGCCGGCCTTTAGCGACAGGATGGCCTCCTGGATCAGCGCGATCATCGAGGGTTGCAATCCTTCGGTCGGCTCGTCGAGGAGCAGGACCCTTGGCCGCAGGCAAAGTGCCCGGGCGATGGCGAGCATCTGCTGCTCGCCGCCCGACAGCGTCCCTGCAGTCTGGTCCAGCCGTTCGCGGAGGCGCGGGAAAAGGGTCAGGACCTGCGCAAGCGTCGCGGTATCATTGCCATGCACCAACCCGCCAACGGCAAGGTTCTCAGCCACGGTGAGGGGACCGAAGAGCCGCCGTCCCTGGGGAACATAGGCCAGTCCGTGCCTCGGGATTTCATGCGCCGGCAAACCGTGAAGCGGCGTGCCGTCCAGCGCGATGGTTCCGGCCGTTGCTGGAAGAAGGCCCATCAAGGCCTTGAGAAAGGAAGATTTTCCCACTCCATTTCGGCCCATCAGGCAGGTGATCTGACCGGCCTCCGCGCGGAAGTCGACCCCGCGCAGGACGGTAACGGGCCCGTAGCCCGCAGTCAGGCCCCGGACCTCAAGCGCCAAGATAGGCCTCCTGCACGGCAGGGTTGGCGCGGATCTCGGCGGGCGTGCCGGTGGCGAGGACCCGGCCGAAGGTCAGGACGGTGATCCGGGTGGCAAGGTCCATTACCACCTCCATGTTGTGCTCGATCAGAAGGACCGTGGTCTGGGGCACAAGGCTCCGGACCAGCGCCTTGAACCCGTCCACTTCGCTGGCGGCGAGTCCTTGGGTGGGCTCGTCAAGGATCAGCAGCTTCGGGTCGAGTGCGAGCCCCATTGCGACCTCGAGAAGACGCTGGTGGCCGTAGGACAGGGTCTGCGCCTCCTGCTCCTCCAACCCGTGCAGGCCGAGGCGGGCCAGCGCGGCGCGGGTGCGGGATGCAAGGTCGCGACTGCCCCGGGACTGGACGGCAAGGGCCACGTTGTCGAAAACCGAAAGCCGCGGGAAGATCGAGGTGATCTGGAAGGTATAGGCGATGCCCTTGCGGACACGGGCATGGGCGGGAAGCCGGGTGATGTCCTCACCCGCAAGCAGGATGGTGCCGGATTGCGGCAGGCGACGGCCGGACAGGAGGCTGACGAATGTCGTCTTTCCCGCCCCGTTGGGGCCGATCAATGCGTGTATTTCCCCGGGATTGAGGGTGAAATCGACGCCGTCTACCGCCTTGAGCCCGCCGAAATGCAGCGTGAGATCCCGTGACTCGATCAGGGCAGCCATCGGACCCACCTTTCCCGGATCGTTCCCAGAACGCCCTTTGGTGCGAACAGAACCAGCACCACAAGGGCCGCGCCAACGATGAACTGGTGCGCCGTGGTGAGGCCCGTCGCGGCCTCGATCAGCGCGAACATCACCAAGGCACCCAGGAACGGGCCGAGTGTCGTCCCCGCCCCGCCCATCAGGACATAGAGCATGGGCAGGATGGAATACTGGATGGTGGCGAAGCTTGCCCCCACATAACCGAAAAGGATCGCATAGGCGGCCCCGGCCGCCCCGGCGTAGAGACCGGAGAGGGTGAGGGCGGCAAGCTTCACGGTGAAGGGGTTGTAGCCCAACATCCGCGAGCGCTCCTCATTCTCGCGCATCGCCACCATCGTACGCCCGAAGAACGAGCGGACGAGGGCAAGGCTGAGAAGCAGGCCGGTGGCGAAGATCGCCAGCGCGGTCAGAAAGCGGGGCGTGTCGGTTGAAAGGTCGATGCCCATCAGGGTTCTGCTGGCGGGGGCAAGGGCAAAGCCGTCGTCCCCGCCGGTAACAGGGGCGAAGTAGAGAAGCGTCAGGTATCCTGCTTGCGCGAACATCAGCGTCACGATCATGAAGCTGACGCCCGCGGTCCTGAGCGCGAGGAGACCGAGGGTCGCGGCGACAAGGCCTCCGCCCACGATGCCGGCGATGAAGGCCGGACCGGCGCTCCACCCCCAAAGCTGGGCGGGAAGGCCGGCGGCATACATCCCGGCGGAAAGCAGAAGGGCGTGGCCAAGGCTGAGAAGCCCGGTGTAGCCGAAAGCGAGGTTGTAACCCATCGCGAAGACCGCCAGCACCATGATCCGGGCAAGGTTCGTCGCATGGTAGGGTGAGAGCCAGTATTGCGCGGAAAAGAGGACCGCGATCAGCGCAAGGTGCAAGGTCCAGTGCTTCACGCGCGCGCTCCGAACAGGCCTTGCGGCCGGAAGACGAGGACCATCGCGACCAGAAGCGTGGCGAGAATCTTGGCCAGCGTCGGGGTGAAGAACATCGAAATCACGCCATCGGACAGGCCGATGACAAGGGCGGCGATCAGGGTGCCGCGAAGGCTGCCAAGGCCGCCGATGATGACGACGATGAAGGATAGCAGGAGCGGGTCGTGGCCCATCAGGTACTGCGCCTGCTGGATCGGGACGATAAGGACTCCCGCGAGCGCGGCGAGGCCCGCTCCAAGCGCGAAGGTGCCCATGTAGACCCGGTCGACGTTGATCCCGAAGGCCTGGGCGGTCGAGCGGTCAACCTGCGTCGCGCGCATGACGAGGCCGGCCTTCGTGCGGGTCATGAAGAGCCAGAGGCCGAGCAGCACCAGCCCGGCCGCGAGGACGACGAAAAGCTTGTAGCCGGAATAGCCGAACCACGGCAGTTGGATGCGCCACTCGAATGGGGCGGTCACCGGGTTGGCGTTCGGGCCGTAGAGCGACAGCGCCGCCTGCTGCAGGATGTAGAGAAGGCCGATGGTGGCGACGATGGTCGCCTCGGGGTCGTAGTTCAGCCGCTTCAGGATCAGGCCGTCGGCGGCAGCGGCCAGTGCCGCGACGAGGACGGGTGCGATCAGGACGGCGGCGAGGAAGGCCAGCGCGGGCGGGCCCGGGATCATCGTGGTGACCGCCCAGGCGAGGACCGCGCCCAGCATGTAGAACTCGCCATGCGCCACGTTGACCACCCGCATGACGCCGAACACGAGCGACAGGCCCGAGGCCGCCAAGGCAAGGACCGCGGCGGTGACAAGGCCCTCCATCAGGGCGAGAAGCAGGAAGGGTCCGAAAGCCATGCTTGGGTCCGGTGGGTGGGGAGGGTGGGCGCAACCGCCCACCCTACGCGGGCGGATCGGTAGGGTGGGCGATCCGCCCACCCTCCGCTGGTCAGAAGGACATGGTCGTGTAGTCGACCGCGTCCTCGTAAAGACCCTCGTCGATGGTCGTCGTGTGGACCTTCACGAGCTTCCCGCCCTGCACCTGGCTGATGTTCTGGCTGCCGAACACCTGGTGCGTCTTGCCGTTGAACCGCTTGGCCCCCTGCGGCCGTTCGATGCCGTAGGGCAGGTCAGAGATCGCCTCCATCGCCTCGACCAGCTTCTGCCGGTCAGCCGGCCCGGTGTAGCCCGCGGCCTCCATCGCCTGCTTGATGAAATACAGCGTCTCCCAGGTCGAGAACATGTGGCTGTAGGTCGACACATCTGCCGCGTCGCTGACGCTTGCGCCATTGTCGTCCACCCCCACGGCGGCGCGGTAGGCGGCCTCGTGCTCTCCCGCATCCGCCGCCTTCACCCGGGGATGGGCTTCCCAGAAGTGCGAGCCTTCCAGGAATTCCAGGCCAGGCGTGGCGGTGTCCACGGCCTCGAGGCTGTCGATGAAGCCGAAGAGCTGTGGTTTCGCGCCGGTCCCGTAGAACTCGCCCAGTTCCTTGACGAAGGTCAGGACAGCGGGGCCGACCATGACGTGATAGAGAACCTCGGTTTCCGCCGGGATCTGCGGGAAATAGCGGGTGAAGCTGGTTTCCGTCGGCGGCACGGCGATCTGCGCGATGACCTCGCCGCCCTGCCCCTGGATCGCGGCGGTAAAGAAGTCGCGGTGGTCGTGGCCGAAAGCATAGTCCGGGAAGACCATCGTGACCTTCTTCCCCAGGTTCTGGCTGACCCAGGGCGCCATCGTGGAAATTTGGGCGCGCACGTCGGTGATGCCGGGCTGCAGCGTCCAGCGGTTCAGCGCGCCCGAGGCCACATGGTAGCCCTCGGAGCACACGAGGTAGGGCACCTTCAGCTCACCCGCCCGTGGGGCGGACCCCATGACGACGTGCGAAAAGAGCGTCCCCATCACCAGGTCACAGCCATCGGACTGGGTCAGCTTGTCCACGACTTCCGACCCGCGCTTGGGGTCGGTCGCATCGTCCTCGAAAAGGATTTCCACCGGGCGGCCCGTGATGCCTCCCGCATCGTTGATCGCCTTCAGCGCGGCTTGCGCGGTGCGTTCGTACCAGCGCCCGTAGGCCGCGCCGATGCCGGTGCGGTGCAGCTGGAAGCCGATCTTGATCGGGCTCGCCTGCGCCGCGACATAGCCCGGCAGCGCCGCGGTCAGAAGGCCCGCGCCCCCGGCCAGAAGCAGGCCTCGGCGGGTGGGGTGAAGCAATCCGTTCGTCATGTCCGTCTCTCCACTGTTGCGGCCTCTCTCGGGCCTTCGGTTTTCATTGGCGGGCCAGGGCCCGGATTTGTCCAGCCTTTTCACCCGGTCCTGGCGGTGGACAGCAGCCAGAGACCCAGCACCGTGTAGGCGACCATCAGCACCGTCATCGGCAGGTGCGCGACGGGGCGCGCGCCCTGCCCGGCCAGCTTCAGACCCAGAAGCACGGCCAGCAGATGCGCGCCCAGGATCGCGGCGAACTGCGCGCCATAGATCAGCGGCATCACCCGCGGGTCGGTCAGGAAGCCGAAGGACACGAAGAAGGGCGGCAGACCAAGCCAGCTGTCCCCCACCATCAGCGGATCGTTCAGCGCGGCCAGCGTGTACTGCCCTGCGGTCAGCAGCATCACCAGGTAATGCGCCGCATGGTATCCCGCCGCGATGGCGAGGAAGGACAGCATCACCGGCCCGGTGGCGAAGCCCCCGCCGACCTTGCGCCCCGAAGTGATCGCGCCCAGGATCAAGCCCATCGTCACCACCCAGACCGCCAGGAGACCCCCGGTATTCTGCCACATCACCGCGCTGCGGCCCGTCGGCTCCAGCGGGTTCTCGCCGATCAGCGCCTGCCACCAGAAGGTCTCGGCAAGCCCGTCGAAGGTCAGCGCGGCCAGGGCAAGGCTGACGAAGACGACAGCCGAAGGCGTGAGCGGCGGCATGGCAAGGACCTGGGTGCCTGGCCAGCCCCGCATCAGGCGGGTGCGGCTTCCCTCGGGCTCGTGCCACAGCGGCGCGACCTTGGCGATGAATGCGAAGAGGACGGTCAGGAACTCGCCCCGGTCAAGCCAGTCCTCGCCCTCCAGCACGGCAAGCACGAAGATCACCGCCCAATAGGCCAACGCGACCTGGGCCAGCACGGCCGGGTCGTCCGGGTAAAGCGAGACCATCTGGAACCAGACGAAACCGGCATAACCCGCAACGGCAGGCCAGTGGCCAAGGCGGCTGAGACCAAGGCTTCCGGTGCGGCCAAGCAGCGTGCGGGCGATGCGGACCGGGCCGGTCCAGGGGTTCAAGGGCCGCCAGAGGTTGCCGAAGACCATTGAGCCGAGGGGAATGACGATCCACACCCCGGTCCAGAAGACCAGTGTCATCAGGTTGTGCATGGGATCACGCTCGCCGTAGAGGCCGACGAAAACGAGGCCCAGGAAAGCGAGGAAGGACAGATATGAGGTAAGCGAGAGGGGCAGCAGCACCGTGCGTTCCAAGACCAGGCGCGGGGCCATGACTGGAAGCCGGTGGGCGGCGGCCCCCATCAGGGCGGTCAGCCCGACGGTCAGCGCGGCGGCAGTGATGTAGTGGCCGGTGGGCAGGGTGAGAATGACCGAGGGCGGCAGCGCGCAGGCGAAAGCCAGTCCGGGCGTGAGCAACAGCATCACGCCGCCCGCCCCCAAAGTTTTCGAAAACTTTGGGCAAAATCCTTCTAAGGATCTTGGGTCGCGCTTCACCTCAACCCGTCCTCCCCCTTGACCCTGTGAACTTCCAGCCCGCCCATCCGGCTGTGCACCCGTCCCCCGCGCGCCATGCCGAGCGCGAACAGGACCTCGTTCGCCCTTGGCCCGTCCGGGCAGGCCAGCGTGATTGCGTCGAAGCGCGAGCGGACATAGGCCGCGTTCAGATGGCCCAGTGGCAGGTCCAGTGTCGCGCCCATGCCGCCGACCTTCATCACCGACGGCACGATGGCCCGGCATTCGCCCAGCCGGTCCCGCATTCCGTAGCCGCCCGCCACATGCCAGAGCGCGCCGTGTTCGCTTTCACCGCCCTCGCCCACGAGGGCGCCCTTGCCATAGGCGTCGATCCCCTCGCGTCCGCCAAGGGCTGCGACGAGGCGGTCTGTCAGGTCCAGCGCCAGCGGCTTCAGGTCCTCCATCGCCGGTTGCAGGTCCGGAACGTAGCGACCGGCGAAGGGGTTCTGGCAGATCGCGTAGATCGCGCCGCGGACGGGGGGAGGTGTCACGAGCGGCCCGCCCTCGTGCCGGATCTCCTCCAGTTGCACCACGATCTTCCGCACTTCAAAATCAGCCACTTGCATCCCCTTCTTCAAGCATCAGCGCACCCGTCGCCCGCATCTCACCCTGCAGGAAAAGCGCCGCGCCTTCAATCAGCCCGCCAGACCGAAAGCTCTCGGCGGCGCGCAGTCCCGCTTCCAGCGCCCGCGTGCGATCAGGTGACGAAAGCTCTGGCACCGCCACCGTCACCAGCCGGGAGCCCAGATCGCTGTCGCACTGCACCTCGCAGGCCGGGCGGCGCTGGATGCCGGGATGGTCGAGGTCCACCGCATTCGCGACCATCGTCGCCGCCGCATCGGCCATCGCGGCTGTCCGCGCAACCACCGTCACCGCATCGGCGATGCCCAGCGAAAAGCTGCGCCCGCGCCAGCCCGAGGTGGCGATCCCCCGCACCGGATCGGCGGTGCGGACCGTCACCCGGTCGCCGGACGAGGCCGCCAGCGCGCAGGTCAGCGTCTCGCCGAGGCCAAGCCACAGCGCGATGTCGCCGCCGTTGTTGGCATAGGCGCGGACGATCCCCGGCCCGGTCAGGGCGGCCAGCACCTCTTCGGCGACAGAGCCGGCGACGGCGGCCATCGGAGTGATGAACACAGGACGGAAGGGCGCGACGGCGGCGGCCATGCGGCGGGCGATGACACCGTTCGGGGCTGCGTCCTCGGACCTCAGCGCGGGCAGTTCCGCCACCAGTTCCCCCAGCACGGTGGCGAAGCGGGCCGCGGCGCGGGCGTAGGCGGCGCGCACGGCAGGCGGTTCGCCGAAGGCCTCGGCCACGATGTCGATGGGACCGTGCTGCAGATGGAGACGGTTCCCCGGCAAAAGGGCTGCGACGGCTCCACTCGGCTGGGCGGCGGTCACGGCCACGGCTGGACCCTCGCCGTCGTCGGATACTCCCCGCCCTCGGCGACCGACTGGTCGAGCGTGCGGATCGCCTCGCCGTGCCCGCCCATCGCCAGGTAGTCGGCACGCGGCAGGGTGAATTCCAGGGGCGCGACCAGCGCCGGGGTGGGAACATAGCCGAAGGCCCCTTTCGGCAGGCGCGTGACGTCGACCATGAAGGTGATCCCGCCCCCGGGCCAGACATAGGTCTCTGCCCCGCCCGAGGTCAGCCGGGTGATCCCGCCCTGCACCGACCGCGTCAGCCGCACCGGGTTCTTCGCGACCCCGGCACGTAGCGACCCGCCTGCGCCACCGACAAACAGCACCGTGCACAGCGAGGGTTCACAATTCTCATCAATAAGTTGGACGGTGTTCTTCAGATCCTGTGGCAACTCTTGCGGGACGGGCTGCAGGTTCTGATCCAGCACGTAATAGGCATATTGCTCACCCGTGGTGGAGACCATCAGCAGCCGCAATCCCGGCCGCGCGCCCTTCTTCGGGTTCCACTCGCCCAGGATCTCCAGCGGGTCGGTCAGACGTGTGCCACCCCAGCCCTGGCCCGGCTCCGAGACGCGGAAATAGCGACCGGGGGTCGAGCGGTGGCCCTTGATGCGAATGCCCGTGGGGGGCCAGCCGATGACCTTGCCCGCCTGGTGTTCGGAAACGACGCCGGTGATATGGTCATCCACCACCACCACCTCGTCGACCAGGCCCTGCCACTGGACGGCGAACATGCCGATGGTGGCCGATCCGCAGCCGACGCGCATCCGGCGTTCGCGCAGGCCGTCGACGATGGGTGCCTGCCCGGCCTGCACCACCACTGTAGAGCCGCCATCGATCGTGACTTCCACCGCCTCGCCGTTGCAAAGCGCCAGCATCGCCGCGCAGGTGATGCGGCCCTCGGCCTTGGAGCCGCCGGTCAGGTGATGGACCCCGCCAAGCGACAGCATCTGGCTACCGTATTCGGCGGTCGTGACATGGCCAATGGGTTCGCCCTGGACCCGCACCGTCGCGCCTTCGGGGCCAAGGAATCGGTCGGTGTCAATCTTCACCTTGACCCCGCAGTAGGAAAAGATCGCCTCGGTCACCACGGTTACCATGTCGGCGCCGTCGACCTGGGACGAGACGATGAAGGGCGCGGGCTTGTAGTCCGGGTAGGTGGTGCCCGAGCCGATGCCGGTGACGAAGGCATCGGCGGGGACCGGCGCGCCGTCCCAGTCGCGGGCGGCGAAAGGGACGATGCGGCCCCCGGCCTCGACCGCATGGGACAGCATGACGACGGGATCAGTGCGCACGATGCGGCCCGCGTCATTGGCATAGCGGTCGCAGGCCCCGGTCTGGCCCGGCGCGATGTAGCACATCACCGGGCAGGCGTCGCAGCGGATCTTTTCGGGGGCCTCGATCATGCGTCGCACCCCGGTCGGGCTGCGGAGCGGGGGTTTTCCACCCCCGCACCCCCGGAGGATATTTGGGGAAGAGAAAGACCTTGCAGCGCCTCGCGGATGCGATGCGGCAAGGCGGGGACGCGGGTGATCTCGGCCCCGGTGGCGTGGCGGATCGCGTTCAGGATCGCAGGCGCGGTCGGGATCAGGACGTGTTCACCCAGGCCCTTGGCGCCGTACGGGCCTTCGGGGTCGGGGACCTCGATGAGGAGGCTTTCGATCGGGGGCACGTCGCCAAAGGTCGGGATCAGGTAGTCGTGCAGGTTCTCGGTGCGGCCCGGCAGGTATTCCTCCATCAGCGCCATGCCGATGCCCTGGGCGATGCCGCCCTCGATCTGGCCGCGCGCCAGCATCGGGTTGATCGCGCGCCCGACGTCATGGGCGGCAGTGATCTTCAGCAGGCGCACGGTGCCGAGCGCGGGGTCGACCACCACCTCGACCATCTGCGCCCCGTAGCCGTAGACGGCATAGGGCGCCCCCTGACCTTTCGCGTCCAGGGGCGAAGTCGGCGGGTCGTAGGTTGCCTCGGCCACCAGGACGTGGCCGTGGGCATCGGGCGGCAGAGTGGACAGGTCGATCCGGGTGGCGCTGCCATCACGGATCGTCAGGGTGGCCCCGTCCAGAGACAGGGTCGCGCCGTCCCCTGCATTGGCCCTGCGCAGGATTTCGGCTCGCAGCGCCTCGGCAGCGGCCTTGGCTGCCCGGCCGGTGACATAGGTCTGGCGGCTGGCCGAAGTCTTGCCGGCGTCGGGTGTCAGCGCAGTGTCCGGACCGACAAGGCGGACGGCCACAAGCGGCAGGCCCAGGGCTTCGGCCGCGATCTGCGCAATGACGGTGTTCGAGCCCTGGCCGATGTCGGTCGCGCCCTGGTGCAGGACGATCTCGCCCGCGGGGGAGAGGCCGATCCGGATCGTGGAGGGATTGGGCAGCGCGGTGTTGCCGCAGCCGTACCAGCATGAGGCGACGCCTACCCCCCTGCCCGGCTGTCCCGCAGCCTCGGCCAAAGCGCGGGTCCAGTGGGGTTTCAGGGCCGACAGGCAGTCGTGGATGCCGACGGCGCGCAGGACCTGGCCGGTCGCGGACGGTTCCCCATCGCGCAGCGCGTTGCGCAGCCGGAACTCCAGCCGGTCGATCCCGGCCTTGTCGGCCAGCCGGTCATAAAGCGTTTCCTGCCAGAGCGCCCCCTGCGGAACCCCGAAGCCGCGGAAGGCGCCCGAGACGGGACCGTGGGTATGAATGGCGCGGGCGCGGGCGGTGATGTGCGGCGTCAGGTAGGGGCCCGAGACATGTACCGGCACCCGGTTCGCCACGGTGGGGCCCCAACTGGAATAGGCACCGGTGTTGAAGCGGCCCTCGAACTCCATCCCCGTGATGCGGCCTTCTGCGTCGCAGCCGATCCGGCCCCGCATCTCGGCCGGATGGCGTTTGGTGGTCGAGGTCATGCTTTCCTGCCGGGAATAGGTCATCCGGCAGGCCCGCCCGGTCTTCAGCGTCACCAGCCCGAGCAGCGGTTGCAGCGAGATGTCGAGCTTGGACCCGAACCCCCCGCCGGTGGCCGAGGGGATGATGCGGACCTGCTCCAGCGGCAGACCCAGGATCGCCGCCGTATCCTCGCGGTCCATGCCGGGGGCCTGGGTGCAAGCGCGGATGACGAGGGTGTCGCCCTCCATCCAGGCCGAGCCTGCCTCGGGTTCGATGTAGGCGTGTTCGACGAATGCCGTGGTCATCGTGCCTTCGACGACATGATCGCTGGTGGCCAGGGCCGTGGCGGCGTCGCCCTTGATGATACGGCCCTCGATCAGAAGGTTGCCGGGACGGCCCGCGTGGAGAGCTTCGCCCGTTTCCGCTTCCTCGGGCGTGGCGAGGGGGACAAGCGGCGTCCAGGTGATGGGAAAGTCGTCTGGTTCCTGCTCTACACCCGGCTCGAAGGCGATCAGCGCCACGCATTCGCCGCGAAAACGGGCGGGAGAGGCGGCGATGGCGGGCTGGTCGGCGAAGGGCGGAATGACGGAAAAGGCGTTCCGGCCGGGAATGTCGGCGGCGGTGAAAATGGCGGCGACACCGGGACGGGCGCGGAAGGCGGTCAGGTCGCCGATCTGGAAGGCGGCATGGGGATGGGGCGAACGGACTGCGCGGACGATCAGCGCGCCCTCGGGCCAGTCATCGGCGCCGAACCTGTCGCCCGCCACCTTGGCCGCCCCGTCGAGGCGCGGGATCGGGTCACCCACTGCGCCCACACCCTGTGCCGCCGACACATCCCCCTGCCCCGCGGCGACCACGGCGGCGATGATGCTCCGATAGCCGGTGCAGCGGCAAAGGACGCCCCCCAGCGCGCTCTCGACCTCGGCCTGGGATGGCCGGGCCACCCGCGTGAGGAGGTCTGCGGCGGTCAAGAGCATCCCCGGCGTGCAGATGCCGCATTGCGCCGCGCCGTGGGCGTGGAAGCTGGCGCGAAGCCGCGTGAGCTCCCGGGTTTCCCCCTCGACCGTCGTCACCGACCGCCCCGCCACCCGCGCCGCCGGCGTCAGGCAGGCGCAGACCGCCGCTCCGTCCAGAAGCACCGTGCAGGCCCCGCAGTCGCCCGCATCGCAACCGACCTTGGTCCCCACCTTGCCCAACCGTTCGCGCAGCGTCTCGGACAGGCGTTCGGTCGGCGGAGCCTCGACCGCGACCTCGGCGCCATTGAGACGGAAGCGGATCATCCCAGCGCCTCCGCCACTGCCCGGCGGACAAGCTCTGCCGCTGCCTCGCGCCGATACTTTGCCGTCGCGCGTACATCGTCGATGGGCGACAGCGGCCCCGTCACATCCGTGTCCCGGATACGGCCCACGGCCTGTGCGACCGGGGCGCCCGTCAGGGCCGCCTCGACCGCCGGAAGCCGCACCGCCACGGGCGAGCAGGCCCCAACCGCCACCGCCGCCCCAACCACGCGGCCCCTGTCGATCTCCACCCGCGCCGCCACCATCGCGATCGAGATCACCAGATGCGACCGCGCTCCAAGCTTCACAAAGGACGAGCGGCCGCGCAGCGCGGTCTCGGGGATGAGCACGGCAGCCAACACCTCGTCCGGGCGCAGCGCAGTCCGGCGCGGGCCCAGAAGAAAGTCCGCCAGCTCCAGCCGCCGCGTCCCCGAGGCCGAGACCAGTTCGACCTGCGCGTCAAGCGCCAGAAGCGGCGGCACCCCGTCCGCCGCGGGCGAGGCGTTGCACAGGTTGCCGCCGATCGTACCCGCATTCTGCACCTGCCGTCCGCCGACCTGCCGCGCGGCCTGCTGGAGCGCGCGACAGGCGTCGGGCAGAACGGCCGCGGCAATCGCGGTCCACGACGTCAATCCGCCGATCCGCTGGCCGCCGTTCCGGGTGATCCCCCTCAGTTCGCCAATCCCGGCGAGATCGACCACCGGCCCCCCAAGCCGGGCCGCCGCGCCCGGGTAAAGGTCCGTCCCCCCACCCAGCGCGCGCGCCCCGCCACCTGCCATCAGGCGCAAGGCCTCGGTCAGCGTCTCGGGGCGGGCATAGTCCACGACGGCACTCCCGATTTCATTTGCGTAACAACAGACTGTGGCTCCCCCGGGATTCTGTCAACAGCCTTGCACGAATGGGTCGCACGGCGTATCGCGAAAGCATGACCGACGCGAAAGCCTATCGCCTTGACGACCAGATCGGCTATGTCCTGCGCCGGGTGACGCAGCGGCACCTGGCGATCTTTGCCGCTGCGATCCCCGAGGTCACCACCACCCAGTTCGCCGTGCTGGCCCGCCTGGCCGAGATCGGCCCGCAGTCGCAGAACCTTCTGGGCCGCGCCACGGCAATGGATGCGGCCACGATCAAGGGCGTGGTCGACCGGCTGACAAAGCTTGGCTATGTGGCGACCAGCGCCGACCCGGCCGACCGCCGCCGCCTGACCGTCAGCCTGACGCCGCAGGGACAGCGTCTGTTCCGTGACCGTGCCCCGACCGCTCAGGCAGTGTCGGCCGATACCCTGGCCCCCCTGACCGAGGACGAGGCGCGACTGCTCAAAGCCCTTCTGACCAAGCTCACCTGACCGGGTGACGCGCGTTGAACGCTGCCACCTCGGCCGCAGAGGGTGCCACCCCGCAGAACGTCAGTACATAGGCCGGGTTCCGCGACAGGCGCACCGCAAGGCTTTCCTCGGACCGCACCGCGATGTAGCCGACCTGCGTCAGGTAAAGCGTCCGTGCCCGGGTGTCCGCCTCGGTCTCGCTGTAGCCGAAGCGGCGGAACAGCGCGGCGATCGCCGCCACCCGCGCGGCATCGGCCTCGTTCATCGCCACGGCCACGGCGGGGTCGGTCAGCGACCAGGTCCGCACCGCGAATTCCAGCCGGCTGTCGAAGAGATCGTCGTCATACCAGCAATCGAAAAGGTTCAGCATTGCCTCGGTGATGGTTGCCGCCGGGGCCTCGCAGCGCGCAATCAGGTTGCCGGTGTTCTTGGCCTTCCAGCGGTCCACCAACCCGGCAAGAAGCGCCTCGCGGTCCGGAAAATGCCAGTAGAAACTCGTCCGCGACAGGCCAAGGCGTTCCGCAAGGGGCATCACCTTGACCGCTTCGACCCCACCTTCGACCAGCAGCTGATAGGCCGCATCCAGCCAGAGGTCCGGCGTGCCACGCCATCCGCGTTCGGTCTTTTCCGTGTTCATGGACCGACCTAACCATCCGCAAGGATCCTGCACAAGCGGATCGAAACAAAACTCGACACATGTGTCAAGTTTTGCGATACTGTGGGCCAGACGGCGATTCACTCCAACCCAAGGTCCGGCCCCATGTCGAACGACCCCCTCCTGCAGCCCTTCCAGCTGAAACACCTGACGCTCCGCAACCGGATCATGACCACAAGCCACGAGCCGGCCTATGGCGACGACGGGATGCCGAAGGACCGTTACCGGCTGTACCACCTGGAACGCGCCAAGGCCGGGGTGGCGATGGTGATGACCGCGGGTTCGGCCAGCGTCAGCCGGGACAGCCCGCCGGTCTTCTCGAACCTGCTGGTCTGGAAGGACGAGGTCGTTCCGTGGATGAAGCGGCTGGTGGATGACTGCCACGACGCCGGCGCGGCAGTGATGATCCAGCTGTCGCACCTCGGCCGCCGCACGCGTTGGGACAAGGGCGACTGGCTGCCGGTCATCTCCGCAACCCATGAGCGCGAACCCGCCCACCGCGCCACGCCGAAACCGGCCGAGGACTGGGACATCGCCCGCATCATCCGCGACTATGCCGACGCGGCCGAGCGGATGAAGGAGGCCGGCGTCGACGGGATCGAGTTCCTGTGCCACGGCCACCTGCTCGACCAGTTCATGTCGCCGCTGACCAATGTCCTTGACGGCCCCTATGGCGGCAGCCTCGAAAACCGGGCGCGGCTGACGATGGACATGGTAGCCGCGGTGCGGGAACGGGTGGGCAAGGAAATCATCATCGGCCTGCGCTACGGCGTCGACGAGATGGAGCCTGGCGGGATCGACATGGAAGAGGGCATTGCCCTTGGAAAGATGTTCCGCGACAGCGGGATGGTCGACTATCTGAACGTCAACCGCAGCCGCATCCACACCGATCCGGCGATGACCGACATGATCCCCGTCCAGGGCATGCGGTCGGCCCCGCATCTCGACTTTGCCGGCCGGATCAAGGCCGAGGTCGGGATGCCCACGCTCCACGCTTCGCGCATCCCGGACGTGGCGACGGCGCGGCACGCCGTGGCCACGGGCCAGCTTGACATGGTCGGAATGACGCGGGCCCACATGGCGGACCCGCATATCGTCCGCAAGATCGTCGAGGGCCGCGAGGATGACATCCGCCCCTGCGTCGGCGCGACCTACTGCCTGGACCGGATCTACCAGGGCGGCATGGCGCTGTGCATCCACAACCCCTCGACAGGGCGCGAGGGGTCGCAGCCGCACGAGATCGAGAAGGCGGCGGTGAAAAAGAAGGTCGTCGTCGTCGGCGCCGGTCCTGCCGGGCTGGAGGCCGCGCGGGTTGCCGCGGAGCGCGGGCATTCGGTGGTGGTCTTCGAGGTCGCCGACCAACCCGGCGGCCAGATCCGGCTGACGGCGCAGCAGAAACGGCGGTCCGAGATGATCGGGATCATCGACTGGCGGATGGCGCAATGCACCCGGCTGGGGGTGGAGTTCCGCTTCAACACCTGGGCCGAGGCGTCCGACGTGCTGGCCGAGGCCCCCGACGTGGTGGTGATCGCCACGGGCGGGATGCCCAGCACCGGCCTTCTGGCCGAGGGCAACGATCTGGTCGTGTCCTCGTGGGACATCCTGTCGGGCGATGCGAAGCCCGGGACGAACGTGCTGATCTACGACGACGCGGGCGACCACGCGGCGCTGCAGGCGGCGCAGGTGATCGCCGAGGCCGGGTCCAAGGTCGAGGTGATGACCCGCGACCGCAGCTTCTCGCCCGAGGTGATGGGGATGAACCTGGTGCCGTACATGCGGGCCTTGCAGGACAAGGCGGTGACCTTCACCGTGACCTACAAGCTGGACGCGGTCCGGCGGGCGGGGAACCAGCTCATGGCGGTGATCGGGTCGGACTACATGAAGCTGGACAAGACGCAGCTCCATGACCAGGTGGTCGTGAACGGCGGGACCCAGCCGCTGGCGGACCTCTACTTCGACCTGAAGCCGCAGTCAGGGAACAAGGGGGCGGTGGACTACAATGCCCTCATCGACGGGCATCCGCAGCCGGAGGTGGAAGGCTTCCAGCTCTACCGGATCGGCGACGCGGTCGAGGCCAGGAACACCCACGCGGCGATCTATGATGCGCTGCGGCTGGTGAGGACCGTTTAGGTCCTCTTCCGGCAGTAGAGTTCCATCCGGTGATGGACGATCTCGTAGCCGAGCTCGGCTGCGATTTCCCGTTGCAGCTGCTCGATCTTCTCGGACCGGAACTCGGTTATGAGGCCGGTGTCGAGATCGACGATGTGGTCGTGGTGGGGGGCATCCGCCACCTCGTACCGCGCGCCGCCGTTTTCCAGGGCGAGCCGCAGGACGACCCCTTCCCGTTCCAGGACCGAGAGGGTGCGGTAGACGGTGGCAAGCGAGAGGCTGTCGTCGAGGGTCCGCGCCCGGCGGTGCAGCTCGGCCGCGTCGGGGTGGTCCTGCGCTTCGGTCAGGACCTTGAGCAGCGCCTCGCGCTGGCGGGTCACGCGGACGCCGGTGTCCCGGAGGGCCTGTTTCGGGGTCGGTTTCATGGGGTGCGATGCTAGCGGGACCGGGGGGTCCGGTCAAACCTCTCGGATGTGTCCACGGTGGACAATCTCTGCGATGCCTTTGATTTCAAGGTGTTGCGATTTTCTGTTAGGGTGGCGTTAAGACTTGTGGCACGCCCGCTTTCGCGCCGTTTCAGGCGGCTGCGGCGGGGGTGGTGAGGTCGGCCAGCACTTCCGCGGCGATCTCCAGCGATCGCACTCGGGCGGCGGGGTCGTACATCATGCCGGTGATCATCACCTCGTCCGGGCGGTGGCGGGCGATGAGCTCAGTGAGCTGCCGCCGCACGGTTTCCGGGGCGCCCACGGCGGAGCAGGAAAGCGCGTAGCGGGCCTGGTCGAGGATCGGCGCGGGGATATCGCTGAGGTCCTTGGTCGGGCGCGGGAGTTGGCCGGGGCGTCCGGTGCGCAGGCGCGCGAAAGCGAGGAGCTGGGAGGAGCGGAGGTAGATCGCTTCCTCGTCGGTGGCGGCCGCGGAGACCCCGATGGCCATCATCGCGTGGGGTTTGGCGAGGCGGTCGGAGGGGCGGAAGCTGCGGCGGTAGAT
>JAIXZY010000030.1 GCA_027489355.1 Paracoccaceae bacterium | reverse complement strand
TCGATCGAGAAGATCATCGTCGCCCTGATCATGACCCTCGTCATCATCAACGCCGAGATCGACCTCTCCGTCGCCTCGATCATGGGCCTCTCCGCCGCGCTCTTCGGCTACCTCGTCAACGCAGGCACTCCGGGAGGCCTCGCCATCCTCATCTGCCTCGCCGCTGGCCTCGTCGCCGGGGCGGTCAACGCCGTCCTCATCGCCCGCGTCGGCATCCCCTCCCTTGTCGTCACGCTCGCCATGTTGATCGGCTTCCGCGGCCTCGCCCGGGTCCTGGTCCAGGACAACTCCTTGGGCGATTTCCCCCAATGGTTCACCGACCTCGGCCAGAAGGGCATGATCGGCCCGATCCCCCTCGCAATAATCCTCTTCTTCACGCTCCTACTCCTCCTCGGCATGACCCTCCACCGCTCCTCCTTCGGGCGGCAGGTCATCGTCATCGGCACCAACGCCGAGGTCGCCCGCTTCTCCGGCCTGAACGTCGCCCGCGTGAAAACGGTCCTCTTCCTCCTCTCGGCCCTGATCTCCGCCCTCTGCGGCCTCCTCTACGCCGCCCGTCTCGGCTCCGTCCGCGGCGACACGGCCTTCGGCTTCGAACTGGACATCATCACGATGGTCCTCCTTGGCGGAGTCTCCATCTTCGGCGGCAAGGGCAGCATGGTGGGGGTGTTTCTCTCGATCCTCATCATCCTGAACCTGCGAAACGGCATGGGCCTGATGAACATCACCGGCCACATGCAGACCGGCGTCATCGGCATCCTCCTGATCGCCTCGGTCCTCCTCCCGAACCTCCTGAACGACGTCAAATCCCGTCGCAGAAAGGACGCGTAATGCAACGCCACGCCTTCAAGATGCGCCTGAACCCCGGCATGGAGGCCGAATACACCCGCCGCCATGACGCGATCTGGCCCGAGCTGGTGGACCTCCTCCGCGAAACGGGAATCTCGAACTATTCGATCCACCTGGACCGAGAGACCAACACCCTCTTCGGCTACCTCGAACGCCGCGACGACCACCGGATGGACGACCTGCCCAACCACCCGGTGATGAAGCGCTGGTGGGCCTACATGGGCGACATCATGGCCACGAACCCCGACGGCTCCCCCCTCGCGATCCCGCTGACCGAGACCTTTTACATGCCCTGACCCCAGGCGCGCACAACGTCCCGCCATTTGCTCACATACCCGGTCCAGAGCGGGTCAGCTTCCGGCACAACCTCCACCGCCGGAGCCGCCTTCACCCCCAACGGCCCCGCCAGCAACGCCGCCCCGAGTCCCGTCCCGGCCCCCTGACCCGAGCCCTTCACGACCCGCCCCGTCGCCGTCGCCAGCATCCGCAGGAAGGCCATGTTCCCCCCGAACGCCCCTTCCACGATCACCGGCCCCTCCGCGCCCACAAGCGACAGACACTCCGCCCCCATCAGCGCCGCATAGAACGACGCCGCCGCCATCCGCGCGCCGCGTTCTGGCTCGCCACCAATCCAGCCAAACCGCTTCCCCGGAAACGGCCCCGTCTCCGGATGCAACGACGGCATCGCCATCACCCGCCCCTCCAGCACCGCGCGCAAATCCCCATCGGAGGGCTCCACGATCCGCCCCCCCATGATCTCTTCCAGCTCGCGCCCGCCCATGAACCGTGCCGTCGGCACCGGCTGCCCCAGCGCGTTCACGTTCACCAGCACATCCCGCGCGGCATCCAGCTCCACCGCCCGGCCCCCCAAAGCCATGACGATCATCCAGGTCCCGGTCGACAACACCCCGCACGGAGCCTCTGCCAAATGCGGCACCAGCGAGGCGTTGGAATCATGGATTCCGCATAGGACCGGAGTCTCCACCGCCAGCCCCGTCGCCTCCGCCACCGAAGGCAACACCGGCCCCAGCACATCCGCCGCCTTGCGGACCGGAGGGAACAGCCCCGCCCACCCGATGCGGCCGACCAGCGACGAAAACCGCCCCTCCCACGGGTTCCACAAATCGGTATGGCAGCCCAGCGAGGTCGCCTCACTCGCCGCCACGCCCGACAGCCGGAACGACCAGTACTGCGCCAGCATCAGCACATGCCTTGTCCGCGCGAACTCCCCAGGAAACGCCCGCGACAGCCAGAACACCTGAGCGCCGACGTTTAGCCCCACCGGCAGACGGGGCGATCCTGTTTCGGCAAATCCCGGCCGCACCGCATCGTACTCGGCGGCCACACCATCCGGCCCGCCATGCTCATAATCCAGCATCGGCAGCGCCAGCCCGCCATCCCCGTCCACCATCACACAGGCCGCCCCGTGGGTGGTGATCGACACCGCATCCACCCCGCGCTCTGCCGCCAGCCGCAAACCGGACAGCGCGAACGCCCACAGCATGTCCAGATCGTGGTGCGGATAAAGCCCCTTCCGGACCACCGCGTTGGGCGTCCGCGCCAGCACTTCCTCCACCCCCGTGGCCAGGTCCACGACCAGCACCTTGGCGTTGGTCTTGCCGATGTCCAGAACCGCGATCCGCCGCATTCCCCGTCCCCCACGAAAGCGCCGGGAACAGCCTATCCGACTGATTTCACAAGGGGAAGCGAATGGTGGGGAAGCGAATGGTGACCCCGGATGGATTCGAACCATCGACCTGCCGCTTAGGAGGCGGCCGCTCTATCCCCTGAGCTACGGGGCCACTCCCGACCTCATTGCGTCGAAAGCAGCGCAAAAGCAACCACCGGAAATGAAAAGGGGAGGCAAGTTTTGGCCCACTACCCCCCCTTTGGTCCGTCGTGTCCAGTTTGAGAGCTTGCAGGACGCGGCAGATATGGCCAGCCAATTGGGCTGTTAGCGGTAACAATATCACGTGAAACCGGCTTGGACAAGCCTTCTCTTTGGCGCTAACAAGAGGAACGCAGTAACGGAACCGTGCCTTGACCAAGCCCACCCCCGACCCGCGCCACGCCCTCACGCTCCGCGACGTGTCCGAAGCCTCGGGCGTCTCCGAGATGACGGTCAGCCGGGTGCTGCGCAACCGCGGCGACGTCTCCGCCCCCACCCGCGAAAAGGTGCTCGAGGCCGCTCGCGCCCTTGGCTACGTCCCGAACAAGATCGCCGGGGCGCTTGCAAGCCAGCGCGTGAACCTCGTCGGCGTGGTGATCCCCAGCCTTTCGAACATGGTCTTCCCCGAGGTCATGACCGGCATCTCCGAGGTGCTGGAGGGCACCGGCCTGCAACCCGTCGTCGGAGTGACCAACTACCTGCCCGACCGCGAGGAATCCGTCATCTACGAGATGCTGAGCTGGCGTCCCTCGGGCATGATCATCGCGGGGCTTGAGCATTCCGCCGCCTCGCGCGCCATGCTGGCCCGCGCCGGCATCCCGATCGTCGAGATCATGGACATCGACGGCGAGCCGATCAACCACGCCGTCGGCATCTCGCACCGCCGCGCCGGACGCCAGATGGCCGAGGCGATCATCGCCGCGGGCTATCGCAAGATCGCCTTCCTCGGCACCCAGATGCCGAACGACTTCCGCGCCAAGAAGCGGCTGGAAGGGTTTGAAGAGGCGCTTGCCAAGGCGGGCCTGACCCTGGTCGACCGCGAATACTACTCGGGCGGCTCCGCTCTCCTGAAAGGTCGCGAGATGACGGCGGCGGTCCTGAACCGGACGCCGGACGTCGATTTCCTGTATTACTCCAACGACATGATCGGGGCAGGGGGCCTTCTTTACTGTCTGGCGCAGGGCCTTGATGTCCCCGGCCGCATCGGCCTTGCCGGGTTCAACGGGGTGGAGCTTCTGGACGGCCTCCCCCGCAAACTCGCCACGATGGACGCCTGCCGCCTGGAGATCGGCCGCAAGGCCGCCAGGATCATCGCCGAGGCGCCCGAGGCATCGCAGGTCGAGGAACTGTTCCCGACGCTGCAACCGGGGGACACGATCCGTCAGGCGTAGGGTGCGCTACAGCGCACCTTCGGACGGTGCGCTACAGCGCACCCTACGCCAGCGACATGGTCATCACGCGGTAAACGCCCACAGCGAAGCCCTTGATCCTAAAGCGACGCCGGGTCCCGTCCCGCGTGGACACCGATCTCCTCCCAGACGATCCCCACCCGCCGCTGCAACTCCGGCACGGCCCGACGATGCCGCAGGAAGACCCCGACCGGCATCAGCTCCCAGCCCTGCCCCTCGTCGCCGAAGCGGACCTGTCCGATCTCCTGCCGCGAGAGCCACCCACCGAAGAAGACCGACTCCCGTCCCGCTTCCACCATCGAGGGGAACACCCGCCGCCAGATCAGCCGCTCCGGGGCCAAGCGCAGCCCGAACTCTTCCCACAGCTCGCGCAGCAGGCAGTCCTCTGGCCCCTCCTCTGCCTCGCGCCCACCGCCGGGCAGGTCCCAGAGGCCGGGCCAGCGCAGCCCCGGCGTCTCGTCCCGCAGGCAGACCAGCACCGAGGCCCCGCAGAACAGCGCCGCCTTGGCCCCGGTGAAGTCCATTCAGGGGTTGTCGTTGATGTCGCGGTCCCAGACCTTCACCTGGCCCTCGCGCACCCCCATCGTCCGGCGCAGGACCAGCCAGGCGATGACCGACAACACCGCGAAGATCAGGACCAGCGCCGCCGGTCCGGCCGGCAGGCCCGTCGCGACCACGATCCCGGTCAGCACTGCCCCGATGGCGAAGCCCAGGAAGATGTAGCCGGGCGCCAGGATCTCCAGGACGCCCAGGGCAAAGCCCAGGACGACCCAGACCCACCAGGTTCCGACAAGCGTCGTCAACATCTCACGGCCGTCCTTTCAGCATCTTGAACGCGTCCCCGAAGGCCTCAAGCATGTTCGCCGGCACCAGGATCGTCTGCTTGCCCTGGCCGACGGCGATGGCCTGCATCGCCTCGACCTGCTTCAGCGCAACCTGGTACTGCGCCGCCTCAAGCCCGCTTTCCTTGATGGTCTCGGCGATCACGCCCGTCGCATAGGCCTCGGCATCCGCGGTGACGCGCTTGGCCTTGGCCTGCTGCTCGGCCGCGTACAACTCGGCGTCCGCCGCCAGCTCTACCGCGCGCTTCTTGCCCTCGGCCTCCATCACCTGCGCCCGGCGAGCGCGTTCGGCGTTCAGCTGCTGCAGCATCGCGGCCCGCGTTGCCTCGTCCAGGTTCACATCGAGGATTTCGGCCCGCGTCACCTCGACGCCCCAGTCATCGACCATGACCGTCACCTGCTCGCGCACGCGCTCGATCAGCTGCGCCCGGTTCGACTGCACCTGGTCCAGCTCCAGCTTGCCGATCTCGCTGCGCACGATGCCGGCCACCGTCGTCGCGATGGCCCCGTCGATGTCCCGGATGCGGTACACGGTCTTTTCCGGTTCGGTCACGCGGTAGAAGACGCTGGTCTCGACCTTCACCAGCACGTTGTCCGCCGTGATCGCGTCCTGATGTGCATTGGGAAGCTGCCGTTCCAAGACCGAGACCTTGTGCGCCACCCGGTCCAGAAAGGGGACAACGAAGTTGATCCCCGGCCCCAGCACCGACCGCAGCCTTCCAAAACGTTCCACCACATGCTTCTCGGACTGGGGGACGATGCGCACCCCCAGGAAAATCGAGATGATGATAAACAGGGCAATGAAGATATAGACCAGCGGCCAGCCGATAAGGTCTTGCATGTCCACGGAAAAACCCCCTCTCAAATTGCGGCGCGTCCCACGCCGTTCCCAATGTTGCCCTTCACGCCCCGCAACGCAAGTCCTCAGGCCCTGACCGCCGCCATCTTCCCCCTGACGGACGAAGCGGATAGGGTCGCGCGCAATCCCATCGAACGGAGCCGACCATGACCCAACGCCTGCACCTCGTCTTCGGAGGCGAGCTGGTGGACCCGCAGAAGAACGTCTTCCGCGACGTCAGCCAGATCCACATCGTCGGGATGTTCCCGAACTACGCCGCCGCCTTCGCCGCCTGGAAGGCCGAGGCACAGCGCACCGTGGACAATGCCCACATGCGCTATTTCATTGCCCATCTGCACCGGCTGCGGGACGAGGCGGCGGCGGGCTCGGCCACCGAGGAGCTGGGCGACTGATTCATGGCCGCCTCGCTGGGTCTGACGCTTTACAACCTGGGCCAGCGGCGCGAGCAGGCCGAAGGACCGGCGCGGCCGCCGCGTCCGGTGGGACGTCTGGTCTGGGTTCACGCACCGGACGATGCTCTGGTCAGCCCGATGCAGGCCCTGGCCCGTCGGCTTGCGGCCGAGGACGGCCTGCCCGTCCTGCTGACCGCGCCCGGCGACGTCGCTGCCCCGCCGGGTGTCCTGGTGCAGCCGCCGCCCAACGACAGCCCGGCCGAGGCACGCGCCTTCCTTGACCACTGGCAACCCGAAGTCGCGCTGTTCGGGGGCGGTCAGCTGCGTCCCGCCGTGATGCACGAGGCCGCAGAGCGACAGATCCCGATGCTTGTCGTCAATGGCAAGGCCCCCGCCTTCCTGCGCGAACGTGACGGCTGGTATCCCGGCTTGATGCGCTCGGCGCTGGCGCGGTTCCGGGGGATCTTCGCGGTGGACGAAGCTGCGGCCCGGGCCTTCCGCAAGGGCGGTGCGGCGTTGTCGGCGGTGGCGGTCACCGGCCGGATGGAGGAGGACAGCGTCGTCCTTCCTGCGGTCGAGGCCGAGCGTGCGGCGCTGGCCAGGCTTCTCGCGGCACGGCCGGTCTGGTTCGCCGCCGGGATCACGGAAGCCGAGGAAGAGGCGATCCTCCAGGCGCATCGCATGGCCCTGCAGCATTCGCACCGGCTCTTGATGATCCTGATCCCCAAGGAACCGTCGCGCGCCGCGCCGCTGGTCCGGCAGATCGAAGAGGCCGGTTGGGCGGTCGCTCAGCGCGCGCTGGACGAAGAGCCCGAGCCGGACATCGAGGTCTTTATCGTCGACAACCCGGCCGAGTATGGCCTCTGGTATCGCCTCGCTCCGGTGACCTTCCTTGGGGGGTCGCTGTTCGGCAAGGGGCCGACCCGCAACCCGATGGAGGCGGCGGCGCTCGGCTCGGCCATCCTCCACGGTCCGCGCATGGGCCAGTGCGGTCCGGTCTTCGGCCGTCTCGGCGCCGCAAGGGCGACGCGGGCTGTGGCATCGGCGCAAGGGCTTGGCGATGCGCTGGGGGATCTCCTTGCGCCCGACCGGGCGGCGCGGCTGGCGCAGGCCGCCTGGTCCGTGGCCAGCGAAGGGGCCGAGGCGACAGAGCTTGTGCTGCACCGCGTGCGCGCGATCATGGACGGAGAAGACTGATGCGCGCGCCGGGGTTCTGGTGGCGCTCTCCCGACCATCCCGGCGTACTTCCAAGGCTGCTTGCGCCGCTGGGCTGGCTTTATGCCTCTGGCACCGCCCGCAGGTTGCGCCAGTCCGGTTACACCCCGCGCGTCCCGGTCATCTGCGTCGGCAACCTGACCGCCGGCGGCGCCGGAAAGACGCCCACCGTCATCGCGCTGATCGAACGTCTCTCTGCCCGCAAGCGCAGCGTGCATGTGGTCAGCCGCGGCTACGGCGGGTCGCTTGCGGGTCCCGTCCGGGTCGAGGACACCCGCCACCGCACCGAGGAGGTTGGCGACGAGCCGCGGCTTCTGTCGGCCTTCGCCCCGGTCTGGGTCGCCCGCGACCGCGCCGCCGGGGTCCGCGCCGCCGAGGCGGCGGGGGCCGAAGTGATCCTCATGGACGACGGGTTCCAGAACCCGGCGGTGAAGCCCTCGCTCTCCCTGATCGTCGTCGACGCCGCCCGTGGCTTCGGCAACGGCCGCTGCATCCCTGCGGGTCCCCTCCGCGAAACCGTTTCCACCGGGCTGGCCCGCGCCGACCTGGTGCTGACCATCGGCGACGCGGCGGCCCAGGCCCGGTTCGACGCGACCTGGGGCGCCCCGGCCGTGCCGCGCCTGCGCGGCCACCTCGCGCCGCTCCAGATGGGCATGGATTGGAAAGGTGAGCGCGTGCTCGCGTTTGCCGGGATCGCCGACCCGTCCCGCTTCTTCGCCACCCTTCGCGCCGAGGGGGCCGAAGTCCTCCGGGGCGAGGCGCTGGCCGATCACGAGATGCTGTCGGAAACGCTGCTGAGACGGCTAGAGGCGGAAGCGGCCGCCGCAGGCGCGCAGCTGGTCACGACCGAGAAGGACGCAGCCCGCCTGCCGCCGCAGTGGCGGCCGAAGGTCCTGACGCTGGTGGTGCGGCTGCGGATCGAGGACTGGTCGCCACTCGACGCCCGGCTCGACCGGCTGGGCATCTAGCGCGCTAGCCTGTCCCCAGCACCTCATCCTGGTGCTGGCCCAGCCGTGGTGCAGGCCGGTCCAGCGCCAGCTCGGCACCCGAGAAGCTCATCGGGCTGCGCACGCCTTTCATCCCTTCCGGAGCGATCTGCATCCCCCGCGCCACGACCTGCGGGTCGGCAAAGACCTCGGCCAGATCGTTGATCGGCCCCGCCGGAACCCCCTCGGCCTCGCAGGCCGCCAGCAGGTCAACCTTGGCCCAGGTCTTCGTCGCCGCCGTGATCCGGTCAGTCATCTCCGCCCGATTGGCAATCCGGTCGGCGTTGGTCAGGAACTTCGGGTCCGCCGCCATCGCGTCCAGCCCCAGGATCTTGCACAGCCGCTGGTACTGCGCGTCATTCCCTGTCGCCAGGATCAGCCAGCCGTCCTTGCAGTCGAAGACCGCATAGGGGGCCAGGTTCGGATGCGCGTTCCCCATCAGGCCGGGAGCCTTCCCCGACGCCAGGTAATTCATCGCCTGGTTCGCCATGATGCTGGTCGCCACGTCCAAGAGCGCCATGTCGATCTGCTGGCCTTCCCCGGTCCGCCCGCGTTGCACCAGCGCCGCCAGGATCGCCGTGGCAGCATAGACCCCGGTGAAGATGTCCGTCACCGCCACGCCCACCTTCTGCGGCTGCCCGTCCGGGGCACCCGTCACCGACATCAGACCCGACATGCCCTGGATGATGAAGTCATACCCCGCCCGGTGCGCGTAAGGCCCGTCCTGCCCGAAGCCGGTGATGCTGCAATAGATCAGCCGCGGGTTCACCTTCCGCAAGGACTCCCAGTCCAGCCCGTACTTGGCCAGCCCGCCCACCTTGAAGTTCTCGATCACCACATCGGCATCCGCCACCAGCCGACGCACGATCTCCTGTCCCTCCGCCGTGCGAAAATCGCAGGTGATGGACCGCTTCCCCCGGTTCGCCGAATGAAAATAGGCGGCGGTCTTCTCTCCCCCCGCCTCGATGAACGGAGGCCCCCAGCGCCGCGTATCGTCGCCCTCGGGCGCCTCGACCTTGATCACGTCGGCACCCAGGTCGGCCAGGGTCTGCCCGGCCCAGGGTCCAGCCAGGATCCGCGCCAGCTCGATGACGCGGACCCCCTCAAGCGGAGCGGACATTACTTCGCCAGCTCGGCGTCAAGGATGGCCTTCAGATCCTCATAGGACATGTTGCCGTGCTTGGTCCCGTTGACGAACAGCGTGGGGGTCCCCTCGACCCCGTCCGCCTCGAAGTTGGTCTGGAACTGCTTGATCAGCGCCTCGGCATTGGCCTGGTCGTTCAGGCAGGCATCCATCGCCGCATCTTCCAGACCGGCCGAGCGGCCGATGGTCTTCAGGTTCTCGACCACCTGTTGCGGATTGTCAGATCCCGCCCATTCCTGCTGCTTGTCGAACAGCATGTCATGGATGCCGAAATACTTCATGTCGCCGCCACAGCGGGCAATCAGCGCGGCCCACAACCCGTAGCGGTCAAAGTAGACCTCGCGCAGGGTGAACTGCACCTTGCCGGTGTCGATGTAGTCCTTCTTCAGTTGCGGAAAGACCGTGGCATGGAAGTTGGCGCAGTGCGGGCAGGTGAAGCTGGCATATTCCACCAGCTTCACCTTGGCATCGGCCGAGCCAAGCGAGAAGTCCTTCACCGCCGGAGCGGCGGCCTCGGTGGTAGCCTCCTGGGCCAGTGCCGGTGTCATCGCCGCAGTCGCCGCGGCGGCAAGGGCGATCATCGCCCGGCGGTTCAGTTTCATCATGGGTCAGCGTCCTTTTGCATCCCGCGTGTCGGATAGCGGGCGAGTTAAGATGTTTTCCGCAAGCTGTTCAAGCGCAGCCCGCAATCCGGGGTCCGTCACCGCCCCCGCAACTGCCTGCGCCTTCTCGCGTACCACCGGGTCCGGGGCCTTCGGTGCCTTCGGGGCCGCGGTGAACTCGGCCTGGCCCTCGGCAAAGCCGGTGGCCGCAGTCTGGGTCAGGTGGATATGACTGATGGCGTTGTAGCCGTAGACGGCATTGACCCGCTCCTTCAGGACCGGCAGCGCCATCTGCACCATCGGCGCCTCTGCGGCCTTGACCAGCAGCGTTAGCGTCGCGCCCATGCCCCCCTTGCCATAGCCGATCTTCACGGGCCGGGTCTTGCGCGCCATCTCCTCGCCAGCGACCTCGGCCCAATGGGTCAGAAGCCGCGCGACCGCGAACCCCCGCGCTTCGCCCGCTGTGCGGACGGCGTCCTTCATCAGCCCGAAGGCCGGCTCGAACCCGCGCATGCGATGTTCGGCAGAGGGAGAGGAAAGGGGTTTGCGGCTCATCTGCTCCGGTTCCTTCGGGGCATACTATCGCAAGGAGGCAGCCGTGCCAGTGGGCAGGGAACGGGAGGGAATAAAGAATCCGTTATGGAAATCCGGGGATCGGAAACATTTTCGCGGCCGCCCTTCCGCCCGCCCGCCCGCCGGTCCTGCGGGGCGCGCGGGGCGTAGGGTGGGCGATCCGCCCACCGCTCCGCCCAAATCCGTTGCGGCAGCCTGTGCAGACGGACTTGCATCACTTCGAACAGCCGCTCCCCGTTCACCCGGCGACAGCGGTCGCTGTGGGTGCCGCACTGACAGCTCTTGCCCGTCGGTCAGGATACTCGGCCACATGTCCCACTGGGAGCGCGCCGCATCCACATCGATCTCGATGATCGGGTTAAGCACGGTATGGGTCGTCCACCGCACCATCGCGTTCGGCTTCTGGAATCCCTCACGGATCGCTGCGCGCCCGCCAGATCACCCGGGTCGGCCCCGTCCCAGACACCATCCTCCGTGAACATCGCGGCAATCGCCGCGGCGCCGTAGTTCGCATCCACCGCCGCGCAGTAGCGATACTTCAACTGCTTCAACGCCTCGAACTGCTCCAGACGGTCGATGCGTTGGACAATGCTCCTGTCTCTTCTCCCGGCTTCGGGCGGTCCGCTGGCTCGGCCTGCATGGCATATCCGCGCCGCCCGGCAGAATCCGCAGGCGGAACCCGCGCATGTCCCCTCTGGCCTCTGACCGCACGACCGCTATCTTCGCCCAGATGCAGGACCCCGACTCCCTCTCCGCCCAGCTCCTTGCCTGGTACGACCGCCACGCAAGGGTCATGCCTTGGCGCGTGTCGCCGCAGGACCGCGCCGCTGGCATCCGCCCCGATCCCTACCGCGTCTGGCTGTCCGAGGTGATGTTGCAACAGACGACCGTTGCCGCCGTGAAGGACTACTTCCACCGCTTTACCGCCCGCTGGCCGACGGTGTCCGACCTGGCCGCCGCCGAAGATGCACAGGTGATGGGCGAATGGGCAGGCCTTGGCTATTACGCCCGCGCCCGGAACCTCCTGAAATGCGCCCGCGCCGTGGTGGCCGACCACGGCGCGCGGTTCCCCGACAGGCGCGCGGGCCTCCTGACCCTCCCCGGCATCGGCCCCTATACCGCCAGCGCCGTCGCCGCCATTGCTTTCGACGAACCGGCCACCGTGGTCGACGGCAACGTGGAACGCGTGATCTCCCGCCTTTTCCGGGTCGAAACCCCGCTTCCCGCCGCCAAGCCCGAACTGACCGCGCTGGCCGCCCGCCTGACCCCGGCGACACGGCCGGGAGACTACGCCCAGGCCATCATGGACCTTGGCGCGACGATCTGCACCCCGCGCTCTCCCGCCTGCGGCATCTGCCCCTGGTCCCACGCCTGCGCAGCGCGCGCCGAGGGCGTCCAGGCCGAGCTGCCCCGCAAGACCCCGAAGCCCGAAAAGCCCACCCGTCGCGGCAGGCTCTGGCTTGGCCACCGGGATGGCGCCATCCTTCTCGAACGTCGGCCCGGACAGGGCCTCCTCGGCGGCATGCTTGGCATCCCGGGCGACGCCTGGGACGGGCAGGGCGGCCCGGCCCCCGCCGATGCCGCCTGGCGCGAGATCGGCGAGGTCCGCCACACCTTCACCCATTTCCACCTGATCCTCACCGTGCTCACCGCCCGGCTCGACGCCCCTCCGCGCCGAGGCGACCTGATCCCCCGCGACCGCTTTCGTCCTGCCGATCTGCCCACCGTGATGCGCAAGGCCTGGGACCTCGCGCGCCCGGTCCTAGAAGCCGATGCCCAAAAACCGGGCACTGCATAAAATCCTTTGCGAGAAGCCTTTGACTCCCGCCCGACAGGCAAGGCAGTCAGATCTCGGAAGCCCACCAATGAGACCGTCCGTCCGATGACCCGCCTTCCCCGCGTCCTGCCGTTCTGGCTTTCGCTCGGCCTTCCGCCGCTGGCGCTGGTCGGGATGTACTACGGCGGCTGGACCATCGCGCTTCTGCCACTGTCGACGTGGTGGCTCTTCACGCTTCTCGATGCAATCACCGGCCACAACACCGCGAACCCGGACCCCCTGACGCCCGAAGCCCGGCTCACCGCCTATCGCCTCGTCACCTTGGTCTGGCCGCCCATCCAGTTCGCGCTCCTCGCGCTGATGCTCTGGTACGTCCCCCGCGCCGCTCACCTGGACACCGGCGCCAGGGTCTGGCTCTTCTTCGGCATGGGCGTCGTGTCGGGCACCATCGGCATCAACTACAGCCATGAACTCATGCATCAGAAATCCCGGCTCGAACGCTGGCTCGCCGATGCCCTCCTTGCTTCCGTCCTCTACTCCCACTTCCGCTCCGAACACCTGCGCGTCCACCACATCCACGTCGGCACGCCCAGGGACCCCGTCACCGCCCGCTACAACGAGGGCTTCCACCGCTTCTTCCCCCGCGTCCTGTGGCAGTGCCCTCCCTCCGCCTGGCGGGCTGAGGCCGCGATGCTCGCGCGCCAGGGCTTGCCGTGGTGGCACCGTCAGAACCCCTTCTGGCGCTATGCCGGGCTGCAACTCGCCTTCCTGACGCTGGCCTTCCTGCTTGGAGGCTGGACCGGCCTCGGTCTCTTCCTGGTCCAGGCCTTCACCGCGATCTGGCAGCTAGAGCTGGTGAACTACATCGAACACTACGGCCTGACCCGCCGCCACCTGGGCGAGGGCAAGTACGAACACGTCCTGCCCCGGCACAGCTGGAACGCCGACCAGCGTGCGTCGAACTGGCTCCTGATCAACCTTCAGCGCCATTCCGACCACCACTTCAAGCCCGACCGCCGCTTCCCCCTTCTCCAGACCTACCCAAGGTGCGAGGCGCCGCAGCTTCCCTATGGCTATCCGCTGATGACAATGGCCGCGATGATCCCGCCGCTCTGGAAGCGGATGATGAATCGCCGGGTGAAGGCCTGGCGGAAGAAGCACTACCCCGACATCCAGGACTGGCATCCCTACAACAAGGGGCTGAACCCGGTCGCGGGTTGACTTGCAGTCAAAACGGTATGGCACTTCCCACAAGCGGAGGCCCGTCAGGAAACTTTGCTTGTCGCCGAACCTTGACCAGGTCCCCGCCGGACGGTCACTTCCCGCGGATCAGCCAGCAGGAAGGAAAGCAGGGACCGGAATATCCTAGATGCAAACGGGGACCCGAAGGCCCCCGTCCGTTGGGTCGCGAAAGGGTAGGGTGGGCGATATCGCCCACCCTACGCGTGTCAGTGCACCACGGCCTGCGCCGGGCGTTCGCGGCGGCTTTGCACCACCCGGTCGCCGATGATCAGCCCCTCCGGCCCCGTGGTCACGCGGATCACGGAACCGTCCAGGATTTCCCCGGCCAGCAGCATCTCGGCCAGCGGGTCCTGCAACTGGCGCTGGATCACCCGCTTCAGCGGCCGCGCACCGAAGACCGGATCGTAGCCTTCCTCGGCCAGCCAGACCTTTGCGGTGTCGTCCAGGTCCAGCGTGATCTTCCGCGCCGCCAGCCGTTGTTCCAGCCGCTGCAGCTGGATCTCGACGATTCCCGACATGTCCGAACGGTTCAGCCGGTCGAAGATGATCTGCTCGTCCAGACGGTTCAGGAACTCCGGCCGGAAGTGCGCCCGGACCGCTTCCATCACCTCGGCCTTCGCGGCGCTGGAGTCCGCGCCCTCCGGCAGTTCCGACAACGCCCGCGCCCCAAGGTTCGAGGTCAGGATGATCAGCGTCTGCTTGAAGTCCACGGTCCGGCCCTGGCCATCGGTCAGCCGACCGTCGTCCAGCACCTGCAGAAGCACGTTGAACACGTCCGGATGCGCCTTCTCGACCTCGTCGAACAGGACCACCTGATACGGGCGACGCCGCACAGCTTCGGTCAGCACCCCGCCCTCATCGTAGCCGACATAGCCGGGGGGCGCGCCGATCAGCCGGGCAACGGAGTGCTTCTCCATGAACTCCGACATGTCGATGCGGACCATCGCCTGGTCGTCGTCAAACAGATACGCCGCCAGCGCCTTGGTCAGTTCCGTCTTGCCGACGCCGGTGGGCCCGAGGAACAGGAACGACCCAAGCGGCCGGTTCTCATCCGACAGCCCGGCGCGCGACCGGCGGACGGCGCGGCTGACGGCTTCCACCGCCGCCCGCTGCCCCACGACGCGCTTCCCAAGCTCCTCTTCCATCTTGAGGAGCTTCTCCTTTTCGCCTTCCAGCATCTTCGTGGTCGGAATGCCCGTCCAGCGTTCGACAACCTCGGCGATCTGCTCCGGCCGAACCGCCTCGGACACCAGCGCCTGCCCTTCCTTGGCTTCCGCCTCGGCCAGGTCCTTCTCCAGCGCCGGGATGCGGCCGTACTGCAGCTCCCCGGCCTTGGCGAAGTTGCCCTCGCGCTTGGCCTGCTCCAGTTCCGCCCGCGCGGTATCCAGCTGTTCCTTCAACGTCCGCGCCGCCTCAAGGCTGGCACGCTCGTTCTGCCATTTCGCCGTCAACTCGGCCGACTTCTCCTGCAGGTCCGCAAGCTCCTTCTCCAGCTTCTCCAGCCGGTCCTTCGACGCCGCGTCGTCTTCCTTCTTCAGCGCCTCGGCCTCGATCTGGAATTGCAGGATCTGGCGGTCCAGCGCGTCCAGCTCCTCAGGCTTCGAATCCACCTCCATCCGCAGACGCGAGGCGGCCTCGTCCATCAGGTCGATCGCCTTGTCCGGCAGGAAACGGTCGGTGATGTAGCGGTGGCTCAGCGTCGCCGCCGCAACCAGCGCCGCGTCGGTGATCCGCACCCCGTGGTGAAGCTCATACTTCTCCTTGATCCCGCGGAGGATGGAGATCGAATCCTCCACCGTCGGCTCCTCGACAAACACCGGCTGGAAGCGACGGGCGAGCGCCGCGTCCTTCTCCACATGCTTGCGGTATTCGTCCAGGGTCGTCGCACCCACGCAGTGCAACTCGCCCCGCGCCAAGGCCGGCTTGATCAGGTTCGCCGCATCCATCGCGCCTTCGGATTTCCCGGCGCCGACCAGCGTGTGCATCTCGTCGATGAAGAGGATGATCTCCCCCGCCGCCGCCTCGATCTCCTTCAGGATCGCTTTCAGACGCTCCTCGAACTCGCCGCGGTACTTGGCCCCGGCGATCAGCGCGCCCATGTCCAGCGCCATCAGCTTCTTGTTCTTCAGGCTTTCCGGCACGTCGCCATTCACGATGCGCAGCGCGAGGCCTTCCGCAATCGCGGTCTTGCCCACCCCGGGCTCACCGATGAGAACGGGGTTGTTCTTCGTCCGCCGCGACAGCACCTGCATCGCACGACGGATTTCCTCATCCCGGCCGATGATCGGGTCGATCTTGCCATCCCGCGCCGCCTCGGTCAGGTCGCGCGCATACTTCTTCAACGCCTCCATCGTGTCTTCCGAGGAAGCACTGTCCGCCGTCCGCCCCTTGCGGACCTCGTTGATCGCCGTGTTCAGCCCCTGAGCCGTCACCGCCCCCGCCGTCAGCGCATCCTTTGCCCGCGTGTTCACCAGCGCCAGCGCCGTCAACAGGCGTTCCACCGGAACGAACGAATCCCCAGCCTTCTTCGCCACGGCCTCCGCCTCGTCCAGCACGCGGACAAGCTGCGGGTCGACATAGGTCTGCGCATCGCCGCCCGTCACCTTCGGCAGCTTGGCAATCGCGGCATTCACCGCCGCGTTGACCTGTTCGGGCGAGCCCCCCGCCTTGCGGATCAGGTTCGCGGCGAGCCCCTGGTCATCATCCATGAGTGCCTTCAGCAAGTGGTCGGGCAGCACGCGCTGGTGGCTTTCCCGCATCGCGATGGTCTGGGCGGCCTGAAGGAACCCGCGCGACCGTTCCGTGAATTTCTCCAAATTCATCGGCATTCTCCTTTCATGAAGCGCCCCCCTTGCGATGCCCGGTCATCCAGCACATCCCGTGAAGGCCTTGCGCATCATCTGGGCGCGAGGGAAAAGCTTTGCAATCCCCGTCTGCTGAAAAAGCACAGGTCCCAAGGTTCCGTTCCGCTCGGCCTTTCCTTGCCGATGCGGCACGGGCGTTTCGGCGGGTTCGGGCAAGCTTTTCTCGCCCCTCTCACCGACGCCTTGCATTGCCCGCCCCCACCCCCATCCTTGGCCTTCGTCCGACGGAAAGGCCCCCCGATGAGCGACTCGAAACTCCCCCTGATCCACAAGGCCCCGGTCGAGGGCCTGACGATCCACGTCGCCCGCACCGGCCTGTCCATCGGGGACAGTGCGCGGCTCGACCGACTTTCCGACGGCCGGATCGGCGTGTTCGCCCGGCTGCGCCGCCCGATCTTGGGCCTCATCCCGCATCACCGCGAGGGGCTGATTGGCCATCTCGGCCCCGTCGCGGAAGAGATCATCGCCCCCTCGCTTGCCCACGGTGACGACCTGCGCGTCCGGATCATCGACCTGACACCCGAACATCTGTCGAATGGCTTCCCGCCCGAGGTCTACATCTCGGTCTGGGGCGACCCGCGCCACCTGCAGCCGATCCTCGCTGCCGTCGACCTGCCCGAACCGCCGCCCGAGGCGAAACCCAAGGCGCCCAAGGGCCTCAGCGGCCTGCGTCCGGCCTAGGGTTCATAGCGCACATAGGCGAAGGCACTGCCATCCGGCGCCCAGCACGGCACGTTGATCGAACCCTGCCCCCCGGTGAACTCCCTCACGCGGCGGCGATTGCCCCCCTCGGGGTCGCACAGCACCAGCGCCACCGGCAGATCCGCCGGATGCCCCGTCGTCCCCGGCGGGAAGGCCAGGTACAGCAGGTGTCGCCCATCCGGCGACGGATGCGGGAACCAGTTGACGAACCCGTCCTCGAACAGCTGCCGCTGCCCTGATCCATCCGCCGCCATCACCCAGATCTGCGCATGGCCCGTCCGGTCGCAGTTGTAATAGATGCGGCCCCCGTCGGACGAGAAGTCCGGCCCGTCGCAATGCCCCTCGCCGAAGGTCAGCCGCTTTTCCGTCTCGCCCGGCACCAGAGTATAGACGTCGATCACCCGGCTTCCGCCCCGCGCCGCGACGTAGGTCAGCACCGCGCCGTCCGGCGAGACGCCATGCCACCAGCTGGGGCTGTCGGGCGAGATCCTCACCGGCTCGCCCCCCGTCACCGGCATCACATAGACCTGCGATCCCGCCCCCTCGTGATGCGAGGACAGGATGATCCAGGTCCCATCCGGGCTGATACCGTGATCATTGTTGCAGCGCACCGCCTCGCCCGACGGCACTTCCTCCAGCGCCGGCCTGTCCAGCGCCACCCGGTACAACCGCCCCTCCCCGTTCACCAGCAGCCAGTCCCCCGACGGAGCCCAGTTCGGCGCCTCGATCCGGCCCTCCACGGCCAGGACCTCGGACACCCGGCCGGTCGCAACGTGATAGGTCTCGATGATGCTGCGCATGCCTCAACCCCTTCAATTCAATTCAAATTTTCACTTGCTCTTTTCGCAAATACTCCGGGGTCCGGGGCAGCGCCCCGGGGCCGGCCAAGGACGCTACCCCCGGTCCTTCGCGACCAACAGCTTCTTCGGCCGCAAGCCCTCCGCCGCCTTGAACAGCGAGAACGTCTGGTTGACGTAATTCACCACGCCCGAGATCTGTTCCAGATAGGCCTGCAGCTCCGCCGTCCGCTCCGCCTCGACCACCTGCACGGGCCGCGACGGGTCCATCCCCTCGAACTGGACATAGAACAAGGGCTCGCCCCGGCGCAGGACCAGGTCCTTCTGCGGCTCGTGCCATTCGAAGGCCCACATCAAGGGCCGCGGCCAGATCGAAATCGGGAAGCGCCCGCCGAAGATCGTGCCGGGCAGGGGGTCGGGGCGGTAATGCGCAAAGGCCCCCAGCTGGGTCAGGTAGACCATCTCGTCGGCGATGAAATAGTAGGGCAGGTGCAGCTGGATCGTCGGCCGGTCCGGAAAGCGCCACTCCGCCTCGCTGACCAGCGTCAGCACCTCGTTCAGCTTCGACGAGCGGATGGGCGAGGACGCCCCCGCCCGGTTCACCAGCACCGCCTTGCCCTTGTCGTCGCGCTGAAAGCCGATGTGCAGGTCAAAGGGGCATTTGACCATGAAATACCGGCTTTCCAGCTGGATCACCGCGGGGCAGCGGCTGGCCGACTTGGCGTGCGCCTTGTTGGGCGGGCGGATCGACACCCGCTCCGGCGGGTCGTACAGCACTGCCCCCTTGTCCTGCGCCAGGAACCAGCCCACGGTCAGCGGTCCCGATCCTGGTCCCTCCTCCGGGCGGTCATAGTCCAGCCTCAACTCCATCACCCGCTCCTATACCAGCGCCGCCCGCAAGGCCCGCACCGCGTCCGCATCGGTCTGACGCCGCACCGCCGGCGCGAACCCCATCTCCACCACCCGGCCCGCGACCGGCGTCGAGGCTGAACATGACGCGTGGATCTCGGTAATGCCAAGCCCCTTCAGCATCGCCGCGTTCCCGGGGTTCACCCCCGAACCCGGCATCACCACGATCCGCCCCGCCGCCTGCCTGACCAGCGCCGAGATCCGCGCCGCCCCGGCCTCGGCCATAACCTCCCCGCCCGAGGTCAGGATACGGTCGAACCCCAGCGCCACCGCCTCTTCCAACGCCACGCCCATGTCCGGCACCAGGTCGATGCACCGGTGCAGCACCAATTCGAAGGCCCCCGGAGTTTTCGAAAACTCCGGACCGGAGCCTTCAAAGGCTCCGTCCCGATTTCTTCGAAGAAATCGGTCTTCCCGCGCCGCCGCAACCAACCGCCGCAGAACCGGCACATCCAAACCACCGTCCGGCCGCGACGCCCCCAGCACCACGCCCGCAAGCCCCGCCGTGCGCACGGCCGCGATCTCGGCCTCCATCATCGCAACCTCGGCCTCGGACCAGACGAAATCCCCCGCGCGGGGCCGGATCATCGCCACAACCGGCACCCCGCAGCCCTCCGCCAACGCGATCAACCCGGCCGAGGGCGTAAGCCCCCCCACCGCCAGCGCGGCGCAAAGCTCGATCCGGTCCGCCCCACCGGCCACGGCCTGGGCCAGCCCCTCCGCCGTGTCGACGCAGACCTCCAGCGTCACCCCCATGCGGCGACCCCCGCCATCGCCGCACCCAGAAGTCCCGCATCCGCGCCGCACTCCGCCGGAACCAGCAGCGGCCCCTTGGTCCGCCGCAACACCCGAACCCGCACTGCCTCGTCCAAGTAGCTCACCAGTCCCGGAGCCTTCGACAACCCGCCGCCCACCGGCACCACATCCGCGCCGACCACGTTGACCACCATCGCCAGCGGCCCCGCCACCAGCTCGCGCCACAGGGCCATCGTCTCGCCCGCCTCGGCCTCCCCGGCCATCCAGGCGGCGATGATCGCCTCGGACCCCAGCAGCTCGGCCGTGCGCTTGCGGTGCAGCCGCTCCAGCCCCCGCGCGCTGCCCACCGTGTCCACGCAACCCACCTGACCGCAGCCGCACTGGAACGCGAACTCGCCCCGGATCACCGGCCCATGCCCCCATTCCCCGGCATAGCCGCCCGCGCCCATGACCACGCGCCCGTCCATCACCAGCCCGCCGCCGACGCCCGAGCCGAGGATCACCCCGAACACCGTCCCATGCCCCCGCCCCGCGCCCTGCTCTGCCTCGGCCAGCGCGAAGCAATCGGCGTCGTTCAGCACCCGGACCGGCAGCCCCGTGGCCGCCTGAACCTCGGGTCCCAGCCGCAGCCCGTCGATTGCCGGGATGTTCGCCACCTTGCCCACGCCCGTCGCAGGATCGACCACCCCGGCGATAGAGATGGCGATGCCCTTCTCCTGACCCGTGACGAACCCGGCAATCGCCGCCGTGAAGGCCGCCTTGTCGCCCAGCGGCGTCACCACCTCGCCCAAGGGTCGCAACGCCCCATCCCAGGCCGCCGCCTTGATCCGGCTGCCGCCGATGTCGAATGCCAGGATCATCCCCATCCCCGTAAGCGGGCCCCATTTTTCCGCCAGTCTTGACAGCCCTTCCCCGCCCCGTCAAACCGCCCCGACCCGCAAAGGAGACCCCCATGCCCGCAGATGACCGCCTGATCGTCGCCCTCGACGTGCCGAACGTGGTTCAGGGCCTGGACCTCGTCAGCCGCATCGGCGACGCCGCCAGCTTCTACAAGATCGGCCTCGGGATGCTCACCGGCGGCGGCCTGGCGCTGGCAAACGAGCTGAAGCACGAACAGGGCAAGCGCGTCTTCCTGGACATGAAGCTTTTCGACATCGGCGCGACGATCGAGGCCGCCGTCCGCGGCCTGTCGCAATTCGACCTCGACTTTCTGACCGTCCACGGCGACCCCCAGGTCGTCACGGCAGCCGCGACGGGGAAGGGCGGGACGAACCTCAAGATCCTCGCCGTCACCATCCTCACCTCGCTCGACCGCGCCGACCTTGACGCGAACCTGATCAAGCCCGGAGACATCCACGACATCACCCTGGAACGCGCCGCCCGCGCCCTGCGGGCCGGGGCAGATGGCGTGATCGCCTCCCCGCAGGAAGCGGCGATGATCCGCGCGCTCCCCGAAGCCAAAGGCAAGCTGATCGTCACCCCCGGCGTTCGCCCGGCCGGGGCCGCGACCGGAGACCAGAAGCGCATCGCCACACCCGCGCAGGCCATCGCCGACGGGGCCGACCACATCGTCGTCGGCCGCCCGATCTGGCAAGCCCCCGACCCAGCCGCCGCGGCCCGCGCCGTGATCGCCGAATTCTCCAAGTAAAAGAATCGGGTTTACAAGACCCACTAAATTGGTCAGACATTCGGCAACACCACTGCCGAAGGTCCACCCATGCGTCTCGCCGCCCTGCTGCTTTTGTCCGCCACCCCGGCCCTCGCCGCCACGCCCGAGGAGGTGACGACGCATTATGCCGACATGGCCCTTGCGACTTATCAGGACAGCCTGACCACCGCGCAGGCCCTGCAGACCGCCGTCCAGGCCCTGATCGCCACCCCCTCGGACGCCACCCTGCAAGCCGCCCGCGACGCCTGGAAGGCCGCCCGCGTCCCCTACCAGCAGTCCGAGGCCTTCCGCTTCGGCAACCCCGTCGTCGACGACTGGGAGGGCCGGGTGAACTCCTGGCCGCTGGACGAAGGCCTGATCGACTATGTCGGCGCGGACTACGGCAACGAAGAAAACGCGCTCGCCACCCTCAACGTCATCGCCACGCCGAAATTCACCCTTTCGGGGAAAGAGATCGACGCCACCACCATCACCCCGGCCCTCATCTCTGGCACCCTGCACGAGGCTGACGGGATCGAGGCCAACGTCGCCTCCGGCTACCACGCGATCGAATTCATGCTCTGGGGCCAGGACCTGAACGGCACCAACCCCGGCGCCGGGAACCGCCCGGCCACCGACTTCGCCAGCGGAGACGCCTGCACCAACGGCAACTGCGACCGCCGTGCCGCCTATCTAAAATCTGCGACCGATCTTCTCGTCGCCGACCTCACCGAAATGGTGGACAACTGGGACGAAGACGGCCCAGCCCGCGCGGCGGTGACCGCCGACCCGCAAAAAGGCATCCTTGCCATCCTCACCGGCATGGGCAGCCTGTCGTACGGCGAACTCGCGGGCGAACGCATCAAGCTGGGCCTCATGCTCAACGACCCCGAGGAAGAGCAGGACTGCTTCTCGGACAACACCCACAACAGCCACTTCTATGACGGCGTGGGTATCCGCAACGTCTACCTCGGGACCTATACCCGGACCGACGGTTCGACCCTGCAAGGCCCCGCGCTGTCCGAACTGGTCGCCGCCGCCGATCCTGCTGTGGACAGCCAGCTGAAGTCCGAACTCGACGCCTCGGTCGCTGCCCTTCAGGCGATGAAGGATGCAGGCGATGCCGGCCAGACTTTCGACACCCTGATCGCCCCCGGCAACGCGGAAGGCGAGGCGATCATCATGGCCGCCGTCAATGCCCTTGTAACCCAGACCGCCTCGATCGACCGCGCCGTCACCGCGCTGGGTCTGTCCAAGGTGGAATTCGAAGGCTCCGACAGCCTCGACAGCCCGGGGGCGGTGTTCCAGTGATCGTCTGCCACTGCCAGTCGATTTCTGACCAGGACATCCGCGCGGCAGTGGGCTGGATGCGCGCTGCCGACCCGCAGACCCTGATCACGCCCGGCAAGATTTACCGGGCGCTTGGCAAGCGGGCCGACTGCGGCGGCTGCATGCCGCTGTTCCTCTCGACGATGGAGGCCGCACCCGGCCTTCGCGTTCCGGGGGCTGGCGAGCCGCCGGTCCTGCGCATCAAGCCGGGCCGCGCCGCGCGCTGACGGAACCGCCCCGGACCTCTTGGTGTTGCGCGTGGACAGATGGCTTTCGCGCGGCTAGCCTTTCCGGGGTCCAGCCACGGCCTTCCGCGCCGAAGCCAAGACATCTGTTGCGACACAGCAAAGGGGATTGGCCATGAAGGGCGACGCAAGGGTCATCGACTATCTCAACGCAGGCCTCCGGTCCGAGCTGACAGCCGTCAGCCAGTACTGGCTGCACTACCGCCTGCAACAGGACTGGGGCTTCGGCCATCTCGCCGACAAATCTCGCGCGGAAAGCATCGAGGAGATGCATCACGCCGACCGGTTCATCGCCCGGATCATCTTCCTGGAAGGCCACCCGAACCTGCAGAAGCTCGACCCCCTGCGCATCGGCCAGACCGTGCGCGAGACGCTGGAGGCCGACCTTGCCGCCGAACAGGATGCGCGGGCGCTGTACATCGAGGCGCGGAAATACTGCGACCAGGTCGGCGATTTCGTCACCCGCGCGCTGTTCGACGAGGTCCTGGCGGATGAAGAGGGTCACATCGATTTCCTGGAAACCCAGCTCAGCCTCTTCGACTCCATCGGCGCCGAACGCTACGGCCTGCTGAACGCCAAGCCCGCCAGCAAGGCCGAATAACGCGCCCGGCCCAGGGCCGCGCAGGGTGCGCCACAGGCGCACCTTGCAAAAGCCCTACCGGATCGCCGTGACTACCACCGCCCCCAAGAGCCCCGTCGCGCCCTCGGCAGTGACGGTCGCGGGACGTTCCGCCGTCAGCCGGTCATAGGTCGTCTCCGGGATGAAATACCGGCCCGAGGGAAGTCCGCCCCCCTCCTTCGGCGCCGCAAGCCAGGCCCAGTGGTGGTAATCCGGGCTGCGCCGTTGCCGCGTCGCCTCGGTCCGCTGCAGCAGCATCTCGACCTCGAACGGGTCGCGCAGGACTGCCCCGTTGACCGATGGCAGCACGCCCACCGACCAGAGCGGCCAGGCCAGAAGCGCGACCATCCCGCAGAACAGCGCCGAGATGCGCCGTGTCCGGGGATGCTCCTGCCCCCGGATGCTGATCCCCCAGGCCACCAGCGCCGTCGCAACCGTCGCGCCCAGACCGGCCAGCTTCAGCCCGGATCCAGGGGCAATGTCGCGCGGCCAGTCCGCCGTCAGCGCCAGCAGCACTGTCAGCCCGGCAGGGATCGCAAACGGCAGCAGCGCCAGACCCAGCACCTGTCCCGGCACCGCCCTTCTTCCCGCCTTCGCTCGCGCCATCCGTCCCCCTTGTCCGTCGCGATTTATGTCGCCCGCCCCGGCCGAAATCCACCCCCGCCTGCGACACCGCGCCACCATTTTCCGATTGAAACACTCAACTACCCGGGGGTATGAGTCCCCGCAAAGGAGGCCCCGATGCGCCTTGCCCTTCTGTTCTGCCTGACCGCAGCCCCCGCCCTTGCGCAAAGCCTGGACGACCGCCACCTGCCCGTGATCCCCCGCACACCTGCCGACGAAGCGAAGATCGCCGCCGTCCTCGCCCCGCCCACCGACTTCACCAGGCCGGAACCTTTCGAGGCCAAACCCGCCGGGGCCGCCACCGTCCGCGCCATCACTACCGCCGGCGCCTTCAGCCAGCACTCCGCCAACATGCCGTTCGAACGCGAGATGGACTTCAAGCTCGGCAACGCGCTCTTCCGAAAGACCTGGGTCGCCGCCCCTTCTTCCACCAAGGCCTCCGACGGCCTCGGCCCCCTCTACAACGCCCGCGGCTGCCAGGATTGCCACCTGAAGGACGGCCGCGGCCACACTCCCGCCGACGCCGACGCCTCCCGCGTGTCGATGTTCCTGCGCCTCTCGGTCCCCGGCGGCCCCACCCCCGAGGGCATCGCCGACTGGATCGCCACCAGCCCAGACCCGACCTACGGTGGCCAGCTCCAGGACCTCGCCGCCCCCGGCCATGCCGCCGAGGGCCGGATGGACATCACTTGGGAAGAAACCCCCGTCACCCTGCCTGATGGCACCACGGTCAACCTCCGGGCGCCCACCTACGCCTTCGCCGACCCCGCCTACGGCGATCCCGCGCCCGACCTGATGATCTCCCCCCGCGTCGCGCCGCAGATGATCGGCCTCGGCCTTCTGGAAGCCATCCCCGCCGCCGACATCCTGTCCCTCGCCGACCCCGAGGACGCCAACGGCGACGGCATCTCCGGCCGCCCGCAGATCGTCCCCTCCGCCGAATATGGCGCCCCGATGCTGGGTCGCTTCGGCTTCAAGGGCGGCGCCCCCACCGTCCGCGAACAATCCGCCGGGGCCTTCGCCGGCGACATGGGCCTCTCCACACCCCTCCACCCCGACCCCTGGGGCGACTGCATGGCATCCCAACCCACCTGCCGCGACGCCCCCCACGGGCAAGAGCCCGGCATCCGCGACGGGCTCGAGGTCGACAAGCAATCCCTCGACCTCGTCACCTTCTACTCCCGCAACCTCGGCGTGCCAGAGCGGCGCAACATCGACGATCCCAAGGTCCTGAAGGGCAAGGAACTCTTTTACACCACCGGCTGCCAGTCCTGCCACACGCCCAAGCATGTCACCAACCGCCTGGACGGCCAGCCCGAACAGAGCTTCCAGCTGATCTGGCCCTACACCGACCTGCTCCTGCACGACATGGGACCCGGCCTCGCCGACAACCGCCCCGAAGGCCGCGCCACCGGGTCCGAGTGGAAGACCCCGCCGCTCTGGGGCATCGGCCTGTCGCCACAGGTCTCCGGCCATACCGAATACCTGCACGATGGCCGCGCCCGCAGCCTGCTGGAGGCTATCCTCTGGCACGGGGGTGAGGCACAATCAGCACGCGACACTGTCGCTGCCATGCAAACCGAAGACCGCGACGCCCTCCTCGCCTTCCTGGGAAGCCTCTGATGCGCGCCACACTCCTTGCCCTCCTCCTTGCTTCCCCGGCGCTCGCCGATACGGCGACCGTCGTCACCGACCACGCCCGCCCCGGCTACGCCGCCTTTGACGAGGCCGCGCAGCGCCTGGCCGATGTCGAAAGCTGCGACGCACAGGCCCTGCGCCCCGCCTTCCAGGCCGCCTATGACGCCTGGATGGCGGTCGAACACCTGCACCTCGGCCCGGCCGAGGAAGACGGCCGCTCGCTCGCCATCCTGTTCTGGCCCGACGCCAAGGGCACCGGGGCCAAGGCGCAGGACGCGCTCCTGCAATCCGACCCCCAGACGCTGACCACCGACGGCATGGCCCAGCAATCCGTCGCCGCCCGTGGCCTTGCGGGCCTCGAACGCCTGCTCTACCCGGCCGAACCGCTGCCCGCCGACCCCTGCCCCCTGATCCAGGTCACCGTGGACGACCTGGCCCGCCAGGCCGAGGCCCTTGCCGCCGGCTGGGGGCCTTATGGCGACGACCTTCTCACCGCCGGCCAGCCCGGCAACACCCGCTTCCTCAAGCCCGAAGAGGCGACGCAGGCGCTGTTCACCCAGCTCGCCACCGGCCTCGAATTCATTGCCGACCGCCGCATCGGCCGACCGCTCGGCACCTTCGACAAGCCGCGCCCCGATCTGGCCGAGGGCCATGCCTCCGGCCGTGCGCTCGCGAACATCACCCTGTCGCTCCAGGCCCTGCGCGGGTTGGCGGCAAGCCTCAGCCCGGACAGCAGCAAGACCCTCGCGGGCTTCGACCACGCCATCGGTCTGGCCCAGGCGCTGGACGACCCCAACCTCGACCGCGTCGCGGATCCGCAGGGCTGGCTGAAGCTGGAAATCCTGCAACAGGCCGTCCGCGCCACGCGCGACACCGCTGTGGCCGAACTTGGCCCGGCCCTCGGCGTGGACCTCGGCTTCAATTCGCAGGACGGCGACTGATGCAGCGGCGCACCTTCCTTGCCACCCTGGCCGCCAGCCTCGCCCCGCGCATGACCTGGGCCGATGTCGGCGCGCCCGCTTACCTCGCCGCCGGGAAGCGCGGCGAGAACTTCTTCCTCCACGGCCTCACCTCGACCGGCACCAGCCTCTTCCGGATCGCGCTTCCGGGCCGGGGACACGCCGCCGCCGCCCATCCGCGCCTTGCCGAGGCCGTCGCCTTCGCCCGCCGCCCCGGCACCTTCGCCCTGGTGATCGACTGCGCCACGGGCGAGACCCGGCACCGCCTGACCCCGCCTGACGGCATGCAGTTCAACGGTCACGGCGCCTATTCACTGGACGGTTCGCTCATGATGACCTCCGAAGTCGTCGCAGAAACCTCCGAGGGCCGCATCGGCCTGTGGGACACTGCGCGCTACACGCGCCTTGCCGACTGGCCCAGCCAGGGCATCGGCCCACACGAGATCGAACGCCTGTCCGACGGCCGACTCGCCGTGGCCAATGGCGGGATCAAGACCGACCCGGTCGACCGCAGCAAGCTCAACATCCCCGACATGCGCCCGAATCTGACGCTCCTGTCGCCGGATGGCACGCCCCTCGACCAGATCGAACTGCCCGACCTTCGCCAGAACTCCATCCGCCACCTGGCGCTCATGGGCGACACCATCGCCTTTGCGATGCAATGGGAAGGCGACCCGTCCGAAGCCGTCCCGCAGCTTGGCCTCTGGACGCCCGGCACTGCCCCGATCCTGTGCACCCCGCCCGAGGCGCAGGCCTTCACGATGCAAGGCTACGCCGGCTCCATCGCCGCCACAAAGGACCGCATCCTAATCACCTCGCCCAAGGGCGGCGCGCTGATGCTCTTCGACGCCAAAGGCACCAATGTCGCCACCCACCATCGCCCCGACCTCTGCGGCGCGGCCGCAAGCAGCGCGGGCTTTACCGTCACCGACGGCCAGGGCGCGATCTGGGCCGCCAGCGATGACAGCTTGACGCCGCTCGCCTCTGACCAAACCCAATGGGACAATCACCTCGTCGCGCTCGGCTAGGCAGCGCCCGCCCTGCGCCAAACCCTTTCCCTTCCGCAAATATCCTCTGGGGGTTTGGGGGGCGAAGCGTCCCCAACGCCGAGGAGAAGGGCGAAGGCCCGACGACGAGACCAAGGCTTGCGCGGCACGCGCTCAATCTGAAAACCGCCCCAACCCGCGCGAAATGCAAAGGTTAAGAAACCCCTGACGTCCGCGACCAAGTCTCTGCTTTCATTAAAGGATCAGAGTATGTCCACCGTGGACAGCCTCACACCAGAAGCCGGTCCCCAGCCACTCCGGTGACGCGAACCTCCAGGATCGCCCCTTCCGGCTGGTCCGCCGCGAAGGCCACCTCGGCGAAGCCCTCGGTCCGTCCAACCCGCGGCCCCTCGGTCAGCACCCGGTGGACCCGCCCCACCTGGGCCGCCAGATGCTCCCCCAGAACCCGGTCCCCCAGCGCCCGCAACCGCGCCGCCCGTTCCTTGATCTCCGGCCCCCGAACCTGCGGCATCCGCGCCGCCGGGGTCCCCTTGCGCGGGCTGAAGGGGAAGACATGCAGGAAGGTCAGCCCGCATTCCTCCACCAGGTCCAGCGACCGCTGGAACATCGCCTCCGTCTCCGTCGGGAACCCCGCGATGATGTCGGCCCCGAAGACCATCTCCGGCCGCGAGGCGCGAACTTCCTGGCAAAACCGGATCGCATCCCCCCGCAGATGCCGCCGCTTCATCCGCTTCAGGATCAGGTCATCCCCCGCCTGCAAGGACAGGTGCAGGTGCGGCATCAGCCGAGGCTCCGTCGAGATCGCCTCGATCAACGCCGGGTCCGCCTCGATGCTGTCGATCGAGGAAATCCTCAAGCGCGGCACCGAGGTCAGCTTCAGGATCCGCCGCACCAGATCGCCCAGCTTCGGCTCCCCCGGCAGGTCGGCCCCCCACGACGTTAGGTCCACCCCCGTCAACACCACCTCGTTGAACCCGCGATCCACCAGCCGGTTGATCTGCTCGACCACAACCCCCGCCGGAACCGACCGCGAGTTGCCCCGTCCGAACGGAATGATGCAGAAGGTGCAGCGGTGGTCGCAGCCGTTCTGGACCTGCACATAGGCACGGTGCCGCCCGAACCCGTCGATCAGGTGCCCCGCGGTTTCCCGCACCGACATGATGTCGTCGACCTGCACCTTCTCGGTCACCCCGATCAGGTCCGGCGCGGCAATCCCGCGCCAGGTCTCGGCCTGCATCTTCTCGTGGTTGCCCACAACCCGCGCGACCTCGGGCATCGCCGCGAAGGTCTCGGGCTCGGTCTGTGCCGCGCAGCCAGTCACGATTATCGGCGCCCCCGGATTCTCGCGCGACAGCCGCCGGATCTCCTGCTTCGCTTTCCGCACCGCCTCGCTGGTCACGGCGCAGGTATTCACCACCACCGCGCCCGACAGCCCCGCCTCTGCCGCAAGCTCTTTCATCGCCTCGGTCTCGTAGGCGTTCAGACGGCAACCGAGCGTCGCAAAGACCGGAGGCTTCTGCGCTGCGTTCATCTGTAGTGCGCCACGTAATCCGCGGTCAGCACCCCGTCGAACACACGCGCCACTGGGCCGGTCAGCCAGACGCCGTCGTCGCGCCAGTCGACCTCCAGCGTCCCGCCATCCACCTCCAGCGCGACCCGAGGCCCGATCATCCCGCGCAGATGCGCCGCCACCGCCGTCGCACAGGCGCCCGAGCCGCAGGCCAGCGTGATCCCCGTCCCGCGCTCCCACACCCGCATCCGCATCCGGCAGGGCGAGATCAGCGAGGCGAACTCGACATTCGTGCGCTGCGGGAACAAGGGGTCATGCTCGATCTTCGGCCCCAGCGCGGCAAGGTCAACCGCCTCGGCATCCGCGACGAAGTGGACGCAATGCGGGTTGCCCATGCCCACGGCGACCGGATCGCCCGGCAGCGGCAGGTGCAGGTGGTCCACCTCGCGCGCCAGTGGGATCGTCGCCCAGTCCAGCTGCGGCTCGCCCATGTTGACCCAGACCCGGCCATCGGCGGCCCTCTCGGCCCGCAATCCGCCCCGCGCCGTCACCAGCGAGACCTGTTCGGCCCCAAGGTCCCGCATCACATAATCCGACACGCAGCGTGTCGCATTGCCACACGCCCCGGCCTGCGATCCGTCCGAGTTCCAGAACACCAGCGCGAAATCCGCATCCCTGGTCGAGGTGATCTCGGCCAGCTGGTCGAAGCCCACCCCCCGATTCCGGTCCCCCAGCGCGCGGGCCAGCCCGGCCGTCATCACCGGCCCGCGCCCGCGTGAGTCGATCACCACGAAGTCATTGCCCGCCCCGTGCATTTTCATGAACGGCAGGCCGGTTTGTGCGCTGGTATCCATCATTCGACGCCATATACGCCGCGGACCCAAGATTCGCCAGTGCCGCACGTTTTTGCCCTTGACCCCCGGCAAGCCGCTGACTAATCAGCCGCCCGTGGGGCCGGTAGCTCAGTTGGTAGAGCAGCTGACTTTTAATCAGCGGGTCACAGGTTCGAATCCTGTCCGGCTCACCACCCACAGCAAGGCCCGGTCCGCAAGGTCCGGGCCTTCTGCATTTCAGATCATCTTGATGGTGTCCTTGCCCACCGCCAGCATGTAGCCGCGCCGGGCGATGGTCTTGACCAGAAGCTCGCTGACCAGCTGGTTGCCCAGGGCATCGCGCAACCGCTTCACCCGGGTCGCGCCTGCGGCCTCGTCGCAGTCGGCCTCGTTCCGGCCGGAAATCACCGCCTCGATCTGCGCGCCGGTCAGGACCTCGTCATCCATCCGCGCCTCGGCCAGCACCGACAGCGTCTCCAGCGCCGCTTCGGTCAGCTGGAATTCCAGGTCGTTGATGTAGACCGCCCGCGCCTCGCGGCTGATCATCAGGCTGGCCACCTGGATGCCCGACCGCTGGATCGCCGAGATCCTGCGGTTCAGCGCGATGATCATCACCAGGAACACCAGCGACGACACCAGCAGCGCGGTTGAAAACAGCAGCAGCACGAAGATCACGCTGCGATAGCTGGTCAGCACCTCCGAGAACGACGTCCCCGACTGCGCCAGGATTTCCAAGAGCTTGATCTCGGCCAGGGTGTTAAGGTCGTCGTTCTCGACGAACAGCCGCTCGACGCGCGCATTGAACGCGTTGGCGTCGGGCAGGTTCAGGAACAGGAACAGCGCCGCGGCCAGCAGGATCAGGACGATGGCGGCGATTCCGAAGGCAACGACGCGGTTGCCGGCCTTGAGACTGTCAGTAACGGAGGAAGTAGTCTCCGGCACTCGCTTTCCTTTCCTCCAGACCTTCCGGCCCGAATGTGGACAGAACGTTCAGCAGCGTCCAGCCATCGGCCGCCAGTCTCGGCGCCAATTCGCCTTCTGCGGCGGCGGGCGAACAGTTCGCGTCCGACACCTGCGCGACACCGTAGTGCAGTTGCAGCGGTTCGTCACGCTTGGCCTTGTAGTCGGCATAACACTCTGCCGCCGCCGGACCGACAAGGGCCAGGGCAAGGACCGCAGAGGTGAGGAAGGTTTTCATTTTCTTGTCCCCGGAAGGAGCTGCTCGATTGCTGGCCGACAATGCGCACGGGCGCGCTGATATTCAATATCACGGCCATTTTTGCGCGGCTGCTATCCGATAACAAGTCGGTTTTCCCACACCGCTATCGTCTAGCGGGCGGTCGTTATTGCTTACCCCGGAAGCCGGTGCCGAGGCTTGGTCCATTGGGGTCGCCGGCCGTTTCCAGCGCCCCGCCAAGATCAAGAAGACCGCATAAGGAGGCCTCCATGTCCGTCGAATTCAGAAGCCGCTCGCACCGCATCGCCTCGCGCGGGGTTCCGGAAAGCACGCTCTCGGCCCGCCGCTTCGCCGCCATGTTGACGGGGGGTGCGGCGGCCCTTGCCGTGGTGCTGGCGACGACGATCCCGGCCAAGGCCGAGAAGAACGACGTGGCCAAGGCGCTGATCGCCGCGCTGGTGGTCGGCGCCATCGCGCACGAGCTGAAGGACAAGGACAAGGCCGATCCCGTGCCGCTGCCCGAGCCGGAGCCGGTGGTGTCGGGCCGCGTGCCGTCGGTCTGCGCGATCTCGATCGACGGGGCCGAGCGGTCAGTGTCGCTTTACCCGGAAAGCTGCCTGCGCGACGAGGGGATCAAGACCCGCCTGCCGCGGCACTGCGCCAACAGCGCGACGATCTTTGGTCAACGCGACCGCGTCTATTCCGCGCAATGCCTGCGCGATGCGGGGTTCCGCGTCTCGGGCCGTTGACCTGCGGGCCGCCGAGGCGGCCTGGAACGAGGCGGGGTCGCCCTAAACCCCGCTTCTTGCTGGGGGTGGGAGGGTGAGCAGCTCCCGCCCCCTTTTTCTGCCATGCGTTCCGCGCTAATCGGGAACGCATGGCCGAGATCATCCCCGACTTCACGTATGAGACGCTGGCATTCGGCCGCGGGGCGCTGCGCGTGGCCGGGGTGGACGAGGTGGGCCGCGGCCCGCTGGCAGGCCCGGTGACCGCCTGCGCGGTGCGTCTGGACCCCAAGCGCATTCCCGAGGGCCTGCGCGACTCCAAGGTCCTCACCCGCGAACGGCGCGAGGCGTTGTACATCGAGATCACCGCCGTGGCCGAGGTTTCGGTCGCCCATGCCAGCGTGGAAGAGATCGACACGCTGAACATCCTGCGCGCCAGCCACCTGGCGATGGAGCGCGCTGTCGCGGGCCTGGGAGCCGACCATGCGCTGATCGACGGCAACATGCTGCCACGCGGCCTGTGCTGCGGCGGGACACCGATCATCGGCGGCGATGCGGTCTGCCTGTCGATCGCTGCCGCCTCGATCGTGGCCAAGGTGACGCGCGACCGGATCATGGTGGATTTGGCGCAACAGCACCCCGGCTACGGCTGGGAGGCCAACGCCGGATACCCGACAAAGGCACATCTCGAAGCATTGCAAAATCTGGGTGTGACCCCTTGGCATAGGCGTTCCTTCAAGCCCGTCCACAATATCTTGTATCAAGAGCTTTCTGTAAGTTCTTGATTCAAAAAAGAATTTGACGGCGAATCGCCGCTGACTCATGCTTCTGGACAACATCGGCACACAAGATGCCGGGGCAGAGGCAGAGACATGAAGACCAGGAATACCGAGGCGGAAGTCAGCCTTCCGCTGAACCAGATCCTTGCTGGCGACTGCGTGGAGGTGATGAACTCCCTTCCGGCGGGCAGCGTCGACCTCATCTTCGCGGACCCACCGTACAACCTGCAACTTCGCGGCGACCTGCACCGGCCTGACAACTCCAAGGTCGATGCGGTGGATGACCACTGGGACCAGTTCTCCAGCTTCGCGGCCTATGACAGCTTCACCCGGGACTGGCTTGCGGCGGCGAAACGGCTTCTGAAGCCGAACGGCGCGATCTGGGTGATCGGGTCCTATCACAACGTCTTCCGCCTGGGGGCAGAGCTGCAGAACCAGGGCTTCTGGCTTCTGAACGACGTGGTCTGGCGGAAGTCGAACCCGATGCCGAACTTCAAGGGCAAGCGCCTGACCAACGCGCATGAGACGCTGATCTGGGCCTCGCGCGACGAGGCGGCGAAGTACACGTTCAATTACGAGGCCCTGAAGGCGCTGAACGACGGCGTGCAGATGCGGTCCGACTGGGTGATCCCGCTTTGCACCGGGCATGAGCGGCTAAAGGATGAAAACGGCGACAAGGCCCATCCGACCCAGAAGCCCGAGGCGCTGCTGCACCGGGTGATCGTGGCGACGACGAACCCCGGCGACGTGGTGCTGGACCCGTTCTTCGGGACCGGAACCACCGGGGCCGTGGCCAAGATGCTGGGCCGCGACTTCATCGGGATCGAGCGGGAGGCGGCCTATCGGAAAGCCGCAGCCGAGCGGATCGAGAGGGTGCGGCGGTTCGACGCCTCGGCGCTGGAGGTCTCGGGCTCCAAGCGGGCCGAACCTCGGGTGCCGTTCGGGCAGGTCGTCGAACGCGGGATGCTGCGGCCGGGGGAGGAGCTGTTTTCCCTGGGCAACCGCTTCAAGGCCAAGGTCCGTGCCGACGGCACGCTGATCGGGAACGACGTGAAGGGCTCGATCCACCAGGTCGGCGCGGCGCTGGAGGGGGCGCCCAGCTGCAACGGGTGGACCTACTGGCACTTCAAGCGCGACGGGAAGATGGTTCCCATCGACATCCTGCGGCAGCAGATCCGGGCCGAGATGGAGGCCGACGGCACGCGGCCGCACTGACTTTTCGGAACACGCCTGTCCCCTGGACCGCCTGGGGGACACCTTTACCCCGCCGAGATGTCTCGGCGGGGTTTTTTCGCGTGTCCACAGTGGACAGTTTCCACTATATCAAAAGAATCAAAGGGTTGGTCGCGGGCATTAGGGAAATCTTAACCCCGCATTTCTGTCCGTTCCGGGTTGTGCACGCCCCTGGAATCCGGTCATCTGGCCGCGGACCGGAACGGAGATGCAGATGAACGGCGCAGAGACTTTGGTGGAGACCTTGCTTGCTTCGGGCGTGAGGGTCTGCTTCGCCAATCCCGGCACCTCGGAGATGCACTTCGTCCATGCGTTGGACCAGCACCCCGAGATGCGCTGCATCCTGTGCCTGTTCGAAGGCGGCGTTTCGGGCGCAGCGGATGGCTATTACCGGATGACCGGCGAGGTCGCTGCGACGCTGCTGCACCTGGCGCCGGGCTTCGGGAACGCTTTCGCCAACCTGCACAATGCCCGGAAGGCGCAGTCGGGCGTGCTGAACATCATGGGCGACCACGCGGATTATCACCTGCGCTTCGAGGCGCCGTTGAAGGGCGACACGGTGGGCATCGCGCAGGCGGTGTCGCACTGGACGCGGGTCTGTTCGTCCTCGGGCAAGGTGGCGGGCGACGCGGCCGAGGCGGTGCAGGCGGCGCGGTCCAAGGGCGGCCAGATCGCCACGCTGATCCTGCCAGCGAACACGGCCTGGGAAGAGGCGTCCAGCTTCGCTGTCGCGGCCGCTCCTCCTCCGCTGCGGCGGCCTTCGGTGGCCGAGGTCAAGGCGGCCGCCAATGCCCTGCGCCAGCCGGGGGCGATCCTGATGATCGACGGCCCGGCGCTGCATTCGGACCTTGGCCTGCTGGCAAAGCGGCTGACCAAGGCCTACGGTGCGCGGCTGATGCAGCCCTTCTTCGTCAGCCGTTTCCGGCGCGGGGCGGGGGCGTTGAAGATCGAACGCATGGCCTACCGGATCGAGGACAACCTGAAGCTTCTGGCCGGGGCGCCGTCGCTGGTCCTGTGCGGCACGGCGCGCCCCGCGGGGTTCTTCGCCTATCCGGGGCTGCCTTCGACGCCCGATGACCCGGAAACCCGGCTGATCGAGCTGTGCAGCCGCGAGATGGACATCGCATGGACGTTGCATGCGCTTTCGCAGGAGCTGGGCGAGGCGGAGCTGACGGCGGATGATTTCGTACCCGAAGACCGGCCTGCCCTGGCCGAAGGCGCGGTGACGATGGCCAAGGTCGGTGAGTCCATCGCCGCCCTGATGCCGGAAGATGCGGTCGTCGTGGACGAGGGGATCACCGCCTCGGCCCACCTGGCCCCGGCGTTGCGGCGGGCGGCGGGGCATGACGTGCTGACGATCACCGGGGGCTCTATCGGCTTTGGCCTGCCCAATGCGGTGGGTGCGGCAGTGGCCTGCCCGGACCGCAAGGTGGTGGTTCTGGAGGGCGACGGGTCGGGGATGTACACGCTGCAGTCCCTGTGGACGATGGCGCGCGAGGGTCTGGACGTGACCACGGTGATCTTCGCCAACCGCGGCTACCAGATCCTGCGCGAGGAACTGGCGGCAATGGGCGTGAACGGGGTGGGCCGCAACGCGCAACGGATGTTCGATGTCGAGGGACCGATCCTTGACTGGGTGGCGCTGGCGCAGGGGCACGGCGTTCAGGCGGTGCGCGTCAGCGACATGGCGGGGTTCAATGCGGCCTTTTCCGAGGCGATGGGGCAGCGTGGGCCAAGGCTGATCGAGGTGGTTTGCTGAACGATCTGGCCTGCAGCCCCTATTGAAGGTCAGGCGCGGCGGCGAATGAAACCGTAAAGCGCCAGCACGATGATCGCGCCGATCACCGCGCCGATCAGCCCCGCACCGTCTTCGGGTCCGTACCAGCCAAGGGACTGCCCCAGGAAATTGGCGACGAAAGCGCCCACGATCCCCAGGATCGTGGTCATCACGAAGCCAGACGGCTCGTTCCGGTCGCCCGGCATGATGAACTTGGCGATGACCCCGGCGAGAAAGCCGATGATGATGGTCCAGATGATTCCCATGATGGCGCTCCTGCGATGCCCTTGGCGGGCGATGCCTGGGAAACGCGTTAGGCTGTGGTTTCGTTCCCGGCCGGCCCTTGCCGGATGGCAAAAGGGGTCCCCCGGCGGGGACCCCTTTCGGAAGCTGTGCAGGCAACAAGGTTGACGCCCGGTTATCGCCCACGTCCAAGGCATTGACAGACTTGGGCAGGCACGTGCTGTCCTGCGTGGACAGCCGGCCTACTTCGGCAGGAGAACCTTGTCGATGACGTGGATCACCCCGTTCGAGGCCGTGATGTCGGCCGTGGTCACGCGGCTGGTGTTGACCTTCACCCCGTTCCGGCCATCGATGTGGACGGTCTGGCCCTGAACCGTGGCGACGTCCTGCCGCTTGCCCGCCAGCTGGTCCGAAGTCACGGCCCCCGGCACGACATGGTAGGTCAGGATCTTGATCAGCAGGTCCTTGTTTTCGGGCTTGAGCAGGCTCTCGACGGTTCCGGGGGGCAGGGCCTCGAATGCGGCGTTGGTGGGAACGAAGACGGTGAAGGGACCGTCGCCCTTCAGGGTGTCGACCAGGCCCGCTGCGCTGACGGCGGCAACGAGGGTCGAGAAGTCCTCGTTCGAGGAGGCGATGTCGACGATGTCGGGTTCGGTCTCGGCAGGCACGCAGGCCGAGACCAGGGCGGCGACCGAGACGGCTCCGGCAAGGCGGAAGAGGGTGCGGCGGTTCATGGTGATGTCCCCTGTTGGTTGAAAGGAAAAGGGGGCGCTGTCCGCGCCCCCTTCCTGGTCCTTAGCCTTCCGGCGGCAGGATGACCGAGTCGATGACGTGGATCACGCCGTTCGAGGCGGCGACGTCCGGCCCCGAGATCACGGCGCCGTCGACTTTCGGGCCGCCTTCCAGGGTGATGGTGACTTCCTTGCCGTTCACGGTGGCGGCTTTCATGCCCTCGGTCAGATCGGTCGACATGACCTTGCCCGGAACGACGTGGTAGGTGAGGATCGCGGTGAGCTTGTCCTTGTTCTCGGGCTTCAGCAGGTCCTCGACGGTGCCGGCCGGCAGCGCGGCGAAAGCGGCGTCGGTCGGCGCGAAGACGGTGAACGGGCCGTCGCCCTTCAGCGTCTCGACGAGGCCGGCGGCTTCAAGCGCGGCGGCCAGCGTGGTGAAGTTGCCCGCCGCGACGGCGGTGTCGACGATATCCTTGTCCTGCGCGAAGGCAGGCATCGCAAAGGCGGTGGCGGCGGTCAGAGCCAGGAAAGTTCTGCGGATCATAGGGTCACTCCGTTTGATCGGTATGCCGTCATTGGCGAGGGCTGATAGGGCCGGACTGCGACATCGGATCAGTCCGAATTATCCGTGAGGACAGGTTGACGGCGCGGGCATCCGCGCTAAGCCGGGGCTTCCCGGAATTTCCAGTCAAGGCTTGGTGAGCAAAGTTCAGCTCGCGTGAGCGAGTTGGCCCATGTTTCAGGCCCGTCCCGCAGTCGTGACGCGGATTGTTTTGCCTTTCTGCCAGGCTGGCGCATCTTTGACGAAACCCGTGAGGAGACAGCCGATGCGCCTGACCTGGTCCGACGTCACCCCGAAGCCGCTCTGGTTGAGCCGACGCCAGCTGATCGCGGGGGCGACAGCGCTAGCGGCCAGTCCTGCGCTGGCGAAGATCGAGGCTGCGAAAAGCGCCTATTCCACGGACGCTGAGCCGAACAGTCTTGAGGACATCACCAGCTACAACAACTTCTACGAATTCGGCACCGGCAAGGGCGACCCGGCGGAATATGCCGGCGGGCTGACGGTCGACCCCTGGTCCATCGTGATTGACGGGATGGTCGACAAGCCAGGCACCTATGATCTGGCCGATGTGGTGAAGGGCCAGCCGCTTGAAGAACGCATTTACCGCTTCCGCTGCGTCGAGGCCTGGTCGATGGTGGTGCCCTGGATCGGCTTCCAGCTCTCGGGCCTGCTTAACCGGGTCGGCGTCCAGCCCTCGGCGAAGTTCGTGGCCTTTGAGACTCTGGTCCGCCCCGAGGAGATGCCGGGCCAGTCCTCGCCCTTCATCGACTGGCCCTACCGCGAGGGCCTGCGGCTGGATGAGGCGATGCATCCGCTGACCATTCTGGCCACGGGTCTCTATGGCGAGGCTATGCCAAAGCAGAACGGCGCGCCGATCCGGCTTGTGGTGCCGTGGAAGTACGGGTTCAAGTCGATCAAGTCGATCGTGCGGATCAGCCTGACCGACGCCATGCCGCAGACGACGTGGAACATGCTCCAGCCGCAGGAATACGGCTTCTATGCCAACGTGAACCCCAAGGTCGATCACCCGCGCTGGAGCCAGGCGTCCGAGCGGCGCATCGGCGCGGGCCTGTTCGGCGGGCGGCAGGACACGCTGATGTTCAACGGCTACGAGGCCGAGGTGGCGTCGCTTTATGCCGAGATGGATCTGGCAAAGGACTACTGATGAACTGGCTGAACGCCCAGGCCCGCCGGGTTCCGACCTGGGTCGTTTATCTCGCGGGGCTGATCCCGCTGGGCCTCCTGATCTGGGGGGCCGTCTTCGGCGGTCTTGGTCCTGATCCCGTCAAGGCGATCGAACGGGGTCTGGGTGAGCGCGGATTGCAGTTCCTTCTGGCCTCGCTGGCGATCACGCCCTTGCGGCGGGTGGGCCTGAACCTTCTGCGATTCCGGAGGGCGCTGGGGCTTCTCTCCTTTATCTACGTCACGCTGCATCTGGTGGCCTGGGTCTGGCTCGACATGGGGCTGCGCTGGGGCGAGATGCTGGCCGACCTGACGAAGCGGCCGTTCGTGATTCTGGGGATGGTCGGCTTCCTGGTGATGATTCCCCTGGCCGCGACGTCGTGGAATGGTGCAATCCGGCGGATGGGAGCTGCGGCCTGGAACCGGCTGCACAAGCTGGCCTACGTCGCGATTCTGGCCGGAGCGGTGCATCTGGCCCTGCTTTCCAAGGTCTGGACGACCGAAGTCCTGATCTATCTGGTTCTGGCGCTGGGCCTGCTGGCCTTGCGTCTGGTGCCCCGGGGCGGATTGCGCCGTCCGGCTTCGGTCTGACGCCGGTCCTTTGTGCTGCGGGCGCAAGAAAGTTGCCGCAGCGCCGCGTCAGTTGTGCCCTTTCTTGCGCCAACCACCAGATTTTGCGGTCTTTTCCAGTTTCTGCAAAATTTTTGCGACGAACGTGTTTTTTGCTCTTGCGGGTTCCGGACGCTCTCCGTAAATACCGCCTCACCGAAGCGGAACGGCGACGGTGGCGGACGGAAGCGAACGGAAACGGAAGCGAAAGTTCGGAACATCTGAAGACAAGGCGCGAGGGATACGCCAGGAAGCTGGCGCATCGCACGTTTTTTGTCTGACGGTAGCTCTTTGACATTGATGGAAGAGAAGGGATATGCGGGCGGTTTGGGCGCATCGGCGTCGTAATCGCAGCATATCGGCCTAGTAGGGTTTCGGCCCGATGATCTAGGTGTCAGCTTCACT
>JAIXZY010000060.1 GCA_027489355.1 Paracoccaceae bacterium | reverse complement strand
CGCTGCGGGGCGACGGGCAGGGCAATCTGCTGATCGGCGGTGGCGGGAATGACCAGCTCGACGGCCGCGGCGGCGACGACAGCTTGCAGGGCGGGGCGGGCAACGACCTGCTGGCGGGCTGCGAGGGGGCGGACTGGTTGGACGGCGGGGCCGGCAATGACCGGCTGGAGGGCGGAGGCGGCGCAGACTGGCTGGTGGGCGGGCCAGGTGCCGACAGTTTCGTCTTCGCGGCAGGCGGGGATGTGGTGGCGGACTTCAAGCCCCATGAGGACAAGATCGTCCTCGACCCCGGTCTGTGGGCCGCCGGCGCGCCCGTGCTCGCGGAGCTGCTGGCCGGGGCCGTCCACACCGACACGGGGATCCGCTTCGATTTCGGCAACGGGAATACGCTGGACATTCATGGAATTTTTGACGCAAACCTGCTCGCAGGCGACATCCTGTTCATGTGAGGCGCGGCAGTTCGATGGCGATCAGGGTTCTGGTAACCGGCGGCGCGGGCTATATCGGGTCGCATGCCTGCAAGGCGCTGGCGCGGGCCGGGTTCGAGCCGGTGGTCTTCGACAATTTCTCCACCGGCTGGAAGGCGGCGGTGAAATGGGGGCCGCATGTTCAGGGTGACCTGATGGACCGCGCCTCGATCGACGCGGCGCTGGCCGAGCATCGGCCCGAAGCGGTGATGCATTTCGCGGCGCTGTCGCTTGTGGGCGAGTCGATGCAGGACCCAGGGAGATACTGGCGGGTCAATGTGGGGGGGGCACTGAACCTTCTGGAGGCCTGCGCGGCGGCGGGTGTGCGGAACTTCGTCTTCTCCTCGACCTGCGCGACGTATGGCGACCAGGACGGGGTCCTTTTGACCGAGGAAACACCGCAAAGGCCGATCAACGCCTACGGTGGGTCGAAGCTGGCAATTGAACAGATGCTACGAGATTTCGGCAAATCTGCCGGAATTGCCCACGTGATCTTTCGATATTTCAACGTCGCGGGAGCTGACCCCGAAGGCGAGGCCGGAGAGCAGCACCTGCCCGAAACCCATCTGATTCCGCTGATGCTGGAGGCGGTTGCGGGCAAGCGGCCGGCTCTGACCGTGTTCGGGACGGATTATCCCACCCCCGACGGCACCTGCGTCCGGGACTACGTTCATGTCAGCGACCTGGCCGATGCGCATGTGCTGGGACTGCGGCGGCTATTGGACGGAAAGGGCGACGGGGTTTTCTGCCTGGGCACCGGTCGCGGCTTTTCGGTGCGCGAGGTGATCGACGCAAGCCGGATGGTCACCAACCAGGAAGTGCCGGTGGTGATCGGTGCCCGGCGGCCGGGGGATGCGGCGGCGCTGGTCTCGTCCTCGACCCATGCGATCGAGGACCTGGGCTGGGAGCCGAAGCGGTCCACGCTGCGCCAGATGATCGGCGACGCCTGGGCCTGGGCGCAGAAGCCGGGCTTCACCGAGTAGTCAGAGATCCCAGTCGATCCTGGGCTTCGGCTTCGCTGCCTCGGACGCTCCAAGGCCAAGCCAGCCGCCCCGCAGCGGGAGCTTCCGCTCCGCCCCCCAGTCCCCGGTGACGGTCAGCACGTCCCCCTCCAGCATCACCCCCGCGACGGACTGGCCCGAGGGCCAGCGGATCGCGCCGATGACGTGGCGGATGTCAACGGTCCCCTGCGGCTCCAGCACCAGTTGACCGGGCTGGCCCGCGGCGGCCAGCGGGTCGGGCACCTCACGCGAGGAAAGGCCCAGCATCGGCAGCGCGGCGCCTTCCTCGACGCCCAGACAGCCCTTGTGCCGTCCGTTCCAGGGCGCATAGTCGCGGCCGCCGTCGGAATGCCAGAGCATCGTCATCGGCAACTGCGCCGGATTGCGCAGCGACAGGAACAGGTCGCCCTCGCTCGGCCGGACGACCGCGGTCCAGCCAAGGCGGGACGCCGGGTCCTCGACCCCGGCGACGAAATCCTCATGCGCCTCGCCCCAGGGGTAGCGGTGCAGGTTTACCGTGCCGCCGTCCGCGGCGGGAAAGTCGGCCGCATCCTCGGCGCGGCGCGGATAGGCGAGGCATGACCGGCCGCGGGTCGTCTCAAGCGGCTCGGCCAGGGTCTCCCACCAGCGCTTGCGCGAGAAGGAAAGCCTGCCGCCGTTCGGCAGGGCCACCATGGCATGATTGGCGACGGGCAGCGCGCCGGCTCCTCCGATGAAGAGATGACGCTGGTAGACGAAGGGATGGTCGTCCTGCAGCGCCAGTTCCTTCACCACGGTTGCCCCCTGCACAGCGCCCTGCAGGACGGCGCGGAGCGTGCCGGGTGTGGCGGGCACGACCGCCCAGTCACCGTTCGCGGGCAAACCATGCAACCCGTCAGCGTCCGCGCCGAAGGGGGCGGCGAGAAAATCCCCCGCCAGCCAGGCCTGATGCGGCGGCGCGTCAGCCGGAACCTCTTCAGGGGTCCAGGGGGCGTGGTGCAAGGGCGCAATTATCGCGCCGTCGTCGGTGACCTCGATCCGGCGCAGCACACCGCCGCGCGGCGTGAAGTCGATTCGGATGCCCCGGGCGGCAAGGCTATGGGTCATGCGGCGCTCCTTTCGGGACAGGCTAGCCGGTGGCCGGACGCGGGCGCAAGCGGGACCGCGGCAGCATCAGGTTTGCGCTGCCAACCCCGGCGCGAGATCATAGCGCGGCTTCAGCCAGTCCGGTGCGGCGTCACGCAGGCGGGCCAGTTCGGCCAGGACGGCGGGGCGGCCATGCCGGGCCAGCGCCTCGAACGGGCCACGCGGAAAGTTGAGGCCCAGGCGCATGGCGGTGTCGATGCCCTCCGCCGTGGCGCCGCCTTCGGACAGAAGCCAGTGCGCCTCGTTGATCAGGGTCGCCTCGATGCGCAGCGCGATGGCATCGGCGTCCGGGGGCGGGGCGACGGGCGGGTCGGGGAAGACGAAGCCGCGCCCGGTCTTGCGGCCAAGATTGCCGCTGGCGACCTGGACTTTCAGCGGGTCGAAGCTGTGATAGCGCGGGTGGCCGCCCATCGCGGCGCGCATCCCGTCGGTCGCAGCCAGGTTGATGTCGGCCCCGACCAGATCGATCAGCGCGAAGGGGCCAAGACGGTAACCGGCGGCGGTCATCGCGGCGTCGATCTCCCCGGCCCGGCGACCTTCGGCCAGAAGCGCCAGCGCCTCGCCATAGTAGGGCCGGGCGCAGCGGTTGACGATGAAGCCCGGACGGTCCGGGCAACGGATCACGGTCTTACCTGCGGCTTCGGTCCAGGCCTGGGCGCGGGCGATGGCGTCGGGCGCAGTCGTCGCGTGGGGGGCGAGTTCCACAAGTTTCATCGCCGTAGGTGGGTTGAAGAAGTGCAGGGCAAGCACGCGGTCCGGGCGGCGCAATCCCTGCGCGATGGCCTGGATCGGGAGCGAGGAGGTGTTGGTCGCCAGGATCGCATCGGCACTCAGCACGGCTTCCAGGGCGGCAAAGAGGGTCTGCTTCGGCTCCAGCCGTTCGACGATGGCCTCGATGACGATGCCGCAGGGGGCAAGAGCGGACAGTTCTTCGGTCACTGTCAGCCGGGAGAGGGTGGCATCACGCGCGTCCGTGGTCAGCTTGCCTGCATCGACCCGGGCCTGCAGGGCGTCCGCAAGCCGGTCGCGCGCGCTGGTTCGGGCCGGGGGATAAGCGTCCGTGGCAATCACTGCGAACCCGGCCTGCGCAAAGACCTGCGCGATGCCAAGGCCCATCGTTCCAAGCCCCACGATCCCGATGGTGGGCAGATCCGTCATTGCAACATCCTCAGCGATCCCGCGCATCCTGCACCGCGGCCGAGAAATTTCAAGCTGGAAATTTCAAGCTTGAAATTGATCCCCCCGAATGGCAGGCTTCAAGGCGAAGAAGGACTCTGGGAGGGTCAGGTGAAGGTTCTTTGCCTTGGTGGCGGTCCGGCGGGCCTGTATTTCGCGATCTCGATGAAGCTGCGCGACCCGTCGCACCAGGTGACCGTGCTGGAGCGGAATCGCGCGAATGACACGTTTGGCTGGGGCGTGGTCCTGTCCGACGACGCGATGGCGCGGATGAAGCGGAACGACCCGCAGTCCTATGAGGCGATCAAGGCCAACTTCGCCTATTGGGACGACATTGCCGTCGTCCACCGGGGTGAGCGTCAGGTCTCGGGCGGACATGGCTTTGCCGGGATCGGGCGCATGAAGCTGCTTCTGTTGCTTCAGGATCGGGCGCGCGAGCTGGGCGTGGACCTGCAGTTCCAGACCGAGTTCAAGTCGGCCGAGGACTATCGCAAGGACTACGACCTCGTGGTTGCCACGGACGGGATCAACAGCCTCGTTCGCAAGGAATATGCCGAGGTCTTCAAGCCCGACATCGACCAGCGCCTGGTCAAGTTCATCTGGCTCGGCACGCACCAGAAGTTCGACGACGCCTTCACCTTCATCTTCGAAGAGACGGAATGGGGCTGGTTCTGGGCGCATGTCTACCAGTTTGACGCCGACACCGCGACCTTCATCGTCGACTGCATGCCCGACACCTGGGACCGGGCGGGCTTTGCCGACATGTCCAAGGAAGAGATCGTCGCCACCTGCGAGAAGATCTTCGAAAAGCATCTGGGCGGGCATCACCTGATGTCGAACGCGAACCACCTGCGCGGCAGCGCGGTGTGGATGCAGTTCCCCCGCGTGCTGTGCGAACGCTGGTACAACGGCAACGTCGTCCTGATGGGCGACGCGGCGGCGACGGGGCATTACTCCATCGGCTCCGGCTCGCGGCTGGCCTTCGACAGCGCGATCGCGCTGGCCGATTACCTGCATTCCGAGCCGACGCTCGAAGGCGCGTTCCAGAGGTATCAGGACGAACGCCGGGTCGAGGTGCTGCGCCTGCAATCAGCGGCGCGGAACTCGCTGGAGTGGTTCGAGCGGGTGGAACGCTACCTCGACATGCCGCCGATGCAGTTCGCCTATTCGCTGCTGACCCGGAGCCAGCGGATCAGCCACGAGAACCTGCGCCTGCGCGACCCGGAGTGGCTGCGAAAGGCCGAGGACTGGTTCCAGGCCCACGCAGGCGGCGAGCCGGGGCGTCAGCCGATGTTCGCCCCCTTCCAGCTGAGGGACATGCGGCTGGAGAACCGGATCGTGGTCAGCCCGATGGCTCAGTACAAGGCGGTGGATGGCTGCCCGACCGACTGGCATTTCGTCCACTATGCCGAACGCGCCAAGGGAGGCGCGGGGCTGGTCTATGTCGAGATGACCTGCGTCTCGCCCGAGGGGCGGATCACGCCGGGCTGTCCGGGGCTTTACGCGCCAGAGCATGAGGTGGCGTGGAAGCGGCTGGTGGACTTCGTCCACGCCGAGACGAAGGCGAAGCTTTGCTGCCAGATCGGGCATTCGGGGCGGAAGGGCAGCACTCAACTTGGGTGGGAGGAGGGGGACGCTCCGCTGGCCCAGGGCAACTGGCCGGTGATGAGCGCAAGTGCGGTGCCGTGGAGCGACCGGAACGCTGTTCCCCGCGAGATGACGCGGGCCGACATGGACATGGTGCGCGACCAGTTCGTCGCTTCAACGCAGATGGCGGCGCGGGCCGGGTTTGACATGATCGAACTTCACGCCGCGCATGGTTATCTGATCTCGTCCTTCATCAGCCCGAAATCGAACATCCGCACCGACGAGTACGGCGGCAGCCTGGAGAACCGCCTCCGCTACCCGCTGGAGGTGTTCCGGGCGATGCGGGCGGCCTGGCCGGCAGAGAAGCCGATGTCGGTCCGCATCTCGGCCAGCGACTGGGTGGGCGACGAAGGCGTGACGCCGGAAGAGGCGGTGGAGATCGCCAAGGCCTTCGCGGCGGCGGGCGCGGACATCATCGACGTGAGTGCGGGGCAGACCTCGACGGACGCGAAGCCGGTCTATGGCCGGATGTTCCAGACCCCGTTCAGCGACCGCATCCGCAACGAGGCGAACCTGGCGACCATCGCCGTCGGCAACATCACCGAGGCGGATCAGGTGAATGGCATCCTCCTTGCGGGCCGGGCGGACCTGGTGGCGCTGGCGCGGCCGCACCTCGCGGATCCCTACTGGACGCTGCATGCCGCGGTGGCCGCGGGCGATGAAAAGGTGTTCTGGCCGAACCCCTACCTCAACGGCCGCGACCAGGCGCTGCGCCTGCGCGCCCGCGCGCAAGAGGTGATTCGGGTATGACGCTTGCCGGCAAACGCGTGCTGATCACCGGGGGCGGCTCTGGCGCGGGGGCGGACCTGGCGCGCGGCTTTGCCGAGGCGGGGGCGGAGGTTGTCATCGCGGGCCGCCGGGCCGAGGCCCTTCGCGCGGTGGCCGATCCCCTGGGCGCGCGCTGGGTGCAGGCGGACGTGACGGACGAAGGCTCGGTCGCGGCGCTGTTCACCGCGGCGGGGCCGTGCGACATCGTCATCGCCAACGCCGGGGCGGCGGACTCGGGCGTGATGGCAAAGACCACGCTTGCGCAATGGAACGCGATGATCGCGGTGAACCTGACCGGGGTCTTCCTGACATTCCGCGAGGCTTTGGGCCATTTTCGGGGCGAAGGGCGGCTGATCGCCGTGGCCTCGACGGCGGGGCTGAAGGGGTATGCCAAGGTCGCGCCTTATGCCGCGGCGAAGCACGGCGTGGTGGGGCTCGTGCGGTCGCTGGCACTGGAAGTGGCGCGGAAGGGGATCACGGTCAATGCAATCTGTCCGGGGTTCCTGGATACCCCGATGACCGACCATTCCGTGCAGGTGATTGCCGAGAAGACGGGGAAGTCGCTGGCCGAAGCGCGGGCGGCTTTGGAGGGGCTTAGCCCGCAGGGGCGGCTTTATCAGCCGTCGGAGGTGACGGCCGCGGCACTGTATCTTGCCTCTACCGCAGCCGCGGGAGTCAATGGAGCCTGCCTGAGCATTTCCGGAGGCGAGATATGAGCGAAGGCTCGAAGCGGCGGCTGAAGATGTGGATCCGGCTTCTGGGTGTGACCCGGGCGGCGGAGAACGAGCTGCGGGAATACCTGCGCGTGAAGCACGACACGACCCTGCCGCGCTTTGACGTGATGGCGGCGCTCTATCGACGGCGCGAGGGCGTGACCATGAGCGAGTTGTCCCGGATGCTCCTCGTCTCGAACGGCAATGCGACGGCGGTTGTGGACCGGCTTGAGGGCGAGGGGCTGGTGCGGCGCACGCCCTCCGAAGTGGACCGGCGCACCGTGCATGTGGCGCTGACGGCTGAGGGGACGACAGCCTTCGAGGCGATGGCCGAGAAGCACGAGGCCGAGGTCGCCCGCATCTTCGCCGGGCTGACCGACGAGGAGTTGGACCAGATGACGGCGATCCTGAAGAGGATGGGGCGATGAGTTTTCGGGCAGGGACGGAACTGGCGGGGCTGAAGCCGCAGCACTTCCTGTGGGAGGTGAAGGACCGCATCGCGGTGGTGCGGTTGAACCGGCCGGACCGGAAGAACCCGCTGACCTTCGACAGCTACGCCGAGCTGCGCGACACCTTCCGGGCGCTGGTCTATGCAACGGATGTGGACGTGGTGGTCTTCGCCTCGAACGGGGGGAACTTCTGTTCGGGCGGGGATGTGCATGACATCATCGGGCCGTTGATCGGGCTGCCGATGAAGGACCTTCTGGCCTTTACCCGGATGACGGGGGATCTGGTCAAGGCAATGATTTCCTGCGGGAAACCGATCATCGCGGCGGTGGATGGCGTGGCCGTGGGGGCCGGGGCGATCATCGCGATGGCCTCGGACCTGCGGCTGGCGACGCCTTCGGCGAAATGCGCGTTCCTGTTCACTCGGGTGGGGCTCGCGGGCTGCGACATGGGGGCTTGTGCGATGTTGCCCCGGATCATCGGGCAGGGGCGGGCGGCGGAGCTTCTCTACACGGGCCGGGTGATGGGGGCCGAGGAAGGCGAGCGTTGGGGCTTCTGGAACGCGCTGCACGCGCCCGAGGTGCTGGAGGCCGAGGCGATGGTCCTTGCGGCCCGGTTGGCCTCGGGGCCGGTGTTCGCGCATGGGATCACCAAGACCCAGCTGAATCAGGAATGGAACATGGGGCTTGAGCAGGCAATCGAAGCCGAGGCGCAGGCGCAGGCGATCTGCATGCAGACGCAGGACTTTGACCGGGCCTACCGGGCCTTCGTCGCCAAGGAAAAGCCGGTGTTTCAGGGTGACTGAGCCCCGGGGGCTTCGCGCCCCCGGACCCCCGCGGGATATTTGGACCAGTATGAAATGAGCGACACGAGTTTTCTGGACTGGCCGTTCTTCGAACCCCGCCACCGTGAGTTGGCGGCGGCCTTGGATGAATGGTGCGCTGCCAACCTGCCGGTGTCGCATGCCAATGTGGATGCGGCTTGCCGGGGGTTGGTGGCTTCGCTGGGGGCTGGGGGCTGGCTGAAGCATTCCGGCGCGGCGGAGGGGGAGCGGCTGGATGTGCGCTCGCTGTGCCTGATCCGCGAGACCTTGGCGCGGCATGACGGGCTGGCGGACTTTGCCTTTGCGATGCAGGGGCTGGGAATGGGGGCGGTTTCGCTGTTCGGCACCGCGGAGCAGCGGGAGTGGCTGGGGCGGACGCGGACGGGTGCCGCGATCTCGGGGTTCGCGCTGACGGAACCGGGGTCGGGGTCGGACGTGGCGGCGACGTCGACGGTGGCGGAACGGGTGCAGGGCGGCTGGAGGCTGTCGGGGGAGAAGACCTACATCTCGAACGGGGGGATCGCCGATGTCTACGTGATCTTCGCGCGGACCGGGGAGGCTCCGGGCGCGAAGGGGCTGTCGGCGTTCCTGCTGCCTGCCGCGACCAAGGGGTTGGAGGTCGTCAGCCGGATCGAGGTGATGGCCCCGCATCCGCTCGCGCATCTGCGGCTGGAGGGGGTGGAGCTGCCGGAGGCGGCGCTGATCGGCAGGCCCGGCGAGGGGTTCAAGATCGCCATGTCGGTGCTGGACGTGTTCCGGTCCACCGTGGGCGCGGCGGCCCTGGGCTTCGCGCGGCGGGCGCTGGACGAGGCCCTGGCGCGGACGCAGGGGCGGCGCATCCAGGGGCAGGCGCTGTCGGAACTGCAACTGGTGCAGGGGCATCTGGCGGACATGGCGCTGGAGATCGACGCCTCGGCCTTGCTGGTCTACCGGGCCGCCTGGACCAAGGACATGGGCGCCGCCAGGGTCAGCCGCGAGGCGGCGATGGCGAAGCTTTATTCGACCGAAGCCGCCCAGCGGGTGATCGACATGGCGGTCCAGCTTCATGGCGGCGACGGGGTCCGGCATGGTTTCGCCGTCGAAAGCCTCTACCGCGAGATCCGGGCGCTTCGGATCTATGAGGGCGCAAGCGACGTGCAGCGCATCGTCATTGCGCGGAGCATCCTGGGATGACCTACGAACGGATCACGCAGATCGAGTTCAATCATTGCGACCCGGCGGGGATCGTTTTCTACCCCCGCTATTTCGAGATGGTGAACTCGGTCATCGAGAACTTCTTCGCCGATGTGGTCGGGCGCTCGTTCGCTTCCATGCACTTTGGTGCCGACAACGGCGTGCCGACCGTGGCGATGGAGGCGGTGTTCCAGAAGCCCTCGCGGCTGGGCGACAAGGTGCGGTTCACGCTGCGGGTGGAGAGGGTCGGCGGGTCCTCGGTCCGGCTGGTGATCGAGGGGCACGGACCGGACGGATTGCGCCTGCGGGCGGTGATGACGCTGGCCTGGATCGAGGGAATGAAGGCCGCGCCCTGGCCGGATGAGATGCGGGCGGCGCTGGAAGCCTACAGGGAGACGCAGGATGCATGAGGTCCTTCACCCGAAGCACTGGAAGGCGGCGCGGGGCTATTCGAACGGTATCGCAGCCGAGGGGCGAATGGTCTTCACCGGCGGGATCATCGGCTGGAACGCGAACCAGGAGTTCGAGACGGATGACTTCGTGGGTCAGGTCGAACAGGCCTTGCGCTCCATCGTCGAGGTGCTGGCCGAGGCCGGGGCCGGGCCGGAACATCTGGTGCGGCTCACCTGGTATGTCACCGACAAGCGGGAATACCTGGACCGGCTGAAGGACCTTGGCGCGGTCTACAAGGCCGTCATCGGGCGGCATTACCCGGCGATGGCCCTGGTGCAGGTCGTGGCGCTGGTCGAGGACCGGGCGAAGGTGGAAATCGAGGCAACGGCGGTCATTCCCAAGGGATGACGGCGCAGGGTTTGGGAGGACCCCGCAATGCTTGGACCGACAGGACATAGCGACACATTCACCCGCGACCGCCTGCCCGCGCCGGAGGACTGGCCGGAGATCAGGCTGCAGGGCTTCGACTATCCGGAGTGGCTGAACGCCGGGGTGGAACTGACCGATGCAATGGTGGCCAAGGGCTTCGGCGACAACACCGCGCTCATCGGCAACGGCCGCAGCCGCACCTACAAGGAGCTGACCGACTGGTCGAACCGCATCGCGCATGCGCTGGTCGAGGACTATGGAGTCAAGCCCGGGAACCGGGTGCTGATCCGCTCGGCCAACAACCCGGCGATGGTGGCCTGCTGGCTGGCGGCGACGAAGGCCGGGGCGGTCGTGGTGAACACGATGCCAATGCTACGGGCCGGCGAGTTGGCGGCCATCGTCGACAAGGCCGAGATCACCCATGCCCTATGCGACACGCGCCTGATGGAGGAGCTGGTCGCCTGCGCCAAGGTGTCCAAGCACCTGCGCACGGTGGTGGGCTTCGACGGGACCGCGAACCATGACGCCGAACTGGACCGGGTGGCGCTGTCGAAGTCGGTGAAGTTCCAGGCCGTGCCGACCGGCCGGGATGACGTGGCTTTGCTGGGCTTCACTTCGGGCACCACGGGCGAGCCGAAGGCCACGATGCACTTCCACCGCGACCTGATAATCATCGCGGACGGCTATGCGAAAGAGGTTCTGGGCGTCACGCCCGAGGATGTCTTCGTCGGTTCGCCTCCGCTGGCCTTCACCTTCGGGCTGGGGGGACTCGCGGTCTTTCCGCTGCGCTTCGGGGCGGCGGCGGCGCTGCTGGAGCAGGCGAGCCCCCCGAACATGATCGAGATCATCCAGAAGCACCGCGCCACGGTCTGCTTCACCGCACCCACGGCCTACCGGGTGATGCTGAAGGCGATGGCGGAAGGGGCGGACCTGTCCAGCCTCCGCGCGGCGGTCAGTGCGGGGGAAACCCTGCCCGGCCCGGTCTACGAGGAGTGGATGCAGAAGACCGGCAAGCCGATGCTCGACGGGATCGGCGCGACCGAGATGCTGCACATCTTCATCACCAACCGCTTCGACGACCACCGCCCCGCCTGCACCGGGCGGCCCGTGACGGGTTACGAGGCGAAGATCGTCGGCGACGACATGGTGGAACTTCCCCGCGGGGAAATCGGCCGCCTTGCGGTGCGCGGTTCGACCGGGTGCCGCTACCTCGCGGACAAGCGCCAGGGGAACTACGTCAAGGCGGGCTGGAACCTGACCGGCGACAGCTTCTGGCAGGATGAGGACGGCCGCTTCCACTTTGCCGCGCGGTCCGACGACATGATCATCTCGGCCGGCTACAACATCGCGGGGCCAGAGGTAGAGGCCGCGCTTCTGTCGCATCCGGCGGTGCTGGAATGCGCCGTCATCGGCTCTCCGGATGAGGAGCGGGGCCAGATCGTCGAAGCGCATGTCGTGCTGGCGGCGGGTCATGCTCCAGGGGACCTTCTGGTGAAGATCCTGCAGGACCACGTCAAGCGCACCATCGCGCCCTACAAGTACCCGCGCCGGGTGATCTTTACCGACGCCCTGCCCAAGACTCAGACCGGAAAGATCCAGCGTTTCCGCCTGCGGAGCTGACCTATTCCAGAATCCGCTTGAATCCCGCCCCCATCGGGGGCATATCGCCCCGCGGAAGCCTGCGGCCAACCCGCGGGCCCATCTGCAATGGAGAGACCATGGCCAAGGAAGACATTCTCGAATTCCCCGGTGTCGTGAAGGAACTCCTG
>JAIXZY010000016.1 GCA_027489355.1 Paracoccaceae bacterium | reverse complement strand
CCGCCCAAACCTGCCCTTCGCACTACGACCACCCCCAGTCGAAAGCAGCACGGACACCCTGGATCCGCGCCGCTGCGCGGGTCAAACCGCCATCGACTCCGGCGACTTTCCTGCCTCCAGCGCGGACTTGAACCAACCGGGCTGACGTCCGCGACCCGACCAGGTGACGGCGGCATTCTCCGGATGCCGATACTTTGCACTTCCCGGACCGGAGGACCTCCGGGTCTTCCGCGCGCCAGTCAGTTCCGCGAGGCTGAACCCGAGCTCTTTGGCGTGTGCTTCCAGCGCCTGCATTGCCTCAATCTTCCTGCGATCCGAGAATTCGGCGATGGCTTTCGTCACGTCCTTGTGGAGAGCCTTCAGTTCGGCAAGCGAGAGAGTGTCGAGATCAAGGGGTTTCATTTCGGTATCCTTGCGGGTTCCTTACTCCACATTATCCCTCTGAGCTCATTCGCACAATCGCCGGAATGAGACTTGGGAATGGGCGCAGGCTCATTTCGAGGCCAATGGGCATTTGGTGGCTGTGGGCGGAGCCATTGCGCGCCATTGCGCCACTGAGGAGTGCCCTCGCGTGGAACGACACGCGCAGTTCATCGACCCCGGCATCCCGATCATGCCCATCCACCGATCATCGGGGCCTCACGATCGTGCCGACGGGTGGTGCTTCGGTCAGATCTCCCGGGCCTCCAACCGGGAGATCAGGTCGAGCATTTTCCGGGTGATGCGGAGGTCGTCCTCGTAGATCGCGATCAGGTCAGGATCATCTTCCGTCGCAAGCTTGTGCTCGAGGTCCAGGAGGACCGCCTCGTATTCCGGCTTCTGCGCGATCAGGGCATCGCGCTCGGCCTTGTCTTCCCGGGTCATCGGCCCGGTGATGCGGACCTCGCCCTTCCGGAAGTCGATCCGGATGTCGTCGGGATGCGGGACCGGGTCTTCAAGATGGGTGATGCCGAGGATTTGGCGCCGGGTCAGCTCCTTCTCCCAGCGCTGCTTGTAGCTCGTGGCCGTGTCCATCCATTCGTTGTGCAGGGCCATGCGCGACGTCTCCACGCTCGCCAGAAGCTCGGAGAAGAGCCGCTGCGACCGGTGCTGCCCCTTCACCGCATTGACCGCCAGGGACCGCAGCACCGCCCGCGCGATCGGCACCGTCACATTCCTGGTCCCGTCCCGCACCGTGATCGTCCGGTAGGCTTCTTCCAGGATGATCGCCTTCATCCGCTCCTCGTTGAGCGCGGGAAGCTTGTTCTTCGATCCCTTCGGCCGTCCCCGCGGGTTGCCCGAGACGCCCTTGCGGAACCTGCTGCCCTCCGGCGGCTTGGCGTAGCCGACCTCGTAGCCGGGCCGGACCGCGAGGAGGCCAGGCTTGCCCGGCGCCGGTTCCTGCAGTCGAGACTTTCGGGGACCCTTCATTCCGCCGCCTCCAGATGGACCGTGCCAGCCCCCTGCCCTGCCTGCGGCCAGCCGCAGACCAGCTGCTCGGCGGTGTCCTTGGCGATCCGCTCCCAGCGGGTGAGAATGCGATCACAGTAGATCACGTCGAGCTCCACCAGCCGTGCGCGGCGCCCGGTCTTCTCGGCCGCGATCAGGGTCGAGCCCGATCCGCCAAAACTGTCGAGGACGATCTCGCCCCGGGCGGAGACATCCTTGATCGCATCCGCGATCATCTGCACCGGCTTCACCGTGGGATGGAGCTGCAACTCTTCCATGCGTCCGGTCCGCATCGTGTTCACGCCGCGATAGTTCCAGACATTGGTGCGGTAGCGACCATGCTGGCCCAGCTCGAAGCTGTTCACATGCGGCGCATCACCCTTCTTGAAGGCGAAGATCAACTCGTGCCGGGAGCGGTAGAAGGTGCCCATCCCGCCATTGTCCTTCGCCCAGACGATCAGGTTCTTCAGCTCGTCATAGACCGCATGGCCAGCCGCCAGCATCTCGGCCATGTGACGCCAGTCCATGCACTGGAAGTGGATCGAGCCGTCCAGGCTGTGATCGGCCATGTTGCGCAGCGCTTTCGTCAGGAACGTGGTGAACTCGGTCTCGGACATCTCGCCGGAGGCCATGGCGAACTCGCGGTGCCTGGTCTTGCCAGACCCTCCGACATGACCGTCGATCTTCACGTTGTAGGGCGCATCAGCAAAGACCATCCGCGCGAGGTCACCCTGCATCAAGTCGTCCAGCACCCTGGGATCGAGCGCATCGCCGCAGATCAACCGATGGCTGCCGAGCTGCCAGATGTCGCCCGGGTGGACCCGGCGCGGCGCGATCTCCGGGATCACGTCGTCTTCCGGATTGCCCGGCTCTTCAGGGTTGAGCGCCTCGACCAGGCTGTCGATCTCCGCGACCTCGAAGCCGATCACGCCGATGTCGAAGCCGAGCGACTCCGTCGCGAGGAGGCCCTGCAGCTCCTGGGCCAGGAGCTCTTCATCCCATCCCGCGTTCAGCGCGAGCTTGTTGTCGGCGATGACATAGGCCCGCTTCTCGTCCTCGGTCATGTGCTCGATCCGGAGACAGGGCACCGCCCCCATCCCGAGGCTCTTGGCCGCCTCCACCCGGCCGTGCCCGGCAAGGATGGTGCCGTGCTGGTCGATCAACACCGGGTTCGTGAAGCCGAAGGTCTCGATCGACGCCGCGATCTGCCGCAACTGCTTCTTCGAATGGGTCCGCGCGTTCGATGCCCAGGGCCGCAAGCTGCCCGGGTCAAGGTGTTCGATGTGCGTGGTCACTTGGGCCTCCTTTCGGGAGAAGAGTGTGTTGGGAGCCTGTTCTGCATGGCGTCCTATGTCGTAAGATAAGTCTTACGACTTGAATCGTCAATCCCATGCCTATAGGATCGGCAGACACATCAGACGCCACTTACAGGAAGGTGCCAGGCTATGAGCCTTAACGAACGCCTGTTTGAACTGCGCCAGCGATCCAAGGCTTCCCTGCAAACTGTGGCGGACGCCGTCGGGGTCTCCAAGGCGCACATCTGGGAGTTGGAGAAGGGTCGGACCGCCAATCCGTCGTTCGAGTTGGTCCAGAAGCTGGCAGGGTATTTCGGGGTGACGCCCGATGCGTTGACCGGGGCGAAGGATGTCCCGCATCCGGCAGAACAGCAGATCGAGCGCATCCACCGCGACCTCAAGGACCTTTCGGACAGAGATCGCGGGCTGATTGAAGAGATGGTGCGGTCGATGCGCCGCGGCGGCTCGGCGTCTGAGGAGTAGCTCCGCTGAACCTTGACCGGATCGATCTCGCCGACATCCATGAGCCGCAGCGCTTGGCCAAAGTCCTGCACCGGCAGATCGGTCCCCTCACCGGCGCGGTGCCGGTCGACAAAATCGCTTGCGCTCTTGGTGTTTCGGAGGTCCGGCAGGAGGCACTCGATGGCTGTGAGGGGATCTTGCTGACCGACCGGACCCGGAGCGTCGGAAAGATCCTCGTCAATTCCGGCCGCGGGGCGCAAGCGGCTCGCTTTGGCATCGCCCATGAACTGGGGCACTTCTTGTTGGAACGGCATGTCTTGGGTCTCGCTGGAACTTTCACCTGCAGCCTCACGGACATGCGCGAGACGCGCATCGCCCGACTGCATGAACGACAGGAAGTCGAAGCCAACACTTTTGCCATTGGCCTCCTCGTGCCCGATGACCAACTCGCCCCCTATCTGAAGGAACAACCTGACATCAGGTCAGCGATGGAGCTGCGAGCTAAGCTCGACATCAGCTTGGAGGCTGCAACACGATGTCTCGTCGATCGCCATGAGGAACCCATCGCTGCCGTTTGGACCGTCGACGGGAAGATCCGGTACGCTGTCCGGTGTGACAAGTTTCCATGGCTCACGCGCAAGAAGGGTGACCTGATTTCCTCCCTGACGCGAACGGCCAGTGCTCTGGCCAAGGGCTCGTCAGGCATCACGTCAATGTCTGAAGTGCCCGCTGCGGCCTGGACCTCCGCAGACATACCAGAGCTCTTTGAACAAGTTCGGGTTGGCCACAATGGTCATGCCCTAACCCTCCTCTGGGCAACCTTGCCCGATACGGATGAAGAGGCTGGTGACGCGGATTAACGCGCCCGCGACTGATGGATCATCGCGATCGTTGGTCTGTTTATGTGTAAGGATTCGCAAGACAAACCGCTGGACTTCGCCCGCCACCAGAGCGTTGCTGTGACCCATGCCCGGCGCCGTCCGGGCTCGGCCCGGTACCAGGGCGCGGCATCCCGCCCGCCCGGTTGAACCGGAGCAGATCATGACCAAAGCCAAGACCACGACCACCCGCCGCGCGAGCGAAGCGACCGAGCCCAAGTCTGCGACCACCGCCGAGCCGAAGATGGAGCGTCCACCCGGCAAGGCGGCGTCCTCGGATAGGGGAGGTGCGGCGAAGACAGCTTCTATCGACCCGGCCGAGAATCTCCCCGAGACCCCGATCACGCAGCCGATCCCTTACATGTCTTCGAAACCGTCACGCCAGACCAAGGCGGCACTTCTGCGCGCGCGGCTCGCCGAACCGGGTGGGGTTTCCCTTGCTGCACTGATGGCCGCAACCGGCTGGCAGGCCCACACCTTGCGCGCGGCCCTGAGCGGGCTGCGCAAGGAAGGCCTGACCCTGACCCGCCGCCGCGAGGGGGAAGACACGATCTATGCCATCGCGCCTGTCGGGGTGGCGCCAAACACCGCGACGGCGGACGGCACGGGCGCGATGGGCGACGCTGCGGCGGATCATCCTGCCTCCCCAGCCCCCGCAAACGACGCTCTCGGGAACACGCCTGTTGCAGCAGGTACCCCGGCCCCCTTGGACGCGTCGCCGGCACTGCAGTCGGTCGGGACCGCGGCATGATCCCGCTCGCCGACCTCGAGGCGATGGACCGGGCCGGTCTCGCCTGTCTCTGGAAAGACCTGATCGGTGGCTCCGTCCCGGTCCGCATGAGCCAGCCGATGCAGCGCCGGTTCCTGGCCTTCGAACTCCAGGCAAAGACGGAGGGCGGCTTGTCCGCCGCCCTCCGCGCCCGGCTGGACCGCATTGCCGCGGGTGAGGAGAGAAAGCCCTCGCCCACCCTGCAACCCGGAGCCCGGCTCCTGCGCGAATGGAACGGCACCACCCATGTCGTCGATGTCCTGCCCGATGGCTTTCTCTGGAACGGCGCGTGTCATCGCTCGCTCTCCGCCATCGCCCGGGCGATCACCGGAGCTCGCTGGTCCGGCCCGCGGTTCTTCGGGCTGGTCCGTGCGGCATATGCGGATGGCGGCCAGAACGCGAAGAGCAAGGCGCGGAAGCGGCAAGCGCAAAGACCTCCGATCGCCAAGGCGAAGCGGGAGCGCGCCGCATGAGCCAGAAGCCGGTGATCCGCTGCGCCATCTACACCCGAAAGTCGACCGACGAGGGTCTCGACCAGGCGTTCAACTCGCTCGATGCGCAACATGAAGCCTGCGCCGCCTATATCGCGAGCCAGCGCCACGAAGGCTGGAAGCTGATCCCCGACCGCTTCGATGACGGGGGTCTCTCCGGCGGCACGCTCGACCGCCCCGCCTTGCAGCGGCTCCTGGCCGAGATCGATGCCGGGCGCATCGGCATGGTCGTGGTCTACAAGATCGACCGCCTGACCCGCTCGCTGGTCGACTTCGGTCGTCTGGTCGAGCGGCTCGATGCCAAGGGCTGCTCCTTCGTCTCGGTGACGCAAGCCTTCAACACCGCGACCTCAATGGGACGGCTGACCCTGAACGTGCTTCTCTCCTTCGCGCAATTCGAACGCGAGGTCACCGCCGAGCGCATCCGCGACAAGATCGCCGCCTCGAAGAAGAAGGGGCTCTGGATGGGGGGCGCCCTTCCTCTTGGCTACGACCGCCATCCCGATCCCCTGCGCCGGGAACTGATCATGAACCCGGTCGAGGCCGAGGTGGTGCGGACGCTTTTCCGGCTTTACGCCGATCTTGGCAACCTGCGGCTCGTGGAGATCGAAGCCGAGCGGCGGGGGCTCAGGCCCAAGACACTCACCTCGCGGACCGGTCGTGTCCGGGGCGGCGCCTCCTTTGCCCGCGGCCAGTTGCATCACCTCCTGACCAACCCGGTCTACATCGGCCGCATCCGTCACAAGGACCAGAGCTACCCCGGCCAGCATCCGGCGATCATCGACGACGCTCTCTGGCAGGAGGTTCAGGACAAGCTCATCGCCGCCTCCGCCCGCCCCCGCGGACGAAGCGCGACGATCTCCGATCCGCGGGTCCTGACCGGCAAGCTCCGGGACGAGACCGGCGATCTCCTGACCCCGACCCACAGCCTGAAGGCCGGACGGCGCTTTGCCTACTATGTCTCGAACCGGCTGATCGCGGGTGGCAAGGATCCCTCCGGCTGGCGTCTGCCTGCCGAGGCGCTGGAGACCACCCTCCGGCAGGTCGTGGTCGGCCATCTGCGATCCGCGGCCGAGAGCCATGCGCTCTTGGCACAGCCCGAGGCCAGCGGTGCCAGCGACCTGGTGCGCCGCGCGGCTGCATTGGCGGATCGAGTTGAACGGGAGCCCGGGGGTCTCGGCGGCCTCATCACGACGGGATCCCTCGCACCGGGCCGGCTGCAGCTCGAGCTTGCGGCACCTGCCATCGCCGCCGCGCTGGAGGTGCCGGTCGCGGCCCTCTCGGACCAACTCACGCGCATCCGCTGCGCCTTTGTCCTCCGCCGCCGCGGTGTCGAGACCCGGATCATCGCGGGCGAGACTGTGCCCGCGCCCGACGAGGTCCTGCAGCGGACGCTCGCCGAGGCGCATCTCTGGGCGCGAGCCCTGCGCCGCGGCACCTCGCTCACTGAGATCGCGCGCGAGACCGGACGCTCCGAACCCTACATCCGCACCCGCATTCCGCTGGCCTTCCTGGCCCCGAAGCTTCAGGCCGCAATCCTCGACGGACGGCAGCCCGCCCACTTCTCCGTGGCGCACCTGATCCGCGAGGACATTCCCCTGGACTGGACCGAGCAGGTGCGGCTCTTCGCGATCCAGTGATGCAGGAGCGCCGTCTGGACCATCTCTGGACCGGACCAGCAACGGCCTGAACCGGGACCGAACCCGGAAACCCGCACTTCCCTGTTCTTCCCAATTCTTTCCCTGTTCGGTCCGATTTTATTCCCTGATCCGCCGAATAAACTTCCCTGTTCTTGTCGAGCAGGGAATTTGGCCGTAACCCACGGAAAAGGCGCAATGATTCCGGGCTGGATATCCCGGAAACAGCCTTGGAAAACCCAAATTCCCTGATAATTCCCTGTTCCTTGCGCGCGGGCAAACCGAACGGGACGCGCGGCCGACAGAGACGCGAGGCGGATGAGCAGGGAAAGAAGAGGGATGCAGGCGTCTCCGGCATCAGACCGACAGCGTAACCCCCGGAAACAGGGGAAAATTCCGGGGTGATCGGAAAAATCGTGCAATATCAATAAGTTATGGCGGACAGTGAGGCCGCCTAACTAGCGTCTACCGGCTGCGACACGCCTCCAGACAAAACACGCAAGCCATTGGTTAAAAGTAGTTTTGGAGAGATTGACGTCCACCGACGTCTATCGAGGACCATTGACAGCGCCTCCATTTCTAGTGCCCAGATAGTGCCCAGAGGAACGCGGCACTAAATAGAGAAGCCAATGTCCGTCACGATCACCGCCCACAACAGCCTGTCCGATCTTGCTGCCGATGGCGCAGCCTTCGGTGCGGTCCTTGCAGCTTTCTCGTCCCTGCCGGACGCAGCCCACGCCGCTTTGCCGGACCCTTGGCGGAACCTTTCCGCCTCGCTCGTGGGGATGATCGTGGACGAAGAAATGGCGGCTGCGGACGTGGCCGACGCCTCCGGCCTGCCGCTGGAAGCCATCCGCGCCTTCGCGTTCAACCTCGAACTCGTCTAGGAGGCGCAGCCATGTCCAAATCCCTGCACCGCCTGACGGTCAAGCAGATCGAAGCCGCCGCCCCCGGCACCGCCCTCGCGGACGGGGGCGGCCTTCTCTATCGCGCCACGGCCAAGTCTGCCGGAAAGTGGTCCTTCAAGTATGTCAGCCCGGACGCGGACTTCCGTGCCGGGCAGATCGCCAAGGGTAGCCAGTTATTCCAGCGGTCTATGGGCTTGGGGACTTACCCCGCCGTGACGCTGGCCACCGCCCGCGAGAAGGCCGCCGCAGCGCGCGACATGCTGGCGAAGGGGATCGACCCTATCGAAGACGACCGCCGCGCAGAGGAAGCAACCCGGCAGCGGGCCGAAGCCATTGCCCGCGCTGCATCCGAACAGGCAATGACCTTTGGGCGCTATGCGGATCACCACTTCCTGCCCTTCGCTCTGACAGGCTTCACCAACCCCGCTCATATCCAGCAATGGAAAGCGTCTTTTGCCACCCACGCGAAGGCTTTGCGGGACATGCCGCTGGCGTCCATCACCCGCGAGGACGTGCTGCGAGTGTTGCAGCCGATCTGGACGGAAAAGACCGTCACCGCCAGCCGGACCCGCCAACGGATCGAACGGCTGTTCGCCCATGCCATCCAGAACGGGCATTTCCGGGGCGACAACCCCGCGTCGTGGCGGCAGTTCGACGCCACCCTGCCCCCTCCCCGTGTCGAACCCAGGCACCATCCCGCCGTCCCCCATGACCAGATCGCGGCCTTTGTGGCCGCCGTCCGTGCCAGGCAAGCCGAGGGCATGGCCGCCCTGATGTTGGAGTGGATCGCGCTGGCCGCATGCCGGACGGGCGAGGCCCGCTTTGCGACTTGGGGTGAAATCGACCTCGACCGGAAAGTGTGGGAAATCCCGGCAGGGCGCATGAAGATGCGGCGCCCCCATGTCGTGCCCATCACCGAACGCATGGCGGATATTCTGGCGGAGGCGAAGCGCCGCCACCCGGCCCGCGAGAAGGGCGAAGACCCAGCTCCGTCCGATTACGTCTTCGCGTCAGGCAGGGGGCGGCCCCTGACTGAAATGGCGGGGCTGATGCTGATGCGGCGGATGGAAGCCTTCAAGACCTTCACCCCGCACGGCCTGCGGTCCACCTTCAGGGATTGGGCGGCGGAACAAACGGACTTCCCCCGCGAATTGATTGAGGAACAGCTTGCCCATCAGCTTGGCGCGGTGGAACGGGCCTACAAGCGCGGTTCGGCACATGAGCGCCGCAGGCCGATGATGGAAACATGGGCCGCCGTGTGCGCGGGCGAAGTCCCGGCAGGGCTGGGCAACGTCGTGCCGCTGCGCGCGGCTGCGTTCGGGGGGCAGGCATAGGGCTACGCCCCGATTTGCCTGCTTTGTCAAAACTTTAAGGGCCGAGCCTGCCCCAATTCGACGTTGCATCGCGTTAGATCGCGTGGCAGTATCCAAACCCGAGGCAGCATAGGAGAGCCGATGTAAGCGCTGAACGTCCCCAAGGTTAAGGAGATAAACCGTGGGAAATTCCGCAAGCTTGCTGCGCAGGAAAGAAGTCCTGCGGCTCATCGGCGTTGATGCTTCTACCCTCTGGCGCTGGCGGAAGGCTGGCGCTTTCCCTGCCCCCGTCAAAGTGACCCGTCAGACCCTTCGCTGGCGGGAAAGCGATGTTGCGAACTGGTTGGAAAGCCATCGCCGGGCGGAAGGGGGTGCGAATTGAGCGCCGCAACCGTCTACAGCGACCGCCTGCTCCGCTTGCCTGCCGTGCAGGAACTCACGGGCTTGGCCCGCGCCACGATCTATAAGGCCGTGGTTCAGCGCCACTTCCCGAAACCCGTGAAGCTGGGCCGTGCCTCTGCTTGGCCGGAAGCCGAAGTCCGCGCCTGGATCGATGCCCGCAAGGCCGAACGCAGCGCCCCGTAACCCCTCCCCCAATAGAACAGGGCCGCTCCGCGCGCCACGCGAAACGGCCCCTGAAAGGAACTTCTACATGTCCGATGTTATCGAAAAGACCCCCATGGGGCAAGCTGACAAGACCGGCAATGGCGCCAAGTATATGCCCTGTAACCTGAACATGGGTCCGTTGGCGTGGGATGCTATCCGGCACTTTGTTGAGGGGCTGATGGGGGGTTGGCCCGCGCGGTCGGGGGGTGTGGTCTGGACCACGGGCTTCACGTCCAGCGCGTCAGGCGAGAGTTGGCACGGGCGGGCGGGGCTGGACTGGTTGGAACGCGCGTTCCCGACGCAGGAAGGGGATTTGTATCTGTCCATCGGCGTGATGGACAACATGCCCCAGCCCGACGGCAAACCCCCGCGCAGGTCCAACACGGCGGTAATCGCGCAGCCGATCCTGATCGTGGACGACGTGGGGACCAAGGTTGACCGGGCGAAGTGGGAGTTGCTGTTCCTGCTGGGTTGTCCGCGTCCGACGGCGCGCGTCCAGACCTCGCCCGGGAACGAAACCTGGTTCTGGGCCTTGGCTGGGGACGCGATGGACCCCCGGCGGTGGACGGACCTCGCGCTGATCCGGGCTTGGCTGGTCGAGCAGGGTCTGACCGACGAAGTGATGGACGTCTCGCGCTACGTTCGTTTGCCCGGCGGGTGGAACTCCAAGCCCAAATACCGGGGCGAGGACGGGGCGGGCGATCCGCCGCGGGTCGAGTTGCTGGAATGGCGGCTGGACGAGGACGGCCGGGTGGACGTCGAGGCGCTGGGGGCGGTGATCGTAGGCGGGGCCAACGGGGCCGGCACGGGGGCGCAGGCGTGGCGTCAGGCCGACTTCCCGGCGTCCGCGTCCGGGCGGGCGATGATGAACGCCGCGCAGATCGGTGCGGCCCTCGGGTCCGGGGCGCTGGTCCGGTCGGCGGACCTGTCCCGTCCTGATCCGCTGATGCGGCTCTGGCAGGAGTGCGGCGGGAACCTGACGCAGCGCGGGGCTGGCGTGGTCGAAGCCCACTGTCCGAACATGGCGGCGCACAGCACTAGGGTCGATACGGGCTTTGCCTTCCTTGGCGGCGGGCTGATGCACTGTAACCATGCGTCCTGCCAAGGCCATTCGACGGTCGAATTCCGGCAGATGATGATGCAGGCTTACGACGAGCGTCAGGCCGGGCGGCGGGTGTTGGGCTTGCTGGGCGCGGGTGAGCCTGAGACGGCGGTGGAGTATTTGGCACGCGAGAGTGTCAGGGACGCAGGCGGGTTGGATGATGCGGAGGAAGTGGCGTCCGAGACGGCGCGCTTGGCGTCGAACCGCGCCGCACGTATTCAGAAGGATGCGGCGGCCGAAAGCGGCGACGGCAAGAGCAAGCGCGCCAGGCACGATCTCGCCCTTGCATTCATGCAGCTTCACAGCATCGTTCCGCGCCCCGATGCGAAGGACGGCGGGGTTGTCGTCTGTGTGGACGGGCGTTGGGTCAATCTCTCTTGGACGGCTGGCTTCAACGTATTGCTGGGCTGGCTTACGCGGAACGGCATTGGCCTTACCGGACCGGCACGGAAGCACCTGACGGAATCTCTTGAGGCGTTGGCCGCCGCCAACGAACCTGTGGAAGTCTTCTATCGCGTGGCCGCATTCGGGCCGCCGGACAACCCGACCATCTATTTCAACCTTATGGACGCGGAAAATCGCGCGATTGAAATCAAGCAGGGCGGCTGGAAGGTCGTAAAAGTCGCCGACGCCCCGGTGGTGTTGATGCACCGCCCCGGCGGACTGCCGCAGGCCCTGCCGGTCCGGGCGAACGACGGGCTGTCGTTTCTCGACCGCATTCTGCGGCACGTTCCCCTTGCGCCGGTGCTGCGGCCGAACGACCCGCGCGACGAGGGCGTCATGCAGCGCGCCGCCCTGCTGACTTTCCTCATCGCACAAGTGGTTCGTGTGGGCGCCGTTCCGCACCTGCTGCTTGCGGGGGAACAGGGTGGCGGAAAGACGACCACTGCCCGGCGCATGAACGACCTTACTGACCCGGACAAGGCTGCGGTCCTGTCGCGTCTGGCGGCGGACGAGGCAGGGGTGTTTGCGCAGCTTGGGCAGATGAGCAACATCGTCCTGGACAATACCTCCGGGGTCCGCGCGGAACACGCGGACATTCTCTGCTGCCTTGCTACGGGGGCCTCCTATTCGGCGCGGCGGCTCTACACAAACAACGAGCGGACGGTGGCGAGTGCCCTCTGCTCGGTGATTTTCACGTCCGTCCTGGACAGCGGCATTACCCGCCGCCCGGATTTGCAGGACAGGTTGCTGAACCTGGCCACCCCGCCGCTCCCCAAGGAAAAGCGCAGGTCCGAGAGCGAACTGGACGCGGCGTGGGCTGCGGACCTGCCGCATCTGCTGGCCGACCTGTTCGACCTTCTGGCCGTCGGCTTGGAGCATGTTGGGTCCATCAGGCTGGCGCAGCGCGGGGGCTTCTTCCCCCCACCGCCGCGTTTCGCGGACGTGGCGCAAGTAGCCGAAGCCGCCGCTTGGCATGGCCTTGACTGGCCCGCCGGGCTGCTTACGCAGGCGATCAACAACCTGCGGGCTGCGGCGGCCGAGGACCAACTGTCGGACGACCCGATTGCTTACCGGCTGCGCGAATTGCTGCGGCAACAGCCCGGAGGCGGCTGGCGTGGGTCGTATGAAGACCTGGACCGGACGCTGGCTCTCATCGACGGGCCGTATTGGGACCGCAACCGCGTTCCGCTTAAGTCTGGGATTGCGCGGGTCTTGGGTCCGCTGCGGGACCGTTGGGGGATCGAACGCGCGGAGGCCGGGCGCAAGCACTGCCGCATTTATGACTGGCGGCTTCGCGAGGACCGGGCGTCCGGCGGGGCGTAATTCGGGAAATTCCCGTAAAGTTTGGAAAGGTAGACAAAGTGGTAGACAATCGGGGGACAAAGCAAGGGGCGAAGATAAGGGGAGAATTCCCCGCTCAGTTTCGGTCCGCTCGCCCGCAGGGGGCCTTGTCTACCCTGTCCCCCTCTTTGTCTACCGCTTTGTCTACCGTAAGTTACTGTTAAAAAATCGGTTTCTGGAAAAGTAGACAAGGTAGACCGACCTATCTCTTTAGTTCTGAAAAGATAAGGAAAGGGGCAGGAAACAGGGCCGGAAAGCACGAAAACAGGAAGAAACTCTTTGGGGCGCTTTCGCGGTCTACCTTGTCTTCCACTGGGCGTTCGGCCCCCATCGGCGGCCAATTCTGGGCCGGACGTGAATATTCGTTAGGTGATTAATGGGGCGCGTTCTTGCCCCTCGACCACTCCCTGCGCGCTGGACCTCCGGCGGCAATGGCGGTTCGCAGGCCGCCACGGACGACCCCAAGGCGCCCTCGTCCAGCGCCACGGACGACCCCAAGGCGCCCTCGTCCCGCGCCCCCACCGTCGTCCGGTAACGGGCGGCAGAACGCCAACCCCTCGAAAGCACCGAAGGGGGACCAAATCTTGACAAACGCGATTTATCGCTTCGTCGGGCGTATGCCCGACCTCGGCCGCATCTATGCGCCCGACCTCGCCTTGCCGTCTGATCCGGGCTGGCTTCTGGACAACCCCGAAGCCGTCGCGCGCATCCGGGCCTTCCGGGACGACACCCGGACGGACAAGCGGGTGATCCTGCTGACCGTCCGGGTGTTGGACCCGTTCGCGCCGGACGGCTGGCGGCCCGCCCATGTCGAAGTCCACTCCGTCCATTGGGACGCCCCGGCCTTCCGGGGGTGACAGGAGAACACCGGCGACATGATGGCCGACAACGACTTCGCCCTGACCGTCCTGACGGCCGACGCGGACGTGGACGCGGGCCATGCGCTGACTGCCCCCGGCGGGCTTGCCCTGCCGGACCTGGCCGAACTGCCGCTCCATTGGCGCACGCAGTTTGCCCCCATCGCCGCGCGGCACGCCGCGTGACCCCGGCCAACCCTCTTACGGAGACCAGACCCGTGAACAGTTTCTACACCTTCACCGACTCCCTCAGCACCACCACGACCCTCCGCCCCCTGTTCGACGAGAAGGGCGAAAGGATCGACGGCGAAGCCGAACGGACCTGGCTGCGGGATAATCCCCGTCAGGTCGCGCGCATCCGTCGCGTGGAAGTCCTCCTGTCCGAAACGCCCTTCGAGATCATCCAACCGATGTTCGTCTTCTCTCTGCGGGTTCTCGATCCGCGCGAGTCCGAAGGGTGGCGCCTCGCGACGGTCGCCCTCCCGGCGGTGTCCGCCTATTGCGACGACAGGGGCGAGACTTTGGACGAAGCCTGGCCTAACGTGAAGGCCGACCCCGCCAAGGAAAGCGCCTTCGTGCTGACGGCTCTCATGGAAGCCATCTATGTGGGCGAAAGCTGGGCCGAACCGATCCTGCGGAGCCTCGTCCTGCCCGACCCGTCCCGGCTGGACCCGGACGATTGGGGCTTGGACTTCACGCCCTACGATCCTCGGCCGTAACCCAACCTAGCCATCTACGCTGCGCCCCGGCATCGTCCGGGGCGTTCGCATATCCGGCCAGATCGCGCAGGAACCGCAGACGATCTTCCTGCCGGGGGATCGCCTCATACATCGCCCGGACCTGCGGTCCCGCTGCGCGCAGGACCGCACCATAGGCCGCCAAGTCCTCCGGGCGGTCCGGCACGCGCGGCGGACGCCCGAGAGGCTTGGCGGGCCGGGGCGGCGCCGGGGGCGCCTTCTGCCGGTCAGACCGCCGACGCTTCCACCCGTCCGCCGCCGCACGGGCCGTCCACGGCCGCACAGGAAGCGGCGTCAAGGGTCCGGCAGGCTTGCCCACTCCCTTGTCCATGTCCACGTCCACAGCCGCGCTTGACGCGGAGCGCAGCGCGTCCACGGCGGCCCGCGCCCGTTCGATGCCCCCGGCACGCAATGCGGCCTTGGCGGCCCGTCCGGCCTTAGTCCGCTTGTCTGTAATCCCAAGGCTCACCCACGCCACAGCCGCGTCCGCAGCGGCCCGCTGCCGGGGCAATTCCTCACGCACCGCCTTGTGCCACCGCGCGGCGTCCGGGCGGTCCATCTGGTGCCGCCGCCAGCGCCAACGCAGCCAGTCTGCCAGCGCAGGATAGAGCGCGTCCACGTCCACTCCCTTGTCCGCAGCGGACGCGACAAAGGCCACCTCGTCCGGCCCCAGATCAATCGTCCGTCCCGGCAGGCGGGGGTCTTTGCGCCATGCCCACGTCAGCGCGTTCCGCGCCCGCCTGGCTTCGGCCCGCGCCCATTCCTCCGGCGAGACCGACCCTTGGCGCAGCCCCGCCCGCTGCCGTTCACGAAAGCGCCGGGCCGCGGTTGGCCCCCCGTGCCGGAGACAGCGCGTTTCTCCGGCCAGGGCCAACTGCTCGCAGACCCCGCCCGTCCGCAGCTTCGCCCCGCACGTCCGCGCCAGGGCTCCGCCCCGGACGTAGGACTTGGCCGCGTTAAGGAAGCGGTCGCGTTGCGTTTCGGACTTGAGGCCGGTGATGCGGGGCATGGATTTGCTTTCGTCTTGACACGCTACAATCCAGACATGGATGGTATGATGACATCTGACAGCGCCGCGCAAAACAATCGACTTGAGACCGACGGGCACGTTAGTGTTGAAATTGACAAAATGCCTCCCAGCACCTGCGGGCCAATCAACAGGATGATCATCGGTTCTTCCGTGCGACCTTTCATCAGCGCTTCTGATGGAAAAAAGAAAAGTTCTACAGTTGAGAAAGGCGAGGATTAGACTTGCATTTTTTTAGAGGGATTGCAGTTCCTAGAGACAAGGCGGAACTGGTTATGGATAGCATACGTTTGCATGGATTGTTGCCGGGTCAAGGCAAATGGCAGGTGACACACGAGCATCCTGGTGATCTTAGAGCTCTACATCTTAAGCCCGACCTTTCAGTTGACGACACTCGCAAAAATACCAGATCGGTGGCGGCCATTTGCGCGTGCGGAGACGAGGCGGGGGCGATGTACTATGCGTGCAGGCACAATAAGTCTGGCTCTAGTGACACCCCCATTATTATAGAGTTCAATGCAGATCCCGCAAGCACAGCGATCGATGGTAGAGATTTTCTTTATACTGCTTTTCAGATAGGCGATCCACCTCGTGCCCGGCCTATCTTGGAGCGATGCTTCGGAAAAGCGATAATTCCCTACGCGGAAGAAGCTTGGTCCTCAAAAGACTCATCTTTTCGAATCGCCCAATGTGATCTGGCAATACACGACCCTGATGTTATTGAAGCCCATCACGCTAATCAGCTCGTAATTGCTGGACGCTACAACACAGTTTTTCGCAGCGCATTTACAATCACACTGCCGCTTAACAATAAAGAGATTGTAAGCGTGTCGTCTCCAAAATCTCTGTTTACCGTTCCACTGCCAGATGTCAGACTAAGCGACATAAGGTGAGGTTGTTGTGACACTCGACGACGCTTGGATAGAGGTCACGCCAACCCGAGGGCAGTAGAAGTGTGAGAAGTTAGGTCAATGAGCCCGCCCCTTGGCCTAGTTCATACCTTTCGTCGGCCCTGCAAGGCCTTTGCGTCATCCGCAATGCGCATTTCAGTGAGACATCAGTTGGTATTTCGATACACACCCAGATCTGGAAACGTTGGGCTTCCAGGAGTCCAAAGCTCGACACTTTCCGAGTGAAGCTCATAGAATTCCCGATCTACTGTCACACGCACCGCTTGAGGCAAGAAACCATCGGTGAACCTGTAGTCCTTCACGCCCAGCTTTACGGCCTCGGCGCCGCGAGGCAGCAATGCGGGTCGATCGAGAACAGCCTTCAGGTCCGACAAGCTCAGGGCTGGCTCAGAACGAGGCGGGAAGGTGAGTTCTTCGTCGGAGAAGTCATCAAGGTCGATCGATGCTCCCACTCCCAACGAAAGTTCAGTCTCCAGACGGCCCAGCGCCTCGTCGCGACGCGCATCATCAGTCGTTGCCTTCGAAAGAACGGTTTCTTCGATTAGCTTTGGCAACCTGGTCAAGATCGGCTGGAGACCACCAACGACACTCTCAAACACGGAAATCCTGCTGCGCAAGGCTCGATAGACGTCAGCCTCGACCGTGTCTTCGTAGTGCAGATTAACAATACGAATATCGGAGAACCGCTGCCCGAGTCGATCGATGCGGCCGATCCGCTGTTCAACTCGCATCGGGTTCCAAGGCATGTCGTAGTTGATCAGCGCCCCACAAAACTGGAAGTTCAGCCCCTCGGCTGCGGCGTCAGTGCAAACAAGGATTTCCGCACGACCTTCCTTGAACCTGCGCTTGACCTCGTCCCTTGAAATGAGGCTCCAGGCGCGATCGGAACCTTGCACTTCTCCGCCGCGTCCAGAGAAGCACATCACCGAATACCCCGCAGCAACGACTTGATCGCGGAGATAGTCCATGGTGTCAGTAAACTGCGTGAAGACCATCACCTGCGAATAGCCCGATGCCTTCAGTTCGCCCAAGACGTTGGAAAGGTGAACGGCCTTGGTATCAGTCGGCAGCCGCCCAATCTCTTCAACTATCTCATCGATCGTCTCGACCTCTTCAAACGCGAGCGCCCGCCGCTCATCCTCAGAAACGCTCTCCGCATCGATTTCTTCACCTGCTTCGACTTGGTCAGCGACGTTTTCATCGATCCGCGCCTCATCTGCTGCAGAAAGCACGTCGCCAACGCCGCCCCTTCTTTTCTCCATAGTCATGCGCAGAGCATGGAAGCTGGAGGCCAACCGGCGGCGATAGATCGTCATCACAAAGCCAACCGCATTTCGCGCATCAGCCGCTGAGGCGTTGTAGGTTTGAGAAATGTAAGTCTCGACTTGCCGATAGAGATCCCTCTCCTCTTGGGACAAAGGGATAAACCGGTCTTCAACTTGGCGGGTTGCAACTCGTGTCGAAAGCTTCCCGGCCTTGAAGTATTTGCGCAGCAGTTCGCGGGTGTGACGCGAAACCAAGGCACTTACCGGGGTTGCTTTCTTCAGGATCATGAGAGCGGCGTTCCTCTCTTCCTGGGAAAGTTGGCGCCTCGGGGTTGCCGCGTTGTCTCGCAGGGCTCGCAGGACCTTCTTGGTCTTCAGGCCGCTTAGACCAGTCTTGCCTTGCGCCGCCTCCCAAGGAATTTCCCCAAAGTGCGCCTCATGCGCGCGGAAAAGCGCAGCAAGCCAATCGAGTCCGTCGTTGCTGACCGGTTCTTTCGCTACCTCCGAGAAGAAGCGAACGAATGCATCCGATGACCACTCCGGAGGCACCCCGAGCAAATCAAGTAGGTCCCAAAGTTCGGTAGCGTGAACTTGGAGGGGCGTTGCGGTCAGCAACACTAAGCCCTCTGTTCTTCTTTTCAGCGAGCGCATCAACTGAAGAAGCCGATTGCTGCCCTTAGCCTGCGCTGTTCCTGCCCCCTTGGTCCGAGCATGGTGCGCTTCGTCCAGCACAACCAAATCCCAAGGATTGGCAGAATCCAAAATCTCTGTTTGCCGTTCTCTTCGACGCGCAAGATGGCTCGACATGATCACGAACGGCTCACGATGCCAGTCGTCGCGTGATACTGCCTTCTCGGCACTGTGATCACGGGCTGGCGATCGATACCAAACCAGACGGTGCCCATCATAAATTGGCCAGTTGAGATTGAATTTCTCACGAAGTTCGATCTGCCACTGCCTACAGACGTTCTTCGGCGCCAGAACAAGGGCGCGCTTCACACGCCCGGACAACCATGATTGCCGAAGCAGGAGCCCGGCCTGAACCGTTTTCCCAAGACCGACCTCATCAGCGATCAGAAGCTTAGGCGGCCATTGATCGTAAAGACGATGGAAGGCCCGCACCTGATGGGGCCAAGGAACGACCGCAGAAGTGGCCTCTCCTACTCGGTCGCCGCCATTTGGATCGTTCGCGGCATTCGCGATCCGCTCCCAAACGGCCTGGCGTTCCTCGTCGATCGAAAGAACTGGTGCGGCGATGGGCGCTGGTAAATCACCCTTGCCAGCGCGCTGCACAGTGCTGCGGGTCCCTTTATCCTCCCTGCCCTCGTCCTCATGCTCCTGCATCCGCTTGGGCAGTTGCTCGGGATCGGGCAGGAAGGTGAGCAGCTGCTCACGTAGCGCAGTCGGCACGTCCAGTGTGATTGCCCGCTTAGCTTGATTCGCCCAGAGCTTGGCGAAACTTGCCTCTTCCTCGTCCACACGGGGCCCATCGTTCCACGACGTGAAAGCGTTGAAGCTCTCCCAGTTCCGCGTCCAGCCATACTCGGTTTCGTTGATGCTGCCATTGAAGGCGAGCCGATCGCCAGTCTTGTCCTCGATGATCCCGGTCTTCTCGTGGAAGATGCTGTCATCGCGGATCGGGCGGCGGTTCGCGTCGCAAGGAACCGCAAGCTTCACGTCAAGATAGCCTTGGGCCACCATCCAGGCGACAAGTTCCAGAGCATCGACGGTGCGGGGGTCGCCCGTCAAGGGCGGCATCCTCTGGATCGTCCGCTCCACGGCATCCCGAACGGCCTCGCCACGTTCGATCGCCTCGACGTCCTCTTCGCCCAGCGTGCAGCCCACGATCAGCCGCATCTTGCCGTTGTTGAGGACAAGCCCTTCGATGCCCCGCGCCGCCAGGGCCAGCGCGCGAGACGAGAAATAGCCCGTCAGCCGGTCATAGCGCGTCGCCGATCGGAGAGCCGGAACGTAGAACAGCCGGACGAGGTCGCCATCGTCCGGCGTGTATTTCAGGCGCCAAGCGGTGTCGCGCAACAGGCTCAAACGGCCTCCTCCGCGAACAAGGACAGCTGCTGGGGTTCATCCACCTTGTCCGAGAACGCCAAGCGCCGAAGCTTCTCAAGCGCGTCAAAGTCATCGGCGGCGGACTTGGCATCGCCGGTCGCCACGTCGAAGCCGACAAAGCCCCGCGATGGTGGCAGCACTTCCAGAACGGCCTCGAGCGCCGCGAGGAACTGAGGATCGTTTTCCAGCCCCGCGTCCTTCAGCAGATCCAGCGCGCCTTCCAGCGTGCGCGTCCGGCCGCGGTGGGCAGCGTGGTGAACCGCGTCGATCATCGCCCGCGATCCGTCAGCCGGGCCGAGGCCGCTCTTGGCTGCCCGCGTCGAGCTATCCCACAACTTGATGTCCGATCCCTTCTTCTCGCACAGACGGCCGATCAACTGGCCCTCGAGATCGGCGCCGACGGCACGCGCCAGACGCAGGCCTTCGTCATAGCTGAAGACCGGCGCCTTGAAGGCGTCCCAGGCCAGCACGAACCACGAGGTCGTCGGGTCCAGATCGGCACGGCCCTTTGTGTGGGTCAGCTGGTTCAAGCGCCACGTCTTCACCTCCCGCCGGGCTGCGTCGAGGGCGTCTTCCGGCGTCACGGCGTAGGGATCGAATTCTTCCTCGAACAGCTCTGCCTGTTTTCGTCGCTTCTTGGCCAGCGGCTCGGGCCGCGGGGTGCCGCGCTTCAGCGGCCAGTGGCGCGAGAACTCTTCCAGCGCCGGGCCGAAGGAGGCAAGGTAGAGGTCAACGCCGCTGATCCCGGCCTTCTGGAACTCTTCCACCCGGGTGCGGACAGCCTGTGCCACCAAGGGCTCAACGTCTTCCCAATAGGTCGTCTCGTCGCTCTGCTCGGCCGGGCGCGGGCGGCAGACGAGGAAGATCGTGGAGTTCGCGGCCGCCTTGTCCTTAATGTGAAGCGAGCCTTCCGCCTCGGTGTTCACGGGCCAAGAGGCAGTGATGATGAACCCGGCCTCGATCAACCCGGTGGTCAGAGCATCCCAGGCACTGGTTTCCTTGTGCGTGAACATCACTGTCATGATGCCGTTCGGTTTCAGGACGCGACGGCATTCTGCAAAAATTGCGGCCATCTTTTCCTGATAGTCGCGATTTGCAAGAACGTCCGCATTCTTAGCGTCCGGAAACAACGAACGGTTCGCTACAGCTTCGCCTGCCTTATCAGTCAAGCGACGAGTGAAGATTTCGGGAAACACGAGTCCGGCAGTTCGCTTGAGCCATACATAAAAGAAGTCAGATATTTCCGCATACATCACATTGGCCCCGTACGGCGGGTCCATCACCACTGCATCTACCGAAGCATCGGGGATATGATCAAGTGTCGCCCCTGACTTAACGGTAACCACCGTTCGTTGATCGCGCACGTTGCTCACATCGAACAATCCTGGCTGACCGCTTTTAGGCGCACCAGAAAGTTGAGTAAGCTCTCGGATACAGACCTCCATTTCGTCGATGATCCAATTGAACCCGAGACCTTCCACAGTTGGACAAAGTTCGGAGTACTGCCAGACATAGGGCAAGTTGTGCCGAACGAAGAAATGTCTTGACCTTTCTGTTGTCCAATCCCAAGTACTTGCTCTCGCATTGTAATCAAGCATCTTATCGACAGAGAAAGCTAGATAGCACAATGCCGCTTTGCTTAGCGGCTCAAGACACCCCTTCTCTTCTAATTCAAGGAGAATTTCTCTGAACGTCTCAACTGCAGATCCATGAACCAACAGCTGTCTCGGGGAGAAGAAGTCAGTCCACTTAACGACACCGTATCGCCGCGGGTCCCACTTTGGATGGGCGCTTTGAATTTCCTCCGACGGCAAGACATCCAGAGCGCTCCACTCGATCTTTTTCTCTTCAAGAAACTTAGCAACCCGCACATAGTTGTCATCAGATTCGATAGCAGCGCGATAACCTCTTTCCCACGAAGGCTTCCCTTTCTTTCCAGATTTTAGCCTATTCTCGATGCGACGCTTAAACACGACAGCGAACATTTGTTCGCCCATTCTTTGCGCTTGAGCTTGACCTTTGACCTCCTCACCAGAGATGACGCGCCCGCAATCGGTGAATGGACAAATAGCATCGCCTCCTTTCATTGTTCCCTGAGAATGATCGCTAGGCATCTTCACGATCTCAAAATCACAACGCCGCCCGAGTGAGTGAGGGCCGTCGGCAAGATGGGGCTTGATTGTAACCCCTTCACCACTTGGACTCAACTTCCAGTTCGGTGAAAGCGGAACGAGACCGCTACAATAGGGACACTCAATAGTTCTTGCCCAGAGATAGGTGGTATCCAACTCATCTGGCGCCCCAGCTTGTGGAAACGCCCATTCGATCTTTTCAGAGAATCGCTTCTTGAACTCGACCCCAATTCTTCTAAATTCGTCAACTAGGGCTTGGCCATGAATTGAAGGGAAATCAATTGTGGCGCGCGTCACAAGTGCAGCTACCGGATTTAAGTCGTTTGCATAAGTATCAAGCCCAAGACGAGAGCTCTCGAACGGAATTGAGCCTCCACCAGCGGTTGGGTCGAGAACAACGCGCCCCATCAATGTACGAACCAACCAATCGGCATCCGCCTGAGACGGCAAGTGGGAAAAGGCCCTGGGATAGCCATAAGGGTCCTTTACTCTGACGCCCGTTCTTTTTGCGCGTTCAATGGCCAGTTTCGCGATTATTGGATTGCCGTGAATACCCAGCACTCGCAGAAACGTCTGATGATCTGCGTCGGCTGGCAGCAAAGACGCAAGAATCGCAGCTCTAGATGCGACAAGAGGACGTCTTGCCCACCAAACGTGCAACCGGTTCGGCGCAGGAAACGGGGTCATTGGAGTCCGTTCACGAACACCCTCAACTCCAATCTCAGCTATGGGCAACCAGCGCTCAATCAGGCGAACATCGGACATGGGCTTCTCTTCTTTCATTATTTCGCCGGATCGGTCAGCAGTGTGCGCAAGGCGGTCAGCACCCGGCGCGGGTTCTTGCGGTGGACGGACATGCCCAGCCAGTAGCCCGCCTCTTCCTTACCCATCGCCTCGATCCCATCGGCGACCAGTCGCATGTTGTCACGGTTGCGCATCGGCGCGAGGGTGCGGAACAGCAGTGCCAAGCGCAGCGCCGTTTCCTCGTTCAGCGCCGATCCCATCCCCTCGATCGGCAACAGGTCCAGCCTGATCCCGCTTTCCTTCAGCCGCCGCAGCACGCGGTGTTCGGTCAGTTCCAGATTGCGCCCCCGCAACCCGGCCAGCCGGAGTGGGCCCACGATCTGCGGCGTGGCAAGGGAGGGAAGCTGCCAGATCTCGATCTCGGTATCCCCGGGGCCGTGGCGCCGTGCGCGCAATTCGTACTGCGGTTGGGTTCGCGAGATCATGGAGAGGTCTTCCTTCCGGCTTGGCACGCGCATTACTTCACCTCAGCCGTTGCTTCGACATAGGCCGCCGCGCTGGCAAAACGCGTCAGCTTTTCGACGAACTTGTCCGCCGCGTCGCCATCCAGCGCGAGCCCGGCGTCGAAATCAAACGAAATACTGGCCTTCAGATCGGTCTCTTTCGCTGCGCGGAATTGGGGTTCGAGATAGTCCTTCATGGTCGACGCATCCTGCGCCGTACCATCGAATTCGAACTCGAAGGTGCTGTCCTGGGCGGTCATGAAGCTGCCCTCAAGCCGCACGCCCCGCTTTGCCCCGGCGACCGTGTTCGCGATCGGCACCAGCTTGAAGGCATCGCCATATTCGAACAGCCGGATCACGATGCGATCGACCTTGTCCAGCTTGGCGGTCTTGGCCTGTTCGATCACGCGGCGAAGGGCTTCTTTCAGGACGCCCTCGGCCGTGATTACCTTCGCCCCTGCAAGCTGGGTCTGCGGCCGCTCTCCCGCCCCGGTCGCGGGCGAAGGCCCTACCGGCGGGAAGTCACCACCTCCTGTCGGCGTTGGCCCGGTCACAACCGCCGCACCACCCCCGACCGCCGCAGGTTGCGCCGCCGGTGCAGGTGCCGGGTGCGGCCAGATACCTTTGTTCTTCGCGAATTCCATCGTGAAGATCATGGTCTCTTCGTCGATCTTGATCGTCGGGATCGGATCACCCGGCCCAGCCAAAAGATCGCCGCGCTTGTAGACGTAGACGCCCTCCTCGATCCCTTTGCGCACCGCCTTGATGAACACATCATCAGACAAGAGGATCGACAGGGACGGGTCACGTCGGAACTCATCGCGAAGGTCGCGGGAGCTGATCTGCCCCTTTTTCAGCGGCGTCCGATCGCGAATGTAGGACGGAGCGTCGGGCGCATCAGAAGCATCGCGAACTTTGTTGTGGCTTTGCAGCTGCCGAACAATCTGAAGCTGGCCAGACCCCGGCCGCTCGGACGCGTTCTGGATGTCGATCACGGCATGCGCGAGCTGAATGGTTCCTGCGCCGCCAAGAGACGTGCGCGAAGGATAAAGAACATGCCGATAGCATTGCTGGATCGCTATGGCGGCTTCGGTTTCAGACTTCTTCTCGAGTTCCAGAACCTTGGCCTGCTGATGCTCTGCTAGCTCACGCAGCCGATCGGGCCGCTTCAGTTCTTGAAGCGCGAGGCGGCGCACAATGGCGCGCTTCATCTCGTTAACCTTGGTCTCATCGGCAACCGCAAAGACCAGATTGTTCCGAAGCGACCTCAAACCGTTGCCGTCCGTTCCCTTTCGCTCGAACATCCGACCAATGATCTCGGGCACTTCGCGAAGGTCTGGGCCAATTTCGAGAGCATCGTGGGACAGCAGAACCAAACGAGGCTTCCCGTCGGAAACATCGTCCGGAACGTCCCAGGGACCGCCCGGGAAGGGCACGAGGTCGAAGGATTGGCCGCCGAAGATCGACCTAATCCGATCTGCGAGCTGCGACCGGGCTTCACCGGGATCGATGTTCTTCTCTTCTCGGCCGATTACCTGCGTGAGATTGGCCTCAGCGTTGAAGCGCAACGGAGCCGAGGGCCGGTCGTCCAGATAGGCAGAGTCTGCCCTGAACTTCGTGCGAGCGTCGTCGATGAACGACAGATCGGAAGCCGGGTTCAGGATCGAATATCTCAAATGATCCGGCGCCAAACCCTTGAGATCGTTGTTGAACGCAAGGGTGTGAATGAAGATGGTCCGCGCGGTGTATGTGCTGTAAGGCAGCAGCCCCTTGTAATGCTTGGCATCGAGTTCCTGTGCCAATGCAGGCTTTTCAGTCGTGCCGGCAATATCGTTCAGAATTGCTGGAACGTAGGCGCCCTGCTGCAAACGGGTGGTGAACTCTCGTCTTATGGCTTCTGAACCCAGATCGACGTGATGAAGATGAATGGCAAAGGCATCTGCAGGGCGAGTTGCCCACACGGACGCCACAGTCTTCGCGAGAATCCGCAACATGCCCCGAACACGCTGGAAACCGCCGAGTGTAGAGGTCTTGCCAGTCAATGTGTCGAGGACGTCCGGGTGGAACGGGAAGGTATCTGCAAACTCTGCCGCCGTCGTTGACCGCCGCGCATCTTCTGAGAGGCTGTCGCGGTTATTGGCCCACAGAACACGATAGGCATCGATCAGCTCGGCGGCCTTCGCTTCGTCGATCTTGGCGAACAGACGACGACGAATAACCTTAGCGGTTTCATCGTCCTTGGTCGGGTTGAGGTTCGTTGCCTTTCGTCCAGACACGCTTTCAAGTTCGGCCATGGCCCGCGAAAGGAACTCGTTTTCGTCGGCGAATGCGTCGATCCCCTTGCCATCCGACCGGACGGCCAAGGTGTAGACGATTGCGGCTCTCGGCGAGCTCTCGATCGCCGTAAGCAGAGCCTTCAAGAAGGCTGTCAACTGATCACGGCCACCCATGCCTTGGACGCGTCGGAGGTATTCGCCGAGTTCATCCAGAACGATCAGAACCGACTCACCGCCAAACAGCTCCTTCAGCGTGTCGGCACCAGGCGCGACACGATCTTCATCCGATCTCTGCACAACCCGGTAACCATCGAGGCCTGCAAGTTGATAGGCGATCTCGCCCCAAGGTGTGTGCGCGCGAACCCCATCGCCCATCGGTCGCCCATTCGACGGGTCAGCATTCTCACCATCGAAAGCCGCAATTCTAACCTTTCCGACAGGAACTAGCGTCGGATCAAGGAATTCTGCCGTATTGGTCACACCTTGCATGCCGTTCGCGGCATGAATCAAAGCGATCAGACCATGTGTTTTTCCGCCACCATATGATGTGTCGAGACGGAAAACGGACGAGACGCTGTCGCCGCGCCCGGAAAGCCTTCCGCAAACGTTTGCCAGAAGCTCACGTAAGCCCTCAGTGGGAAAAGTATTTGTGAAAAAGGTGGGGGCGTCCACGTAATCCGGCGGCGCTGTTCGGTTCAAGACATTGGCAAGGTTCGCAGCATAGTCACTTTCTGTGACGGACCCATTGGCCACATCATCGCGAGGAACACAAACATCAAATATGGTTGGAAGCGACATTCCCTAGCCTATCCTATTCTTTTCACTCACCGCGGCCCTATATCTGCCAAATTCATTTTTTTCAGCCACTCGGTTATGGCCTCGTTAGCAATGGCCGAAGCAGACGATTCACGATCAACCGCGGCCTTTTTCAAGCTTTTGATTACATTGGCTTCCAGATGAAGAAGCATCTGCCTCTTTTCTCCGTCTGCTGCCTTTTGTGGCCTTGAACTTGACTGACCTGCCATCGGCTGACTGCCCCCTGATAGCAACCTATCACAACGCTAGCCTGAAGTGCCCCTTCCTACAACGCCTTATAGCCCCGAATTCGGGGCCGTTTTGGCAAACTTCTCGCCCCTGCGCTACTATTCCCCCACCACCCGCAAGCGCGGCTTCGGCATTTCTCCAACGGCATTAACCCCGGCACGAAGCGGCGCGTGGATCAGGTGGGCGTAGCGCTGTGTGGTGCCGATCTGGGTGTTGCCGAGGGGGCGGCCGATCATTCCCAAAGATGGGCCGCGGGAGACCAGCAGGGAGGCGAAGGTGTAGCGCAGGTCGCGGATGCGGACATCAGCGATCTGGGCCTCCTTCTGCGTCTTCTTACAAAAGCGCTTGGGATGGCCGGCAGGCTGGTCCGGTACATCGCCCTAGAAAAGGAACGGGCCGCCCGTGGGCACGATATCCCGACGCAGCCGGATAAGGGCAACGGCCTCATGCGAGATCGGCACGCGGTGGATGCGGCGCTGTTTGGTGTCGGCCGCTTGCTTTGTCAGAGACGTCTGCAGCAGGTGAGACTGCGCTAAAGGCAAGGCGGTGGCAATTGATCGGGATCGCTTATGCTTGTTTGACAAAGCAGACAAGCGAGATCGCGACAACGCCGCTTTGTGCGCGCCGGGTGGATGTGAACTGACCGTCGTCGCGGGGCAGGCCGGGGGGTGGGTGGGGACGGCCCTACGCTGGACGTGGACGCTGGACGGCAGGGCGTCCAAGCCCGGCGCGACCCCTGCCCAAAGGCTGTGTCGAGTGCACGTCCACAGCGCACCCAGCGCGCGCCACCGACCTTTGCAGAGAATTGTCGTCTGGCTGACGGCGGATCGGTACGTCCCGCAGCGGCCCAAGCCCATGCCTAAGATAAGTGCGACAGCCTGCCACACCCCCGACCACCCCACCCACCAAAGAAGACATTCCCAGCGCCAGCACCTTTAGTGCCTATCTAGTGCCCACGACGAACAGAGCCAAATATCTCAATTATTTCAATGATAATGGCGGACAGTGAGGGATTCGAACCCTCGAGACGGTTCCCCGCCTACACACTTTCCAGGCGTGCGCCTTCGACCACTCGGCCAACTGTCCGTCGCGCGCTGATACCCCGGCTTCCCCGGACTGTTCAAGGGCATATCTGCGCGCGCACGCGAAAACACCTCAGGCGAGCGTGATCGTCACCCTGCGGTTCTGGCGGCCCTTGTTCTCGACCTTTCCGATCTCGACGCGGCCGATCTCGGAGCTGTGGCGGACATGGGTGCCGCCGCAGGGTTGCAGGTCCACCTGCGTCGCCCCATCCATGATCCGCACCAGTCGCACCCGCCCCTGCCCCATCGGCGGACGAACCGACATGGTCTTGACCAGACCCGGGTTCGCAAGAAGCTCGTCGTCGGTGATCCAGTCGTCGGTGACCGTCAGATCGCGGGCGATCAGGCTGTTCAGTGCCTTTTCCAACGCGGCCACGTCGCCAGGCGGCTCGGGCATGTCAAAGTCCAGTCGCCCCCGGTCGGCCGCGATCTGGCCCCCCGTGACCGGCAGCGGGATCACCACCGACAGAAGATGCAGCGCGGTGTGGACGCGCATGTGGCGATGCCGTCGGGTCCAGTCGATCAGCTGCCGCGCGGGCGCGCCTATGGGGGGCATGGCAACCGGCTCGGCCGGGACCAGCGCGATGCCGCCTTCGACCTTCAGCGCCGTCGCGATCGGCACCCGCGCCCCACCCCAGTCGAGCATCCCGCTGTCGCCGGGTTGTCCGCCTCCGGTGGCGTAGAAGACCGAGCGGTCGACAAGGATGCCGCCTTCGCCGGTGTGCCCGATGATCCGGCAGTCGGCGGCGGTCTGGTAGGCATCATCTCGGAAGAGTAGCTCGGTCACCGTTCTGCCCCTTTCACATCTGGTGTCGGCCCAGGATGTCCGGCCTTCCGCCGCGCTGCCTGGGGCTTCTCCTTCTGGCCGTGGTCCTGCTCGACCAGCGCGGCCAGCGCCAGCACCGCGTCCGCCGCCTTGTTCGGATCCGGTGCGGCTGGAGCGGCGGGGGGCGGGACGATCGGAATGCCCTCCTCGCCCAGCCGCTGCAGGATGCGATGGTTCATGTCGCTGCGCACCTGGACGCTGAAGTTGACATCGCGCAGGATGACCCGGATCTCGAAATTCAGCTGCGTCGCCGTGTAGCCCATGAATGCCACCACGGGCGGCGGATTCAGGATGGCAAGCGGCTGCTCTTCGGCGATCTCGCGCAGCAGCTTTTCCACCTTCCGCGTGTCCGACCCCAGCGCGACCGCCACCGGGATGATGATCCGGCCCGACAGGTTGAACCGGGTCCAGTTCGTCACCCGGCCGGTGATCAGGTCGGCATTCGGCACGATCACATCGTTGCGGTCGAAGGTCTCGATCCGCGTGGACCGGACCGAGATCGCGCGGACCTTGCCCTGCACCCCGCCGACCTCGATCCAGTCGCCCTCGCTGACCGGGCGCTCGATGAGAAGGATGATCCCCGAGATGAAGTTGGAGACGATGTTCTGCAGGCCGAAACCGATACCGACGGACAGCGCACCGGCAACGATCGCGAGGCCCGACAGATCCAGCCCAGCGGCGTTGATCGCGATGAGCGCCGCAAGGAAGATGCCGACATAGCCGATCCCGGCCACCAGCGCCGTCTGACCGCCCTGGTCCATCCGGGTCTTGGGCAGGATCGTGGTGCGCAGCGCCCCCTGGAACAGCCGCGTCAGCATGTAGCCGATGACGAAGACCCCGGCGAAGACCATGAAATTCGACGGCGAGATGCGCGTGCTGCCCAGCTGGAAACCCTCGGTGAACCGGGTCCAGATCTCGGTCAGGTCCGAAAAACGCGCGCCCCAGATCAGCGCCAGCACCGGAAGCGAGGCTATGGCCAGGAAGAACCCGGCCAGGACCGGCACCAGCGCGTCGCGGGCGGTCTCCTCGGACCGTGTGATCAGCGCCCAGGCATCGCCGATCAGGCGTTGCAGGATGAAGATCAGAGTCACCAGCGCAAAGGACATCATGGCGGGGTAGATCACCGCCTCGGCTGCCTGGACATAGCCGAAGCCCGCCAGGACCGGCCCCAGAATGCCAAGCACCGTCAGCCCGCGCGCCAGCAGCTGGATCAGCCGCAGCGAATAGCTCGGTGCCTTCTCGTCCGCCTCTTGGGTCTTGCGAAGGGTGCGACCCAGGCGCATCAGCACAAGCCCCCCCGTCAGCAGGATCGGGAAGGACATGACCGCCGTTGTCGCATCGGAATAAGCCTGCGCGTCCATCGCCGCGCCGCGCAACATGTCCGCGGCGATCACCAGGCCCATCACCACCGACAGGAAGCGGCCCTCGGCCCGGCGTTCCGGCGGCAGGGGAAGCACCGCCTCGTCGCCCTGCACGCGCGGGAAGGCCCTTGCGCCCAGCCAGGCCGCAGTAAAGACGACAAGCCCCGCCAATGGCAGGTCCACGACGATACGCGCGCCGACCTCGCCCAGCATCCCGCTTGCCACCAGAGCCGTGGACAGCGCCACCACGCCCAGCACAGGCAGGACAATCCCGCCCAGCGAGGCGATCAGCGCCCAGAAATGCCGGCCCCGCACCGAGGCACCTGCCTGCAGCCGTTCGGTGAAGACCTCGACCCAGCGCCGGACATAGACCACCAGCGCCAGCGCCACGACCAGCAGCACCAGGATCAGCGGCAGGTTGTCGAACAGCTCGCCCCTGGCCTTAGGATCATCCCAGGATTCGGCCGTCTCGTCCCACAGCCGCTGCACCGTGTCGGCAAAACCGATGGCCGCCTCAGGCCAGTTGCCGGGGTTCAAGGGCGAGGGCCAAAGCTGCAGAAGCTGGTCCGCCTGACGTTCCCGCAAGGTCCGGTCGATCTCGGCGATCAGCCCGTCGGCCCGGCGATAGGCCTCTTCGGCCGCGATTCCGGGGGCTTGCAGCTTGACCAGCTGGCTTGCCAGCTCCTGCCGGCGGGCCGAAATCTCGTCCGCCTCGGTCTCGCCTTCAGCGGGGGCCGGGCCAAGCGCCTCGATCTGCTGGCGCAACGTGGCGATGCGGGCGGAATTGGCGCTTTGTGCGTTCAGCAGTGCCGCCCGCCACTTGGCCAGCTGCGCCCGGATCTCTTCCAGCCGGTCGGTCGAGGTGTAGCGGTTGCCGATCTCGGCCTCGGCCCGCTCGGCCATCCGCTCCCACAGTGCATAGTCCAGATCGGCGCCGTCGGCCGCCGGCTCTTCGGTCGCGGTCCCCGTCTGGTTCTGTGCCACCACTGGCGCTGCCGCCAGCGCCAGCACCAGGCATAGCCAGAGGAGAAGCCGCCTCATGCGTCCTCGTAGACCGGCGGAATGGGCCGCGCGGGACGGTCAAGCCATTCCGGGACCGGCAACCCCTTCTCACGCAGGAAGGTCGGGTTGTAGATCTTGGACTGATAGCGGCTGCCATAGTCGCAAAGGATCGTGACGATGGTCTTGCCCGGCCCCATCTCGCGCGCCATGCGGATCGCGCCGGCGATGTTGATCCCGGTCGAGCCGCCCATGCACAGCCCCTCGTCCGTCAGAAGATCGAAGATGATCGGCAGCGCCTCGGAATCCGGGATGCGATAGCTGAAGTCGGGGGTGAAGCCTTCCAGGTTGGCCGTTATCCGGCCCTGCCCGATCCCCTCGGTGATCGAGGTGCCGGGACTATCCAGCTTGCCGGTCGTGTAGAAGGAATGCAGCGCCGCGCCCTCGGGGTCAGCCAGACCGATCTTCACGCCCTTGGGCTGCAACGCCATGCCGACGCCCGCCAGGGTTCCGCCCGAACCCACGGCACAGATGAAGCCGTCGACCTTTCCACCGGTCTCCTCCCAGATTTCCGGCCCCGTCGTCTCGATATGCGCCTGACGGTTCGCCACGTTGTCGAACTGGTTGGCCCAGATCGCGCCGTTCGGTTCGGTCTTGGCCAGGGCCTCGGCCAGGCGGCCGGAATAGCGGACATAGTTGTTGGGGTTGCGGTAAGGCGCCGCCGGAACCTGCACCAGTTCCGCGCCCGCAAGCCGCAGCATGTCCTTCTTTTCCTGGCTCTGCGTTTCCGGGATCACGATCACCGTGCGGAACCCCATGCTGGCGCCCACAAGGGCCAGACCGATCCCGGTGTTGCCGGCGGTACCCTCCACGATGGTCCCGCCCGGTTTCAGCAGGCCCTTCGCCACGGCATCCTTGATGATGTACAGCGCCGCCCGGTCCTTGACCGACTGGCCGGGGTTCATGAACTCGGCCTTGCCGAGGATGGTGCAGCCGGTCATTTCCGAAGCTTTCTTCAGCTTCAGAAGCGGCGTGTTCCCGATCGTGTCGGCCAGATCCTGATGAATGCGCATGGGGTGCGGTCCTTCCTTGGTCCCCTGAAGGTGTATGTGGCCCCGACGGCAAACTCAAGCCGCGAGGGGGGTATCCTGCGCGGCGCTGCCCGGTGGAATGCGTCGGGACGGGAACTCTTGCCGGAGGTCCGGGGTTTCCTCTTCCGTCGCGGGACGTCGGTCTTGCGGAATGTGTTGCAGGACAGGACGGAACGACATGACCACGAACACCACGCTTCCTGGCGCGCTGGCGCTTGCCCTTCTGATCGGGTCCCCCTCCGCGATCGCCCAGGTCACGCCCGTGGACATCGCAAACGGCGACTCTTCGAAGTTCGCCTCGCGCGTGCTGACCACCGGGCTCAGCAACCCGTGGGCCATGCGCTGGGGGCCGGATGGTCTGATCTGGGTGACGGAACGCACCAGCGGCGAGGTGACGCGCGTCGATCCGGAAAGCGGGGCGCAGCAGGTGCTTCTGACGCTGACCGACGTCTACACCGGCCCGCAGCACGAGGGCCTGCTCGGCATGGCCTTTCACCCCGAACTGATGCAAGGCACGGGCAACGACTTCGTCTATCTCGGCTACACCGTGAACAACGGCAGCGCAGACGCCCCCGACCCCGCCGCCCGGATCGTCCGTTACACCTACGACGCCAAGCTGCAGCAGTTGGTGGACCCGCAGATCCTGATCGACGGCCTGCCCGCCTGGAACGACCATAATGCCGGCCGCGTGGTCTTCGGGCCGGACGGCAAGCTTTACTATTCGATCGGCGAACAGGGCGCGAATTTCGGCCGCAACCAGCGCCGTCCGAACCTGGCGCAGGTTCTGCCCACCGCCGACGAGGTCGCGGCCCAGGACTGGCACACCTATTCCGGAAAGATCCTGCGCCTGAACCTCGACGGCTCGATCCCCGAGGACAACCCGGAGATCGACGGCGTGCGCAGCCACATCTTCAGCTACGGGCACCGCAACCCGCAGGGTCTTGCTTTCGGACCGGACGGAACGCTTTACGAGGCCGAGCACGGCCCCGCCACCGATGACGAGCTGAACATCATCCAGCCCGGCGGCAACTACGGCTGGCCGCGCGTGGCCGGCCATATCGACGACAAGGCCTACACCTACATCAACTGGAGCGAGGCCCCCGCCAACATCGACCTCACGGTCGATCCGGTGCCGGACAGCATCCCGCAGTTCCCGGAATCGAGCTTTGACGGGCCGATGGTCGATCCGATCGCCACCTTCTGGACGGTCCCCGACGACTACCCCATCGGCGAAATCTGCGGCTATATCTGCGACCCGACGATCGCGCCCTCCTCCGTCCTGTTCTACCAGGCAGGCGCCGACGGGATTGCCGAGTGGGACAACTCGCTTCTCATCCCGACGCTGAAACACGGCACGCTCTACGTCCAGCACCTCTCGCCGGATGGCAAGACGGCGGATGGCACCCCCGTCGCATGGCTGTCCACGCAGAACCGCTACCGGGACGTGATCCTCGGCCCCGACAACCGTACCGTGTTCATTGCGACCGACGCGTTCGGCTCGGCGGCGCAGAAGTTTGGCGAGGGGCTGAACACCTCGGTCCTGCACAATCCCGGCGCCATCCTGAGGTTCACCTACGGCGCGAGCGGCGGGGGCTTGGGCCAGGCCCGCGCCTCAACCACGCTTGAAGAGGTGCGCGCCGGCGCGGGCTCTGCGGCGGGCGGCGCGCAAGAGGAATGGACCGACCCCGCGACCGGCAAGACCGCCGGCGGCACGGCGGAAGAGGACGCCTCGGTGACAGACGAGTCGAACGTCTCGGACGTGGTCGCCCTCGGCGCGCCGAAATACGCCGAGACCTGCGCGATCTGCCACGGTCCGGCCGGGCGCAGCGACAACGCGGCCGTGCTGGCCGGGGATGCCAAGCTGGCCGACCCCGCCCATGTGGCCCGCGTCATCCTCCACGGCTTCGGCTACATGCCCGCCTTCAAGGACCGCCTCAGCGATAACGACATCGCCGAGATCGGCACCTACATCCGGAACAGCTGGGGCAACGAGTTCGGCGTGCTGACCACCGAAGAGGTGAAGGACGCCCGCTGACGCCGGCTCATTGACACGCGCAGCGGACTGGGCCGATACTCGGGCCTGATCCGCGGCCTTCCCGCCTTCCGACATTTGTGACGCAGCAAGCCCGCCAACGGCGGCAGACGTCACTTGTCACCGAAGGAGGACAAGATGCGTGATGACGAAGACGACATCCCGGAAGAAGGCGTATTCACCGACCAGCGGCTTCTGGGCCACGCCGCCAAGGTCTGGTGGCAGCGTGAGGTCATGCTGGCCTTCCCCAGGGTCTCGGACAGGGTGATGATCCTGGAACGCCTGGAACAGACGATGATCGCCTGCGGGACCACAACGCTTTACTACCACTGCGAGGTGATCGGGACGCAGTTCCTTACGTTCGAAACCGCGGAATATGAGGACAGGGTGATTTACGTCAACGTCAAGACCGGAACGCCCATCTGCTTCCACATTCCGGAATTGTTTGAAGGCCAGAGCTGACCATAACCGGGACCCCGCCGGGGGTCCCGGCCCTACACTCCATTGCGCAGGTCCGAGGCCGCCCCGCCCTCGGACCGCAGCGCAAGAAGATGGTCCCAGATCACCTCCTCGGCCACCCCGCGCGGACCCCGAAGCCGGACGGCGCGGACGGCAAGCGGGCAGTCAGGAAGCACCGCCGAAAGATCGGTGACGCGGCCGCTCAGGATGGCAGGGTGCGCCAGCGTTTCGGGAACCCAGGCGACCGCAACCCCGACGGCCGCCATCTCAAGCGCCGCGATCGTCAAGGCCGTCTCGGCCCTGGGCAGGGCAACCCGTCCGGGGTCCAGCCGGGGCAGGATGCGGTCGGACATGATCGTTCCGAAGAACACCTCCGGCGGATAGGCGACATAAGGCACCTCTCCCGCCCCCGCCAGATCAAGAACCCCCGGCCCCAGATCCGCCCGCAGCACCGGGATCAGCCGGTCCGGTCCCAGCTCGATGGTTTCCAGATAGTCTCCGGACAGCTCCTCCCCCAGGTCCGGAGCCGCATAGACAATCGCCAGATCGGCCTGGCGCGACAGCAAGAGGCCGTAACATTCATCCAGATTCGCAGACCGCAACCGCGCGAAGACCTCTTCCGCCCCATCCTGGATCCGCTGGAGGATCCGGGGCGCAAGCGATGTCGTCAGCGAATGCTGGCTTGCAATCACGATCCGGTTCGATGCAACGCGGTCGCCCCGCCGCAGATCGGCCACCAGCTGACGCAGCGCCGCCGAGATCTGCTCGATCTGCGCGCCCTGCGCCTGGGTGGTGGGACGCAGCTGCACTGGCTTGCGACTGCGATCGAACAGCTCGACCCCCACATGCTCCTCGATCTGCTGGATCCGTCGCGAGAAGGCGGACTGCGTCAGGTTCCGCCGTTCGGCCGCGCCGCTGAACGACCCGGTCTGCGCAATGGCAAGGATGTCTTCCAGCCATTCAAGCCGCATCATCACACCCGAAGTTGCACAGTTTGCAAGATAACCGCCGGATTTCGCATTTGCAATTGGCTTGCTCCTGATCAAATCTTGCGTTCTGCAAGTTATGAAGGACCTCTCCATGCACCTCGCCCGCTTCCCGCGCATCTTCCTGGCGCATTTGCCCACACCGCTGGAACGTTTGGACCGGCTGTCGAAAGAGCTGGGCGGGCCAGAGATCTGGATCAAGCGCGACGACTGCACGGGCCTGTCCACGGGCGGCAACAAGACGCGCAAGCTGGAATTCCTGATGGCCGAGGCGCTGGCGCAGGGCGCGGATACGATCATCACCCAAGGCGCCACCCAGTCGAACCACGCCCGGCAGACGGCGGCCTTCTCGGCCAAGCTCGGGCTGGCCTGCCACATCCTCCTGGAAGACCGCACCGGATCGAACGATCCGAACTACAACATGAACGGCAACGTGCTTCTGGACCACCTGCATGGCGCCACGACCTCGCGCCGGGCGGGCGGCGTGGACATGGCGGCAGAGATGGAGGTTCTGGCCGACCGCCTGCGGGCCGAGGGCCGCAAACCCTACATCATCCCCGGCGGCGGCTCGAACCCGACCGGCGCACTGGGCTATGTCAACTGCGCCTTCGAGCTGGTCTCGCAGGCCAATGACCGCGGCCTCGTCATCGACCAGATCGTCACCGCCACCGGCAGCGCGGGGACCCAGGCCGGCCTTGTCACCGGGCTGAAGGCCTTGAACGCAGGCATCCCGCTTCTCGGGATCGGCGTGCGCGCCCCGAAAGAGAAGCAGGAAGAGAACGTCTTCGCCCTTGCCCAGAAAACGGCCGAGAAACTGGGGTGTCCATCGGTCGTCGCCCGCGCCGATGTGGTGGCCGACAGCAGCTATGTCGGCGCGGGCTACGGCATCCCGCGTGAGGATACGCTGGAAGCCATCCGCATGTTCGCGCAGCTGGAAGGCATCCTGCTGGACCCGGTCTATTCCGGCAAGGGCGCGGCGGGCCTGATCGACCTTGTGCGGAAGGGCCGTTTCTCCAAAGGTCAGCGCGTGGTCTTCCTGCACACGGGGGGCGCGGCCGGGCTCTTCGGCTATGATGCGGCCTTTGCCGAACAGCGGAAACCGCTGGAGGTCTGACCCTTGCGCACCCTGCCCTGCCCTCTGCCCGGTCCGGTCCCGCCGCGCGGGGGGCAGCGATTTGCATTGACCTTTGCCGTCCAAGGTTGTGACCTGCCCCCGGAAGACGGGCGGCGCGCTGCGCCTCGGGAAAGGCTGGGCTGACAGATGCGTCGCGTGGGCATACTTGGCGGCATGGGGCCCCAGGCGACCATCCTCCTGATGCAGAAGATCCTGGACGCCGTTCCCGCCACCGACGACGCCGACCACATCCCCCTTCTGGTGGACCAGAACCCGCAGGTTCCCTCGCGCATCCGCCGGCTGGTCGAGGGCGGCGGAGACGACCCCGCCCCCGTGCTTGTGCAGATGGCGCAACGCCTTGCGGCGGCCGGGGCCGAGGCGCTCGCGATGCCCTGCAACACCGCCCATCACTACGCCCCGGCAATCCGCGCGGCGGTGAGGGTTCCCTTCATCGACATGGTGGACCTCTCGGTCCGCCGGGCCGCGGGGCTTGCCGGGATCGACGGGACCGTAGGCATTCTCGCCTCGCCCGCCGTGCGCAAGATCGGGCTCTTCGATGCTGCACTTGCGCGCTTGGGAGTCCATGCGGTCTACCCGCGGGACGAGGCCGCTCTCCTCGGGGCGATCCGGCAGATCAAGGCGGCAGGACCTGGACCCCAGGCGCAAGCGGCCTTGCAGTCGGCTTCGGATGACCTCTTGCAGCGCGGGGCCTCCGTGCAGATGATCGCCTGCACCGAGTTTTCGCTGCTGCAGGATGCCACGGCCCCGACTGCGACCGCCTTCGACACGCTCGACGTGCTTGTCGCGGCGATCCGGGATTTCGCGACGTCGGGCACCGGAAGCGTCGGACAGTCGACAACAGCCGCAAAGTGAACCAAGAAGACGACACGACTCAACAGAGGAGACAACCATGAGCCTGAAACTGAAGCACATTCTTCTGGGCGCTGCCGCCTCGGCCCTGCTGGCCGGTCAGGCGCTGGCCGAGAAGGTCATCATCGGCCACTTCGGCAACCCCACGCCGATGCAGCTTCTCTCCACCACGGACGAGCTGGCCCAGGCCACCGGTTGGGAAATCGAATGGCGCAAGTTCGACGCCGGCACCGACGTCATCGCCGCGATGGCCTCGGGCGACGTGGTGCTGTCTGAACTGGGGTCCTCGCCCATCGCCATCGGCGCCAGCTCGGGCCTCGAGATCGAGCTGATCGCCTATTCCGACGTCATCGGGAAAGCCGAGTCGCTGATCGCGCGCAATGATGCGGGCATCGCCAGCGTTGCCGACCTGAAAGGCAAGACCGTGGGCGTGCCGATCGGGTCGACCGCGCATTATTCGCTGATGGGTGCGCTTCAGCACGAAGGGCTCAGCGAGACGGACGTCAACATCGTCGGCATGAAGCCCGACGATATCGCGGCCGCCTGGGGTCAGGGCACCATCGACGCCGCCTGGATCTGGCAGCCAGTACAGTCCGAGATCCTGAAGACCGGCACGCTGGTCATCGGTGCCGACCAGACCGCCGAATGGGGCTTCCCCACCTATGACGGCTGGGTGGTCAGCAAGTCCTTCGCCGAAGCGAACCCGGACAAGATCGTGGCCTTCCTGAAGGCCGTCGACAAGGTCAACGGCGAGTATCTCGCGAACAAGGCCGCCTGGACCGCGGACAGCGAGCAGGTCAAGGCCCTCGCCGCCGCCACCGGTGCCGATCCCGCCCAGGTTCCGGGCATCCTGGAAGGCTTCACCTTCCTGCCGATGGCCGAACAGACCGGTGAGGCCTGGCTGGCTTCGGCCGCGCCCAAGATCAAGACGACCGCCGACTTCCTCGTCGGTGCCGGACGGATCGACGCGGCGCTGGACGATTACAGCGCCTTCGTGAACCCGACCTACGCCGCCACCGCCGCGGGCCAGTAATGCGCAGGCCGCTGCCCGGACCGCCTGGTCCGGGCAGCAGCTTCAGAAGCAGAAGGACGGGACCTTGAGCCTGAACATCGACCACGTGTCGGTCATCTACCCCGCTGCCGACGGCCGCCCACCGGTCGCGGCGCTGAGCGACATCAACCTCCAGATCGCCGAGGGCGAATTTGTCGTCGCGCTTGGCGCCTCGGGCTGCGGCAAGTCCACGCTGCTGAACCTGATCGCCGGGTTCCTGTCGCCCACGTCGGGCGCGCTGACGCTGGACGGCCGATCCGTCTTTGGTCCGGGGGCCGACCGGGCCGTCGTGTTCCAGAAGCATGCCCTCCTTCCTTGGCTGAACGTGCTGGACAACGTGGCCTTCGGGCTGCAGATCCAGGGCGTCCCGAAAGAGGCGCGCTACCGCACCGCCAACGAATACATCGGGCTTCTCGGCCTCGACGGGTTCCAGGGTGCGCCGGTCTACAAGCTGTCCGGCGGGATGCAGCAGCGCGTCGGCATCGCGCGCGCGCTCACCTGCGACCCGAAGATCCTGCTCATGGACGAACCGCTCGGCGCGCTGGACGCGCTCACGCGGGAAAAGGCTCAGGAGCTGATCCTGAAGATCTGGGGCGAAACGCGGAAATCCGTCTTCTTCATCACCCACAGCGTCGAGGAGGCGCTGTTTATGGGAACCAAGCTCATCGTGATGTCGCCGCGTCCCGGCCGCATCACCCACCACTTCGACCTGCCCTTCTCGCGCCAGTTCCAGGGCGGCGCACCCGCGCGGCAGGTCAAGGCCTCGCCCGAATTCATCGCGCTGCGCGAGAAGGTACTGAACATCATCTTCGCCGACGAGGAAGCCGTCGAATGAGCCTGTCGCCGCCCCCGAAGGCCCCCGGCCTTTTCGCCCGCCTCGCCCGCGCCCGGCCCACCAAACCCGGAGAGATCTACGGCGTTCCCGGCCAGGGCAACACGCTCTGGCTGTCCGTCGTCTCGGTCCTGGTGATGCTGTTCGTCTGGTGGCTGGTCACCGCGCTTGGGCTGGTGAAACCGCTTTTCGTCCCGTCGCCGCAATCGGTGCTGAACAAGTTCTTCCAGATCTGGCGCGAGGGATTCACCAACACCCCATTCCTGGAACATGTCCTGATATCGACCTTCCGGGTGTTCAGCGCCTTTCTCCTGGCCTGCCTGATCGGCCTGCCCCTCGGCCTGGCCATGGGGATGAGTCCTGTTATCCGCGGCATTTTCGACCCGCCGATCGAGTTCTACCGCCCGATCCCGCCCCTGGCGTACCTGCCCCTGATGATCATCTGGTTCGGCATCGACGAAACGTCGAAGATCCTTCTCATCTTCCTGTCGGTCTTTGCCCCCATCGTGCTTGGCGCACGGTCGGGCGTCAAATCCGCCGCCATCGAGCAGATCCACGCAGCCTATTCCTTCGGCGCGACGCGCTGGCAGGTGATGCGCCATGTGATCCTGCCCTCGGCCATGCCAGAGATCCTGACAGCGATGCGTGTAGGGATCGGCTTCGGCTGGACCACCCTTGTCGCCGCCGAGATGGTCGCGGCCACCAAGGGGCTGGGCTACATGGTCCTGTCGGCCAGCCAGTTCCTGCAGACCTCGGTCGTGATCATGGGGATCTTCGTGATCGCCATCATCGCCTTCGCATTCGACCTGCTCATGCGCTTCCTCGAACGCCGCCTGGTGCCGTGGAAGGGCCGCATGTGAACCGAAAGTCCCGTCCATGATCTACCTGAAGCAAGCCGCGACCACGCCGGAAACCGACCACCAGGACGTGCGCGACCTCGTGCAGGTCATGCTGGCGCGCATCGCGATCTCGGGCGAAGAGGCCGTGCGGGACTATTCCCGGACCTTCGACAAGTGGGACGGCGACATCATCGTCAGCCGCGCCGCGCTGGATGCCGCCGCCGCCCAGGTGCCTGAACGTCTGAAAGCGGACATCCGCTTCGCGCACGCCAACATCCGCCGCTTTGCCGAGGCGCAGAAGGCCACGCTGTCGGACTGCGCCGTCGAGATCATCCCCGGCCTGATGGCGGGGCAGAAGCAGATCCCGGTCTCGGCTGCGGGCTGCTACGTTCCGGGCGGGCGCTACAGCCATGTCGCCAGCGCGATCATGACCATCACCACCGCCAAGGTGGCGGGCGTTCCGCACATCACCGCCTGCTCGCCCCCCCGCCCCGGCATCGGCATCCCGCCCGCGATCCTTTACGCCATGGACCTCTGCGGCGCCGACGTGATCCTCAACCTTGGCGGCGTGCAGGGCGTGGCCGCGATGGCGCATGGCCACTTCGGGCTGCCCAAGGCTGACATCCTGGTCGGCCCCGGCAACCAGTATGTGGCCGAGGCGAAGCGGATGCTCTTCGGCCAGGTCGGTATCGACATGTTCGCCGGACCCACCGACAGCATGGTCCTGGCCGATTCCAGCGCCGATGCCGAAATGGTGGCCTACGATCTCGTCGGTCAGGCGGAACATGGCTACAACTCCCCGGTCTGGCTGGTGACTTCGGACGAGGCGCTGGCCCAGCGGGTCATCCGTCTGGTCCCCGACCTGATCGCCTCGCTGCCCGAGGTGAACCGCGAAAGCGCGCGGGCGGCCTGGGACAACATGGCCGAGGTCATCCTCTGCACCGATGCCGAGGAAATGGCCCAGGTCGCCGACCGCTACGCGCCGGAACACCTCCACGTCCAGGCGCGGGACCTCGACTGGTGGCTTGCGCGGCTGCGGGCCTATGGCTCGCTGTTCCTGGGGGAAGAGACGACGGTGGCCTTCGGCGACAAGACCTCTGGGCCGAACCATGTGCTTCCGACCTCGGGCGCCGCGCGCTATACGGGCGGCCTTTCGGTCCACAAGTTCATGAAGACCGTGACCTGGCAGCGCGCCACCCGGGACGCCGCGCGGCCGCTGGCCGAGGCAACCGCCCGGATCTCCCGGCTGGAGGGGATGGAGGGCCACGCCCGGTCCGCCGATATCCGCCTGTCCAAGTTCTTTCCGGGGGAAAACTTCGATCTCAGCGCGTCCGACGCGGCCGGCTAAGCTGACGGGGCGCGGACCTTACAGGCACTCCGCCCCGTCGATCACCAGCGCATGCCCCGTCATGAACGCGGACTGGTCCGATGCCAGGAAGACGATGCCCTGCGCGATCTCCTCGGGCGATCCCCAGCGCCCCATCGGGATGCTTTGCGCGACATAGGCCTCCAGCGCGCGCCGTCCGCCCATCTGGCGCTCGAACCCGTCGTTGAAGGGGGTGTCGACGAAGCCGGGGCAAAGCGCGTTGCAGCGGACGTTGTGGCGGGCATAGTCGACCGCCATCTGCCGCGTCATGGCGATGACGGCATGCTTGGTCGTGGCATAGGCGATCATCTCGCGGTCGTACTGCACGCCCGAATTGGACGAGGTGATGATGATCGACCCCTTGCCCTGCGCCGTCATCACCGGCATCGCCGCCCGCGCGGCGACGAAATGCGACCGCACGTTCAGCTGCCAGGACCTGTCCATGTCCTCGGGCGTGACCTCTTCCAGCCGTCCAGGGATTTGGATGCCCGCGTGCGAGTGCAGCACGTCCAGCCGACCGTGCCGGGCCGCCGCGCCGGTGATGGCCTCGGTCAGGGCCGAGTCATCGCCCACATCCAGCGCGAAGCCGTCCGCGCGACCGCCTGCGCTGGCGATCTCTTCGGCCACGGCCCGCGCGCGGTCGCCGTCGCGGTCGGTCACCACGACCATCGCGCCCTCGGCCGCCATGGCCAGCGCCCCTGCCCTGCCGATGCCCGAGCCCGCCCCGGTCACGAAGGCCACGCGATCCTGCAGCACCATCTGGCGTCCCCCTGGCATCATCCGGCCTTCCGCCCGCGTTGCAGGATCGCCTGCGCCGTCACCAGCATCAGCAGCGATACCGCCAGCACCATCGTCCCGATTGCGTTGATTTCGGGCGTCACGCCGCGGCGGATCGAGGAGAAGACATAGACCGGCAGCGTCGTCTGCGACCCGGCGACAAAGAAGGCGATGATGAAATCATCAAAGCTGAAGGTGAAGGCCAGCAGGAACCCGGCCAGGATTCCGGGGAAGATCTGCGGCAGCGTCACCTGACGGAAGGTCCCCCAGGGCGTCGCACCCAGGTCGGCCGAGGCCTCGACCAGGCTCCTGTCCATCCCCGCCATCCGGGCGCGGACGATGATGATGACCAGCGCCATTGCGAACAGCCCATGCGCCGCGATCAAGGAGCCATAACCCAGCGACAGCTGCGGCGCGCCTTCGGCCAAGGGCCAGACGGCGGCCAGCAGCGGGTTCAGCCAGTCGAACAGAGTGACCAGCGCAATCAGGGTGGCAATGCCGATGACGATGCCAGGTACCATCACCGCGATGTAGATCAGCGCGTCGAAGGCAACCCGCAGCCGCCCCTTCACCGATTGCAGCGCCATCGCCGCCATCGTGCCGAACAGGGTGGCCAGAACGGCCGACGTCAGCGCCACGATCAGGCTGGTCTGGAAGGCATCCACCACGAAGGGGTTGGACAGCGCCTTGCCGTACCACTGCGCGGAAAAGCCCTGGAACTGCGCCGCATGGCGGCCCGCGTTGAAGCTGAACAGCGCGATGACCCCGATGGGGATGTAAAGGAACAGGTAGACCGCGAGGGCATAGATGCGCATGACCGGCCCCTACATCAGCGAAACATCGTCGCGCCCGCCCGCCCAGCGGCGGGTGAACCGCAGGTAGGCCGCGACCGTGACCAGCATGACCAGCACCAGCGCCACGGCCACCGCGGCTCCGAACGGCCAGTTGCGCGATTGCAGGAACAGGTCCACCAGCGCGTTGCCGATGAAGAACACCTTGCCACCGCCCAGCAGCGCGGGGATCAGGAACTCGCCCATCAGCAGGATGAAGACCAGCATGCAGCCCGTAGCCACCCCGGGCATCGACAGGGGCAGCGTCACCTGCAGGAAGCTGCGCCACGGCGGGCTCCCCAGGTCGGACGAGGCCTCGAGCAGCCGCTTGTCCAGCCGTTCCAGCGCGACATAGATCGGAAAGACCATCAATGGCAGATAGCCGTAGACGATGCCGACCAGGACCGAGAACGGCGTGTTGATCAGCCGGATGCTTCCCAGGCCCATCGCCTTGACCAGGGACGGGATACCCTGCCCGCCCAGGAGGTAGATCCAGGCATAGCTGCGGATCAGGATCGACGTCCAGAACGGCACGATCACCAGGATCAGCAGCAACGTCCGCCAACGGACCGAGGCGCGCAGGGCCAGGAAATAGGCCAGCGGATAGGCGATCAGCAGGCAGGCCAGCGTGCCGACCGGGGCAAGGATCATCGTGTTCTGGAACGCCGTCCACCGCGCGCCAAGGTTGGCGAAGTTCTCGAATGTGAACGCGGGGACGTACCCGCCCGCCGCGCCCCGTTCGCCGAAGGCAAAGACAAAGACGACGATCAGCGGCAGGACCAGCATGCACAGGAACCAGGCCCCCGCGGGTGCCAGGAACAGCCAGGTGCGAAGGCCCTGCCGCTGCATGGGTCAGGCCGCCTTGAAACGCGCCATGATCTCGGCGCGGGTGGGGTCGGTCAGGGTGACGGCCGCGCCGAATTCCAGCGCCGACAGAAGCTCGGCCGCCGGATAGAGGACCGGGTCCTTCAGGACCTCTTCGGGCATCAGCGCGTCCACCCGGCTGTCACCGGTGGGATAGCCGTGGAAGGCCTGCTCCTTGGCGCCAATCTGCGGGTCCAGCAGGAAGTTGATCAGCGCATAGGCCGCGTCCTTGTGCGGGGCCGAGGCCGGAACGGTGAAGAAGTCGGACCAAAGCTCGCCGCCTTCCTTGCCCAGGACGTAGGCGATCTCGGGAATGTCGCGCTGCAGCTGCACCGCGTCGCCCGTCCAGCACATCGACATCGCCGCATCGCCCGACCGCATCGAGGGCTGGTAGTCCGAGGTGATGGCGAAAAGGTGGGGCTTGGCCTCGATCAGCAGCTTCTCGGCTTCGGCCAGTTCCGCAGGATCGACCGAGTTGAACGAATAGCCGAAGTATTTCAGCGCGTTGCCAATGGCGGTCAGCTGGTAGTCATGCACGATCACCCGGCCCGACAGCGCGCCGCGGGTCAGGTCCCAGTACTCCTTCCAGGTGGTCGGCGTCGCCCCGCCCTCAAGGTCGGCGGTGTTGATGCAATAGCCGGTGGTGCCCAGGTTGCGCGGGATGCCATAGGTCTTGCCCTCGATCACGCCCGGCGAGGCGAAGCGCGGGTCATAGGCGGACGGGTCGAAGTTCGGAATGCGCGACAGGTCCAGCGGTTCGATCAGGCCGGTCTCGACATAGGTCGGGATCGCATAGTTCGTCGCCACCACGATGTCCCAGCCCGAACCGCCCGCCTGCAGCTTGGCCAGCATCTCCTCGTTCGAGCCGAAGACGTTCATGTCGACGGCCGCGCCGGTCGCGGCAGTGAAGGCCTCGAAGTTTGCCGGATCGTGGTAGTTCGGCCAGGTCGCCAGCACGACGCGGTCGCCGATCGACCCTTGCGCAAAGGCCGCCCCGCGCAGGCCGGGCACGGCCGAGCCAAGGACGCTGGTCGCCAGCCCCAGGCCCGTCACGCCCAGGAAATGCCGCCGCGTCACCGAGCCCTTCTTGTAGCGGTAAAGCTCTTCCATGAATTTTTCACGGGTCAGGAAGTCTTTCCGGTCTGTCATGGTCATTCTCCCAGTTGGTTCTTGTTGTCGTTCAGTCGTCCGCAAGGATCAGCGCGGCCCCCTCGGGCCACGAGGCGTGCGCCGGATCGCCCGGCTCGAACCCGCCCTCCGCCGCCTCGGCTTGTCGCGAGACCAGCACCAGGAACTCGCCCAGGTTGGTGTGGCGGACCAGGTATTCCGTGTGCTCGCCCAAGAAGATGCGGTTGACCACGGTCACGGGCAGCCCCTCGGCACGGCGGTGCAGCGCGATCTGTTCCGGGCGCAGGCTGGCCGTGGCCGTCCGGCCCGCCGCGATCTCGACCGGGGCCGTGCCGGCGATCATCAGGCCCCCGGCGGCGGCCAGCGTCGTCCGACCCGCCGCACTTGAGGCGATTTGGCCGGGAAAGAAGTTCGACTTGCCCACGAAATCCGCGACATAGCGGCTGGCCGGGCGGTCATACAGATCGCGCGGGCTGCCCACCTGCACGATCCTCCCGCCCCGCATGATGCAGATGCGGTCCGACATCGACAGCGCCTCTTCCTGGTCATGCGTGACCAGGATGAAGGTGATCCCCAGACTGCGCTGCAGGCTCTGCAGCTCGATCTGCATGTCGCGGCGCAGCTTCTTGTCCAGCGCGGCCATCGGCTCGTCCAGAAGCAGGATCTTCGGCTGGTTCACAATGGCGCGGGCCAGTGCCACCCTCTGCTGCTGGCCGCCCGACATCTCCCAGATGCGGCGGGGCCCGAAGCCCGGCAGGCGCACCGTCTCCAGCGCCTGCTCGACCGCGCGGGAGATCTCGGCCTCGACCGGGCGCGGGCGGCGCTGGCGCAGGCCATAGGCAATGTTCTGCGCCACGGTCAGGTGCGGAAACAGCGCGTAATGCTGGAACACCATGTTCACCGGCCGCTGGTGCGGCGGCACGTCGTTGACCCGCTGCCCGTCCAGCAGGACGTCGCCCGAGGTCGGGCTCTCGAACCCCGCCAGCATCCGCAGCGCCGTGGTCTTGCCGCAGCCCGACGGCCCAAGGAAGGATAGGAACTCGCCCCGCCGGATCGACAGGTTCAGCCCCTGCGCGGCCACCACCGCACCGTAATGCTTGCTGGCATCGCGCAGCTCGGCGATCGGGGTTTCTCTCGCCTCGGTGGCAGGATTCAGGTTGCTTTCCATCGCGCGGGGTATATGCCTTCTTTTGCAGGTCAGCGTAGAAACGACGCGTTCCAATGTATATATCCCAAATTGCATACCTGACAGGCAAGGATGCGTCAGATGGATAAAGCCTCGCTCCTGTCGCTGACCGGCGCGGTCATCGCAGCCATTGGCGAAGACGATTTCGCCAAGGCCCTGACCGGCCTTCTGCAAGCCGTCGCGCCCTATACCTATACAGTCGTCTTCGGCTACAGCGGTTCGGCCCGGCCGGTCGACCTGCATGACGATTTCCCGGCCTCGAAACGGCGCATCTTCGTGACCGACTACCAGGAGGGTCCCTACCTTCTTGACCCCTTCTTCCTCGCCGTCGCCCGTCCCGTTCCTGCCGGCCTCTACCGGATGCGCGACCTTGCGCCCGACCGCTTCTACCAGGGCGAATACTTCCGCAACTACTATGTCCAGACCGGCCTGGCCGAGGAAATCGGCTTCTTCGTCGACATCCCGCAGGGCGCCACCGTGGTCCTGTCGCTGATGCGCGACGAACGCCCCTTCTCCAACCGAGAGATGAAGGCGCTGGCCGAAATCCGGCCCGTGGTCGAGGCCTGCATCCGCCGCCATTGGGCCGACCTGCCCTCGCGCTTCGACCAGACCGCCCCGGACCGCCACGGGTCGGCGCTGCAAAGCCAGCTCGAACGCTCCTTCCACAGCTTCGGCGACGGCGTCCTCACCCCGCGTGAGCGCGAGATCGTCGAACACACGCTGAAGGGCCACTCGGCCGAGGCAGTCGGACGCATCCTTGGCATCTCGCCGGGAACGGTCCGCATCCACCGGCGCAACATCTACACCAAGCTGCGGATCAGCTCGCAGGGAGAGCTCTTCTCGCGCTTCATCCAGACGCTGGGTCGGGTCTAGACCGCCACCGCCTCGGCCAGCGTGGCACGCGCCGCGACAGCCAGACGCCGGACGCCCTCTACCAGGCGTCCCGGTTCGTTCAGCGTGAAGTTGATGCGCACCGCGCTGCGGTTCCGCCCTTCCGGGTCAAAGACGCTGGAGGGGGTGACGCAGACGCCATGCGACAGGCCCACCCGCAGCAGCCGGTCCATGTCCAGCGCCGGGTCGCGTGCCGTGGCCCAGACGAACATCCCGCCCGTCGGGACCTCCCAGTCGAAGAGATCGCCCAGATGCTCCTCCATCGCCGCACACAGGGCATCCCGGCGCGCGCGGTACAGCGCCAGCGTGGCCGGCAGCACCCGGTCGGTCAGGCCCGAGGCGAAGGCATCCAGCGTGATCCGCTGCGACAGGCCCGAGGTCGACATGTCGGACCCCTGCTTCGCCGTCACCAGCGCCTCGATCATCTCGGGCGACGCGATCACCCAGCCCACGCGCAGCCCCGGCGCGAGCTCCTTGGACAGGGTTCCCAGATAGACGACCGGGCCGTCGTAAGACCCGCCGCTGGCCGCCAGCGCCAGCATCCGTGGCAGGGGCGCGCCGTCGTAGTAAAGCGTGCCGTATGGATCGTCCTCGACCAGCCAGGTCCCGGTCGCCTGCGCCGCCGCCACCAGTGCACGGCGTTGGTCAAGGCCGACCAGCCGTCCCGTGGGGTTCGAGAAATTCGGCACCGTATAGGCGAATTGCGCCCCCGTCAGCGCGGCCACGGGATCGAAACCGGAAGCCTCAAGCCGCATCGGGCGATAGCGTGGCCCGCGCGGCTTCCAGGCGTCCAGGGCCCCCAGATAGGCGGGGCTTTGCGCCGCGATCACCTGACCCGGATCGACCAGCACCTTGCCCAGCAGGTCCAGCGCCTGCATGCCTCCGGTGGTGACAAGGACATTCTTCCGCTCCAGCGCCAGATCGGGGGCCGAGAACCGCGCCGCGATCATGTCGCGCAGCGCCGGCAGCCCCTCGATCGGCGCATAGGCCAGCGCGTCGCCTGGGTGGTCGGCAACCGCCGCTCGGGCCAGCGCGGTCAGCTCCGGCACCGGCCAGGTCGAAGGGTCGGGCAAGCCGCCCGCCATGTTGATCAGGCCGGGGATCTGCCCGGCCGCAAGGAAGGTCCGGGTGACGTCATTGCTGTCCGACAGCCAGCGGGCAAAGGCGGGGCGTTTGACCATGACCGCCTCAGATCGACTGCAAGAGGCCGCCATCGACGGCGATGGCCTGCCCGGTGATATAGGACGCCCGCCCCGAGGCGAGGAAGGCCGCCAGCGCCGCGAACTCCTCCGGCTCTCCCAACCGACCGGCCGGGATCTTCGGCCCCATCGTGGCATTGTCCACGCCCAGCTCCGCCATCCGGTCGGTGTTCGTGTAGCCCGGCAGCAGCGCGTTCACGGTGATGCCCTGCCCAGCCACCTCGCGGGCCAGCGTGTTCACCAGACCCAGCAGCCCCGCCCTCAGCCCGTTCGAGATCACCAGCCCCGGCTGCGGCTCTTTCGCCGCGACCGAGGTCACCGCCAGGATGCGGCCCCAACCCTGGGCCTGCATCGCCGGTAGGGCCGCCTGGATCGCATCCACCGCCGCAATCCACAGCGCCTGGAACCCTGCGGCCCAGGCCTCGGGCGTGGTTTCCTGGAACGACCCTTTCGGCGGCCCGCCCGTGTTCGTCACCAGGATGTCGGGCGACTGCCCCAGAAGCCCGGTCGCCGCCAGGACCAGCTTTCGCCCGGCACCGGGCTGGGACAGGTCGCCCGGAAGTGCCACCGCGCCGATCTCGGCCGCCACGCGCTCCAGCCGCGCGCCGTCGCGGGCGACGATCACCACCCGCACCCCTTCGCGCACCAGCTCCTCGGCGATCGCCCGCCCCAATCCGCGCGAGCCCCCGAAGACCAGGGCCGCCCGTCCTTTCAGCTGCAGATCCATGTCACACCTTCGGATCAGGATCGGCAGAGTTGTCCCGCCCCGCCTGCAGGATCATCCGGCCTTTCGAGGCCAGGCGGCGGAACTCGGACGCACTCTGGTAATCGGCGTCGTTGTACCAGGCCAGCGCCGTGTCGCGGTCGGGAAACTCCAACAGAACCATCCGCTCGGCAAAGACCGGGCCGCCCTCGATGGTTTCCACCGGATCGCCCCGCGTCAGGAACCGTCCGCCATAGCGCGCCAGCGTGGCCGGGGTCAGCGCCGTATACTTGCGATAGGTCTCCGGGTCGTGAACCGTCATCGTGCAGACGAAATAGGCAGCCATCGGTCTCTCCTTCTTGCGGCGAGGTTATCCTGCCCCGGCGGCGGAATCTCCCCATATTCAGCCAGAAGCGCGATTTTCGCCCGCAGGCAAGGGGCGAGGCGCTCACTTCTCGGCCAGATGCTCGACCCCGGTCCATTCCGGCCCGTGGCCCTGGGCCTCCTCGCGGTGGCAGCGCAGGATCAGCCGCGATGACACCAGATCGTCGGGATACTGCGCCCGCGCCGCCTCGAAGGCCTGGCGCGCCTCGGCGATGCGCCCGTCGCGGTAAAGCAGATGCCCGCGCGCCAGGTCGGGCGCCGTCGCGGCCTTGCGCGCCCGCAGCTCGGTCGGGTCGGCATCGAAGATCTCGAACAGGCGCACCGGCGTCCGCCGTCCGATCACCGTGACAAGGTCGATCTCCCGCGTCTGGTAGCGTCCGGGCTCGCCCACTCCGGCAAGGGTTTCCTCGGTCGCCAGAAGCCCCGTCCCGTAATGCTTGGTCAGCCCCTCGACCCGCGAGGCCAGGTTGACCGTGTCGCCGATGACGCTGCATTTCAGCCGGTTGGCCGCGCCGATCGTTCCGAAGATCAGCTGCCCTGTCGCGATCCCGATCCCGATGCGGACAGGCTGGCGGTCCGGGGTCCGGCTCGTCACGCTCCAGTCTGCAAGGGCACGCGACATGGCAAGCGCCGCGTCGATGGCCGCCGTCGGCCCCCGGTCGAACACCGCCATGACCGCATCGCCGATATAGCTGTCGACAAAGCCGCCATTGGCCTGCACCGCCGGGTCCATGAGCGACAGGAACTCGTTGATGAAGGTGATGGCCTCTGTGGGGGTCAGCCGTTCGATGAGCGGCGTGAACCCCCGGATGTCCGAGAAAAGGATCGACGCCTCGCCCCGAAGATGGTCGCCCAGACGCACATCGATGATCGACGGACGCTTCAGCATCTCCAGGAAGTTTTCCGGCACGAAGCGGGCATGGGCCGACGTCAGGTCCACCTGCCGCTCCAGCGCCGCGCGCAGGCGGTCCAGAAGGCGGCTGTTCTGGATCGACACCGCCGCCTGGGCGCCCAGGACCTCGACCGTATCGCAGCGGTCTGCGGTGAAGGCGGAGCGCAGGCGGGCATTGCGAAGATAGACCAGCCCCACAAGCGTCGCTCCCGCCACCAGCGGCACGCACAGGACCGAGGCCGCGCCCAGCGCCTGCACCTGGGGGTCCCGCCCGTAGATCTGGTCGCTGATCGCGTCCTCAAGGATCACCCGCTCGCGGCTGCTGCGGACATGCGCCAGGATCGACATCGGCAGCCCCGCAACCGCCTCGGCCGCGGGGCGGTCGGCGCGGACATGCGCCGCCCCCTCGGCGTCGGTATCGGCCAGCACGACAAGCCCGTCGCCCTCCTCCAGCAGCAGCGCGCCGTAGTCCGCTCCGGCATTCTGCACCACGGCCTGCAGGACCTGGATGACCATTTCCTCCAGCGAGTTGCTTTGCGCGATGGCCGCGGCCGCCCGGATCAGCGTGCCGCTGTCGACCGAGGTCGTCGCCGGGACCTGTGCGCTCCCCGAACCCGCCCCGGACCGAGGCGCCGCCAGAGCGGGGTGGCGCAGGATCAGGGCCGCGCGCCAGCCATCACCGCCCCAGTCGGAATGGGCCAGAAGCGCCGCCGACAGGCTTTCCATCCCCTGCCTGCGGGCGCCCTGCCGCAGGTAGAACAGGCCCGCGCGTTCGTGGAAAAGCCCGATGTCATGCAGCGCGGCCGCCTGGCGTGCCTGATGGATCGCCTCGTCGAACAGCCCGATCGCCCGGGCGGGCTGCCCCTCGGCCGCCGCAAGTTCGGCGCGCAGCAGCAGCACCCGATGCGACAGCGTCCGCGGCGCCGTCCGCGCCCACCGCTCCAGACGCCGGGTCAGGTGGCGGGCGCGCAACAGCATGGACCTCCGCCGCAGCGGGCCGCGCCGCGCCGAAAGCTCGACCAGCGCCAGCGCCTCGTAGAACTGGTAGAAGGGCTGGTAGGCCATGGACAGGATGCCGGCCAGATTGCGCTGCATGCCGCCCGCGTGCCGAAGGACCGCGGCAGGATCGCCCGCCATCTGCGCTTCCAGCATCTTGTACTTGTGGAAATAGGCCAGCGAGGTCGCATCCGCCTGGTCGGTCCAAAGCCGGAAATTCTCGGCATCGTCGAACGCCTGCGCAAAGGGATCGTCGGCCAGCCCGCGCATCCGGCCCACGCTTGCCCGGGCCATGGTGATGATCCGCCGCGTCTTCTCGTGGCGGGAATGGGTCACCGCCGCCAGATGCTGCTCCAGGAAATCGCTGACCAGGCCCAGGGGCTGCCCGGCCATCAGCGCATACGAGGCATGGCCGTAGCGGGTGTAGCCGTGGTACTCCAGGTCGCCCGCGCTGATCGACCGATCGGCGGCGTCCAGGAAGATCGGCAGGGTTGCGGTCAAGGGGGCGGACCAGTGCTGGATGAACCCGGCATAGACCATCAGGACCCGCCCCTCGATGGTCTGCGCCCCCAGCACGCTGGCCGCGCGGCAGGCGAGCAGGCCATAGGCCAGCCCGCGCTTCGGGTCGCCCAGCACCGCGCAGTGCAGCATCCCGTAGATCACGTAGCCGAAGGCGGAATCCGGGGCGTTGCCGTGGGCAAGCGACAGCCGCACCATCTTCAGCGCGATCATCGGCAACAGGTTCGGCTCCGAGAAATAGGCCGGGGCCGACAGCAGCACCAGAACCCGCATCACCGCCTGCTTTGCCGGATCGGTCATCCGCGGCAGCTGCAGAAGCGCATCGGGCGCAATCCGGTTGACGCGCCGCCGGGTGGCCATCAGATCGACCAGCACCTGGACCGTCGAGGGGTTGGCCACCAGCTTTTCGCCCAGCAGCGCAATCGCATCGCGCCCCGTCTGCAAGGCGGTGCGGTAGTTCAGCTGCGACGTCTCGATCAGGATCACCAGTTCCAGCACCTGCACGCGGTCGGATACGGCCAGTGGCCGCGCCAGCAGTTCGGTGGTGGTCCGGCGCGCGGTGTCGATCTCGTTCTTCAGATAGGCGATGCTGGCCCGCTGCAAAGCCATGCGAAAGGCCAGCTCGGGCTCCTGCGCCCAGAGGTCGCCGCGAAAGGTCCCCTCGGCCGCCGCGAGGTACCGCAACGAGGCGTCATAGGCGTTGGCCTGCATCGTCTCCTGGGCCGCCTCCAGCACCAAGGCGCGCAGCCGCAAAAGCGTCGGTTCCGACAGATGCTCGCGTCCGGCGATCAGGTGATCGGCGATCTCGATGCGCCGGCTTTGCGGATCGGCGCTTTTCAGCAGAAGGATCTCGCCGATGCGGGCATGAAGCCGGGCGCGGCTTGCCTCGCTCAGGCTGCCATAGGCCGATTGCTGCACCCGGTCGTGCTGGAAGCGGAAACGGTGCGGGGCCGACAGGTCGCGATCCAGCGGCAGGACAATCTCCTCCCGCAGCGCGGGTGCCATCCGTGCCATCACCTCGTCCGGCGGAATGTCAAGGGTCAGCGCCAGCACATCGGTGTCGAAGACGTTCCCGCTGCACGAGGCGATGCGGACCATCTGCAGCGTATCCTCGGGCAGCGCGACGATCCGTTCCGCAACCAGTTCGGCCAGGTCCGGGGCGAACTTGTCGGCCGAGGCCGCATCTATGTCCCAGGTCCACCGCCCGGTCTGCGCCTCACGCAGCAGATGGCCCTTCCGCGCCATCGACATCAGGTACTGCCGGATGAAGAACGGGTTCCCGCCTGTCTTCTCCGCCACGACCCGCGCCAGGGGTCGGGCGGCCTCGGGCGTGATGTCCAGGCTCTCGACGACCAGGTCGATCACGTCCCCGACCGCCAGTGGAGCCAGCTCGACCCGTTGCATCTGGTGCCGCCGGGCATACAGCCCCGAAAGAAGCACAGCTGTCGGATGGCTTGGCTCCAGCTCGTTCGCGCGGTAGGCCACGATGATCGTCAGGTTCCGGATTCCCTCGTCCGCAAGCAGAAGCTCGATCAGGTCGACGGATGCGCTGTCGGCCCATTGCAGGTCGTCCAGGAACAGGATCAGCGGGCAGTCGGATCGCGCCAGCACCCCGACAAAGCGCCGGAACACCAGCTGCACCCGGATCTGCGCTTCGTTCAGGCCCAGCTGCGGCAGTTTCGGCTGCGGTCCGATCAGCCGCTCGTAGTTCGGCAGCAGGTCAAGCAGGACCTGGCCGTTGGGGCTTAGCGCGTCCAGCAGGCGCTTGCGCCACAGCGCCACGTAATCGGGAGACTCCGCCAGCAGGCGCCGCAGAAGCATGTCGAAGGCCTGCGTGAAGGCCGCATAGGGCCGCGCCCGGTCAAGCTGGTCGAACTTGCCCTGCGCGAAACTGGCCCCCGCCCGGATGGCTGGGCGGACCAGTTCCGCGACCAGCGCGGACTTGCCCGAGCCCGACGGCCCCGCGATCCGGATCAGCCTGCTTGTTCCCACAAGGCCGGACGTGATCTCCTGCTCCAGGTCCCGGATCAAGGCCGCCCGGCCATAAAGCCGTCCCGGTATCGTCAGGGGTGCCGCCGCGCCCGCCCGGATTGCCTCCACAACCTCGGCGGCGGACTGGAAGCGGTCTTCCGGGTTCTTGGCCAGAAGGCGCAGGATGGCTTGGGACAGGTGCGGGGGGACCTCGCGGTTCAGCCGGATCGGAGCGTCCGGCACCAGCGTCATGTGCCGGTGGAGGATCACAGCCGGGTCGCCATTCTCGAAGGGCTGCACTCCCGTCGCCAGTTGGTAAAGCGTGACCCCCAGCCCGTAAAGGTCGGCGCGCCGGTCGACCGCGCGATCCATCCGGCCGCTTTGCTCGGGCGCAAGATAGGCAAGGACGGCCGCGTCATGCACAACGCCCGCCCGTGTCGCGCCCCGCTCCGCCATCGAGAAATCGGCCAGACGCACCTCCGCCAGATCAGCCGAGCCGACGATCGCCGCCGGGTTCACGCCCCCATGCACGATCCCCGCCGCGTGCACCCCGTCCAGCGCGGCCGCCAGCCGCTCGGCGACCGGGACCAGAAGCGGTGCCGGAAGCGGAAAGGTGGCAACGCTGGCAAGTTCGTGCAGCCCGTCGTCGGGATAGACCAGCATCGGGCCGCCGGGCGTTTCGCGGCACTCGGTAGCGACACGGAGACCGGGAATCGCGGCAAGAGCCCGGGTGATCTCGAATTCCCGCCTCAGACTGGCAGACACCTGCCGGCCCGCGCCCGTCTCTGCCACCTTCACGATGACCGGGGGACCGCCGGAAGTCAGCCGAGCGCGGTACACCTCGCAGCCCCGTGCCCGGCCCAGACACTCGATGACCTCGGGAAGGATGTCAGCTGGCATCGTCCCGCCTTCCGATGTCCGTCCCTGTCGACACAGACGCCGGCCAGAGGATCGGACGGGGCAAGTTGGCCGGCACCAATTTCACGCCGTAATAGAACAAGCGACCTGGGCCGGGTCAAGATAGGTGTAAGGCACCTCCAGCCCCGCATTGCGCCGGCGGATCTCCTGCGAAAGTGCGTTCAGGTTGTGCCGGAAGCGACGCACCACGGGCCAGACCAGATCGGTTCCGGCAAAGAATTCCTGCGGGAAGGTTCCCAGCGGCATTTCCGTCGGCCGCGACAGGAAGCGGACCATCAGGATCTGGATCGAGGCGGACCGGAACCCGGGCATCGCGCGGGCAAGGTCCGCCTCGGACCAGGCCAGAGCCTTGTCCGCCGGCGGCGGGCGGTGCAAGGCGCCGGGCACGTTGGGCACGAAGCCGTAGATGTCGAACTGCCCGTTGTTGCCCGCAGCATGACCTGCGGACGCGGTATAGATCAGGCGGGTCAGGAACTCGACCAGCGTGGCCCTGTCGCCGAACCCGCCGTCGCCCCCCGGCATCCCCCGAACATTGCCGCCCGTTTCGCTGCGCAACTCGGCATGCAGCGCCTGCAACTCGGCATCCGTCCGCACGGCGGCATCGTCGGCATAGAACAGCCCCACCATCTCGCCGACATAGGTCTCGATGACGTGCCACAGACGCAGCGCGTCCTCGCGCCAGTGGTAGCCCGGCAGCACCGAGGCGTCGTCCAGGCCCCGCTCGGCAAGGTCGAGATGCACGTTGTGGCGGGCAAAGTTCCACTCTTCCGACCAGACCCGCGCCAAAAGCTCGAAGGCGCCCTTCGCCCCCACGGCCATGGTCCGGTCGATCGGCCCCCCCGGCGCCAGCATCGTCGTCCGCGCGCTGGAGTTCACGGCCATCGTATATTGCAGATGCGGCGCGACAAGCTGGAAGACCGGATGCGCCTCGGCCAGCGTCCGGTGGATCGCCACATCGAACACCTCGATGATCAGGTGGCTGTGCAACAGATGCTCCACGACCTCGTGGATCTGCGCATCCGCGCTTTGCACATAGGTCTTTGCCGCCAGCCAGAGGCCGTGCTCATCCTTGGGGGTGAAGATCGGCCCCTGGTCCGACGACTGGAACAGCTGGATCGCGACCGGCATCAGGCGGCCGCCGGCACCCGCGTAGAACAGCACAATCGGCCGGGCCAGATAGCAGCCATCCCGCACCGAGATGCCTTCAAGCAGGCGGTAGTCGCAGACGAAAAGCCGCTTCCCCTGGATCGCGCTGGCAAGCGTTTCGCCGGGATCGAGCAGCCCGTCCAGAACGGCATCCGTCACCGGAAAATTCTCCGGCACGCGTTCGAAGCGGCGGATGACGCAGGGGTTGATCCCGGCGATGCGCTGGCGGGCGAACTCGGCATCCTCGCGCCAGCGCTCCGCAATCGCGGGCCGGTCGCGGTAGCCCAGGAACAGGTGGCGATAGCCCGCGAACCCGTGGCGCGCCTTCAGCCAGTTTTCCACGATGCTCAGACCCAGCGACACGACCGAGGCGCTGATCATCCGGTAAAGGCGCCCCTGGATATAGACGCTGTACTGCTCCTGCGGCAGCAACCGGCGCACGAAGGGTGGCAAGGGCACCGCTTCGCCGGGCGGGGCGGCGGGATCGGCGCTATAGATCTCGAACACCCGCCGGTACCAGTTCGGCACGGCCCAGCCCTGCTTCAGCAGGCGCGGTGCCCCCGACAGGATGTAGCCGTGGAGGTACTGGTAGTCGCCCCGTGCCGCTTCCAGCTGCTGCTGCCGCTCCAGCGCGTCCAGCCCCGTGACCGACTGCGGCAGGCTCAGGCCGCTGTAGATCTCGGCACTGTCCAGCGTGGCCGTGGTGTGGTCGGCGTAGTCCGTCGCCGTCTCGGGCCGGGAATCCGGGATCGGGGGACGCTGGCCCAGGAGCCGATACATGAACAGCCGCGCCTTGCGCGGCACGATGCCGCCAAGCCGCAGATAGTCCAGCGACGGTCCGTCCTCGTAGCCAAGCGCCGGAATGACCTGCAAGGCGGGCGGAAGGTTGGTCAGGGCAAAATAGCACTGGTTGCCCTCATGGTAGCTCAGCATCTCGTCGATGGTGACATGCGCCAGGTCCCGCCAGGGCGCCGCCGCCTCGTCCCAGGGGTAAAGCGAGCTCAGCTCATACCGCCGGTCATCCCCCTCCTGCCACTCCAGCAGCTGGATCTGCAGCAGATAGTCGACCTTGCCCTGCTTCTGCAGGCGCGAGTGGTATTCGTCCTTCAGGTAGTTCCGGCTTCTTGCCTCGTGCGACAACGCCTCCTGGAACCAAGGCATTTCCAGATCGCCCTCGGACGGGCGGCCGTCGCCGTCCGACGGCACCCCGGTCGCATCACTCATCGGGCGCAGGCGGAACTTGGCATAGCGGGTCCGGCCGTCCTCGGCGACAAAGCGCAGCGGCGTCTGGCTGTGGTAATGCTGCAGCGCATAACTGGTCGGGTCGCGCCGCAGGGCCGAGCGCACGTTCATGTAGCAGCGCGGGTTGCGCTGGAAATATCCGATCAGATGCGCGCGTCCGCCGACAAGCTTGGCGAAGGTGAACTGCCAGAACGTATCCATGTTCCAGAAGGGCGCCGCCGTCCCGGTGTTCATCAGAACATCCAGCGGACTGTCTGTCGGGCTGTCCGCGAACTTCAGCGACGCGCCGCGGACTACCAGACCGGCGTCATCCAGGAAACTGACCGACGCGTGGCGCAGGCGGCAGGCGAAGGCGCGGCCCGGCGTGAAGAACCCGTTGGCCGGAAGGTCCAGCTGATCCAGCAGCCGGATGCGCCCGCGCGTCACGAAGCCGTTCTCATGGCTCATCCGCTGGCGCAGGAAGACGGCCTTCAGTGTGATCAGCAGAATGATGACCGGTCGCATCAGGACCATCATGGTCCGGCTCCGATGGAACCGTTCCCATGCCGGGTCGATCATGTCGCCGATCGCCTTCAGCATCGCAAACTCCCCCCGGAGTCATCGCGGCGATCACCTCGCCGTCTCGATTCGTGCCCCATCAGACGCCGAGCGCCCCTTTGCTTCAAGTCGGCATGAGGCGCGCCAGCGCCCGGTCAGGCCTGACTTGGGCTGGCCTTGCACCAGAAAGTTGACGCCGGAATCGCGCCTGCATCCCTGAATTGTCCAACGCAAGTCCCCGCTGCCCGGCACGCAACATCCGCCCCCGGACGACGAACCCAACCCGACCGGACGGGGCACGCCGGCAGGCACCCGCAGACCAATCGGCCGAACCGGGAAAGGTCGCTGGCGAGAGGGAACAGCCTGACGGCTCGGCGAACCTGGCGGAAGCGGTGGGATTCGAACCCACGGTGGGGTTCCCCCCACGCTGGTTTTCAAGACCAGAGCCTTAAACCACTCGGCCACACTTCCCCGCCCGGCGCGGCAACGCCGGGGCTCCGATCGCATACGCGCGGCGGATCGATTCTGGAAGGGCGGGCGCGGGCGTATTCCGCTGATCGTGAGGGGGGTCCGGCGCCTCTGCCCTTTCCACGGGCGCAGCAACCCGGTATGTTGGCCGCAGTAGGCAGGCGGACTGCGGAAACCGGGCGAAAAACGCCCCCCGGGCACCAGGCACCGGACCGCAGGATGGTTCATCGAAAAGCGCGGCAGTCAGACCGCGCGCGTGAGGGCGGAAGATGGCACGAGTGGTATTCCGGGATATTGTTTTCGGCCTGGCGGCGACGGGTCTCCTGATGGGCTGCGTCGAAGGCGGCGCAACCGCCGGAAAGGACAGCCCCACAGTCGCGGCGGCGTCCAGGAAGAAGACCGGCACCCGCGACGTCGAGGCGCCCGAGGTCTTCCAGACCACCGACAGCGCACTCTGGGACGGCCGCCCCTCGCTGGGCGGCATCTGGGTTGCTTCGCCCGATGTGACCAACCCCGAACGGGCGCTGATGTTCAACCCGGCGAACGGCAAGACGATCACAGGCGCGCTTTTCAGGCGGGAACGCGACAACCCCGGGCCGAAGCTACAGCTGTCCTCCGACGCGGCCGAGGCGCTGGGGATCCTGGCCGGTCAGCCGACCGAGATCCGGGTGACGGCGGTGCGCAAGGAAGAGATTGCCGAACCGGCAGAGGCAGCCCCGGCCGCCGCAGCCGCACCCGCCGACGCTGCGGGGACCGAGGCCATTGCCGCCGCCGCGCTGAATGCCGTCGACGCTGGCAAGACGGATGCCGCAGCCGCCGCGCCCGCGGACGGCGCCGCCCCCGCAGACGCCTCCGGTGACGCGGCCGCAGCCGCCGTTGCGACCGACGCAGCCACCGCCGTCGCCCCTGACGCGACCCCCAAGCGCAAGACCTGGAAGGAACGCCGGGCCGAGGCCAAGGCCGCGCGCGAAGCGAAGAAGCGCGCCGCCGCCGAGGCGAAGGCCGCCGCCGCTGCCGGGACCGCCGTCGCCGCCGGGGGCGAGGCTCCGACCACGTCGCCCGATGCCGCCGCGGCCGCCATGGCGCCGATCGAATCCGCCCCGCTTGACGCCCGCGCGCCCGAAGCGACCGCCCCGGCTCCGGCCGCCAAGACCAAGCGCAAGACCGTGGGCGACACCGCCGCTCCGGCCCCCGTGGCCGCTGCGGAACCGGCACCCGAAGCCCCTGCGGCCACCGGGCCCGCACGGCCGATCCAGGTCGCCTCCTTCTCGAAGGAAGACAACGCCAGGCGCGCCGCCGAGGCGCTGGCCAAGATCGGCGTCACCGCCACTCCGCAGAAGTCCGACAAGGCCGGCAAGGCGGTCTGGGGCGTCGTGGTGATGGGCGACGACGCCATGCTGAAGAAGATCAAGGACGCCGGTTTCGCCGACGCCTACTACCTCAAGTAAAGGCCCCCTCATGCTCAACCGTTTCCGTGTCCTGATCCTGCTCGCCGTCGCGCTGGCCGCCCTTCCCGCCCGCGCCTTCGAGACCGCGGCCACCGCCGCCTGGGTCTACGACATGACGACGGGCACCGTCCTGATGGACAAGAACGCCGACGAGCCGCTGCCCCCGGCCTCGATGTCGAAGCTGATGACCATCAACATGCTGTTCGAGGCGCTGAAGGACGGGCGGGTGACGATGGACACCACCTTCGCCGTCTCGGACCGCGCGGTGCAGATGACCCGCGACGGCGGCTCGACCATGATGCTGCAGCACGACGACCGGCCCACGGTGGAAGAGCTGATCCACGGCATGATCATCAACTCGGGCAATGACGCCTGCGTCGTGGTCGCCGAAGGCCTCGCCGGCACGGAAGAGGCCTTCTCGGCCCAGATGACCCAACGCGCGCAGGCGCTTGGCATGACCGCCTCGACCTTCGCCAACGCCTCGGGCTGGCCCGCCCCGAACCACCGCATGTCGATGCGCGACCTTGGCATCCTCGGCAAGCGACTGATCGAGGACTTCCCCGAATACTACCCGATCTTCGCCGAGACCGAGTACATGTACAAGGACCGCTCCCCCGACAACCGCTTCAACCGCAACCCGCTTTTGAAGCTGGGGATCGGCGCGGACGGGCTGAAGACCGGCCACACCTCCGAAGCCGGCTACGGGCTTGTCGGCTCTGCCAAACAGGGAAACCGCCGCGTGATCTTCGCGATCACCGGCCTGCCCTCGGACCAGGCCCGCGCCGAAGAGGCCGAGCGCATCGTCGGCTGGGCCTTTCGCCAGTTCTCGGAAAAGACCGTCGCCAAGGCCGGCACCCGCGTCGCCGAGGCCGAGGTTCACATGGGCGCCGCCGACAGCGTGGGCCTCGTCCCGGCCGAGGATGTCCGCCTCCTTGTCCCGGCCCTCGTCCAGGACAACGTCACCGCCGAGGTCGTCTACAACGGCCCTCTCCTCGCCCCGGTGACCAAGGGCACCCCGGTGGCCGAGCTGATCATCCACTCGCCCGATCTCCCCGACCGCCGCGTGCCGCTGGTGGCCGAGGCTGACGTCGGCACCGCCGGGTTCACCAAGCGCCTTACGACTGCGGCCGAGGCGCTTTACGTCCGCTACCTCGGGTCGCCGGCCAGCTGAATGGCCGGCCTCTTCATCAGCCTTGAAGGCATCGATGGCTCGGGCAAATCCACCCAGGGCCGCCGGCTGGCCGAAACCCTCCGCGCCCGGGGCCACGCCGTCACCCTGACCCGCGAACCCGGCGGCAGCCCCGGTGCCGAGGAAATCCGCCGCCTGGTCCTGGAAGGCGCCACCGACCGCTGGTCGGCCGAGACCGAGATCCTGCTCTTCACCGCCGCCCGCCGCGACCATCTGGAAAAAACCATCCGTCCGGCGCTCGCCCGGGGCGACGTGGTCATCACTGACCGCTTCGCCGACAGCACCCGCATCTTCCAGGGCATCACCCGCGGTGACCTCAGTCAAAAGGTCGACCGCCTGCACAGCCTGATGATCGGCGTTGAACCGGACCTGACGCTTCTCTTCGATCTCGACCCCGCCGTGGGCCTGGCCCGCGCCACCGCCCGCGCCGGCAAGGAACTGCGGTTCGAGGACATGGGCCTCGCCTTCCAGACCCAGGCGCGCGCCGGCTTCCTCGCCCTCGCCGCGCGGCACGACCGCTTCCGCATCATCGACGCCGACGCCGACCCCGACAGCGTCGCTGCGCGCGTCTGGCAGGCCGTCGCTCCCATCCTGGGCTAAGGGCAGCGGCGGTTCTGCCACCGTGTCAGCTTCGGGGTATGGTGGAAATCCGGGACCTTCCGATCCTTGCCCGGCGCGACCTTCCCCCTCGCACCCGACTGGTGACTCGCGCCGCCCCCCAAACCTGGCAGGGAACGGCCGACCGGACGGCCCCCGATCACGCTCCACGACTGCGCCCAGCTGCCGACAGCCCGGCGAATGCCCAGAACTGCCGAGGATGGCCGCGCCCCTGCGCCGAGCCCGCCCCGCGTCCAACTCACAGTCTGACACGGCCCTTTTCACGCACATTACAGCGCCGCCGCGAAAGCCTCCCTTCGTCGCATCATGTCCGCCTGGCCGACAGGACGCAGGTCCAGCGCGGCGGGCGTGACCCCGGCCTGCACTGGCTCTTCCGCTTCCCGGCCGGGCGTCTGGTCAGCGGCCCCCGACCGGGTCCTGACGGTGCCGGACGGTTCCACCATCCCTAGTCCGGCAACATCTCCGGGTTAAAGGCGACTTCCCAGAGATGGCCGTCCGGGTCCTGGAAGTAGCCGGCATAGCCCCCATAGAACGTCTCGACCGCCGGTTTGACCACGCGCCCCCCGGCGCGCTGCGCGGCCTCCATCACCCTGTCGACCTCGACCCGCGCCCGCACGTTATGCGCCAGCACCACGCCGGTCGGGCTGGGCGGGGCCGGCGTCAGCCCGGCATCCCAGGCCAGGTCGGCCCGCGCCCACAGCGCCAGCGACAGACCGCCCTGCAGCGGAAAGAAGGCAACCGCCCCATGCTCGAACTCCCGCCCGACGATGCCCTCGGTCGGCAAGCCCATCCCGTCCCGATAGAAGGCGACCGAACTCTCAAGGTCGGCCACCGTCAGGGTGATCAGCGAAATCCGCGCGTCCATGTCCAACTCCCTCACCGGTCAAATCCTCGACCTCCATTACCCCCGGTCCTTGCTCTTTTCGACAAATACTCTCGGGGGGTCCGGGGGGCGAAGCGCCCCCGGGGTATCATCCGGAACCCGCCCTCTCCGCCCGCATCCGAACGCGGTATGACCGGCGCTCAAGTCGGTCCGGCAGCCGCGTCGACGTCAAGGCCCGACCATCGCGGCAGAACCCGCACATCTCCCCGCCATGCGCATTAACCATCGGGTTTCCAATTCCTGAACGCCCGCGCACAAACCATTGATTACAAACGCATTCACAGATCTGTCCACCGTGGACAGCCCGCAAGAATCCCCTTCCCCTTCCCCCCCACCCCGTGCAATCTCCCCCGCATGGCCGAGAAAGACCCCCTGCCCGAACCCGACCGCCTCGAAGGCGCGCCCCACCCGCGCGAAACCCGGGTCCTCTTCGGCCACCCTCAGGCCGAGGCCGAATTCCTGCGCGCCTTCACCTCCGGCCGCCTCCACCACGCCTGGATGCTGACCGGCCCGAAGGGCGTCGGCAAGGCCACCCTCGCCTGGCGCCTCGCCCGGTTCCTGCTGGCAACGCCCGAGGATGACGGCGGCATGTTCGCGGCCCCCCCGCCCGGCAGCCTCGAAATCCCCGACACCCACCCCGTCGCCCGCCGCCTCCTGCAGCTGGCCGAACCCCGCCACTTCCTCCTCCGCCGCGGCCCGAACGACAAGGAGACTGCCCTCTCTCAGGTCATCTCGGTCGACGAGGTGCGGAAGATGAAGTCCTTCTTCGCCCTCACCGCCGCCGACGGCGGCCGCCGCACCGCGATCATCGACGCGGTGGACGAGATGAACCCCGCCGCCGCCAACGCGCTCCTGAAGCTCCTCGAAGAGCCCCCGCCGAACGTCACCCTGTTCCTCATCGCCCACCAGCCTGCGCGGCTTCTCCCCACCATCCGCTCCCGCTGCCGCGAGCTGCGCCTGACGCCCCTCGCCGCGCAGGACCTCGCCGACGCCCTGACCCAGGCCGGAGGCGAGATCGCCCCCGAGGACCGCACCGCCCTGGCCGAACTCTCCGGCGGCTCGGTGGGCGAGGCTTTTCGCCTGACCAACCTCGACGGCCTCAAACTCTACACCGCTCTCACCCGCCTCTTCGCCACCCTCCCCCGCCTCGACCGCCCCCAGGCCCTGGCGCTGGCCGACCTCGCCGGCGCCCGCGGCGCGGCCGAGACCTTCGACCTTCTCGTCACCCTGATCGACCTCTTCCTCGCCCGCCTCGCCCGCGCCGGCGCGACCGGGCAGACCCCGCCCGAGGCCGCCCCGAACGAGGCCCAGCTCCTCGCCCGCCTCGCCCCCAACCCCCAGGCCGCCCGCGGCTGGGCCGAGCTTGCCGGCGACCTTTCCGCCCGCGCGCGGCGGGGCAAGGCGGTCAACCTTGACCCTGCCGCGCTTCTGATGGATATGCTGCTGAAGGTCGACGAGACGGCGGGGAGCCTCGCCCTGAGGTAGCCGCGCATGACATCCGAACTTGACCTGGTCGACAGCCACTGTCACCTCGACTTCCCCGACCTGATCCAGGAAACCGACGCCATCCTTGCCCGTGCCAGGGCTGCCGGCGTGAACCGGATGGTGACGATCTGCACACGCCTGAAGAACGAACCCAGGGTCCGCGCCCTGGCCGAGTCGCATGAGGAAGTCTTCTACGCCGCCGGCACCCACCCGATGAGCGCCCATGAAGAACCCCTCGTCACCGTAGAGGACCTGGTGACGCTGGCCCGCCACCCGAAGTTTGTCGGTATCGGCGAGACGGGGCTGGACTACCATTACACGGCGGACTCGAAGGCCATCCAGCAGACCAGCCTTCGCCTCCATATCAAGGCCGCGCAGGAAACCGGGCTGCCGCTCATCATCCACTCCCGCGATGCGGATGCCGATATGGAGAATATCCTGGCCGAAGGCATGAAACAGAAGCCCTACAGCTGTGTCATGCACTGCTTCTCCTCCGGCCCGCGCCTTGCCGAGGCCGCGCTGGAAATGGGCTTCACCCTCTCGATTTCCGGCATCGCGGCCTTCCCGAAAAGCGGAGACTTGCGCGACATCTTCGCGCGCGCGCCGCTTGACCGGCTGATCCTGGAAACCGACAGCCCCTACCTTGCGCCCCCGCCCTACCGCGGCAAGCGCAACGAACCTGCCTACGTGGCCCATACCGCGAAGGCTCTGGCCCCCGTCTTCGGACTTAGCCTGCAGGACTTCGCTGCCCGGACCACGGCCAACTTCGACCGCCTCTTTCCCCGCGCCGCGCGCAACGCAAGGGCCGCATGATGGCGACGCTCACTTTCACCGTCCTTGGCTGCGGCTCCTCCGGTGGCGTCCCCCGGCTGGGCGGGATCTGGGGCGACTGCGATCCCTCGAACCCGAAGAACCGCCGCCGCCGCTGCTCGATGCTTGTCACCCGCGAGACGGCCGACGGCGTGACCCGCGTCCTGATCGACACCTCGCCCGACATGCGCGATCAGCTGCTCGACGCGGGCATCGGCACGCTGGATGGCGTGGTCTACACCCACAGCCACGCCGACCACATGCACGGCATCGACGATCTCCGGCAGGTGGTCTTCAACCAGCGCCAGCGCCTGCCCGTCTGGGCCGACGGCCCGACGCAAGAGGCGCTCCTCTCGCGGTTCGGCTATGCCTTCGTCCAGCCCGAGGGCTCTCCCTACCCGCCGATCCTCGACCTTCACACCATCGACGGCCCCGTCAAGGTCCAGGGCGCCGGAGGCCCCGTCCTCCTGACCCCCTTCCGGGCCGACCACGGCAGCATGGACACGCTCGGCTTCCGGATCGGCCCGCTGGCCTACCTGCCCGACGCGGTGGACATCCCCGCGGAAAGCTGGCCTGTGCTGGACGGTCTCGACTGCTGGATCGTCGATGCGCTCCGCCGCAAGCCGCACCCGACCCACGCCCACCTCGACCTGACGCTCAGCTGGATCGCCCGCGCCAAACCCTCCCGCGCAGTGATCACCAACATGCACATCGACCTCGACTACGAAGTCCTCAAGGCCGAGCTTCCGCCCCACGTCACCCCGGCCTATGACGGCATGACCATCACCTACGACAACCAGCCCTGACCCCGGGGCTTCATACTGGCACAAATATCCCACGGGGGTCCGGGGGTGTGAAACCCCCGGTCCGCGGCCTGCCATGAGCGCGCTTCTCGACGTCATCCTTCCGGTCTTCCTGGTCATCGGCTTCGGCTACGCGGCGGTGCGGGCAAACCTTCTGGCGGAAGCCGCTGTCGACGGCCTCATGCGCTTTGCCCAGAACTTCGCGGTGCCCTGCCTTCTCTTCCGCTCGATTGCGCAGCTGGACCTCTCCGCCGCCTACGATCCGGGCCTGATGGTCAGCTTCTACGCCGGCGCCTTCGCCGGGTTCTTCGCCTGCTTCCTTGGGGCGATGCTGATCTTCGACCGCGCCATGCCCGACGCCGTCGCCATCGGCTTCGCGGGGCTCTTCTCGAACTCGCTTCTCCTCGGCCTTGCCATCACCGAGCGCGCCTACGGGACCGAGGCCTTGCAGGGCAACTATGCCATCATCTCCCTGCACGCCCCCATGCTCTACGGCTTCGGGATCGCGTTGATGGAATGGGCGCGCAGCCGGGGGCACGGGCTGTCCGGTCCGGCGCTGCTGCGGCAGATCGGACGGGCGATCCTGTCGCAGTCGCTGGTGATCGGGATCCTTCTGGGCTTCGCAGTCAACCTCGCCGGGAACCCGCTGCCCGGCTTCTTCTGGTCCGGGATCGACATGGTCGCGCGGGCGGCGATCCCGGTGGCGCTGTTCGGGCTGGGAGGCGTCCTGGTCCGCTACCGGATCGAGGGCGACATCGGACCCGTCCTGATGGTGACGGCGGCCTCGCTTCTCCTGCACCCCGGAGTGACCTGGCTTCTGGGCACGCAGGTCTTCGGGCTGGACACCCCGGCCCTGCGGTCGGCGGTCGTCACGGCGGCGATGGCCCCCGGGGTCAACGCCTACATGTTCGCCCACCTTTACGGGGTGGGCAAGCGGGTCAATGCCTCATCCGTGCTGGTGGCGACCGCCGTCTCGCTTGGGACGGCCTGGGGCTGGCTGCACCTTCTGCCGTGATCCTGTCCACGGTGGGCAAAAGCAGAGATCCCTTTGGAATCAGACACTTGCCCGCGGACGTTAGGGCTTTCTTAATGCCTGCGCAGACCGGCGTCCGCTGACCGCGCCACGGACGGCGGGGCGCGTCAGCGCCCCGTCACGCCCCGCAACCGGTCCGATCGGCGTCGCAGCAGCTCGACCGTGGTCAGAAGGAGGACCGAGATCACCACGAGGATCGTCGCCACGGCCAGAATTGCGGGAGAGATCGCCTCGCGGATGCCGTTGAACATCTGCCGCGGGATGGTCTGCTGATCGGGACCGGCGATAAAGAGGACCGCCACCACCTCGTCGAAGGACGTCACGAAGGCAAACAGCGCGCCCGAGATGATGCCGGGCAGGATCAGCGGCATGATGACCTTGAAGAAGGTCGTCCGCGGGCTGGCCCCCAGCGAATGCGCCGCGCGGATCAGCGACTGGTCGAAGCCCGACAGCGTCGCGGTCACGGTGATGATGACGAAGGGGATACCCAGCACCGCGTGGGCCACGATCACGCCCAGGTGCGAGTTCGCAAGGCAGCCCTTTTCCGACAGGAAGAAGCCGAAGATCGCCCCCATCGCGCTGTCCGGCGCGACGCAGGCCTTGGCGAAGAAGAAGCTCATCCCCACGGCGATGATGATGATCGGCACGATCATCGGGCTGATGAGCAGCGCCATGATCAGCCGGCGATAGGGCATTTCCGGCCGGGACAGACCCAGCGCCGCGATGGTGCCCAGCGTGGTCGCCAGGATCGTCGCCCAGAGCCCGACCCAGAACGAGTTCTTGGCCGCCTGCACCCAGGTTGACCGCTCCCACGCAGCGGCCCACCAGCTGCCGTCGCGGACCGTATCGGGGCTGGGATGCCCAAGCGTCAGCAGCGCATCATACCAGCGCATCGACCAGCCTGCGGGGTCCAGCGCGAGCATCTTCTCGGTGAAGGTGAAATAGGGCTCGGCGTTGAACGACAGCGGGATCACGATCAGGATCGGCGCGATCAGGAACAGGAACACCAGTCCGCAGATCACCAGATAGGTGTAGTGCCAGATCCGTTCGAGCGGTGAGGCATAGATGGGAAGCGCCATGATATCCTCCTTAACCCAGCTTCAGCCGGTCGATGCCGATCAGCCGGTCGTAGAGCCAGTACAAGAGCAGGATCGACACCAGCAGCATCCCTGCGATGGCGGCGGCCAGCGACCAGTTGGACTTGGACATGTGGAAGCTGATGAGGTTACTAATCAGCTGCCCGTCCGCGCCGCCGACCAGCGCCGGGGTGATGTAGTAGCCGACCGCCAGGATGAAGACGAGCAGCGAGCCCGCGGCGATCCCCGGCAGGGTCTGCGGCAGGTAGACCCGGCGGAAGGTGGTCCAGCTGGTCGCCCCCAGGGAACGCGCCGCACGGGCATAGCTGGGCGGGATCACCCGCATGACCGAATAGAGCGGCAGGACCATGAACGGAAGCAACACATGCGTCATGGCGACGATGGTGCCTGTCATGTTGTACATCATGGTCAGCCGGTTCTCGTCGCTGATCAGCCCCAGGCCCACCAGGGCGTCGTTGACGATCCCCTGTTCCTGCAGAAGCGCGATCCAGGCCGTGGTGCGGACCAGAAGCGAGGTCCAGAACGGCAAGAGCACCAGGATCATCAGCAGCGAGGACTTGGCCATCGGCAGCGTTGCAAGCAGATGCGCGATCGGGAAGGCCAGCAGCAGGCAGAGCACCGTGATCAGTCCCGAGATGAAGAAGGTCTTGGCAAAGAGGTAGAGGTAGATCCGGTCCTTCTCTCCGCCGCGCGCCCAGCCATCGTCGGTCAGCTTCATGTCCGAGGCGACCTTGTAGAATTCGGTGGTGTAGACGTGGCTGGCCGCTGCCATCCCGCGCCACAGCGCCGGCTTGGCCCAGTCAGGGTCCAGCGCGATCAGCGCCTCCTTGTAGGGGGGGACCAGGTCCTTGGCCTCGCGTGCGCCTTTCTTGAAAAGCGACACGGTGCCCGGCACGGTGTAGTTGATCCGGGTGCCGGCAAGGCCGGTGGTCTTTTCGGTCTGCATCCGCGCGAGGTCCTGCGCCAGGGCAGCATAGGCCTCTTCCGGCGGGTTGGCGGGGTCGAAGCCCGAGTTCTCGGTGAACCAGACGTCCAGCGCCGGGGCCGCGACGGCGAAACCGTCATGTTCGACCGACCGCTTCAGCATGTAGCCGATCGGGACAAGGAAGGTGACCAGCACGAAGAAAAGCAGCGGCAGTACCAGCATGAAGGCCCGGCGCTTGGCGCGCGACTGCGCGGCGGCCAGAGCCGCCTTCAGCGGACGGCCATCGGCGGTGGTAAGAAGTGGGGTCGCGGCTTCGGCCATGCTCGCCTCGTCAGATGGAAAACGGGCGCGAGGGGGTCCCCCGCGCCCGGAAGGTCGGATTACTGCGACAGCCAGGCCTGGAAGCGCTCGTTCAGTTCCGAGTCGTGGTCGACCCAGAAGTCGGACGAGGTCAGAAGCGAGTTCTTCATGTTTTCCGGGTTGGTCGGCAGGTGCGGACCCATCTCGGTCTTGCCGTCCTTGTAGAGCAGCGTCTCCTTGTTGGCCGAGGTGCGCGGCGGGCCGTAGGAGATGTGCTGGGCCTGGGCGCGCAGGCCCTCGGTCGAGGTGGCGAACTTGATGAAGTCCATCGCCTGGTCCTTGTTCGGCGCGCCCTTCGGAACGACATACAGTTCGTTCTCGTAAAGCTGGCCGTCCCAGACGATCTGGAAGGGCTTGCCCTCGTCGATGGCGGCGCCGAATATCCGGCCGTTGTAGGCGGTGGTCATCGCGACTTCGCCGTCAGCCAGAAGCTGCGGCGCCTGGGCACCGGCTTCCCACCAGACGACTTCCGACTTGATGGTGTCGAGCTTGGCGAAGGCGCGGTCGACGCCCTCCGGGGTGCTGAGCGTGGCGTAGACGTCGGCCGGGGCCACGCCGTCGGCCATCAGCGCGAACTCGAGCACAGCCTTGGCGCCCTTGCGCAGGCCGCGCTTGCCGGGGAACTTCTCAAGGTCGAAGAAGTCGGCAGCGGTTTTCGGAACGTTGTCGCCGGTGAACTTGGTGGTGTCATAGGCATAGACGTTCGCCCAGGTGTCGGTCGACACGCCGCATTCGGTGATCGCGCCTTCGAAGAAGTCTTCGGTGGCCGGGGTCCCGTCCGGAGCGGGCGACAGCATCGAGGCGTCGATCGGTTCCAGGATGCCCTCGTCGCACAGGCGCACGGCGTCGGCATATTCCAGCGAGGCCACGTCAACGGTGACGTTGCCGGCCTCGACCATCGCCTTGATCGGCTGGGCCGGGTTGTCGGCGTCGACCATCACGGCCGGGTTGCCGGTGGCGGCCGACCAGGGCTTTACATGGGCTTCGGTCTGGGCCGCGCCATAGGCGCCACCCCAGGACATGACCGTCAGGTCGGCATGTGCCGCAGAGGCAAAGCCGACCAGCGCGGTCGTGAGGATGAGGGTCTTCTTCATTATTCGCAAGCTCCCTAGGTTGAACGTCAGTCTTGTTGGTCTTTCCGACCGGGGGACCTGCGCGCCCCCCGCACGGCATCAGGGGTCCAGCGCGCGGGCATCCTGGGGATGCCAGCCCACCTTGATCTTCTGGCCGGGGGTCAGTTTCGTCTGTCCCAGCGTGTTGCGCATCTTCATCACGAAGTCGTCCGAGCCCGCGACCT
>JAIXZY010000002.1 GCA_027489355.1 Paracoccaceae bacterium | reverse complement strand
GTGATCGTGGGCGCAGGGTCCGCGGGCTGCGCGATGGCCTACCGGCTGGCCGAGGCGGGCAGGCGGGTGACGGTGATCGAGCACGGCGGGTCCGATGCGGGGCCGTTCATCCAGATGCCGGGCGCCCTTAGCTACCCGATGAACATGGGGATCTACGACTGGGGTTTCGCGACCGAGCCGGAGCCTCACCTTGGGGGCCGCAGGCTGGCAACGCCGCGGGGGAAGGTGATCGGGGGGTCCTCCAGCATCAACGGGATGGTCTATGTCCGGGGCCACGCGAAAGACTATGACACCTGGGCCGAGATGGGGGCGGACGGCTGGTCCTATGCGGACGTGCTGCCCTATTTCAAGCGGATGGAGCAGTCGCATGGCGGTTCGGGGCCCGAGTTCCGGGGGACCGACGGGCCGCTGCACGTCAGTCGGGGGCCGCGCGAGAACCCGCTGTTCGACGCTTTCATCGAGGCGGGGCGGCAGGCCGGATACCCTGTGACGACGGACTACAACGGACAGCAGCAGGAGGGCTTCGGGCCCTTCGAGGCGACGATCCACAAGGGCCGACGCTGGTCGGCGGCGAATGCCTATCTCAAACCCGCGATGGCGGGGGGGAATGTCCACGTCGTGCGGGGCTTTGCGCGCCGCGTGGTGATGGAAGGCAAACGCGCCGTGGGGGTCGAGGTCGACACCCGCGCGGGACGGCAGGTGATCCGGGCAGGTCGCGAGGTGATCATTGCCGCTTCGTCGATCAACTCGCCCAAGCTCTTGATGCTGTCGGGGATCGGGCCTGCCCAGCATCTGCGCGAACATGGGGTAGAGGTAGTTGCCGACCGTCCCGGTGTGGGGGCCAACCTGCAGGATCACCTGGAAATCTACATGCAGTTCGCGGCGAGCCAGCCGATAACTCTTTACAAATACTGGAATCTCTGGGGCAAGGCCTGGGTTGGCGCGCAGTGGCTGCTGACCGGGAAAGGTCCGGGCGCCTCGAACCAGTTCGAGGCCTGCGCCTTCATCCGGTCCAAGGCCGGGGTGGAATACCCCGACATCCAGTACCACTTCCTTCCGATCGCGGTGCGCTATGACGGCAAGGCGGTGGCGGCGGGACACGGGTTCCAGGCCCATGTCGGGCCGATGCGGTCGAAGTCGCGGGGGTCGGTCACGCTGCGATCCGCCAACCCCACGGACGCCCCGGTCATCCGCTTCAACTACATGTCCGACCCGTCCGACTGGGAGGACTTCCGTGCCTGCATCCGTCTGACGCGGGAAATCTTCGGGCAGGAGGCGTTCAGGCCCTATCTGAAGGCCGAGCTGCAACCGGGGCCGGGGGTGGAGACGGACGATCAGCTGGACGACTTCCTGCGTGAGCATGTCGAAAGCGCCTATCACCCCTGCGGCACCTGCCGGATGGGGCGGGCGTCCGATCCGCTGGCGGTGGTCGATCCGGAATGCCGGGTCATCGGGGTCGAGGGGCTGCGGGTCGCCGATTCGTCGATCTTCCCGCAGGTGACGAACGGCAACCTGAACGGGCCGTCAATTATGACCGGCGAGAAGGCCGCGGATCACATCCTGGGGCGGACGCCCTTGCCGGCCTCGAACCTGGAGCCCTGGATCAATCCGAACTGGCGCGTCTCGCAACGCTGATTTTTCAAACGTTTGATCCGGGTCAAGGTTGCCGGGCGGGTGGTCCTCTAAATTGGCCGGGACAGTCAAGAAGGAGACAGGCATGTCGAACACCCCGCACACGCTGCACGAGGAATTCCCGGGCAAGGCGGCCGAGATCAGCGCGCTGAAAGGCTCGGACCCGCAATTCGCCAAGCTCTTGGTCGAATATGACGCGGTCAACGACAAGGTGCATCGTTCGGAAACCCGGATCGACCTGCTGACCGAGGAAGAGGAAGAACATCTGCGCAAGGCGCGGACGCGGCTGAAGGACCAGATCGCCGCGGCGCTGCGGAAGTAAGGCAGGGCAGGCCCCGCCTCTGCGGGGCCTCAGCCGATCTCGTAGGGCAGGACGTCGCGGGCGTTGGGGTTGATCTTCAACCGGCCTTCCAGCGGCGGAACGGATCGCTGGTGGCAGTTCACCCTCTCGCAGATCCGGCAGGAAATCCCGATGGGCTCGAACCGGCCTTTCAGGTCGAGCCCGTCGGAATAGACGAGTTGCGGGGCGTGCTGCACCTCGCAGCCAAGGCCGATGGCATATCGGCGCACGGGGGCAAGGAATGCCCCGGCAGGCTTCGATACATCCCGGGCAAGGCAAAGATAGCGGACGCCGTCGGGCGTCTCGCACAGTTGGCGCAGGAATTGGCCTGGCGTTTCAAAGGCCTGGTGGACGTTCCACAGCGGGCAGGCACCGCCGAAGCGGGCGAATTGCAACCGGGTGGAGGAGTGGCGCTTGGTGATGGTGCCGGCCTGGTCGACGCGCACGAAGAAGAACGGAATGCCTTTGGCGCCGGGACGCTGGAGGGTGGACAGCCGGTGGCCGACCTGTTCGATGCTGGCACCGAAGATGTCGGCCAGGCGTTCGAGGTCGTGCCGGACCTCTTGCGCCGCGGTCAGGAAGGCACGGTAGGGCAGAAGTGCGGCCCCGGCGAAGTAGTTTGCGAGACCGATCTTGGCGATGTCGCGCGCCTCGGGCGTGGAAAAGCGGGCAAGGTCGAGGGTCGCTTCCAGCAGGTCGTTCTGGGTCAGCAGGGCGACCTGGTGCAAGAGCTGGAAGCGTTGCGACGGTCCCTGCGCGCGGGCCGAGATGTCGAGGCGTTTTGCCTGCGGGTCGTAATGGCGCAAGGGCGCGGTGTTGGAATAGTGCAGGCTGATCCCGGCGCGCTTCAGCAGGTCTTGTGCCAGGATCTCTATGGGTTTTCCATTGGTTGCCGAGGTGGCGAAATGTTCTGCCGCACGGTCGATGGCATCAAGGTAATTGTCGCAATAGTGGAAGAAGTCGCGGACCTCTTCCCAGGCGGACGGGCGCAGCGAGGCGTCCTCGCGGCCAAGGGCTTCGTCAAGGGAGGCGAGGCGCTCGTGGGTCTGACGATAGGCGCGGTGCAGGTCAAGGAAGGCGCGGGCCAGGGCGGGCGCGTTCGAGGCGGCGAGGCGAAGATCGGCGAGCGGTGGCGTTGCGGTGGTGAAGACGGGGTCGGCCAGGGCCTCGCGCATGTCCGTCACCAGGCGTTCGCTTTCGCCCACGGTCAGCTCGGTGACGTCAAGGCCGAACTCCTGCGCCAGCGCCAGCACAACGGCCGCAGAAACGGGCCGGTGGTTGTTCTCCATCTGGTTCAGGTAGGGCAGCGAGACGTCAAGCTTGTCGGCAAAGGCCTTCTGGGTCAGCGACAGCCGCCCGCGGATCTCGCGCAGTTTGACGCCGGCGTAAAGCTTCTGGGGGGGCATCGGGAACCTCTTTGCAAAGCTATGCGGCGCTTTGCAAAGTGAGTCAAGGGTCAGGCGAGGCCGATCTGCCGGGCGCGGCGGATGACGAACAGGATCGAGATGACCGAGGCCACCGAGGACGCGAGCATCAGGAGGATGAGCGGCATTTCCGACGATCCGGGGCCAAGGAGGACGCCCGCGATGGCGGCAAGCGCCGCGCCGCCGCCGATCAGGATCGCCCCGCCCAGGCCCGAGGCGGTGCCCGCCAGGTCGGGACGGACGGAGAGGATGCCCGCATTGGCATTGGGCAGGCAGATGCCATTTCCGAGGCCCATGAAGATGGTGAGGCCGAAGAAGACCGTGGGGCCGGAGAGGCCGGCCAGGGTCAGAAGGGCAAGGAGCGCAAGGCCCAGCGAGGTGACCATGCAGCCGATCAGGATCATCCGGTTCATGCCGATCCGTACGGAATAGCGGCCGGCAAAGAAGTTCCCGGCGGCGTAGCCGATGGCGGTGAGGGCGAACAGGGCTCCGACATGGGTGGAGGAAAGGCCGAAGATCTTGTCGCCGACGTATGGCGCGCCGCCCAGGTAGGCGAAGAAGCAGCCCGAGGCGAAGGCGGCCGAGAGGGTGTAGCCCCAGAACCTTCGCGAGGCGAGCAGCGCGGGGTAGGTGCGGGCCTGGTCGGCAAAGCTGACGCGGCGCAGGGTGGCGGTTTCGCCCAGGTCGGCCCAGACCAGCGCCAGGGTGGCGGCGCCAAGGATCAGGAGCAGCGCAAAGTTCGCCTGCCAGCCGTAGAGGTCGTCCAGGAAACCGCCGATCACCGGGCCGATCATGGGCACGAGGCTCATCCCCATCGTGACGTAGCCGATCATGCTGGCGGCCTGGGCGTCGGCGACCATGTCGCGCACGACGGCGCGGGACAGGACCATCCCGGCAGCGATGACGGCTTGGGCCATGCGGAAGACCAGGAACCAGTTGGCGGTGGGCGCAAGCAGCGTCCCCAGCGTGGCGAGCAGGAACAGCGCCAGCGACCAGATCAGCACCTTGCGGCGGCCGAAGCGGTCGGAGATCGGGCCGATCACGATCTGCAGCGCGGCCGAAAGCGCCAGGTACAGAGCGACGGACTGCTGCATCACGCCATAGGGCACGCTGTACCAGGCGGCCATTCCGGGCAGCGACGGCAGGAAGATGTTCATGGTCAGGGCGGACAGCCCGGCCATGAGGATCAGGGTGACGATCTTCGGAGGAGTCGTCCGGTCGAGAAACACTGCATCTTGCATGGGCTAACGGCTACGCCTGCGTCCGGGATTTGTCTACAGGCGGGCGGATGGGGAAAGCCGCCGTCATGCCCATTTGTGGAAGATGAAGAAGGCCCCCGCCGCGATAAAGCCGAAGCCGACCAGGTGGTTCCAGTGCAACGGCTCTTTCAGGTAAAGGACCGAGAAGACGGCAAAGACCGAGAGCGTTATGACCTCCTGGATCGTCTTCAGTTCGGCGGCGGAGAAATGGCCGTGGCCGATCCGGTTCGCGGGGACCTGAAGGACGTATTCGAAGAAGGCGATCCCCCAGGAGACCAGGATCACGGTGATCAGCGCGCTTTCCTTGAACTTGAGGTGCCCGTACCAGGCGAAGGTCATGAAGATGTTGGACAACAGGAGAAGGCCGATGGTGACGACGGGGATGGGCAGGGTCATTTTGTCCTCGGGCTGGGGGTGCATGGGGGCATAGCGCGCGCCGGCTGCGGGTCCAATGGTTTGCGTATTTGCGATTTGAAGCGGCTCCTTTCAAATGAGTTTGCAAATTCGCCGTTTCCCGCTTCTCGCAGTGCAGACGTTCCCCTAGATTGCCGATCCATCAGGCCGGGGGAGGGCGCGATGAAGGATATTCTCGAAGAGCTTGAAGTTCGTCGTGAGGCCGCGCGGGCCGGGGGCGGCGAACGCCGGGTCCAGGCGCAGCACGCCAAGGGCAAGCTGACCGCGCGCGAGCGGATCGAGCTTCTGCTGGACGAAGGCTCGTTCGAAGAGTTCGACATGTTCGTCGCCCACCGCTGCACCGACTTCGGCATGGAGAAGGAGCGGCCCGCCGGCGACGGCGTCGTGACGGGATGGGGAACGATCAACGGGCGGCAGGTCTATGTCTTTTCCCAGGACTTCACCGTCATGGGCGGCTCGGTGTCCGAGACCCACGGGGCGAAGATCTGCAAGATCATGGACATGGCGATGCAGAACGGCGCGCCGGTGATCGGGATCAACGACTCGGGCGGGGCGCGCATCCAGGAAGGCGTTGCCTCGCTGGCCGCCTATGGCGAGGTGTTCCAGCGGAACATCGAGGCCAGCGGCGTGGTGCCGCAGATCAGCCTGATCATGGGTCCCTGCGCAGGCGGCGCTGTCTACTCCCCGGCCATGACCGACTTCATCTTCATGGTGAAGGACAGCTCTTACATGTTCGTCACCGGTCCCGACGTGGTCAAGACCGTGACGAACGAGGTGGTGACGGCCGAAGAACTGGGCGGGGCCTCGACCCATACCCGCAAATCCTCGGTCGCCGATGGGGCGTTCGAGAATGATGTGGAAGCTCTGGCGGAGATCCGGCGGCTCTTCGACTTCCTGCCGCTGAACAACCGGCAGAAGGCGCCGGTGCGGCCCTTCTTCGATGATCCGGCGCGGGTGGAGGCCAGCCTGGACACTCTGGTTCCCGACAACCCGAACCAGCCCTACGACATGAAGGAACTGGTCACGAAGATCGCCGACGAGGGCGATTTCTTCGAGGTGCAGAAGGATTTCGCGGCCAACATCATCATCGGTTTCATCCGGCTGGAGGGGCAGACGGTGGGCGTGGTGGCGAACCAGCCGATGGTGCTGGCGGGCTGTCTGGACATCGACGCCAGCCGCAAGGCCGCGCGGTTTGTGCGCTTCTGCGATGCCTTCGAAATCCCGATCCTGACCTTCGTCGACGTGCCGGGCTTCCTGCCGGGGACGGGCCAGGAATACGGCGGCGTCATCAAGCACGGGGCGAAGCTTCTGTTCGCATATGGCGAGGCGACGGTGCCCAAGGTCACGGTCCTGACCCGCAAGACCTATGGCGGGGCCTATGTCGTGATGGCGTCCAAGCACCTGAAGGCCGACTTCAACTATGCCTGGCCCACGGCGGAAGTCGCGGTGATGGGCGCGAAGGGCGCGGTCGAGATCCTCTATCGGTCCGAACTGGGCGAGCCCGAGAAGATCGCGGCGCGTGTCAAGGACTATGAGGACCGCTTTGCGAACCCCTTCGTCGCGGCCGAGAAGGGCTTCATCGACGAGGTCATCATGCCCCATTCCACCCGCCGCCGTGTCGCGCGGGCCTTTGCGGCGCTTCGCGGCAAGAAGGCCGCGATGCCCTGGAAGAAGCACGACAACATTCCGCTCTGATCGCCATGCGCCGCGCCCTGACCCTTCCGGCCCTGCTTGCGACCGCCCTGGCGGCCCTTGCTGGGTGTCAGGAGGAAACGGATGCGGGGCCGGCGGTCAACGTGCCCTCGGGGCGCGAGCTTTCGCTGATCGACGTGATTACCAACGCACCGGGACCGCAGGGCGCCGCAGCGCGCTTTCGCTTCCTGGTGCCCGGTCTTGCGTCCGAAGACGTGGAAAGCTCGGTGGCTGACATGCAGGCGGTCTGCGACGGCTTTGCGCTTGAACGGACCGAGGGCATGGTGCCTGCGCCGCAGCAGATCATCATCACCTTCATGGGGGCCGCCGTACCCTTCGGCGAGGCGGCGCCCGACGTGGTGCAGTTCTTTGAATCCTTTCGGGTTGAGAACGGTGCCTGTGTCTGGGAGGTGTTCTGATGTCGGCACGAAATATGGATTTTCCGGCTGGCCTTGCACTACTGGCTGATGTAGGAACGCCACAGGTCGGGAACTTGGTCCGGTCGGCATACCAAAGCGAATGTGCTTCGGATAAAGTGTCGGCGGGCCGGGCCAAATCGGCCTTAAACAGCGAACAGGTGCCGGGTTCCGTCACGGAATCCGACGCGCCGCAAGAAGGATGGAGTAGAGAATGTCCAAGAGCGCACGTCTCGTTCTGGTTCTGGCTATGGTTTCGGCTTTCGCCGCTTGCGCCAAGAAAGAAGAAGTGGTTGTCGAGCCGGTCACCCCGGAAGTCGTCGACACCGGCAAGTACAAGTAATCTGCCGGAGCGGGCCTGCCGGCATCTGCCGGCCAGGCCCGCGCCAAACCTTGGCCTCCTGCGCAGGCGCGCGGTGTGCAGGCCGACCCCCCCTGACATCGCAAGCCTGATCCGGTCCCTCTGGGCCGCGCCGCAGCTTTCGCCTATCCGTGCTGTCGACCGTAACAGGAGACAGACCAGATGCTGAAGCACCGCGGCTTTCCCGGCCGGATGCCGGGAACCGATTTCCAGTTCACCATCCGTCGCGCCAACGTCAAGGAAGGCGCCACCAAGCTGATCAAGCGCGAGCGGTTCAAGGATCGCAAGCATGTCGACCGGCTGGCCGATGCGGCCTTCATGGCGGCGCTCTGGCAGTATTTCGGGGAAGAACCGTTCGAGAGGGGCAACCTGGATGCCGGGCGGCTGTCCTGGCTCTTTGGCCGCGAGGTGGTGGCTGCCGAGGACCCGTTCGATCCCTGCTCTTACGAGGCGCTGCTGAAGATCGACGTCAAGCGCGCCGAGGGGGCCTTTCCGCAGGTGTTCGCTCCCGATGCGCCGGATGCACTGGCCGACGACTGGGACGAGGAGGAGGACTAGGCATGATGTTGCCGACGCCTTCAGCGATTTGGCATGGATTTGCCCAAGCCGCGGGCGGCGTTTTCATGGCGTTTGCAATGGGTGCCACCGCGCGCCATGCTTCTTGTGCGGGTCACTGGCAGTCAGGTCATGGCACGCGCAGTCAACGTTGTTACCCTTCCCCTTCCCTTCGGTCCGGCCCGTCCCAGGCCGGACCGATCCTTGTGCGCGGACGGTTGCGCGACTGTGCGGTCGAAAAGAGAAACTGCTTCCAAATCCGTGATGTTGCGGTAGAATCTGCCGCAATAACAACAAACCAACGAGGCAGTACTCCATGCGCAAGTCGCCTATCGTCTTTGCTCTACTTTCCACGTCCCTGGCCGGCTGCATGCAGGACCCGGCGTCGCGCGGCATGGCCGGCGCGGCGGCTGGCGCCCTGGTCGCCGATGCCCTTGACGAAAACATGCTGGCCGGCGCGGCGTTGGGCGGGATGGCGGGTCTCGCCACCTGCGGCATCGAGCTGGGCCTGCCGCCCTGCAACACGGGCTACTGACGTAACCGCCTTCGGGCGGGTTGACCTGACACAAGGGACCATCCGGGCCGACCGCCCGGGTGGTCCTTTTGCATTTCCGATGGGGGGAGCCGATGTTTGACAAGATCCTGATCGCCAACCGGGGCGAGATCGCCTGCCGCGTGATCAAGACCGCGCGCAAGATGGGGATCAAGACGGTGGCGGTCTATTCCGACGCCGACCGCAATGCGCTGCATGTGAAGATGGCGGACGAGGCGGTTCATATCGGGCCGCCCCCCGCGGCGCAGAGCTATATCGTCATCGACAAGATCATGGATGCAATCCGCCAGACCGGCGCGCAGGCGGTGCATCCGGGCTATGGCTTCCTGTCGGAAAACCGCAACTTCGCGGCGGCGCTGGAAGCGGCAGGCGTGGTGTTCATCGGGCCGCCCAGCCCGGCCATCGAGGCGATGGGGGACAAGATCACCTCGAAGAAGATCGCGCAGGAAGCGGGCGTCAGCACGGTGCCGGGCTACATGGGCCTGATCGCCGATGCGGACGAGGCGGTGAAGATCAGCCGCGAGATCGGCTATCCGGTGATGATCAAGGCCAGCGCAGGCGGCGGCGGCAAGGGCATGCGGATTGCCTGGAACGACCAGGAGGCGGCCGAGGGCTTCCAGTCCTCGAAGAATGAGGCGGCCGCGAGCTTCGGCGACGACCGCATCTTCATCGAGAAATTCGTGACCCAGCCGCGGCACATCGAGATCCAGGTGCTGGCCGACAAGCACGGCAACTGCGTCTACCTGCATGAACGCGAATGCAGCATCCAGCGCCGGAACCAGAAGGTGATCGAGGAGGCTCCCTCGCCGTTCCTCGATGAGGCGACGCGGAAGGCGATGGGCGAACAGGCCTGCGCCTTGGCCAAGGCCGTGGGCTACACCAGCGCCGGGACGGTGGAATTCATCGTCGACGGCAACCGCAACTTCTACTTCCTTGAAATGAACACCCGCCTGCAGGTCGAGCACCCGGTGACGGAACTCATCACCGGCGTGGATCTGGTCGAACAGATGATCCGCGTGGCTGCCGGAGAGCCGCTGCCCTTCAAGCAATCCGACCTGAAGATCCACGGCTGGGCGATGGAAAGCCGGCTTTACGCCGAGGACCCCTACCGGAACTTCCTGCCCTCCATCGGGCGTCTGACCCGTTACCGGCCGCCGGTGGAAGGCAAGACCGAACGCGGCGGCATCGTGCGCAACGATACCGGCGTCTACGAGGGCGGCGAGATCAGCATGTTCTACGACCCGATGATCGCCAAGCTCTGCACCTGGGGGCCGACGCGGGCGGATGCGATCGAGGAGATGCGGCTGGCGCTGGACACGTTCGAGGTCGAAGGCATCGGCCACAACCTGCCCTTCGTCGGCGCGGTGATGGACCATCCGCGCTTCGTCTCGGGCAACATCACCACGGCCTTCATCGCCGAGGAATATCCCGACGGCTTCCAGGGCGCGGTGCTGGACCAGCCCACGCTTCGGCGCGTCGCGGCGGCGGCGGCGGCGATGAACCGGGTGGCGGAAATCCGGCGCACGCGGATTTCCGGCACGATGGACAACCACACCCGGCGCGTCGGCGACGACTGGCTGGTGACGGCGCAAGGTACGACCTTCGCGGTCAAGGTGGCGGCGGATCACGAGGGCTCGACGGTCCTGTTCGACGACGGGACCGAGCTGCGCGTGACAAGCGACTGGACCCCGGGCCAGCCGCTCGCCCGGCTGCACGTGGGCGACGAGCCGGTGGTGATCAAGGTGGCCAAGATCCCGATGGGCTTCCGCATGCGCCTGCGCGGGGCCGAGCTGAAGGTGCATGTCCGCACCCCGCGTCAGCACGCGCTGGCCGGGCTGATGCTGGAAAAGGCGCCGCCGGATACCTCGAAATACCTCCTTTGCCCGATGCCGGGCCTGGTGGTGAAAATCGCCGTCCAAGAAGGCGACGAGGTGCAGGAGGGTCAGGCCCTGGCCACGGTCGAGGCGATGAAGATGGAGAACATCCTCAAGGCCGAGCGGAAGGGCGTGGTCAAGAAGATCAAGGCCGCCGCCGGGGCAAGCCTGAAGGTCGACGACGTGATCATGGAGTTCGAGTGATGCGGGGGACGGATTTTCTGCGAAAATCCGTCGCTTGTGACCGGCGGGGCGCTTATCGCCCGGCTGGATTCCGCTCCAGCGCCTCGGTCCGCGCGATGGGCATCTTGTCGATGGAGTTGACGATCTCGCGCCCTTCCCAGGGCAGGGGTTTGCGGATCGAGGGCTTCCAGTCCTTGTCCATCAGCACCAGCGAAAAGCCCCGGGGGCGAAGCTTCCGGCGCAGCTCGGACGGGTTCGCGGGATCGGTGTCGGTGATGAGGATGACGTCGCGGGCTTCGAACTGCGGGTAGTAGCGGGCCAGAAGCTCCATCTGCCGCAGGAAGGCCGGGTCGTTCGCGCTGTCGGCAAAGACGATGACCGGGCGGCGCAGGAAGAGGAGGTCGGCCTCGACCACCTCGGAGGCCGGGACGGGGGCGAAGGTGGATGCGGGTGCGGGGGCCTCTTCGGCCCCTGCGGCCAGGGAGAGCGCCGGGATGGCCAGGGCCAGGCCGGCAAGGAACGAACGACGGGCGACGGCTTTCATGGCCTTGATATAGGCGGCCTTCGACAAAAGCCCAAGCGCGGGTGGCGCGGAATGGAGAGTGTGATGGCGGACCTGAAGGTGTGGGAGGCGCTGGCCTCGAAAGAGCTGAAGGGCAAGGGGCCGGACAGCCTGAACTGGCAGACGCTGGAGGGAATCACGGTCAAGCCGCTCTATACGGCGGCGGACGTTGAGGGTCTGCCGCAGATGGGCGAGCTGCCGGGCGTTGCGCCCTTCACGCGGGGCGTGCGGGCGACGATGTATGCCGGGCGGCCCTGGACGATCCGGCAGTATGCGGGGTTTTCCACCGCCGAGGCGTCGAATGCGTTCTACCGGAAGGCGCTCGCGGGCGGGCAGCAGGGCGTGTCGGTGGCCTTCGACCTGGCGACGCACCGGGGGTATGACTCGGATCACCCGCGCGTGGTGGGCGATGTGGGGAAGGCGGGGGTCGCGATCGACTCGGTCGAGGACATGAAGATCCTCTTCGACGGCATCCCGCTGGAAAAGATCAGCGTTTCCATGACGATGAACGGCGCGGTCATCCCGATCCTGGCGAATTTCATCGTGGCGGGGGAAGAGCAGGGCGTCAGCCGGGCCGCCCTGTCGGGGACGATCCAGAACGACATCCTGAAGGAATTCATGGTGCGGAACACCTATAT
>JAIXZY010000048.1 GCA_027489355.1 Paracoccaceae bacterium | reverse complement strand
GCGCGCGTTCCACTCGCCCCGCGCAGGACGCGCAGGTCATGCCCGTGATCGGCAGGGCGACAGTGGTTTCGATGCGTGGAGCGGTCATGGTCCGATCCTCCTGTTATGGTCGGGACCTTCCCCAGATAAGGCTTCCCATCATGGGAAGGTCAAGACCCTCGCATAACTTTTCTGCATGACCTCACGCCAGCCGGATCAGCCGGGCGAAGCAGCAATTAAGAAATGGTGAACGCCCGCGCGCAAGTAATTGATTTTCCATGATATATCAAAAATGTCCACCGTGGACACTTTCGACCAAAGGGCGGGGAAAACTGTCCTGCCTACTGGGGCAGCAGGATCACGTCGCGAGCCGAGAAGCTGATCTCGCCCGTGCTGCCGATCGGCGGCGGCGGCTGGTCGGCCCGGTTGAACGTGTCCAGCGCGACCACCGTGTCAGCAACCCGCGCCCGGACCCGGATGACCGAGCCCAGGAAATGGACCTCTTCGATGGTGGCGGGCAGCACGACCTCCCGCCCCTCGGCGCGGCCAAGATGGATCGCCTCGGGCCGCAGCGCCAGGGTGACGGTCTCCCCGGCCCGCGCCGAGATCGCGCCCGTGCCAAGCGCCACGGTCTGCCCGGCCACCTTCAGCAAGCCCTGCTCGGGCGCCTCGACGGTCGCAGTGAACATGTTGAGCGTGCCGACGAAGCCCGCCACGAAGCGGGTCCGCGGGTTGTTGTAGATATCGAACGGCGCGCCCGCCTGCTCCGCGATCCCGCCGTTCATCACCACGATGCGGTCCGAGATCGACATCGCCTCTTCCTGGTCATGCGTGACGAAGATCGTGGTGATCCCCAACTCGCGCTGGATCTCGCGGATCTCGTTGCGAAGGCTGACGCGGACCTTCGCATCCAGGGCCGAGAGCGGCTCGTCCAGAAGCAGCACCCGAGGGCGCGGCGCAAGGGCGCGGGCCAGGGCCACGCGCTGCTGCTGGCCGCCCGACATCTGGAAGGGGAAGCGGTTGCCAAGATCGGACAGGCCGATCAGGCGCAGCATCTCGGCCACGCGGGCGTCCCGCTCGCCCTTCGGGACGCCCTTGACCTTCAACCCGAAGGCCACGTTGTCCGCGACGGTCATGTTCGGAAACAGCGCGTAGGCCTGGAACATCATGCCGATGGCGCGCTGGTTCGTCCGCAGCGCTGTCACGTCCTGTCCGTCGATCCGGATCGTCCCCGAAGTCGGCGTCTCGAACCCCGCGACCATGCGCAGGACGGTCGTCTTTCCGCAGCCCGAGGGACCGAGCAGCGAGATGAACTCGCCCTTCTCGATGCCCAGGGTGAAGTCAGTGACGACACGGTTGGTACCGAAGACCTTTTCCAGGTTTGTCAGCTCAAGAAAGGCCATCAGACCTTAGCCCTTTCATGTTTCGAAAACCGGGTGACCAGCTGGATCAGCCCCATGCAGCCCCAGGTGATCGCAAAAGCGATCACGGCCAACGCCGGAGGTTCATAGGCGCGGTTCGCGCCCAGGATCTGCATGTAGGGGCCAAAGGCCGGACGGTTCAGCAGCGCCGCCATGGTGAATTCGCCGATGACGATCGCGAGGGTGAGGAAGGCCCCGGACAGCACCGCGACCAGCACGTTCGGCAGGATGATCCGCGCCAGAATGGTGAACCACCCCGCGCCCAGGCTTTGCGCCGCCTCGGTCAGCGTCGCCACGTCGATCGTCCGAAGCCCGGTGTCGACGGCGCGGTACATGTACGGGAGCGCCAGCGTGGCGTAGCCCATGGTCAGCAGGATGTCGGTCCCCAGCGCGGACCCTGTCAGCGGCAGCAGGGACGAGGTGTTGTAAAGCCGGATGTAGCCGAAGACGATCACGATCGCAGGGATGACCAGCGGCAGCAGGGTGATGAACTCGATCACCGGGCGCGCCTGGGGCAGCTTCAGCCGGACCCAGTAGGCCGTCGGCACCACAAGCAGCACGCCGACCAGGATGGTCGCAGCCGCCAGCACCAGCGAATAGCTGAAGGTCGCCCAGAATTGCGGGTCCTCGAACACCTTGCGATAGGCGTCGAACGAATACTCGCCCCGCCGCATCTTCAGGCTGAACTCGGTCATCCCCGCCAGTGGCAGAAGGAAATAGAGGACGCCCAGCAGCAGGGCGAGCCAGGCCAGGACGCGGGTCATTTCAGCCACCTTTCCGACCGCGTCCGCAGGACGATGTAGGTCACGTTGGCAAGGCCGGTGATCACGATCATCCCGAAGGCCAGCGCGTAGCCGAGGTTGGGATTGCCCAGCACGTCGCCGCGGATCTGCGCGAACAGCTTGATCGGCACGATGTTCAGCTGCGGCCCGGTCAAGGCGAAGGCGGTGGCAACCGCTCCGAACGCGTTGGCGAAGAGCAGCGCGAAGGTCCCAAGAAGCGACGGGAACAGGATCGGCAGGGCGACCATGCGCCAGTACTGCGCGCCCGTGGCACCCAGGACCTGCGCCGCCTCGCGCCATTCCCGCTTCAGCCCGTCAAGCGCCGGGATGATGATCAGGATCATCAGCGGGATCTGGAAGAACAGGTAGGTGACGGCCAGCCCCCAGAAGGAAAGCAGGTTGAACCCGTAGGCGCGCAGGTTGATCCCGAACTCGGTCTTGAGCCACAGCGTCACCAGCCCGGCCGGGCCGAGCGTCGCAATGAAGGCGAAGGCCAGCGGCACGCCGGCAAAGTTCGACGCCACGCCGGAGAAAGTCAGCAGCGGGCTGCGGATGCCCTTCGGCAGGCCGCCGAAGACCACGGCCGAGGCCATGGCGAAGCCCACGGCGCAGCCCATCAGCGCGGTGATCACCGACAGCTTGATCGAGGTCCAGTAGGCGCTGCGGATCGAGTCGGTGTTCAGGTCGGCAAGGTTCTGCAAGGTAAAGCTGCCGTCCGGGGACTGGAATGCCCCGATCACGATCTTCATCGTCGGCAGGATCAGGAACAGCAGCGCGAAGGCGGCAAAGGGCAGGATGCCCAGCCATTCCACCGGCAGTCGCCGTCCTGACGTTCGGCGCGGTTGCGCGTCGGACATTGGTTCCCCCTCGGTCGGTCTCTCGGGGCGTCTGGCGGCCCCGATGAGAATTGCCCGCCCCGGAGGCACCGGGGCGGGCGGGTATCACATCAGATCACTGAACGTTGGCGCCGACGACGGCATCCCACTCGGCGGTGACGGCGGCCTTGTTGGCATCCACTTCTTCCAGCGTCGGGAAGTAGGCGGCTTCGTAGGCAGCAGCCGGGGGCAGCTTGTCCAGCAGTTCCTGCGGGATCTTGCCGGCGGCGGCCATCGCGTTGAAGCGCGCCGGGTGGCAGTAGCCCTTCAGCCAGCCGAGCTGACCTTCGTCGCTGTAGAGGTATTCCATCCACAGTTTCGCGGCGTTCGGCTGCGGAGCGAAGGCGCTGATCGCCTGGACGTAGACCCCGGCCAGGACGCCGGTCTTCGGCACGACGACTTCCACCGGCGGGTTGCCGGCCAGCGTGTCCCGCGCCGAGAGCGCGTTGTAGTCCCACATGATGACGATGGGCGTGGTGCCCTGTGCCAGCGTGCCGGCCTTGCCGATGACCGGGACGAAGTTGCCCGCGTCGTTCAGCTGCTTGAAGAACTCAAGCCCGGCCTTGCCCGCGGCTTCGCCCGGAGCGGCCCCGGTCGACATGCCGGCGGCCAGAACCGCCAGGATCGCCTGGTTGGAGGCGCGCGGATCGCCCGCCAGGGCTACCTGACCGGCATACTCCGGCTTCAGCAGGTCGGCCCAGTCCTGCGGGACGTTCTGCACCAGGTCCTTGTTCACCAGGAAGGACATGACGCCATAGTAGTCGCCATACCAGTGGCCGTCGGCGTCCTTGATGTTGTCCGGGATTTCGTCCCAGGTGGCGACCTTGTGCGGCTGGGTCAGGCCTTCGGCCTTGGCCGAGGGACCGAACGCCAGGCCGACGTCGATCACGTCGGGGGCCTGCGGGCCTTTGTTGTCCTTGTTGGCCTTGATCGCCTCGATCTCGTCGGCCGAGCCCGCGTCGGGGTTCAGCTCGTTGACGTTGATCTCGGGGTACTTGGCCTTGAAGCCGGCGATCACGTCGCCATAGCCGCACCAGTCATGCGGCAGGGCGATGGTGGTCAGCATCCCCTCGGCCTTGGCAGCGGTTTCCAGCTCTTCCAGCGACTGGGCAGACGCGGCCGAGGCCGTCAGCAGGGCCACAAGGCTTGCAGTCCGGCCAAGCGCAGTTCTGATCTTCATGTCGTATCCTCCTTCGGTGACCGGCTTCGTTTAGCCCGCATCCGAGACACTGTTGTGACATCGAAGGCGAGGTCGAGCCGTTTGCTTGTCCGACCTTGTTAAGGGGGAGTCGACACGATTTCCAGTCCGACGTTGTGGCGCATTGCATTCTTTCAAAAGAATATCTTGCCCGCGGGCGGAAGGTTTGGCGACCGATCGGCGCGGCAGACCGGAAATTTCCCGCGGCTTGCGGCCGCAACCCGCGAAGAAACCCGTCAAGGTTGAAAACCGCCCGTTGCGGAAGCATCGCGCCGACCAAGGGTGCCCTGCCCGAGACCGGCCGAAGATGCCGGTTGGACACGTCAAGGCGACCTTGCCGGACCATGCTGGGCGATCTTGCTCAGGCCGCGCTGGAATATGCATCGCGTATTTCGCATCGGCGGCACCGTTCAATTGTGGATTCCTGCGGAAGTCACCACCCTTTGAACGCTGAGTTCTTTGATAAATGGTCGCTGTCCGGACGAAAGTGCGAACTATGAAAACGAATTGTCATGGCGTCAGCACGTTTGATTGAATGCTTCGCTGTATCCATGCCGGAAATGCCGGAATATTGCTCCTGGCGCGAACGCACCTCTTATCCATTGGACCAGACCAAAGATAGCTTCCGCTATCCTTTGGGCGACTTCTCAACTCCTGAATGGTTCCTATTGAAATGAGGTATCGCAATTCAGTGGAGATGAAAATGAACTGTTTGCCTATTGCCCCCATTTGCCTGGCGGCCCTGTCCGCACTCGCGGCACCCGTTCTTGCCGGGGGGCCTATTGATACGGTCACGGAGGCACCGACGATCGCAACAGACGCACGTGCGGCGGCTGATCCCTGGTCAGGCGTCTGGGGTTCCTTGACGCTTGGGACCGGTCGGTCGACCTATGATATCAGCGCCTCCGCGACCACCCCGATCCCCGGCCTCGGGCTTGCGCTGGACCTGCCGGACTTTGGCGGAAAGGGCGGAGTTGCAGGCGTCGAGCTTGGATACAACCATCGCATCGGCGAGCGCCTGGGGCTGGGTGTCGAGATCGGCTATTCCAGATCCCGGATTGACACCGACGCGTCGCTGAACCTTGGGATTCCGCCTGCGTCGTTCGACTTCGATTACCGCTACCGCGTCAGCAGCACGGCTTCCGTGCTGGGCCGCCTCGGCTACCTGGTGAATGACAACACGATGCTTTTCGCGTTGGCCGGCATGTCCCGCGCGCAGTTCGATGGCACCTATTCTTCGTCCATCGGGTTTAACGGCAGCTACGGTATCGCGTTGAATGGAATGACGCTGGGGGCCGGGATTGAAACGATGATGTCGGACAAGCTTTCAATCCGTCTGGATTACCGTGTTACGCAGTTCGAGGACGTCAATCTGATTGACGCGGTCATTCCGCCGGTGGGCATCAAGGCGGATCTGGAAACCAATGTGCAGACGGTCAATACCGCGGTGGTCCTGCGGTTCTAAGCGATGGCGGGCGGGGGAATTCCCCCGCCCGTCGCATGATCGGCGCCCTGAGACGCGCAAGGACTTGTCCGGTCCGATCGACGAAACGCTTTGAGAGCGATTCAGGCCGCGATGCTGCGGTGGTTCTGCAACGCAGCTTCCAGCGCCGCGGTCAGGCGCGAGGCGGTCAGGGGAAGCTTCAGGGTGCTGTCGCAGATCGCTCTGCGATGACCGCCGAGATCGTCCGACGCAACCCCTGCCGTGGCCAGCACCACAAAGCTTGACGGGCAGGCGCGACGGAAGCGCATCAGCCGGTCCACGCCCATCTCGATGTCCCCGTAGCGGTCGAGGTTGACCAGAATGCCATCGTAACGCAGAGCGCCGGGTTTGCCGAGGCCAAGCGGATACACTTGCTCGGACCGGGCGACATTCCTGGCGCCGAGGCCGTACATCGTTTCGCTGAGCAGGATCCCGTCGGCCCGCGAGAACCCCAGTTGCAGAAGCGCAAGACCCTCAAGCAGGGTGCCATTGGCCGGACGGACATAGGGCACCTCTCCGACTGGCCGGAGTTCGGCGCGGCGGAAAAGCGCAACAGCAGCCGCGGGGGCGATCGAAGGCCTGAGGGTGAACATGGGTTTTCTCCGTACGGATCAGGAAAGCATGGGGATCAGCTGCACTGCAGCGTCAGCGGGGTGGGAAACAGGGACCACCTTCGCGGATGGCCAGATCTCCCTGACCCGGTCGAACCGCTCACGGTTATCCGGCTGGTCAAGGAAATTGCTCTGGACGACCAGAACCGGTTCGTCCTCGCCATCAAGATGGGTCGCTCCGCAGAGCACGTCGAAGCCCAGCGACTGCAGAACCGCGCGCAGCTCCAGCGCCACGTCTGCATCGGTCGCAAGAACAACGGCGGGGCAGTCGCAGGCGTCCACGAAGGGAAGGGGTGCCTCGGGCACCGGAACTCCACAAAGCGGCCGGTCGGACGGGCTGGATGAGTTGCCCCAGATCATCAGAGCAACCCGACAGCGTGAAAGATGCCGATCCATCCGGCCAACCCCAAGACCGCCGAGGGTAATATCCACCAGCCGCCCGGGAGGCGGTCATCAGGCTTCGAGCAAACCCGGCGTTCCGTCGGCCTGCAATCCTGGTAGTAATCCCGGAGGTGCAGCATGGCATTCCCGAAGCTTGGGGTGGCAATTACCCCTTCTTCGTAGCTGCGGCGGTGGGTGCCCGCGATCTATCTCTCGGATTGCCCAGGGTATCCAAATATATCCTGGGTGAAATTCTTGCTCATTGGAGCGATCATCTGACCGGAAGAGAGAAGCTACTATCTTTCGAGTGCGGCAGGGGGCTCATTCGACATGCTTTCCAGAAGTACGGACCAAGCACGCGACGTTTCGGAAACCGTCTGAAGCCAGGCCGCCTGGAAGGTCGGATTGAGGTGCTTTGCGGTCTTGGAGGCCGTCTCACCCTCCAGAGAGAGCTCCCGCAGGCGGGCCGCTCCCAGCATTCCGGCCGATCCGGCAATCTTGTGGAATTTGGCCGACAGATCCTCGTCCGCCTGGCCGAGGCCCAGCTTTGCGACAAGATCATCGACTTCATCAAAGAAAGCTTTCAGAAGCGCCTCGATCGAGGGTCTGGGCAAAGCATCCACAATGTCCTGAGCAATCGGGTGATCGATGACGGGGGCCAGATCACCGCGAGGCTGAGACGGGCGCTTCAGCCCTCCTGCAAGCCACGCGCGCAGCTCATCAAGGCGCAGGGGTTTCAGCAGGAAGCCATCGAAACAGGATCCGGCCTTGTCGACCACGTGTCGTGCCAGCACGTTTGCGGTCAGGGCCACGATGACGGCATTCTGAGACGCCCCAGCACGTCGGATTTCGGCCGTCGCGGCGAACCCGTCCATCTGCGGCATGGACAGGTCCATCAGGATCAGGTCGTAGCTGTCCCCCTGCGCCATCTTCACCGCCTCTATCCCCGACTCGGACAGGTCGGTCTTCAGGCCGAGCGAGGCGAACATTTGCTGGATCAGGGTGCGGTTCACCTGGGAATCGTCCACCACAAGCACGTTCAGATCTGTGGGAAGGTCGCCCGAAGCGGGAGGCTCGATCGCTTCGACCAATTGTGTTTGTTCGACAAGGGGGGCAGGAAAGCTGAACCAGAAAGTGCTGCCGACCCCGGGGGCGCTTTCCAAGCCGTACTGCCCGGACATGGTCTGGACCGCCTCGGCAAAAAGGCCCAGGCCAAGGCCGGCCCCCGCGCCTGGCGCTCCGGACGCCGGATCGCGGCTGTAGTGGTCACGAAAGATCGCCTGCTGCCGTTCGGGCGCCACACCTGGACCGGTGTCCGACACCTCCACCCGAAGCGTTGCATCGGCCCGACTGAGGCGAACCTGGATCGTGCCGTTCCTGGTGAACTTGACGGCATTGCTCAGCAGGTTTGCGACCGCGTGCCAAAAACAGGCGCGGAGCCCGACGATGCTGCCATCGGCACCTGGACCGATCTCGGCGGAAAGCCGGGTGCCCGCGGCATGTGCGGCCGGCCCATTCATGTCGATCAGATCGGCAACGATCTTGGCGGGCGAGAAGACCCCCGGCTCGGCCGCGTGCATTTCGTGCTCTGCCCGGCCGTTCTCCAGGACAGCGTCAGCCTCCTGTAGCACGATGCGCGCGGCGTCCATCGCGATGCCGTGGAGATCGGCCAGCCCCGCAGCCTCGGGTCGCTGTCGCGCAAGGTCCAGGGCTGCCATGATGGCGTGCAGAGGCGAGCGGATTTCGTGGCTCATCACGGCAAGGAAACGCTGGTAGCGCTCGGCCTCGGTTTCGGCGCTGCGGCGTTCCCTGCGCAATGCCCGCAACGCGAACTGCACTTCCGAGATGTCTCGAACGAAAAGTGCGTTCGTGGTTTCCCCGCCTTCCGCCATCAGCTGGATCTGGGTCACTTCAACCGCAACGGTCCCGCGGTCTGCCCGGCGGATCACATCGCGGAACGTGCCTTGCTGTAACGGGTGATCTCCGGCGGCCAAAGGATGTGTGCGGCCTTCCCGCGCCATGCGCTGGAGGCCCGGAAAGTAGTGGTCAAGCGTATGAAGATCGTCCTCGGGGGTCAGTGCATCGCCAAGTAGCGTGGCCGCAGCCGCATTCTGCCAGCGAATGCGGCCGCCAGCGTCGGTGATCAGGATTGCAACCGGCTTGGCATCGAAGACGCGAAACAGGTTTTCGCTAAGCCGCCGTTCTGCAGCCGCGCGGATGCCGACCTGACGGTACAGGACCAGAGCCCCCACGCTGATCGCTGCCATGACGAACACCATCGCCACGCTCTGGATCAGGAGGTTTCTCTGTTCGCCGATATAGTGGAGACGCTGCGCGGTTGCATGGGCGGACAGGTTTGCCACCGCCGAGACACTAAGTTCGCGGACATCTTGTGCCAGGCTCGCCATGGCCGTCTCCAGGGCGTCAAGGCGAATTGTTCCGCCCGGCTTCACGGACCGGTCCAGCATGTCGGCAAGAAGGTTCCGGCGATCAGTGAGCCTGCCCAGAATCCCCATGCTCTTGGTCCAGCGATCCGACTGGCGTGACCAGGTCCGGACCTGATTGGCGACCGTTCCCACCCGTGCATAGAAGATATCGAACCGATGCATGAGATCCGGCGACCGCAGGCGGATCTCCTCGCCGGAAAGGGATCCCGATTCAGGGGACCCAAGGTCACCGACGGCGATGGCCAGCTTCAGGTATTCCACCTCAAGCTGCGCGATGGCCCAGGTATGGTCATCAGTGACGTCCGATCGGGCAGCCTCCATCTCTTCGCTCAGCCGGACTGCCCGGTTCAGGACCACCGGCAGCATCAGCATGATCAGCGCAATCACACCCAACAGCAGCGTTCGAGAGTGCGCAAGGAAGCGGACAGGACCAGCCTGGTTGGTGAGCTGGTACAACTGCAAGGGTCAATCCTTGGCGCGAGCGAGGCTGATCAGGTTCCAGACACTGGCCGCGAAAACCCTCTCCGAACGGTATTCGGCACCAAGGTCGTAGGGATAGATGATCCACAGGGGACCCAGCTCGCGCGGGCCGAAGGGCTTGCCGTCGATGCGGAGGGCGATGATGGGATATTCGGGCCCGATCAGATCAGGGGTCACCGTCACATTGTAGTCGTTCGCCGCCTTGGCCAGGACAGCAACGTCCGACAGCCCGGCCAGTGCCAGCACCTCGCTAAGCCTCGGCCCGCTGTAGCGCGCCGACCCTTCCGTCCAGTTCGTTCTGGTCTCGAACTCGACCTGTGGCAAAGCCTCCAGTTCTGCCCGTGTCAGTTGGATGTGCATGCCTTCGGCCGGCACCAGTTCGAGAAGAACTTCCGAAGGATCCTGGGCTTTGGCGACGTGAGACGCGGAAAGGAAGAAGCCGATGGCGGCGAGACACAGTGCAAGACGCGACAAAACAATCCGTGGTTGCATTCTGCCGCTCCAAATGTTGCGCAGGTTAGCTTCATATATCGACCACCCGGATGGGGCATGCTATCTTTCGATAGGATGTGTGACGCATGACGAGTTTTCGGCTGTGCGTAACGGTAGCTCGCACTAGGTGTCCGGACTCAACGCGCAGTATCCTGGTAGGTACGTCCACTTGCCGGCCTGCGCTTCATCCACTTCGTAGAACAGGCAAGACGGCCAAGTGCATAAAGACCCTGCAGTGATCACGGTTCTGATCGTCGACGATCACAGTCTGATAGTGGAATTGGTCAAGTCCTACCTGTTGGCCGATGGGGGGTTCTCGGTCACCGTTTCCGGCGACCTGGCCGATGGGATCGCAAGGATCGAGGAAGCGCGCGGCTTCGATGTCGTGCTGCTGGATGTCGTCCTGCCCGGGCTCATGGGGATCAGCGACGTGGCCAGGGTGGTGCGGGCCAACGGCAACGGCGCGGTTGCTCTGTTCTCGGGATCCGCGTCGGCAGGTTTCGTTGAAAAGGCCATCCAGGCGGGCGCCCGTGGCTATATTCCGAAGACACTGCCGCTGCGAGCGTTGACAAGTGCGATACGGCTTGTCGCGGTGGGCGAGACCTTCATTCCTGGCGGCCTCACCTACGGGCAGCCCGATGCCGTGCAGGCGGGGGAGCCGCGCCTGTCGCAAATTGAACTGTCGGTCCTGCGGCTTCTTGGCGAGGGACTGGCCAACAAGGAAATCGCCTTCCGCCTGGAGATGAACGAGTCCACGGTGAAGATGCATGTCCGCGCGATCTGCCGAAAGCTTGGCGCGAGAAACCGGACGCACGCGGCAATCGTCGGCAGGGCGGACGGACTGCTTTAGGAACCCCGGGAAAACTGAGCGGCAGAGTTAGTCCCCGTCGGGTTCAACGAAGGAGGGGCAGCACCAATCGCGCCCGGTATCCGGGACATGTCCGCTTGGGAAGGCGCAAGCGCCGGTCCTGAAAGGGAAATTGCGGGCCTGAGGCCGGTGATGCCCGTGCGCCCTCAGGGTCATGGTGTCAAAGGATACCGCCCTGCGCGATCGATACGCGTGGTTATCCGAAAGGGTCACTTACCACTCAAGCCTTACACCCTTAAGGCATAAGCCGTTCGAATTGTTCGTGTACCAGTATCTTCGGACGTCGCGCAATTTCCGCTGCGCCCGGCTCAACCCCACAGAAGGTGAATGCAGGTGACATTGATGACGCATGTGAAACGGGTTGCGCACAAGAACAGGGACCTTCACCGCCCGGACCCCAGGTCATGACCGACCGACTGAAGATTCTGATCGCAGATGATCATGTGCTGATCCGGGATGCCTTGGCCGAGGTCATCCGGGCCAACTCGCCGCACGAGGTGCTGGTCTCGGACTCATTCAGGTCCGCGCAGAAATCTGTCAGCGAGAATGGGCCGATCGATATCCTGCTCTTGGACCTTTACATGCCGGACATGGAAGGGATCAAATCCATCGAAAAGGCCGTCGCCCTGCCCGGCGTCAAGTCCTTGGCGTTGATTTCCGGCAATGCGCCGCGGGAAATCGTCGTGCAGGCGATGGCAAGGGGTGCAAAAGGCTATATTCCCAAGAACATGCGGCTTGCGACCCTGATGAGCGCCCTGAATTTCATTGCCCTGGGGGAAACTTATCTGCCCGCTTCCCTTCTGGGGGATGAGGCGAGGCCAAGCCGTGAGGACGGACCCAGCGGCGCCAGATCCGCGCTGACCACGGCGGAAACAGAAGTGCTGCGCCTCGTGGTTGCGGGGCTTCCCAACAAGGAAATTGCGCGTCGATGCGGATCCACGGAAGTTCGCGTCAAGATGCATATGCGCGCCATCTGTCGGAAACTCGGCGTCCCCAACCGCACCAGCGCCGCCATCAGAGCGCGGGAATTGTGCATGTTCTGAGCCGGCCCTGTCTTGGGATGGCCCTTCGCCATGACGCTGAAACCGCCGGGGCGCTAGGCAGGACTGGCGACTTAAGGTGTTGAATCGACAGAATCCACCGTGTGGGATGATGTGAAGAGGCTTGCCCAGCCTGCGGTCGCGGCTGGTCCGTCGCCCTTCCTGCGAACCGGTCCGAAAGTATGACGGGGGTGCTGAAAGATTGCTGGTCGATCTGTCGTGGACGCTGCGTCAGTGCCAACCGCCGTCAAGAAGTCCGGCCCATAACCGCTGGAGCGCGAGTTCGGGGATCTGGAAGGTTGCGCAGAGAAAATCGGCGGCGGCCCTGATCGCGGGTCGTCCACCCTGGGCGTGCAGCGCCAGCCCCGCTGCGAGGAATCTGTGGTAGTACCTGTCCGCTGCCAGATCCTGATCGGACCGCCCGTACCCGGCCTGCTGCAAGCCGCGAAAGGACTCGAGAAGGTCATACCATGTGGCAAACAACGCCGCGAATTCTGTCAGAGAGACTTCTGCCCCCAGTGCGGCTGTTGAGAGAGCTGTTTTCCTCATGCCAAGCCCTTTCGCCCGCTTTGCAGGCTCAGCAGATGCCCGCGTTGCTGCGCCGTCCGGGCGTCACAGGCGCGCAAGGTAGGCACCGTAATCGTTTTTCCCGAACTGGGTTGCCCGGTCCTGCAGCCGTGCGCGATCGATCCAGCCCATCTGAAACGCCACTTCGTCCGGCGAGCCGACTTGCTGCCCCTGGCGTTCGGTCAGAGTGCGGACAAAGTTTCCTGCATCCAGCAGGCTGGCGTGCGTTCCGGTATCCAACCACGCATAGCCGCGGCCCATCCTTTGCACGTTCAGCAAACCGTCCCGCAGGTAGCTTTCCAGAAGGCTCGTGATCTCCAGCTCACCGCGCGCAGAGGGGCGCACAGACCGCGCGCGTTCCGGCGCACTGCCGTCCACGAAGTACAGACCGGTCACGGCATAGTTCGACGGCGGCACAGGCGGTTTCTCCAGAATGGTTCGGACACCGCCCTCCGGGTCGAAATCAACAACGCCGTAACGCTCGGGGTCAGAGACGCGATAACCGAACACGGTCGCACCGACTTGTGGGTTTCCGGCGTCCTTCAGCAGCTGCGGCAGGCCCTGGCCGAAAAAGATATTGTCGCCAAGGACCATGGCCGAGGGCGCCCCCGCCAGGAAGTCCTCGCCCAGAAGAAAGGCCTGGGCGAGCCCGTCCGGGCTGGGCTGGACCTTGTAGGTGAGCGACAGGCCCCACTGGCTACCATCGCCAAGGGTGCGCCGGAACTGGTCCTGGTCGTGCGGGGTGGTGATGACCAGAATGTCCCTAATCCCTGCCAGCATCAGCACGGACAGCGGATAGTAGATCATGGGCTTGTCATAGATCGGCAGCAACTGCTTCGAGATGCTCAGCGTGATCGGATAAAGTCGCGTTCCCGACCCCCCCGCCAGGATTATGCCCTTGCGTTGTGTCATATGCTGGTCTCAGTCCCTTCAGAATGTTTGCTCGTGGGCCGCTTGTCCCAACGTCAGCGGTCGCCTGGATTGACCAATTCGGCTACTCATGCCGAGCATGCTTCTGTTCCCAGTCGCTGACCCACTCCGCGCCGCTCCATCAATGGGCGCCACCAGTCCTCGTTCTTGAGAAACCAAAGGACGGTGCGCTCCAGCCCTTCTTCCACGCTAACCTTTGGGCGCCACCCGAGCTCGGACATGATGCGGGAGGCATCGATGGCATAGCGTGCATCGTGACCGGGTCGGTCCCGGACGAATGTAATCAGCTGGGCATGGCTGCCTTCCAGTCTTGGGCGGAGCCGATCCAGGATTCCGCAGATCGTCTGCACAAGCTGAAGATTGGATCGCTCGTTCCCGCCCCCGATGTTGTAACTGCGTCCGACCTGGCCCTTGGTGGCCACCAACAGCAGGGCTTCGGCGTGATCGTCCACATAAAGCCAGTCACGCACATTGCTGCCATCGCCGTAGATGGGCAGCGGCTTCCCCTGCAGCGCATTCAGGATCACCACCGGGATCAGCTTTTCAGGGAAATGATAGGGACCATAGTTGTTCGAGCAATTGCTGAGCACGACAGGCAAACGGTAGGTTTCGTGCCAAGCCCGCACCAGATGGTCGGAAGCCGCCTTCGATGCCGAATAAGGGCTGCGCGGATCGTAGGGTGTGCTCTCGGTGAAGCGTTTGTCCGGATCGGCCGGCAAGGAGCCGAAGACTTCGTCGGTGGAAACGTGGTGGAAGCGGAAACTGGCCGGCCTGCCGCGATCCTCCCAATTCCGGCGTGCGGCCTCCAGAAGGTTGAAGGTGCCCGCGATATTGGTCTCGATGAAGTCGCGTGGCCCGTCGATCGACCTGTCCACATGCGATTCCGCTGCAAGGTGCATGACGATGTCGGGTCGCTGCTTACGGAACACCTGGACCAGACGATCCCAGTCGCGGATATCTACGTGTTCAAACCTGTATCTCGGGCTATCGGCCACCTGCGCCACGTTTGCCGGGCACGCGGCATAGGTCAGGGCATCCAGGTTCACCACCTCATGTCCCTGTGCCACAGCCAGCCGCACAACGGCCGAGCCGATGAACCCGGCGCCGCCGGTCACCAGGATCTTCATATCGACGCACCTTCTGCTTGATCGCGAATTTCTCGGTCCGCAGCCAACGGAGAGGCACCAGCCCCTCCGTCCGGTTCAACTGGACTTTGTCCACCCATATCCATGCGGGGTGTCACCATGCACGCTTCTTCCCTTATTTCTCGGGGCAACAATCAGTAGCCCAGCAGATCGCTTCCAGGAAATCCAAAGATCCAGGTCTGATACGGCATATAGCAAAGCTGGAAATGTTTCGAATATTGCGCCCAGACCGTAAAAACCAGAAGAAGCCCCAAATATGGAAGCGCCGAATGCAATGCTGGATTCAGGCGAAAATTGAGAAAGGGCAGCCTGGCGAAGATGACAGTCTGGATCGGTACCAGGAAATACCCCAGCCGGTCTGCGATGACCGTTGAAAGCGGAAGGATCAGGACCGCCAGCGACACGCCGATAACGCCGACGCTTGCCATACTGTAGTCCTGCGGAAATGCGTGCTGCCATTTTCTGCGCAGGAAAAGGAAGAAATAAAGCGACGTCAGCCCCAGAAGAGCAATGCGGAACGCCGCACCCGCGGCGTCGTTTCCCGAGCCGACGTATCTGCTGACGGCCAGTTCAGCGGCTTCGCTCGAGGTAAGAAACACGGCTCCCGGCAGTGCGATCAAGGCGGAGATGAGCAGACGCATGCGCGTGTAACGGCCGCCTGCCAAAGGCAGCAGCAGCATGACCACGAAGGAGCTGGCATGAAAGCCAGTCGCAATTGCTACCCAGGCGGCAAATTGTACGGGTCGCCGGTCGATGAAGGCGACGAACGCCATGCAGAGCAGCCCGATCGCCGCCGCCTGACGAATGCCGGACATCGGCATGTTGATGATCAGAACCGGGAACAGCAGGACAAGGAAAGCCAGGGGATCAGGCTGTCTCCGTGCGAGGACATGTATCCCGGCAAAGAAGATCAGGCTCGTTACTACATTTGCGATTGGATAGGGCAGATTGTTGGACGCGATCCAGGCCAGAATGGCCCACCAGATTGGTTCGCGGATCGTTGTCAGCGTCGACCAGTCAAAGTCGGCAGCACTACTGTACTGGATGAAGTACCCCGGCCAGTCGCAGCCGACCCGGTAGCGGAAGGCCGAAAACAGAAAAAGCGCAATCAGAATGACATAGTAAAGCTGGCCACGCAGACGAGCCCGGCCAGCAAGACCAAAGCGGAGAAGGAACAGCAGAGCGGTCAGATTGACGTAAAGCATCAGAGTCGCGTCGCACCACGCGCAACTTCGGCGATCAGTCCGGCCACGCGCGGCCCCCAGACCTGCAGCGAGTAGTCATTTTCCACCTTGCGGCGCCCCTCGCGCCCCATCGCAACGCGCAGGGCGGGATCCCTGAGCAGGCGGCGCAGCGCCTCGGCCCATTCGCGCTCTGTCGAAGCGAGGAAACCGTTCACTCCGTGTTCGACGATCTGACTGTTCACGCCGACGGGCGACGCGATGACGGGAACGCCGCAGGCCATGTACTGAATCAGCTTGTACCCGCACTTTCCGCGCGCCCACGGGGTGTCCGTCAGCGGCATGACCCCGATATCCATTGCCTGAATACGTGCGACTTCCGAAGCCTCGGTCCATGGCATGCTGTCGAGCAAGAGATGAGGCGACGCAGCCCGGCCCGCACCCACCGAAAGAATCCGCGCGCCGGCATCTGCCGCAATCGAAATGAGAAGCGGCATCATGGGGGCCATGTACTCAGACCAGGTGCTGGGCGTTCCGATCCAGCCGATTGTCGGGGTTCCGCCGGAAACCGCCGAACACCTTGCCTGGTAGGCGGCAAGATCGACGACGGTTGGCACGATCTCGACCCTTGCGGCCCCGGCCTGTCTGGCTCTTTCTGCCAGATACTGGTTCCCCGCTGTCACAAGTGCCGCAGAGGCCATCAACCGATCAAGCTTGCGACCCAGAATGTGCCTGACAAACGGGGATCGGTGACGGTCATATCGATGAAACACGGCATCGTCGTAATCGACCACAACCGGAACGCTGCGCGGCAGAAGCGTGCGCTCGATGATGAAAGGCAGCCAGGGCAGCGCCTCCTTTTCAAGCCAGAGCACATCCGCCCGGCTTGCGCGACGCAGAACCCGCACCCTTCGGACATAGGCGGAAAGCGCCGATCCGACAGTCGAGATCCCCGAATAAAGCTGGCGCAGATACTGTTCGGAAAATAGCGGATTGTGGGTCGTGCAGATGCCCTCGGCCAGCAGGTAGTCGCTGTACTGCATCGTCCGCAAACGGCTGGACGCCCCCAGCCGCGAATAGCGGTTCAGGACACTAAGGTTAATGGGCATTGTCGCTCCGTCCGCGCATGACGTGGGCAGGTGAAGGAGACCGAAAGTCAGCCGGCAGGTTTGGCCTCGATCAGCTGGCGATAGAGACGGGTGTAGGCCGCTGTTCCGGCTTCCAGCGAAAATACTTCTTCGGCGGCCCGCCGGCAGCGGCTTGCAAGGTCCGGATCCTTCAGCAGATCCAGCAGGTCCTCCCAGGCCTTCGTCATGGCGCTGGTGTCCCCAGCAGTGGCCAGGATGCCGACCCGATACTCGCGGATGATGCGGGCAACATCGCCGACGCCTTCGTTGGCTACGACCGGCAGTCCGCATCCCAGAATCTCCGCCATTCTGGTCGGTGACCGACCCAGTTCCGACACATGCCCGCCCGCGTAGAACATGACCGAGACCGTCTGTCCCTGAACGATCCGGTGGACCTCGCTCGGATCTGCCGCGGCAATGTACAGTCGGTGTCCAAGCTGCCCGGTTGGGTCCAGGGCCGCTCGCACCATGTGCGGGTCGTCCCGGGTTGTCACATCGAACACCGCGTGCGGATCATGCGAGGCCGCGACCTGCAGGAACATCGCAAGCCAGTCCAGTCGAAACCAGCCGCTCAGCACCGTACCAAGACAGCCTATGACGTGACGAGGCGGTCTCTCCTTGGCCGGGACAAACCGCGCCAGGTCGGCACAAGTGGGTATCACCGCGACTTCCTGCCCATCCAGTTCACCTGGATAGACGCGGCTCAGGTGGTCGACCGCGGCGCGGGTCAGTGCCACGACCGCTGCCGCCCGGCGCAGGCAGGCACGTTCCGCCGCAACAATAGCGCGGTGCAGCAGCGACCCGCGCCGCAGCCGTCCGGAGGTGATGAGCTCTTCGGGCCAGAGGGCCCGCATGTCGAAGATGAATGGCACGCGAGTGAGGCGCCCCACAACCATCGCCACCGCCGCAGGAACATAGGACCGCGCATGGATAAGACGCACCTGCTGTCCTTTCACCTCGCGAAGCACGAGCCAGAGCAACCACAGGATCGAAAGTGCAGGCGTGATTACCTTCGGTCCCGTTCGGAAACGCTGCGGCAACCACCGGATCCCCAGCACCTCGCATTCGGCGCGCATCGCCCGCATCCGCCGAACGTCGGCGCTGTCGGCATCCTTCTCAAAGGTAATGAGCGTGATCCTATACTCTCGCGACAATCCTCGGAGATAGGAAAGGACCTGACTTTGCCCGAGCGGCTCGAGAAGGCCGTTTCTGGTGAGGTAGAGGGTGGGGATGGCGGTCGATCTGTCAGTCACGATTGTCTCGCAGATCCAAGAATGTCGACCATTCGACGAGCCCGCGCATCCCAGGAGTAATTGGATAGAAGATCCTGATACGCAGTGTCTGCCAAGGCGCGGGCCATCACCTCGTCCCCGAGCAGCTGCCGGATCTTTGCTGCCCAGTCTCCCGCATCCAGCGGATCAGCAAGCAAGGCGTTTCGCCCGTCCACCAGGACCTCTTGCAGAACCGGTAGCCGAGACGCCACGATGGGGCGATGCGCCGACATGTATTCAAACAGCTTCAGCGGTGAGGTCCAGCTGCCGATGTCTGCCCTTCCATCCGAGACGAGCACCTTGGATTGATTGGGAAGCAAGGCGACGGAGAAACCAGCCATTTGCCGCATAGCCTCGACATGCGAAAGGCGTCCAAGAAGGGAGACGTTCGGTGGCCTTTTTCCCTGTGGCAAAGCGGAATCCGGACCGCCCACCATCACAAATTTCGTCTCCGGCATGAGGGCGGCAATTTTCAGGACAAGCTCCGCACCCTTTCCAGGAAGAAAGGAGCCGACATAGCCAACTTTGGGGGGCCATGGGGCGCGACACGTCTGGAACGGCAGCGGATCCGCTGCGTCGGGGAGAACCTCGATGCGAGGGGCTATTGCGGAGCCGAAGTCGTTGATAAAGCGCCCTTTCAGCGAATTGGTGATCGTTACCAATCCGATGGCGCGTTTCCTAGTGATGAAGAGCCGGAACAGAATGCGCTCGCGCACCGTTTCCAGCGGCGAATGCAACTCTAGCAGCGTGAAATGCCCGGCCCGGGCGGTCAGCCATGCCGTCACCAGGTTTCGCGTCAGGACGACAGAGGTTTCAGAGATTCCGGCAAGGACACCGCGACCAAATCTAAGGGAGGCCGGACCGTAACCCCGCGTGGCAATGCGTGTGACTGGAAAGCTGGTGTCCAATCCAAAGTCCCGTGTCAGAATTGCATCGGGTGGAGCGTCCTTTACGCAGATATCGACCTCAACGCCCAAGCGCCTGAGCGCTGCGCCCATCTTCACGATGTGTACGCAATGCGCTGCGCCAGAACCAAGGTCTGCGGGCACGGCGTATGTGATTGGTCGTTGCACGACTACCGCTGCAGTGCCGAACGCTTTGACGGGAAAAGGCGCTTCAGGAAATGCGATGGCCCGTCAAGGTTCGCGAACGCCAGAGCGAAGCCGATGCGCCCGCGCAATCGATATGAAGCGGGATAGAATAGGACGATCGTGGCTGCCATCCAGATCCTGCCGAAGGTCGAATGCGACAGATGCTCGGCAAAGACGCATTTCGACAGCGACCGGATATCCTTGCGGATCCGCCCGGCAAGCAGGCGAGCCTGATCCGGTTCAGCGCAACCGGCCGGAATGTCCTGCAGCTTGTTGAAGCTCGAGATCACCTTCGAACGGACAAAACGATTCCACCTCGGCAGATCGTGGCAGGAATAGCCCGTACCCGACGAGTTCCGGACTTTCCGCTGGATCAGCAGCGCCTCCTCCACCGCCAGGAAGCTGCCCATCAGGAAACCCCTGGTCACCAGAGGACCATCCTCGATCAAGCTTCCCCCAATCAGTGAGGCAAAGCCTTGGAACAGCACCCGGGCATAGGCGGCAGTTGGCGAGAGGATAGGATTGATCTGTTCTTTCAAGAACCAGTCGAGGTTGACCGTCGCTCCAGGTCTGGATCGTGGGCGGGCTACTTCGTCCAGAATCTCGCCGTTCTCTGTCATGAGACACGCATGACTGTGCAGCACGACGGGATTGCGGGCCCCCTGCACCCAGGATTCGACAAGCCGCGTGACCCGATGTGGCAGCGAGACATCGTCGCCGGCAGCAACCACCATGAGATCGCCCTGCATTTCGTTGGCGACGGCCTGAACATGCAAGGCGGTCATGAGGTTGATCGCGTTCCTCCGAACTTTCACCAAATGCGGACCGTCATACTCCCGCGCCAGCTCCTCCATGATCGCGAAGGTTCGATCGCTGGAGCAGTCGTCGGACAGGATGATCTCGAGTGGTGAGTATGTCTGGGACAATGCGCCCGCCACCGCCTCGCGGATGAATTGCTCCTGATTGTAGGCAAACAGGGCAAAAGTCACCAAGGGTCGGTCGGGCGTCGCCGCGGGCAGAGTGGCGTTGCCGTAGAGGCTTACCGTATCCTGATCGTCCATCCCCTCACCCTTTCCCCCAGACGGGCGATACGGCCCAGACGGCCGCGTGCGCTGGTGACTGACGACAATCGCAAGAGCGCCCAAAGTCCCATGCCGGCCGCCAGCGCCACGCCAAGGACTGCACCGAGCAGGTCGGACCAACGCGCCGCGGTGTCCACAGTTACGGCGGCCGCGATGACCGACAGCGCCTGCGCCTGAACCGCTGGCGTCCAGCGGAACCTGATCCTCCGCGCTGCCAGCCACCAGACCAGCGGCAGGTAAACGACGTACATCAGAAGGAAGGCAACTCCGGTCCCGGTGATCCCGAAGCCTGGCAGCAGCACGAACACGCCAAGCAGGAGGATACCCATCCCGACGCTTTCGGTGGCGATGTAGGTCTTCCCGGCCCCTGCGGCGAGAACGACATAGCCCAGCGGCCAGCTCATGACCTTGAGGATGTCGCCAAGAAGTTGCCACCGGAGGATATCGACGGCGGGCGCGAAGTCGCTGGAGTACAGCACGGGGATGATCCACGGCGCGAGGCCGAGCATCGCCAGCAGAACAGGCGCACAGAGAAGGAGAGCGACTTCAGTCTGCTCGTTTACCAGTCGCGTTGCGGCGGTCGCATCGCGGATGACAGCGGTCAGGCGCGGATAGTAGTCCGATCCCATGGCCCCCAGTACGAAGCCCAGATACGTCATTCCGATTGACCATGCGGCTTGGAACTGTCCCAAGGCCCCTGCCCCCAGGTCCTGCTGTATAAGCGTGCGCACGCCAAGATGGCCCAACGAGGTAACAAGGCCGCTCACCATGAAAGCGACACCGATCGTGACCATCTGCTGCCATTCGCGCGCCAGTTCCGTCAGACGGATTGACGGACCCCCAGGCCGCCCCAGCCGCGCCACGTAAAAATGGCCCAGCAGGAAGCTGACCAGAGGGGCGACCAGAACCATCACGATAAGCCCGTATGTTCCCAGAACCCATAGGGCCAGGACCCCGAGGGCGGCGCCAAGAACGCCGGAGCCTATGCTGATACGCGCGCGGTCTCCAACGCGCCGCATTCCGGTCAGTAGCGCAATCTGCGACCCTGACGCGACGGACAGAGCAACGCCGATCGACAGCCACGCCACATCAGTCGCGCGTGCCTCGTCCCGAAGAATCGTCCGGGCGATAATGCCGCTGGCCGACCAGAACAGCGCACCTCCCAAGATCGAAAGCGCGAGCGTTCCCCAGAACAGAGCCCGACGCACGCGGCCGACGGCCTCGTCCCCGCCAGAGGCGTGTGCGGCTGCGATCTGCCGGGTTCCGACGTTGCTTAAGCCCAGACCCGCTATCGACGATGCCGTCTGCACCAAGCTGAGATACAGGCCCACCAGGCCGACACCGGCCGGTCCTAGAAGCACAGCCGCAGCCTTCATCTTCACCAGACCGGCGGCGATGTTCACCACCTGCGATCCTCCGATGATCGAAGATGAACGCAGGATCGTGCGGTAGGATGACCCGCTCACGCCGGGGATACCCCCGAAAGCAGTTCAACCACACGCCCCGCATCTTCAAGGGTCAGGTGCGGCCCCATCGGCAGGCTCAGCACCTCGTCGGCCAGGCGGCGGGCCAGCGGCAGGGCCGAAGGTGCCAGACCCAGATGATCGTAGGCCTCCTGCATGTGCGGCGGGATCGGATAGTGGATCAGCGTTCCGATCCCGGCGTCGGAAAGCCGCTTCTGCAGCTGGTCGCGGGATGTGGAGCGGACCACATACAGATGCCAGGCTGGCTCGGCCCAGTCCGGCACATGCGGCAGTGTCAGTTTGCAGCCGCGCAGGCCGTCGGCGTAGACCTTCGCGATCGCGCGGCGACGCTGCGTCCATGCATCCAGATGCGGCAGCTTGGCACGCAGGACGGCCGCCTGTATCGGATCAAGGCGCGAGTTCACGCCCTGCACCTCGTTCACGTATTTCACCCGGCTGCCATAGTTGCGCAGAACGCGGATTCGATCGGCCAAGTCGGCGCGGTTCGTGGTCACTGCGCCCCCATCGCCAAGCGCGCCCAGATTCTTGCCGGGGTAAAAGCTCCAGCAGACCACATCGCCATGTGCACCGATGCGTTTTCCCTTGTAGCGCGCACCATGCGCCTGGGCCGCATCTTCGACCACCGCAAGGCCATGCTGGCGCGCCAGCGCGAGGATCGGGTCAAGGTCGACCGACTGTCCATAAAGATGGACGGGAAGTATCGCCCGTGTCGCAGAAGAGATCGCGGCGGCAATGCGGCTGGGGTCGATGTTCAGTGTTGCGGGATCTGGCTCCACCGGGACCAGCCGCGCGCCGACGGCGGTGACGGCCAGCCAGGTGGCGATATAGGTGTTCGACGGTACGATCACCTCGTCCCCCGGACCGATCTTCAGCGCCCGCAGCGCGAGGATCAGCGCATCCAGCCCGTTGGCGACTCCGACCGCGTGATCGGCCCCGCAATATTCTGCCCACTCGGCCTCGAAGGCCTCCACCTCGGGTCCGAGGATATACCAGCCCGAATGGAGAACCCGATGTATCGCCGCATCGATCTCGGGCTTGAGTTCCAGATAGGCGGCACCGAGGTCAAGGAAAGGGATGGTCATTGACCGCGCCTTTCCAGCTCAGCCAGGAAATCGTCATAGGTGCGCAAGTAATCCTCGGCCTCGTAAGTGCGTGAGGCGAACACCAGCAGGACAGCATCCGTGCTGTATCGGTACTGCGTTCCCCAGATCATTTCCGGCATGAACACCCCCATGTCCGGCCGGTCGAGGGTGACTTCGCAGCGGTTCTTTCCGTCGTCGAGCAGCACCCGGCAGGAGCCGTGCAGGCAGACGAGAAACTGCTGGCAGCGCTTGTGCGCGTGCTCGCCGCGCAGTTCCATGGAAGGCACGTCGAAGATGACGAAATATCTGGCGGGTGAGAACGGAACCTCGGTCGGCACCTCTCCTACCGTCAGGGCGCCGCGCGCGTCGGCGATCCTGCGCATGAGGAACAGCGCGCTGTGCCCAACGCCCAGATCGATCTTGGAAGGGCGGGGCAGACTTCCAAGTGCGTGAATGTCTATGTGCTTGGGATCCGGTTTGCGGCGGGTGCCTTCCCCGTCCAGATAGCCGACCACCTGCGCGGGATTTCCTTCCACGATCGCATTCGGCGGGACCGACCGAAGCACGACGGACCCCGCGCGGACCCAGGCACCCTGGCCGATCGTCACATTGTCCCCGATCACGGCAGCGGCGTCGAGGCGCGCGTTTTGCCGCAGGACTATTCCGTCACCGGCCAGAACGACACGCGGGCCGAGAGTCACACCTTCGCCAATCTGCGCACTTGCAGGCACGATGCAGTCGAGGACCTTATTGCTCATTCGGCGCGCTCTTCTGCGAGGATCGCCATATAGGCGGCACGCTCGGCATCGAAACGGCTGCGTGGATAGCTGAAATGAATGTCCAGCAGGTCGCGCCGGATTTCGGTCATGCCAAGGCGGCGATAGAATGCCTCCGCGTGCTCGTTTTCGATCCGAACGACGACATACGCGAGAGAGGTACCAAGCCCATCGAACCCTGCGCCGAACGACAGGATCGCACTCTCCAGCGCGGCCTTGCGTGTCTTGTTTCGGTCAAGGATCCAGCTTCCCCAGGTGAAGCTCTCGGAACCGATGTCATAAAGCCGGACCAGGCCGCAGCGGGTGCCATCCTTGCGCTCGATGACATAGTATAGCTCGCGCAAGTCGGCCTCGCGCGCCTTGTAGGCTTCTATCCAACGGCGCTGCTCCTCGGCCGTGCCACGCACCTCGGAGAGGTGACGACTATAGGCCGGATCGGTCCGCAGAACATGAACATACCCTGCATCCTCGGGCCTGATCAGCCGCAGGGTCAGGTTCGGGCCCTCGATGCGGGCAAGCGCGCCGGGGATCATCACAGCCTCAGATCGCTGTCACCGGGCGAGAACACGCTCTTCAGATCGCAGAACACGCATCCGCCGTGTCCGTAACGTCGCAGGGTTGTCGCGCCGGCTTGGCGAAAGCTGTCATGCGCAACGGCAAGCAAAATACCGTCATACGCTGCGGGTTCCGGCGCCGCGACAAGTTCAAGACCATATTCGCTCAGCGCTTCCTCGGAATCTGCCCAAGGGTCGTGAATATCGACGCGCACGCCGTATTCCCGCAACTCCGCCACCACGTCCACGACGCGGGTATTCCGCAGGTCCGGGCAGTTCTCCTTGAAGGTCAGGCCCAGGACCAGAACCCGTGCACCGTCGACCTGGATACGACGCTTGAGCATGGCCTTGACCATCTGCCGGGCCACATAGCCGCCCATTCCGTCATTGATCCGACGTCCGGCCAGGATCACCTGAGGATGATAGCCCAACGCTTCCGCCTTGTGGGTCAGGTAATAGGGATCGACCCCGATGCAGTGGCCCCCAACCAGGCCCGGACGGAAGGGAAGGAAGTTCCACTTCGTCCCGGCCGCCTTCAGGACCGCTTCCGTATCTATGCCCATACGGTTGAAGATCACGGCAAGCTCGTTGATGAGAGCAATGTTCAGGTCGCGCTGGGTGTTCTCGATAACCTTTGCCGCCTCGGCGATGCGAATGGACTCGGCCTGATAGGTCCCCGCCGTGACGATGCCCGCGTAGAGGGCATCAACCGTCTCCGCCGTCTCGGGAGTTGACCCGGAGGTGACCTTGCGGATCGTTGTCAGCCGGTGCGCCTTGTCACCCGGGTTGATGCGTTCTGGACTGTAACCGCAAAAGAAGTCGACGTTGAACTTCAGTCCAGAGACGCGCTCAAGCACCGGAACGCAGTCCTCTTCCGTGGCGCCCGGATAAACGGTGGATTCGTAGATGACGATGTCGCCCTTTTTCAGCGCGCGTCCCACACTTTCGGAGGCTTTCACCAAGGGCGTCAGGTCAGGCCGCTTGTGCGCGTCGATCGGGGTGGGCACGGTCACGATGAAGATCGTGGCCGCACCTAGATCGGCGGGGTTCGACGTCAGTGTCAAATGCCGCGCCTCGGCCAGTTCTTCCGACGGAACCTCGCGTGTGTGGTCGTGGCCGTCCTGCAATTCCGAGATGCGCTCAGGCTTGATGTCGAAGCCAATAACCGGACGGTGCTTTCCGAATTCCACTGCGAGCGGCAGTCCGACATAGCCAAGGCCGATCACGGCAATCACCCTTTGCGATTGATCAGTTGTTTCAGGCATTCCAGGCTCGGCTTCCGTTCTAGGCGACGATGTTGAATCGGCGGGACAACAGGCGAAGGGCGGGTAATTCAAGCAGAAGATGGTTGGGGGCAACCAAAATACGCTCAGATGACCGGACAGTTGATCTCACAGCTCGTTTTGTCGTTGATATGAAATCGATACTCCCAGTCTTTCTCTGGAAGAGGAGCATCTATTTCCCGTAGTATTCGCGGAACCAGGTGACAAACCGCGCGATACCGTCGCGAAAGTCTGTTTGTGGACGGTAGCCGGTAAGCTGCTGCAAGAGACTTGCATTCGCCCAAGTCGCCGGCACGTCTCCCATCTGGATCGGCATGTAATTCCTGATTGCCTTCTTCCCAAGGCATGCTTCGATCGCATCCACGAAATCCAGCAACCGAACCTTGTCCGAATTGCCAATGTTTACGATACGGAACGGCGCAACAGGTGACAGGCTGTCACCCTGCTGAACAACGCCGTCCTTGGGGCGTTGCGGGATTGCATCGATCAGTAATCTGATGGCGCGGACCAGATCATCGACATAGGTGAAGTCGCGATACATCTCGCCATTGTTGTAGATATCAATCGATCGCCCATCGAGGATCGCATCGACGAATTTGTACAGCGCGAGATCAGGTCGGCCCCAGGGTCCGTAAACCGTGAAGAACCGGAACATCGTGGTCGGAAGATGCCAAAGATGAGCGTAGGCATGGGCCATGCTTTCATTGGCCTTCTTCGTCGCGGCATAGATGGTCAGCTGTGTGTCGGCCTTTTCCGTTTCGGTGAACGGCATTTCCGTATTTGCGCCATACACCGAAGAAGTGGACGCAATCAGAATGTGCTGCACGCCAAGCCTGCGAGCGGCTTCCATGACATTGAATGTACCAATGACATTGGAATCGATATAGGCGCGCGGATTTTCGAGACTATACCGGACCCCAGCCTGAGCAGCCAGGTGAACGATCACTTGCGGCTGGAATTCATCGACCAGCGCTCCAAAACGCTGTTCGTCCTCCAGCATCCCCTCGACGGCAGAAAATCCCGGGTTCTGCAACAGCATCGCATGCCGGCGCTTCTTGAGAGTGACGTCATAATAGTCCGTCATCCCGTCATAGCCCTGAACGCGAAAGCCTTCCTCCAGCAAAAGGTGCGCAAGGTGAAACCCGATGAAACCGGCCGTTCCCGTAATCAGGATCCGCGGGCGCTCGTATTGCCTGCCGTTCATCGCCCTACCCCGTCATAGGCCACAAAGCCCGCGTCAGTTGCCGTCTTCCGGTCATAGATGTTGCGGAAATCCGCCAACCGGGGTGTCCGCATTCCCTGCGCTATCCGTTTAAGATCCAGCGCCCTGAATTCATTCCACTCGGTCAGGACGATCAGAAGTTCGGATTCCGCAGCTGCGGAATAGGGGTCATCTTCCCAGATGACTCCGGGAAGGAGGCTCTCTCCTTCCCGACGGCCTTGGGGATCGACAATATGCACTTGCGCGCCGGCGCCGATCAGGCTCGGAACTATGGTGAGCGACGGAGACTCTCGCATGTCATCCGTATTCGGCTTGAAGGTGGCCCCAAGGACGGTGATCTTTCTTCCAGCAACGATTCCGCCGCACAGGTCCTGCGCCTTCTGCACCATGCGCCGTTTCACGCCGTCGTTCACGGCGATGACCGTTTCCGTTATGCGTTGCGGGACCGCCAATTCCTGTCCGATGCGGGCGAGCGCAAGCGTATCCTTGGGAAAGCAGGAGCCGCCATAGCCCGGCCCGGCGTGAAGAAACTTGCTTCCGATACGACCATCCAGGCCCATGCCGTTTGCAACGGCCTTTACGTCGGCTCCAACCCTTTCGCACAGCGCGGCGATTTCGTTGATGAAACTGATCTTCGTGGCCAGGAATGCATTGGCGGCATACTTGATAAGCTCTGCGCTTTCGAGACCCGTGCAGACAATCGGAAAATCGCGCAGGTACAGCGGACGATAAATCTGCGTCATGACCTCTTTGGCCCGGTCCGTTTCGGCGCCAATCACCACGCGATCGGGTCGCATGAAATCCTCGATCGCGGCGCCTTCGCGCAGAAATTCGGGGTTTGACGCGACGTCGAAATCGGCGTCGGGTCGCGCCTTGCGGATGATGTCCGCCAGCTTGCGGTTGGTTCCGACAGGAACGGTGGACTTGGTCACCACCACGGCATAGCCGTCCAAGGCTGCCGCAACTTCTTCCGCGGCTGCGAATACGAAGGACAGGTCCGCGTGACCGTCGCCCCGGCGCGATGGCGTGCCAACCGCTATGAAGACCGCTTCGGCGCCGGCCATTGCTTCGGCGATCTGCGTCGTGAACGACAACCGTCCTGCTGCAACGTTCCTGGACAGAAGCGCGTCGAGGCCGGGTTCGTAAATCGGGACCTCGCCCGCCTTCAGCCGGGCGATCTTTGTTTCGTCTTTGTCCACGCAGGCAACATCATGCCCGAAGTCGGACAAGCACACGCCAGAGACAAGCCCGACGTAACCGGTTCCAATGATCGCTATCTTCAATTGAGATGGCCCGATATTCTTGAGATGGCCCGAAGGCATTGGTTCCTGGCAAGCGCGGCTCACGGGTCGCAACATTGCCGGCGCGGGTCTTTTGGTCAGGCTACCGCACGAGAGCTGCCTGCGAGGCGCCTCGTGATGCTGGACAGATCGGATGGCGACGGTGCCACCGAAGCAAGGCGAGCAATACGCAAACCCAGGATTTGCGAACAGCCCCCCTCGCGTGCTCTTCGGATAGCCCTTCTGTCCTCGGATAACGTCGGACGGAGCGTCCCAGATCTGCGCGGTCAAGACACCCTGGAATGCTGACCAGCGATCTGTTCCAGGGCCGCGCGATAGGCGTCAAGGATAAGCGCCTGGTCATACTCTCGCTCCATCTTCCTGCGACCTGCAGCGCCCATGGCGCTTTGGGCCACGGGCGCAAGGCCCAGAAAGCGTAACATCGCCCCGGACAGACTGACCGCATCCCGTGGTTCACAAAGAATGCCGGAGTCGCGATCAACCACTGCACGACAACCGGGGACATCGGTCGTGATCAGCGGTCGGGCCATTGCAGCCGCCTCGATCAAGGTTCGGGGCGCGCCCTCCCGGTAGGAGGGAAGGACCACGCAGGACGCCTTTGCAATCAGCGGACGCACGTCGGCCACCGTCCCCAGATACTCGACAACGCCCTCGGCGACCCAGCCATCCAGCGTCGTGCGATCGATTGCGCTGCGGTTCTGCGAGCCCAGTGCGCCCAGCAACTGAAACCGCGCCGTCGGATGACGCGCGCGGACGAGACGCGCCGCCTCGACGAACTCCATGACGCCCTTGTCACGTAGAAGCCGCGCTATCATCAGGAATGTGGGAGGGTCTTCCGCACGGGGCATCGGCGCAGGGACAAAGCGCTGCAGGTCGATGCCAGAGCCCGGCAGAAGCCGCGCCTGCGCTGCCTTTACAAGACGACGGTCGAGGAACAGGTCACGGTCGTCCTCATTCTGGAAGAACACGACCGGCAGTTCCGAGAATGAGCGGCGGTAAAGGGACTCGGTTATCGTCTGCAGCAGTCGTCCGGAAAGAAAGGCGGTGCCCAGGCCTGTGACATTGGGAACGAAGGGCACTCCGGCGGACTTCGCGGCAGTTGCGCCGAAAATGTTGTTCTTGATCGTGTAACTCAGCACCACATCCGGCCTCAGTTCCCGGAAGAGGTGACGAAATCGGCGTTCCAATCTGAAATCGGCCACGGGGTTCAGGCCCTTGACGCTCATCTCAAGTGGCCGCACGCGACAATCCAGGCTTTGCAGGTCAGCCACCGCATCGTCCGGCGGCGCGAGGACCGTGATCTGGTGGCCGTCCCGCCTTAGCCCTTCGACCAGGGGACGGCGAAAGTTCCAGATGTTCCAGGCGGCATTCACCGACATCAGAATATGCACGTCGGATCCTCTTGAAGTCGCTGAGGCCAGATGTTCCCGCGGATCACTCCGCCGTTCCGGCGACGGCAGCGCGTAGGCTCGTCAAGCCAGGGGCGGGCATGCCAGAGCGGGACAGGACGGCGATCAGCCGGTCGATCGCGCCAACAGCCTTTTGCGCCTCGGCCTTGCTCAGCACCGGCGGGGCGACCTTCCCCTGCGTGATCGCGGCCCCCAAGGCGTCCACCGCTTCCATTGCCGCCTTTGATCCCGGCCCCGCGCCCTCCAGGTCAGACAGCGCCCTGGCGACGTCAGGGGACAGATGTGCACCGGAAAGCAAAACGCTAAGCGCCGCCGCATCCACCACCGTCGGCGTGATCGCAATCGGAGGGGATGGCGGGGAAACGACCGGCTTGCTGCCAGCAGAGACCGGCGCCCAAAGGAGGGTGCAGCCGAGAAGTGCGGCTGCGCGAAGGATTGACCGGGTCATGGCGGGCCTTTCAGAGCAGGTCATTGATGGCATAGGAAATGCTCAGCGTGACCCGCCGGTCATTGTACTGATCGAACAGGTCCAGAACACTGGCCTGGAAACTCATGTTCGGAAGCCGGGGCAGCGACGCGCTTGCTCCCAGGATTGCATAATCGCCATTATGCGCGGCCGTCAGAGACAGGCTGTCCGACAGACCGAGGCCAACGGCAGCAAACGGGGTCCAACTGTCGTGGTAATCCGTCGCCGAGGCGATCCCGAAGTTGAAAAGGACGGGCAGTGTTCCGCCATCCGAAAGCATGAACTGGTGACCAGTGGTCCAGGCAAGGCTCGTCTTGACGTCTTCGCCCACGACGTCACCCCAAGGCACCAGATATTCGACCGTCAGGCCGACACTTCCCTTGGGAAACGCGCGGGAAAACTTCAAGGTGAACGATCCAGAGTCTCCGAAATCCCGAGGTGCGGTGGATGTGATGCTTGCGACAATCTCTGCGCCAATTGTCTTTCGGGCATCACCAAGTCCCACGCCGAAAGCCAAGCTACCGTCGGCGTCGGGTCGGCCGTCCCGCCGGTTCGTCCCGGAGACGGACAGGAAGGCACTTCCTGCAGGCCGGGTCACGCCGGATGCCACGTCCTGAAGCACCGCAAATGTCGGCTTTTGCACGGCGGCAGAGAACGCATGCAGAAGCTCGAAGAAGGCATCCGGGTTCAAGTTCTGACCTGTCTGCGCATTTGCCGACGTGGGCAGTCCCAGGACCACAGCGGCAGTCAGGCAGGTCAGGACCTGCGAGTGAAGTCGACCCTGCATGACCATACTCCTTCGTATTTCTTCGGCGATCGCGCCAATCAGATGTCGGTCGTGGGCCGACCACGACCAATCGGGCGCAACCCGCTCCACGCTGAGTCTTCCATGGGCTTTGGTCGCGCAACGAACCGGAGCAGGTTATTCAGCGTCCCTGCGCGGCGCCATGTATCTGAAGTTAGCGGGACCCCGACGCTGAATAAGGCACTCACTGATCAGCAGGCTCGGTCCGAGAGTATCGATACCTGTAGCCATAACCATAGCCATATCTTCCGTAATGATAGGACGATGGTTTTGCCCGCCTTGGATCGAATGCGTTCAGGATTGCGCCGTGCACTTGGCATCCTGTCAATTCCAGGGTCCGGCGGACAGTAAGGAGGTCCTGCGCATCGGTGTCGGCGTGTCGGGCAACCACAATGGTCAGACCGGCCAGTCGCGATATGAGAGCGGCATCAGTAACGAGCAACGTCGGCGGCGTGTCGAAGATCACGACATCGTACCGCTCCGCCAACTCCGTGTGAAAAGTCTCAAAGCGTTCGCTCATCAGAAGCTCTGACGGGTTCGGCGGGCGACGACCGGTTGGGACCAGGTCAAGCCGGTCGATCGACGTGGCTGAAATGACCCCGTCCAATGCAGCCTGCCCGATGAGATAGTCGCTCAGGCCAGCATGGGCCTTGGGAATACCGAAGCTCCGCGCCAGTACGCCCCGCCGCAGATCGGCGTCCACGACACAGACGCGCTGCCCGCCTTGGGCGAAAATGACGGCAAGGTTCGCCGCACAGAAGGATTTTCCCGCGCCCGGCAGGGGACTGGTCAAGGCGAGCGTCTTCCCGTTGCGGCCCCCGCGAAGGAATCTGAGCGCCGTCCGGATCGATCTGAACGCTTCGGCGTTCAGGCCGTCGGTGTTATCCCTCACGACCAGCGGGACGCGGCCTTTCTCTGACCGGACCGCACGGGTTTCAAGATTGGACACGCCAAGGACGGGAATGCCGATCTGCTCGATCTCCTCGACCGAATCTACTCCACGGCGGAAGTAGTTTCGCAGCAGCGCAATACCGGCGCCCAACATCAGTCCAAGAAATGCGGCAATGGCGCTAATGCGCAGCGATCTGGGCGCGACAGTTCGTTGTCCTGCCAGCGCGCTGTCGATGATGCGCACGTTGCCGATCTCGCTCGCCTGCAGTACACGAAGCTCCTGCGACCGGTTCAGAAGCTGCAGGTAACTGGCCTGCGCCACCTCAAGCGTGCGTGTCAGGTTCACGATCTCGCGCTGCGTTTTCGGAAGCTTTTCGATGTTGGACTGAACCTCCTGGCGCCTCGCCTCAAGGCTTTTCCGGTTGGTCACTGCCTGGCGGAAAATCGGGTGATTGGGCGTGAAACGCTGGCCCAATTCACCTTCCTGCACCAAGGCTTCCCGAATCTGGGAATCCAGCTGTGCGGCCTCATCCAGAAGGCGCTCTGTCTCAAACGAGATATCGATGGAGACCTGCTTTGATCGATAGTCGTTCAAAGCCTGCTCGGCATCTTTGACCTGGGCCTCGGCGGCGGGCAGCTGCTCCTCGACAAAACGCAAACTCTGCGACGCTTCGGCCGCATTGTTCGTGACACTCTTGTTCTTGTAGGCGGCGAGTACCGCGTCGAGCCACCGTGTCGCATCGATTGGCGTCGGCGCCGTCATCGAAACGCGCAGAATGCCCGTCTGACGGCCTTCCTCCTCTACTTTCAGCGACGCAGCCAGTCGAGCGACCGAGACCTGCTCCGGGCTTTGGCGGATCTCGAACTTCCGTCCGGGAGCCGAGTCGATATGACCCAGCTCCAACGCGAACATCAGGACCTTGTCGGTCAGAAGCACATTCTCGCGACCGACGCGGACGGTCTGATCCGGCAGGACAACCTGATACTGACTGTCGGCAAGGACCATGACCTCTATCGGGCGGTCGATCCAGTCTTCCGGCAGCTGAAGATACCGCACTGAAAAACCTTCCCCAAGCCGAGGGTAGCCATCGAACGCCGCGCCCAGATGATCCAGCATCCGGCCGTAATACAGCGCCTCGCCAACCACCGGGACGAACTTCGGAGACACATGCCAATCCAGCTTGACCGCCGCTGCAGCATCGCTCAGCACCGACCGGGACTGGAGGATCTGGATCTCGGTCGAGCTTGACGTTTCGGATTGGTCCGCAAGATCGGCCAGCGCATCTGGAAGGGCCAGACGGCTGGACTTGCTCTCGATCTGGATCAGCGCATCGGCCTGCCAGATGGGCTGCCGGGTCCGGGCATAGATGCCGCCAATGGCCAATCCGACGACGCCCGTGGCAATGATCAGCCACCGTGACGCCCAGAGCGTCCTGACGATTGCCGCAAGGTCAATCTCGTCATTTTGAGGAAGCTTGGTCGTCTGACCAGTAAAGTCCTGCATCATCGAAGTCACCATATCCTGGAAAGGCGCTCGCCCCATGCTGTCGCGGCCTTGCGAAGGCGCGCTACGGTGACCGCGTATTCATCATCCCCAAGTCCGAAGGGGTCTGCGATTTCATTCGTTCCGTCGAGCCAATGTCCGAACAGCATTGTCCTGCCCGCGAGCTGCGGCACAAGGTCGATCAGGCGCAGCCGGTGACTGCGCTCCATCACCAGGATCAGGTCGGGATTCTCTTGGCCCGCAGCAGCGAACCGGCGTGATCGATGCGTCTGCAGTGACGGAAGTTCGCGGCCGAGTAGCTCTACCATGCGGACGTCGGCCGGCTGGCCAGGGGTCGCTTCCAGCCCGCTGGAATGCACCGGCACGCCGGTTGCTTTCTCCAGCAGCGCAGCCGCAACTGGCGACCGACAAATGTTGGCATGACACACGACCTCGACCCGCATGGCTCGATCTACTCGGATCCCATGCGGGTAACTTGCAGCGTCGGCAGGACCCGAGAGATCGTGTCGTTCCACCGCTGAAGAGGCGAGCGGGTCACGTAGACCACGTCATTCGCCGCCAGGATGAACCGCGTGCCCAGCACCAGCCCCATCGGAGAGGTCAGCGAGATGCGATACACCACGGTCTGCCCGTCCACTTCGCGGAACACGAAAACCCCGCTTGCATTTGCCCGTGTTTCGTCAAGTCCGCCCTGTCGTGCCAATGCCTGTGTCAGGCTGACCCGCTCTTCGGACACGTCGACAGCGGCAGGCTCACCCACTTCGCCCAGAACGTAGACTTCTTCGCTCCGCTTGTGCGGCACCGCGACAACGTCACCGCCATAAAGGATCGGGTTGCTGCTATCCGCATTTGCACGAAGGAAGCTGTCCAGATTGACGACATAGCTTTCGCCGCCTCGGCGCACGGCAACTTTCGTAGCATCGGCGTCTTCCGTAAGGCCACCGGCGCCATTGATGGCCTCAAGAAGGGTCAAAGGCCAGGTCGTGATTGATTGCGTGGTGGGCGATACAACCTCGCCGCCTACGACAACTCGTTGAGAGTTGAAGGACGCGATGCGAACATCCACCTGTGGCGAGGGGATGAATTTGTTCAGCCGCGCAGTGATGTCCTGCCGGATCTCCGCCACCGTCCGTCCCCGCGCACTGACCGCGCCGATGTACGGATAGCTGATCGTGCCATCGCTTTGGACGAGGAACCCGCCGGTGCGCTCGCCTTCAGCCAAGGGAACGGTCAGCTCTGGGTGATCGAAGACAAATACAGAGATGATATCACCAACCCCGATCCGATACTCACCAGCACGTCCGACCGGTAGCGTCGTGCCGCCCGTAGAGGCAGAACCGTGAACTGGCGAAGGAATGGTCTCAGCCGTGACGTCGACGATCTTGATGCCCGCGCGCTGATCCGAGGCCGATCTCGGGATCCGCACGTCGCCATCGGCGCAGCCAACAAGAAGCGATGCGATCATCGCAAGGCCCATGACGCGGCCCAGGTTGCGAAGGACAATGTGCATCGGCAGTGCCTGCTTTCCGGAAGATCCATCTTGCGGGCTCACCTTTTCCCCGCCTTGTGAAGGTAAGCCTTGAAGGCTACCGCACCGCAGCTTTGACAAAGCGCGGAGTGGCTGGCCTGCCTGGACAGTTGTGGTGACCCCGTCGGCTTCGTACCCTGCGTTGCCGGGGCCTCCCAGCGCGAAACAGAGCAACCTGTCTCGCAAGAGACTGTCTGTTCTCCAAAGTGACCTGGTCACGTCTCGCGAAGCGCACGCCAGTCCCGGCGATCTGCCTGACGGGTGATTGAATTTGCAAAAGGAACGCTTCCGTCGTCCTAAAGGTGCGGATTTCGCACTGCAATGTGACAAAATCATATGCCATCAGAACGCTGGCAGATACCAAGATATATCAATTCGCCGCAAGATACACTTGCAGCGGCCCGAAATCCTGCGGCCTTTTTCAGCCCTCAAGTCGATCTGAATCACTCCGCACAGTTCCCTGACGTGAGTGTTTGGATCGAACCAATATCTGGACGGCTCTCCTTGATGCCATCATCTGGACCTTTGTCACCACAATATCTTTAGAACGGTTGTCAGCCAAGGCCTCAAGACTGTAGTCCCAAGCCACTTGAAACTGGCAGCCTCAAAAGTCCGTCACATGCTTAATTGCATCGGCGGTGCGGTAGCTGTTTATGTCAAGGAATTGACTTGCCCACTTCAACCGAGACCGGGAAAACCGTCCTGCCAGAAAATCCGGAAAGCCGTAATCTCCATCTGTGCTGCCAAATAGGGAAGAACCCCAACCGACAGTTTCCCTGGCAAGCTTCATGCGCACCTAATCAGCGCTGCATCCATCCGTAAAAACAAGCCTCCGAATATCACCAGCTTCCCCCTCTCGCAAAAAAGGGATGGACAGACGCATGTTCACCAGCATCACGATCTCGCACGACTGGCAAACGGCTGCCATTGCTCTGATCTCAACCGTTATCGCAACGATCATCGTCGCTGTTGCACCATCCGTACCGCGTCTTTACGGCCATTGCTCGATCTCCAAATCCGTCCAAGCGACGCATTCCCGCCCGACGCCCAGGGTTGGCGGCGCGGCAATCTTTGGTGCGATAATCATCAGCACAGCATTTGCTCCACCGGTTCTGGCCAATGGCTATGCCGGTTTCATCTCAGCCGCCGGTCTTCTTTTCGTGGTGGGCCTGATGGAAGACTTGGGGTTTGGAGTTTCCCCCGCAAGGCGACTTCTTTCGGCCATGGCGTCCAGCCTCGTCGTCGTTGCGCTTTTGGGAATGTGGCTTCCCAGACTTGGTATTCCGGGCGCCGATGTACTCATGGATCATGCCCTCATTGGCGTCCCGATGACCTTGATCCTAACAGCCGGCATCACCAATGGCTTCAATCTGATTGATGGAGTCAACGGTATGGCCGCAGTTGCCGCAATGGGCACTGCTGTCGCCTTCGGCTCCATCGCATCTGCGGCAGGCAATCAGGAGCTGCTTGACCTGAACACCATGCTTGTTGCAGCCATCTTTGGATTCTTTATCCTCAACTTCCCCTTCGGCCTTGTGTTTCTTGGAGATGCTGGCGCTTACACACTTGGATTCATCCTTGCCTGGTTCGGCATTGCAATCCTGATCGACATCCCCGATGCTTCGCCCTGGGCGGTGCTTCTGTGCCTGTTTTGGCCGATCGCCGACATGCTTCTGGCAATATTCCGTCGCATGGCGCGGAAGGTCGCGCTGACCGCGCCGGACAGGCTCCATGTCCATCAGCTTGTCATGCGTAGTCTTGAAATCTGCGTCCTGGGTCGTGGGAACAGACGCGTGGCGAACCCCCTCACGACCGTCGTGCTGTCACCATTTGTCCTTTCGCCTCCTGCAGTTGGCGTACTCTTGTGGAACCAGAACGGCGCTGCGTTCCTTGCAACTCTGTGCTTTGCGATCGTGTTCTCACTCAGCTACGCCGCCGCTCCTCGCATAGTGAGAAGACTCCGGATGAAGCGCGACAGCTTACGCGACCCTTCGCGGGGCCGGGACTTCCCGACCGGCGTGACGCCAGTTCAAGTTGGATCAGCCCAAGGGAAATAGATGCAGGTCGTTCGCAAAGCCGTCTTTCCCGTCGCGGGCCTCGGCACCCGCTTTCTGCCTGCAACCAAGGCAATGCCGAAAGAACTGCTGCCGATCGTGGACAAGCCGCTCATCCAGTATGCGGCGGAAGAGGCCGTCGCCGCAGGAATTGATACGCTGATCTTCGTGACCGGCCGCAACAAACGGGCGATCGAGGACCACTTTGACAGCAATTTCGAATTGGAGGCTGCTCTTCGCGCCAAAGGTCAAACCGAACAGGCCGAAATGGTCCGTCGAATTCTACCTGACCATGTCAGATGCATATTTGTCAGGCAGGCAGAGCAGTTGGGACTTGGACATGCCATTCAATGCGCAGAATGCGCCGTGGGGAACGAACCCTTTGCTGTGCTGCTTGCGGATGACCTGATTGTCGATGCTGGAGCCGGTGTTACAGCTGCGCTCGTCGACCGCTTTTCGCGGACCGGCAACACCCAGCTTTCCGTGATGCACGTCGCCGGCCCCGATATCTGCAAATACGGCGTTGTCAAACCCGCTGCTGATGGCCGCAGTGTCGCAGGTCTGGTGGAGAAGCCTGCTTTTGATCAGGCTCCATCAACGCTTGCGTCGATAGGTCGCTATGTTCTCAGGCCGGACATTTTTGATGTTCTGCGCTGCCAGCCGCCGGGCGCAGCGGATGAGATCCAGCTTGCCGATGCCATTGACCTGCAGGCTGGCCAGGGTCTTGTCGAATCTGTGTTGCTGAGCGGCCTGCGCTTTGATTGCGGCTCAGCGAAAGGATTTCTGCAGGCCATCCTCCACATGGGAAAGCGGAACGGGCTGCTTGATGCAGAGTAAAACGCGGGGGATGGAAGATGCACGCATTAAGCATCGTCTCCCCAAATGGTTTCTCTTTGATCAAAAGATACACTTGCCTACCTGGCCACCAGCCTGGATGTTTATCGGGGCACGGCTAATGCCCCGCCTGCCCTGACTGCCTGGAAACTCAGCCACGCTTCGCAGGCGTGGTTTTTTTCTTGGCGCATCGATACGATTGACGGAAAGTCAACGCTGCTCCATTTCCAATTCGGTGCGGCTTGCTCTTGCAGCAGCTCGTTATCCAATTCGTCTAAACTATCGAAAGAGAATGCTCCAATATCTTTGGCTTTCTCGCTGATTCAAAGGCTCGGCGCTAAGTGGTGCGGCGCCGTATCGGCTGACCTTGTCGTCCGGCCGGTGTACTGTCAGGAGAAACCTTCCATGCACCAACCAGACGATCTTCATCCGGCCCGCTTGGAATGGTTCGTGGCACAAGTGAAGCCCAACCAGAGCGAGATTGCGAAGACAAATCTTGCGCGCCAGGGCATCGACTTTTTCCTGCCCGAAATGACACGGGATCTGCTGACACCTCATGGGCGCAAACCCAGGCGGGTAGCTTTGTTTCCGGGCTACATATTTGTTTCCCTGGACATGACCTCACCGACCTGGGCAAACGTGCGAAGCACGCGGGGCATCAGCCGGCTGGTCACTTTCGGAAGCCGGATGCCGTCTCCCCTGCCGTCTGGGTTCATCGAGGAGTTGCAGGGCGTTTCCGGTCGGGACGGACTGATGCAATCCGGCGTAAAGGAAGGCAGTCTGGTACGTGTCATTCGTGGTCCGTTCGCCGATTTCATCGGACAGGTCCAGAAGCTGGAGGCCGAGCAGCGGGCTTGGATGCTTCTGGACTTCCTTGGGCAGAAGTCGAGAGCCTGCATTGGACTCGGCAATCTGGAGCTGGTGCGCAAATGACCTGCTGAGACTCCTGCCTCCGCGACGGACGTCTTCGGCCCGTCCCTCTGGTGTCCAACCTTGGGGGCAAGAACGGCTTCTTTATAGGGGCTCCTGGACAAAGACGTTGAACTTGCTGCGAGTCGTGTCCCGCGCTATTCGCCGCAGCTGCTACAGGTCCAGTCGCCCGGACAGCCCACGCGCGTCTTGCGACCCGCTTTCCACGGGCAGCACCTTGTGGACCGAGAGACACAAGTCGCTTCGGCAAATGTCTCGACCAACCTTTCGAAACTTATCAGCGAAGGGTTCGGCTATGTGACCGTGGAGCACGCCAATCGGCTTTGGCGCCGCTCTACCGCGTGCTCGATCCACATAGGCCCGGTCAGACACCCACGCGTTGTCATGCATTCAGGATAGGCAGAGACGGAAAAGCCCGGTCCGAACGACAAGATCGATAACCAGTCCTGCCAGCAAATCAGTCGCCCTTTCAGGAAGGCTGCGCCACTTGCTGCGCGTTTGCAGAAAGTTGCCTTCATGACCACGAAAACCATCCCGACTGGGGACTAGACGATGGCCAAAAGAAGGATCCAGAATGCGAAGGCGATCAGGATAAGGGAGAATTCAAAGTGGTGCCCAGAGCCGGAATCGAACCAGCGACACGCGGATTTTCAATCCGCTGCTCTACCAACTGAGCTATCTGGGCACCGTTTGGTGGGCGGGTGATACCCAAGGCGCGGGGGGCTGTCCAGAGGGAAAACGCCCCTAATGTGCCTTTGGCGGACTGTCGTTTTCCGTGGCATCCTCGGCCTCGTCCTCGCTGTCGGCGGGGATCCGGTAGCCCTCGGTCAGCCAGCGGCCAAGGTCGACGTCGGCGCAGCGGCGCGAGCAGAAGGGGCGATACTCGGGCGTGGCGGGCTTGCCGCAGATCGGGCAACTCATTGGGCGGCCGCGGGCAGAAGTTCGGACAGCGGGAGGCGATCGCGCTTGCGGGTCAGCTCGTAGAGGCCCAGTGTCGTCCATCCGGCGAGGTTCGTTTCGCCATCGGTCTTGAAGGCGGCCTTCAGGACCTGGTCCAGGATATGGCGGTCGCGTTTCGGCATCGGGGCGAAGTCCACCACGACTTGTCCACCCAGGCCCCGCAGCCGCAGCTGGCGCGGCAGGTCGCGGGCGGCGGCAATGTTGGCTTTCAGCGCCGCGGCGGGCGAGGTGTCGGGGCCGGTGTTCACATCGACCGCGACAAGCGCGCGGGTCGGCTCGATCACCATGTGCGCGCCCGCCTCGAGCGCGACCTTCGGGCTGCGCAAGGCCTCCAGGATCTCGGTCACGCCGTGGCGTTCGAAGCTTTCGGGATCGGTGTCAGCATCGTCCACCGCTGGGTCGAGCCAGTCGCGGAAGGCGAGGTCATGGGCCGCGGGTCCATCGACCAGCAGCTCGGGCGGGCCGCTGTTGTCAGCCAGCACCGCCTCGGCCAGGCCCCGCATCGCGGCGATGTCCTCGACGATGGCCTGGTCCTCGGCCTCGAGACAGCCAGAGCGCAGGATCAGTCCCAGCCGGTCGTCCGCCCCGGCCATTCCGGCTTCCGCCATCGCCGCAAGCTCTTCGCGGCGATCTTCGTCCTTGATCTTGCGGCTGATGTTCAGGCCCGGAGCGTCGGGGGTGATGATGGCGAAGCGCGACTTGAAGAGAAGGCGCGTGGTGACCGGGAGGGCCTTGCCGGGTTCGGACGGGCCGGTGACCTGGACCAGAAGCCGCTGACCGGGGGCCACGCCGGAAATCCGGCGCAGGAAACCCGAGCCCTGGGGCAGCTTGACGAAGATGCCGCCCTGCCCCTTCACCGGACGGTCGGCGACAGCGCGGTAGATCGCCCCGGGGACCGCCACGTCGTCCGCGGGGTCGATGGCCAGTTCCTCCAGCCGCCCGTCCACCATCAGTGCGGCGGCCTGGCGGCCGTCCACCTCGTCCAGGACCAGAACGCGACCCTTCATGCCTGCCTCCAGACCGGATAGCCGATGGCCGTCAGCAGCGCCGCCGTCTCGGCCACCGGCAGGCCCATGATCCCGGTGAAGGACCCCGAGATCCATGGGATGAACGCCCCCGCGAGGCCCTGGATCCCGTAGCCGCCCGCCTTGCCCTCCCACTCGCCGCTGGCGAGGTAGGCGTTCAGCTCGGCATCCGACAGGCGCTTCATCTTCACCACGCTCAAGGATTCGCGCACCAGCACCCGGTCACCCCGGCGCACGGCGATTCCGGTGATCACCTGGTGGCGACGACCGCCAAGCGCGGTCAGAAAGGCGGCAGCCTCACCGGCATCGGCGGGCTTGCCCAGGATACGGCGCCCCACGGCCACGGTGGTGTCGGCACAGAGCACGACATCATCAGGACCGGCCGGCACGGCGCGCGCCTTCTCTTCGGCCAGCCGCAGGCAATAGGGGCGCGGCAGTTCGCCCTTGCGCGGATCTTCGTCGATGTCGGGGGGCAGGATCAGGTCCGGCACAAGTCCCATCTGCGCCAGAAGCTCCTTCCGGCGCGGGCTGCCTGATCCCAGAATGAGTCGCAATTTACTTGAAGCGATAGTTGATGCGGCCCTTCGACAGGTCGTAGGGGGTCATTTCGACCTGCACCTTGTCGCCAGCCAGAACGCGGATGCGGTTCTTGCGCATCTTGCCTGCCATCGTCGCGATGAGTTCATGGCCGTTCTCGAGTTCGACCCTGAATGTCGCGTTCGGCAGGAGTTCCTTCACGACACCGGGGAATTCGAGAATGTCTTCCTTGGCCATGGTCTCTCCATTGCAGATGGGCCCGCGGGTTGGCCGCAGGCTTCCGCGGGGCGATATGCCCCCGATGG
>JAIXZY010000019.1 GCA_027489355.1 Paracoccaceae bacterium | reverse complement strand
TTGGCGTCCAGCACGTACTCGCCGATCTGCCCACCGGGTGCCTTGTCGAAGGTCTGCAACAGGCAGGAGACCTGCGTCGCGTCCATCCCGGCGATGAAGGTGGCAAAGTCGAGGATGTGGATGCCGACGTCGCCCAGCACACCCTTGGACCCGTGCTTGGTCGAGAGCCGCCAGAGCCATTGCGGCTCCTTGTCCCAGTGGCCCCAGGCGGGCTGGGTGAGCCAGCTTTGCAGGTAGGAGGCCTCGAAATGCCGGATCGTGCCGATGGCCCCGTCGCGCACCATCTGCGCCGCGTGCTGCAGCGCGGGCACGTTGCGGTAGGAGAGGTTGACCATGTTGACGACCCCCGCCTTCAGGGCGGCGGTGGTCATCTCCTCGGCGTCCTTCGCATTGGTCGCGAGCGGCTTTTCGCACAGCACATGCTTGCCCGCTGCCAGGAAGGGCAGGGTGGTCGGGTGATGCGCCGCGTCGGGGGTGACGTTGGTCACCGCGTCGAACTCGCCCCAGGCGATGGCCTCTTGCACCGAGGCAAAGCCGTGGGGGATGTTGTGCGCCTTCTGGAAGGCGGCGAGCTGCTCGGCGCGGGTGTCGATCCCGGCGACAAGGATGACGTCGGGGATGGCCGCGAAGGCTTCGGCATGGTTCCGCGCCATGCCGCCGGTGCCGAGGATCAGGATGCGGACGGGTTGCATCAGCGGTATCCAGCCTCGCCGTCATGGTGGAGCCGGAGCCCGCGTTCTTCCAGCGGTTCCAGGGTCTTGCCGATGGGGGTGTTCGGGGCGTCGGTGGGTTTCGCCAGCCGTGCCTCGGGGTTGTAGGCCCAGCGGACGCCGTTGGTGATGACCTTCTGCACCATCGGCTGGTGGTAGGTCGGATAGGTCTCGTGCCCCGGGCGGAAGTAGAAGATGTTCCCCGCGCCGCGCCGGTAGGTGAGGCCGGACCGGAACACCTCGCCCCCCTGGAACCAGCTGACGAAGACGGTTTCCAGGGGTTCCGGCACGCCGAAGGGTTCGCCATACATCTCTTCGTATTCGATCTCGAAATGGTCCGGGATGCCGCGGGCGATGGGGTGCTGGCGCGAAGTGACCCAGAGGCGTTCGCGTTCCCCGGCCTCGCGCCAGGACAGGTTGCAGGGCGCGCCCATCAGCCGCTTGAAGGGCTTGGAGAAGTGGGCGGAGTGCAGGAAGATCACGCCCATACCGGCCCAGACCGCCTCGGCCACGCGTTCGACGACTTCGTCTGCCACTTGGCCGTGGGCGGCATGGCCCCACCAGATCAGCACGTCGGTTTCGGCCAGTTTCGCCGCGGTCATCCCATGTTCCGGGTCCTGCAACGTGACGGTCGAGGCGGTGATGCCGTCCTCCTTGTTCAGGAACTCGGCAATCGTGCCGTGCATGGTCTTGGGGTAAACCTCGGCCACCACCTTGTTCTTCTGCTCGTGGACGTTCTCGCCCCACACGGTGACGCGGATGGTCATGGGTAGTCTCCTTGAAAATGGATGCGCGCCCGAGGGCGACCCCGGGCGCGCGGGGATGGGATCAGCGGATCGGCTTGCCGTCCGCGTCGAAGCGGTGAAGCTGGTCGCGCTGCGGGGCCAGCGAGACCCTGGTGCCGACCGCGATGGTGGACTTGCCGGGGCGGCGGACGATGACAGGTTCATCGCTGCCGATCTCGACGAAGATGTAGTGGTCCGAGCCGAGGTCCTCGACATGCAGGACCTCGCCGGACCAGGGGCCGTTTTCCACCACGTCGATATGCTCTGATCGCGCTCCAAGCGTGGTGCAACCCTCGGCGGCGGCGAATGTTCCGGTCAGGAAGTTCATCTTCGGACTGCCGATGAAGCCTGCGACGAAGATCGAGTTCGGGCGTTCGTAAAGCTCGGCCGGGGTGCCGGCCTGTTCCAGCCGCCCGTCGCGCAGGACGGCGATCCGGTCGGCCAGGGTCATGGCTTCCACCTGGTCGTGGGTCACGTAGATCATCGTGACGTTGGACATCGAATGGTGGAGCTTGGCGATCTCCAGTCGGGTCTGCACCCGCAAGGCGGCGTCGAGGTTCGACAGCGGTTCGTCGAACAGGAACACTCGCGGGTCGCGGACGATGGCGCGGCCGATGGCGACGCGCTGGCGCTGGCCGCCCGAGAGCTGCTTCGGCAGGCGGTCGAGAAGGTGGTCGATCTGGAGGAGCTTGGCGGCGTTCTCGACCCGCTTCCGGATCTCGGCGTCGCTGGTCTTGTCCAGCTTCATCCCGAAGGCCATGTTGTCATAGACCTTCATGTGCGGATACAGCGCGTAGCTTTGAAACACCATCGCGATGCCGCGCTTGGACGGCACCAGGTTGTTCACCCGTTCCCCGTCGAACAGCATGTCGCCCGTGGTGATCTCTTCCAGGCCCGAGATCAGGCGCAGAAGCGTGGACTTCCCGCAGCCTGAGGGGCCGACGAAGACCATGAACTCGCCCTTCTCGATGGTCAGGTCGATGCCCTTGATCACCTGCACGGCGCCGTAGGACTTGGTGATGTTCTTCAACTCGATCTTTGCCATGATGTCAGCCCTTCACGCCGCCCGCGGTCAGACCCGCGACGATCTTGCGTTGGAAAATGAGGACGAGGATGATCAGCGGAACGGTCACGATGACCGAGGCCGCCATGATCGGACCCCAGGGGATTTCCTGCTGGCTTGCGCCGGACAGAAGCCCGATTGCGACCGGCACCGTCCGGGTCGTTTCCGACGAAGTGAAGGTCAGGGCGAACAGGAATTCGTTCCAGGCACCGATGAAGGCCAGAAGGCCGGTCGTCACCAAAGCGGGCCACAGCAGCGGCAGGAAAACCTTCGAGATGATGATCCAGGGGGTGGCGCCATCGACGATTGCGGCCTCCTCGATCTCCATCGGCAGGTCGCGCATGAAGGTGGTCAGGACCCAGACCGTGAAGGGCAGGGTGAAGATCACATAGGACATGATCATCGCCCAGGGGGTGTTGAAGATGCCCAGGAAGCGGACGAGTTCAAACAGGCCCGCCAGCACGGCGATCTGCGGGAACATCGACACGGCGAGAATGGTCATCAAGAGAAGCCCGCGGCCCCGGAACCTTACCCGCGCCAAGGCGTATGACGCGGTCACGGCCAGGAACAGCGCAAAGGTGACGGTCGTCGTGGCGATGAAGACCGAGTTGGCGACGGACCGGATGAAGTTGGGTTGCCCGAGGACCTGCGCATAGTTGCCCCAGTCCAGCGACTTGGGCAGGTAGTTGACCTTGAACAGCTCGGTCCCCGAGGCGAAGGAGGTGATGATCGCGTAATAGAACGGGAAGACCGAAAAGACGACGATCACCACGACCAGCGCGTAGAAGCCGATGGTGGACAGAAGTTTCTGCGCGGTCATTTCTGGCCCTCCCCGGACAGGTCGACCTTGCCAAGCCAGATGTAGAGGCTGACGAAGACGGCGATGATCGCGAAGAGCAGCGTGGACTGCGCCGCGCCATAGGCGAACTTGTCGAAGTCGATCATGTTCTCGCGACTAATCACCGACATGGTCTTGGTGGCGGCCGAATTGGGCGTCAGCACGTAGACCAGGTCGAAGATCCGCAGGGCGTCGAGCATCCGGAAGATGATGGCGACGGCCAGCGCCGGGCGGATCAGCGGCAGGGTGATCCTGAAGAAAACCTTGACCGGGTTCACGCCGTCGATCTTCGCCGCTTCGTAGATGTCGCGCGGGACCATCTGCAGGCCGGCCAGGATCAGAAGCGCCATGAAGGGCGTGGTCTTCCAGATGTCGACCATCAGGACCGCGTACATCGCCGTGTCGGTCGAGGCGGTCCAAGCGATCTTCTGGCTGATCAGGCCAAGGTTCAGCGCAATGTCGTTCAGGATCCCGAACTGGTCATTCAGCATCCAGGCCCACATCTTGGCGCTGACGATGGTCGGGATGGCCCAGGGGATCAGGATGGCGGCGCGGACCAGGCCGCGGCCCTTGAACTCGGCGTTCAGGACCAGGGCGACGATCAGGCCCAGGATCGTCTCGAAGAAGACCGACACGAAGGCAAACCGTACCGTGTTCCAGACCGCGTTCCACCAGGCCGGATCTGCCAGCGTGCCGCGATAGATCACCCGGCCGGACTCCAGCACCCGGATCGACAGGTAGTTGTCGAAGCCGATCCACTCGCCGCCGTAAAGGTCGGACAGGGTGGTGTCGGTGAAGGAAAACCAGATCGTGCGCAGAAGCGGCCAGGCGGCCACGAAGAACAGGGCCGCCAGCATGGGCGCGATGAACCAGAAGGCCGCGCGCTGGCGTTGCTGGGTGAGACTGAGCCCACCGGAATTCGTCGTCATGATGTCCCTCCCCTGTCGGGTCCCCCCTCCGAGGCCCGGTCTTGTCGTGGCGGGCGGCCCCCGCAGTTCAGAAGCCGCCCGCCTTGGGGTCAGTCAGGTCCGGGAGGACTTACCAGCCCGACCCCTTGATGTCGGTCAGTTCGACCTCAAGCAGTTCCAGGTTCTCGGCCGCGCTGCCGTTGCCCGACAGCGTGTTGTGCACGGCAGACCAGAACTTGGCCGAAACCTCGTTGTACTTGCCGAGCGTCGGCGCCGAGGGGCGCGGCACGGCGTTCAGGAACACGTCCTTCCACTGCGGGATGATCGGCTGCGCGGCGGCGATGTCGGCGTCATCGTAGAGCGAGATGATCGTCGGCAGGTTCGACGCGATGATCGCGCGTTCCTTCTGCGCCTCGGGGCCGGCGAGGTAGAGCGCAAGGCTGATCGCCGCTTCCTGCTTCGTCGAGTACTTGGATACGGCCACGTTCCAGCCGCCCAGCGTGGCCGCTGAGGTGTCGCCTTCCTTGCCGACCGGAAGCGTCGTCACGGCAAACAGGCCCTTGACCGCCGAGTCGTCGCCATTGCCCAGCGTGTAGGCATAGGGCCAGTTGCGCATGAAGACGGCGTTGCCGGTCTGCCAGACGCCGCGGGCTTCCTCTTCCTGGTAGGCGAGGACCCCATCCGGGCTGATCGTGCCGACCCAGGACTTCGCGGCCTCCAGCGCGGCGACGGCGTTTTCGTTGTTGATGCTGATCGTGCCATCGGGCTCGACGATCTGGCCGCCGCCGAAGGACTTGACCCATTCCAGCGCGTTGCAGGTCAGGCCCTCATAGGCGTTGCCCTGCCAGACGAAGCCCCAGAGATCGGCCTTGCCCTCGGCGCGTTCGCCGTCCTGGATCAGCTTGGCGGTCTCGGCCAGTTCGGCCCAGGTCTTCGGCGGGGTCTTGCCGTACTTTTCCAGCAGGTCCTTGCGGTAGTACAGCGCGGGCGCGTCCGTGAAGATCGGCAGGGCGACCAGCTTGCCATTCACGGTCTGCGATTCGATGATCGAGGGGAAATGGGTGGGCGCCAGGTCCTTGGCGGCCTCGGTCAGGTCGACGAAGTGGTCGGCCAGTTGCGGCGCCCAGATCACGTCGGTCTGGTACAGGTCGATGTCGGTCGCCCCGGCGGCAAGCCATAGGCGGTACTGGCCGAACTGGTCTGTCGTCGAGGCCGGCATCGGCACCAGGGTCACGGTGTTGCCGGTGGCCTCTTCCCACGGCTTCACGATCTTCTTGAAATCCTCGACCGCGTTGCCGACGGCGCCCGAGACGTAGAACAGTTCTTCAGCGGCAACCGGCGCGCCGAAGGCGGCAAGCATGGCTGCGGTTGCGGTCGCGCGAAGCGCGCGGCCCTCTATGATCTTCATCTGGTTTCCTCCCTTGGGCCGCCGGTTGGCGTGCCTTCTCACGTGCAAAACGACCGGTTTTACCGAAACGTTTCGGAAAACATAGTCTCCAAAGCGCTTTCGGTCAACGATTCGAAACCGCCGCACTTGGGTCAGAGGGCGGCGACGGAATTGCGTTCGATGAAAGTGTAGCGGCCGATACGCTGCAGGGTTGCAAGCGGCTTTCCCTCGATCGCCCCGGCCAGGCAGTCGGCCAAGGGCTCCCAGCTGTCGCGCAAGGGTGCCTTGGTGACGGTGAGCGACGGGAAGAAGGCCGAGGCGCGCAGGGCGGGCAACTCGTCGTCATGCGCCACGACCGAGACGTCGCCGGGGACGGACAGGCCAAGCGCGGCCAGCGCCTGGTAGACCCCCTGCGCAAGCCGCACGTTGCCGCAGATGATGGCGGTGGGACGCGGCGCCTCGCCCGAGAAGAGCCGGACCGTGTCGGTCAGCCCGTGTGCTTCGTCCATCTCGCCGTGCAGGTGGAGATGGGGCAGTACTTCGGCACCTCCGTCCTGCAGGGCGCGCAGATAGCCCTGTGCCCGCACCGTGACATAGGACCGCCCCGCCACCCCGTTCAGAAAGGCGATCCGCCGATGCCCCCGCGCCACCAGATGGGCGGTCAGGTCATAGGCAAGTTGTTCATTTTCAATGTCAAAATACGGATAGTCGATGGTCTTTCCGCTGCGACCATGCACCACGAAGCTCAGCCCCGCCTTGCGCAGGAAGTCGATCCGGGGGTCCTGGTCCTGCGGGTCGATCAGCACGAATCCGTCCAGCATCGCCTTGCCGATCAGCCGCTGGTAGGTGGGCAGGGCAGGCTCGTGTTCGGCCATCATGTGCAGGACGAACTGCATCCCCCGGCCAGAGAACTGGGTCGACAGCCCCGCCACCACTTCCATGAACAGCCGATCCTGGCCGATGTTGCGATAGTTCGGCACCACCAGCCCCACCATCCCCGACCGACCCGACACCAGCTTCCGCGCCGAGGCGTTGGGGTGATAGTTCATCGCCCGCGCCGTGGCCTTGACGCGCAGGCGCGTCTCCTCGTTCACGTCGGAATGGTCGTTCAGCGCCCGGCTGACCTGGGTGATCGACAGATCCAAGGCCCGTGCGATGTCTTTCAGTGTCGCCATGACCCAAACCCCTTTGGGCTGTATCCGAAACATTTCGGATGCAAAAATCAATCCCATTCTTCGCACCGCCTTGCCAGAGCCGCCCAGTCCCGCGATGCTGGCCGCATGTCCGACCCCGTCAGCCTTCGCCTGCGGCTTCTCTTCGGCGACCGGCTCGTCTTCGGGCCGGGGAAGGGGGAACTGCTGCAACGCATCGCCGAAACGGGGTCCATTGCCGCGGCCGGGCGCGCGATGGGGATGAGCTACAAGCGCGCCTGGGCCTTGGTCGAGGAGATGAACGCCGCCTTCCGCGCGCCGCTGGTCGCCTCGGCCCGGGGCGGGGCCGGGGGCGGGGGCGCGCAGCTGACGGCCGAGGGGCAAGAGGTCCTGGCCGCGTACCGCGCCTTGCTGCAGGCCGTGGAGGCCGCGGCCGCCCCGCAGGTCGCACGGATCGCCGGGCTGCTTGGCGATATGTCCGGACAGAAATAACGCTTGCTCGCCCGTCGCCGCAGGCCATATGTTCCGACGACCATATCGGAGCCCGCATGCGCCTGACCCTTGCCGCCCTCGCCCTGATCCTGTCGGCCCCGGCCGCGCTGGCCGATGTCACGGTCTTCGCCGCCGCCAGCCTGAAGACCGCGCTGGACCGGATCGCCGCCGACTGGACCGGCGAGACGGGCACCCCGGTCGTCCTGTCTTACGGCGGGACGCCCGCGCTGGCGAAGCAGATCGCCGAGGGCGCACCAGCCGACATCTTCCTCTCCGCCTCCGAGGCCTGGATGGACGACCTGCAGGAGAAGGCGCTGATCCGGCAGGAGAGCCGCCGCGACCTTCTGGGCAACAGCCTGATCCTGGTGGCGACCGGCACGGCCTCGCCGGTCACCATCGACGCAACACTCGACCTGCCGGGGCTTCTGGGCGACGGCAAGCTGTCGATGGCGATGGTAGATTCGGTCCCCGCGGGCCAGTACGGCAAGGAGGCGCTGGAAAGCCTTGGCCTGTGGTCCGGGGTCGAGGCCAGCGTCGTGCAGTCCGAGAACGTCCGCGCCGCGCTGCAACTCGTCACGCTGGGCGAAGCGCCGCTTGGCATCGTCTACGCCTCGGACGCGGTGGCCGAACCGGGCGTCACCGTGCTGGGCACCTTCCCCGAGGACAGCCACCGGCCTATCGTCTATCCCGGCGCGCTGACCGCCCAGGCGGGCGAGGACGCTGCAGCCTTCCTTGACCATCTTTCGGACCCCGCGGCGCAAGAGGTCTTCCGTGCCAATGGCTTCACGCCCTTGCCGTAAGCCCGTCCGGCGTGTCAGCGTTTGCGCATGACCGACTGGCTCCCCCCCGAGGCTGCGACGGCGCTGGCCCTGTCCCTGCGCGTGTCGCTGGTCGCCACGCTGGTCAGCCTGCCCTTCGGCCTTCTCGCGGCCTATGCGCTGGCGCGCTGGCGCTTTCCGGGGCATGGGTTGCTGAACGGGATCGTCCACTTGCCGCTGATCCTGCCGCCGGTGGTGACGGGTTACCTGCTGCTGCTGACCTTCGGTCGGCAGGGCTGGGTCGGCGGGCCGCTGTGGGACTGGTTCGGCGTCACCTTCGCCTTCCGCTGGACCGGGGCGGCGCTGGCGGCGGGGGTAATGGCCTTCCCGCTGCTGGTCCGCGCGATCCGGCTTGCCATCGAGGCGGTGGACCCCCGGCTTGAGGACGCCGCCGCGACGCTGGGGGCCACGCGGCTGACGGTCTTTGCCACGGTCACGCTGCCGCTGATCCTGCCGGGTGTCATCGCGGGCGCGGTCCTGGCCTTCGCCAAGGCGATGGGCGAGTTCGGGGCCACGATCACCTTTGTCGCCAACATCCCCGGCGAGACGCAGACACTGCCCACGGCGATCTACGGCTTCCTGCAGGTGCCGGGCGGCGACGGGGCGGCGCTGCGGCTGGTGCTGATCTCGGTCGCGGTGGCGATGCTGGCGCTGGCGCTGTCGGAATGGCTCTCGCGTCGTGTGGCGGCAAGGATCGCGGGCCGATGACACTGGAAATCCGCATCGAGCACCGCTTTCCCGCATTTCGACTGGACGTCGGCTTGGCGCTGCCGGGGGGACTGACCTGCCTGTTCGGCAAGTCGGGGTCGGGCAAGACCAGCATCGTCAACGCGGTGGCGGGCCTGCTTCGGCCCGACGAGGCGCGGATCGCGCTGGACGGGGTGGCGCTGCACGACCTGCCGCCGCACCGGCGGGACATCGGCTATGTGTTTCAGGATGCCCGGCTTTTCCCGCATCTGACCGTGGCCCAGAACCTGACCTACGGCCCCCGCGTCCGGCGTGTCCCGCCCGAGGGTCTGGACCGGATCGTTGCCCTGCTGGGGATCGGCGGGCTGCTGTCACGCCGACCGGCCACGCTGTCGGGGGGCGAGAAGCAGCGTGTCGCCATCGGCCGGGCGCTCTTGTCGCGGCCGCGGCTGCTGCTGATGGACGAACCGCTCGCGGCGCTGGACGAGGGGCGCAAGGCCGAGATCCTGCCCTATATCGAGGCTTTGCGCGACGAGACCGGCCTGCCGATCCTGTATGTCAGCCATTCCGTCCCCGAGGTCGCCCGGCTGGCCACCAGCATCGCGGTGATCGAGGCGGGACGGGTGGTGGCTTTCGGGCCTGCCGCCCAGATCCTGTCCGACCCCGCGACGGCGCCGCTTCTGGGCCTGCGCGATGCGGGCGCGGTGCTGACGGCCCGGATCGCCGCGCAAGAGGCGGATGGGCTGACGCGACTGGACACGGCGGCGGGGTCGCTCTGGCTGCCGCATGTCCCGGGCGAGCCGGGCCGTGCGTTGCGGGTGCGGATCGCGGCGCAGGACGTGATCCTGTCGCGGACCCGGCCCGAGGGGCTATCGGCGCTGAACATCCTGCCCGCCACCGTCGCGGCGCTGCACGACGGCCACGGTCCGGGCGTGCTGGTGCGGTTGGACCTTGGGGGCGAGTACCTGCTGGCCCGCGTCACCCGCCGCTCGGCCCAGGCGCTGGACCTGGTGCCGGGGCTGGCGGTCCACGCGGTGCTGAAAAGCGTGGCGGTGGCGCAGTCGGACGTGGGGGCGATGCTTGACAGTCCGTGACTGTCCGCACGTAACCCGTTGACAGGACGCGACAGGACCCGGCGGTCCGGTGCGGACGCCGGGCCTTAAAGCCCCTTCAGAAGCACCTCGCACAGGGATGAGGCCGGGTGCTGAAGCGCGTCGATCACGCTGAAATGGTGATGCCCCGGATCGGCGGTCCAGGGGCAGTTCCATTCCTCGGACAGGATGCGGGCCTGCAGCAGGAAGGCCGGCCGCTCTTCGGCGCCGACCCAGACATGGGCCGAGACCCCGTCCCGCAGCCGATGCCGCGCCGGGCTTTCCGCCGCGGCCTCGGCCACGTCGATCTTCAGTGTCGCGTTCATCCCGGTCGCGATCAGTGGCCCCAGTTCGGACAGCGGCGAGATCGGGACCACCCGCGCGACCGGGACCGGGATGTCGGCGCAGCCCATCCGGGCCGACAGATGCCCGCCGGCGGAATGTCCCGTCACCACCATCGGCCCCGCAACCCGGGTGCCGACGAACCAGCAGGCCCGCGCGATCTCGGCCGTCATCTCGGCAATCCGCGCGGCGGGGGCGAGCGTGTAGCTCGGGACCGCCACCGCATAGCCGCGCGCAAGCGGACCGGCGGCGTAATGCGACCAGTGGGCCTTGGAAAACAGGTGCCAGTAGCCGCCGTGGACGAAGACGACCACACCCTTCGGCGTCCCTTCCGGCAGGAAGAGGTCCAGCCGTTCCCGCGGCGAGGGGCCGTAGGCAAGGTCCAGCTCGGCCCGCTGGCCCAGCGACTGCCGGAAGGCGGCGGCGGCCTCGGCCCAGCGGGGGGGATAGTCGGCGGCGCCGGGGATGAAGGCTCCGTTGGCATAGTCGCGGTCGGGGTCGGGCCAGCGGTAGGGCGGGCGGTCGGTCACGGCGGAAGGCTCCTGTCAGATCGGCGCCAGACTGCGACGCCCCCCGACCCTTCGCAAGGGGGCGCGCGCTTTCCTTGCCTAACTGCGGGAAGCCGGGCATATCCTTGACCAAAGGGACAAAACGGGGGAGGGGCCGGGTGCTCAAAGGGATCGACAATCGCCTGAACGCCGAGGTGCTGGGCTGCCTGCGCGCGATGGGGCATGGCGACACGATCGTCGTGGTAGACACCAATTTCCCCGCCGAAAGCGTCGCGCGGGCCACGGTCACGGGCAAGCTTCTGCGGATGGAAAACCTGACCGCGGCCGAGGCGGTGAATGCCATCCTCTCGGTCCTGCCGCTGGACACCTTCGTCGACGATTTCGCCGGCCGGATGCAGGTCGTGGGGCAACCCGATGAGGTGCCGCCCGTGCAGGCCGAGGTCCAGGCCGAGGTCGACCGGGCCGAGGGCCGCGCCCGCCCGCTGCCGGGGATCGAGCGGTTTGCCTTCTACGACCTTGCCCGTAACGCCTTTGCCGTCATCCAGACCGGCGAGCGGCGCTTCTATGGCTGCTTCATGCTGCGCAAGGGCGTGATCCCTCCGGAGGCCTGACCATGACCAGACCCATCGTCGTCCTTGGCATCTTCAACGCCGACACCGCCTATCGCGCCGACCGGATGCCCCGGATCGGCGAGACGATCCTGGGCCAGCATTTCGCGCTGGGGCCGGGGGGCAAGGGCTCGAACCAGGCGGTCGCGGCGGCGATGGCCGGGGGGCGGGTGCATTTCGTGACCCGTCTCGGCGACGACGATTTCGCCCGCACCGCCCGCCAGACCTGGGAGCGAGCGGGCGTCACCCCCGAGGTCACCGTGGACCGCGACAGCCACACCGGCGCGGCATTCATCTTCCTGGAGGCCGCCACGGGGAACAATGCGATCATCGTCGCCTCGGGTGCCGGCGGGCGGATTGCGCCCGAGGACCTTGATACCCGGGCCGAGCTGATCCGCAGCGCCGCCGTCTTCGTCACGCAGCTGGAACAACCGATCCCGGCCGCGCGCCGGGGGCTGGCGATCGCGCGCGCCGCCGGGGTGACGACGATCCTCAATCCCGCGCCCGCGGCCGCGCTGGACGACGCGATGCTGGCGCTCTGCGACTACATCACCCCGAACGAGACCGAGGCCGAGACCCTGACCGGCCTGCCCGTCACCACTCTGGCCGAGGCCGAACGTGCCGCCGATGCCCTGATGGCCCGGGGGGTGGGCGCAGTGATCGTCACTCTGGGCGGCAACGGCGCGCTTTACCGGGACCGCTCGCGGTCGGTCCATGTCCCGGTCATCAGCGCCGGTCCGGTGGTCGAGACGACCGGCGCGGGCGATGCGTTCAATGGCGGTTTCGCGGTGGCCCTGTCCGAGGGGTGCGACGTGATCGAGGCCGTCCGTTTCGGCTGCGCTACGGCCGGGATTTCCGTCACCCGCGCCGGGGCGGCGGTCGCCATGCCTTCGCGGGCCGAGATCGACGCGCTTCTGGCCCGCGGCTGACTGTCATTCGACTGTTACACAATCGTCGCATAGGCTTCATCATGCCGTTTTAGAGCGGCTGCATGACTGGCGTGGAGCAGGCAATGGACGACATGCGCACGATGGCACCGGGGCTGCAGGCCACGGTGGCGAAGATCACCGCCAGCGGGGTTCAGGTCCATTATGGCCAGAACCACGCGCTGAAGGACGTGTCGGTCGACATCCTGGACCGGGCGGTCACCGCTTTCATCGGTCCGTCGGGCTGCGGCAAGTCCACCTTCCTGCGCTGTCTGAACCGGATGAACGACACCGTGGCCTCGGCCCGCGTGACGGGGAAGATCCTGCTGGACGGCGAGGACATCTATGACCCCCGCGTCGACCCGGTGCAGCTGCGCGCCAAGGTCGGGATGGTGTTCCAGAAGCCGAACCCGTTCCCGAAATCGATCTACGACAACGTGGCGTATGGCCCGAAGATCCACGGGCTGACCCGCAACAAGGGCGAGCTGGACGCCATCGTCGAAGCCTCGCTGCGCAAGGCCGCGTTGTGGAACGAGGTCAAGGACCGGCTGGACGCGCCGGGGACGGGGCTGTCGGGCGGCCAGCAGCAGCGGCTCTGCATCGCGCGGGCGGTGGCGACGGGGCCGGAAGTTCTGCTGATGGACGAGCCCTGCTCGGCGCTGGACCCGATTGCGACGGCCCAGGTGGAAGAGCTGATCGACGAGTTGCGTAGCCAGTTCTCGGTGGTGATCGTCACCCATTCCATGCAGCAGGCGGCGCGGGTCAGCCAGAAGACGGCGTTCTTCCACCTGGGGAACCTGGTCGAATACGCGGACACCGCGCAGATCTTCACCAATCCGAAGGACCCGCGGACCGAAGCCTATATCACCGGCCGGATCGGCTGAGGGAGGATGCCATGAACACCGCACATATCCTGACCGCTTTCGACCGGGATCTCGAGGCCGCGCAGGCGCTTGTCGTGCGCATGGGTGGACTGGTCGAGACCGCGCTTCTCGATGCGGCCGAGGCGCTGGACACCCGCGACGAGGAGATGGCGCAGCGCGTTCGCAAGGGCGACGCCGCAATCGACGCGATGGAAGAGGAAATCCACACCCGCTGCGCCCAGCTTCTGGCACTGCGGGGGCCGACGGCGGGTGACCTGCGCACCGTGCTGACCGTGATGCGGATCGCCGCTGCGCTGGAGCGGTCCGGGGACTATGCGAAGAACCTGGCCAAGCGGACGACGGTGCTGTCGCAGATGATCCAGGTGCCGGGCGCCTCGGGCTCGATCCGGCGTCTGGCGCGGACGGTGGTGCAGATGCTGACCGATGCGCTGGACGCCTATATCCGGCGTGACGTCACGCTGGCCGAGGACGTGCGCCGGCGGGACCGCGATGTGGACCAAATGTACAACTCGATCTTCCGCGAGTTCCTGACGCACATGATGGAAGACCCCCGCACGATTGGTCCCTGCATGCACCTGCATTTCATCGCCAAGAACATCGAGCGCGTGGGCGACCATGCGACGGCCGTGGCCGAGCAGGTGATCTACTTGGTCACGGGCGCAATGCCGGGGGATGACCGGCCGAAGGTCGACAGCACGACGGCGGGGTTGTGATGGGCAAGGGCGGACAGCCGCGCGTCCTGCTGGTCGAGGACGAGCCGGCACAGCGGACCGTTCTGGCCTACAACCTGGAAGCCGAGGGCTTTGCGGTGACGCAGGCCGACAATGGCGAGGACGCGATGGTCCTTGTTGACGAGGAAGAGCCGGACATCATCATCCTGGACTGGATGATGCCGAAGGTCAGCGGGATCGAGGTCTGCCGGCGGCTGAAGATGCGGCCCGACACGCGGGGCATCCCGATCATCATGCTCTCGGCCCGGGCCGAGGAAGTGGACCGGATCCGGGGCCTAGAGACCGGGGCGGACGATTACGTGGTGAAACCCTATTCGGTGCTGGAACTGATGGCCCGGGCGCGGGCGCAGTTGCGTCGGGTGCGGCCCTCGACCGCCGGGGTGGTGCTGGAGCATGAGGATATCCGGCTGGATCCGGAAAGCCACCGGGTCTACCGGGCGGACAAGGTGCTGAAGCTGGGGCCGACGGAGTTCAAGCTTCTGGTCACGCTGATGGAGCGGCCGGGGCGGGTCTTCTCGCGCGAGCAGCTTCTGGACCTCGTCTGGGGGCGGGACATCTATGTCGATACCCGGACGGTGGACGTCCATGTGGGCCGCCTGCGGAAGAGCCTGATGCAGCACGGCGGGTCGGACCCGGTACGGACGGTGCGTGGGGCGGGGTATTCGCTGGGGTAAGTGTCCACGGTGGACATTTCCGGATTTCCGTTTCCAGTCAAACCGATGGCCGTGGACGTTTACGGTTTTTCAACCCTTTTCCCGCGCCGTTCCAGCGGGTTTCGAATTGAGCGCTGACGCGCGAGGCGTTCCTCTCGTCGTCGGGACTTCGCCCTCCTCCTCGGCTGACGAGGGGCGCTGCCCCTCGAGTTCCCCGGGATATTTGCACCAGTATGAAAGGGCGTCGGACCGGAGGCGGTCGGGTAAGGCTTTGCGATCCGGCCGGGGCGGTGCAGTCTGGACCGGGGTCGACAGGGAGGTACGGATGGCCTGGGGTGCAGAGCATGATGCGGTGCGGGCGGTGGTGGTGGACTACCTGGAGGGGATGTGCTGGGGTGATGAGGCGAAGCTGCGGCGGGCGTTTCATCCCGGTGCCTTGCAGGTCGGGCATTTCGGCGAGACCTACGAGTTCTTCCCGCTGGAGGAGTTCATTGCCTGGCTGAAGGCGGAGGAGACGGAAGCTGAAGGGGCGCCCATAGTGGCGGAGCTTCTGTCGATCGAGGTGACGGGGACGGTGGCGGTGGCGAAGCTGACGGACACCTGTTTCGGGACGGATTTCACCGATTACCTGGTCATGGTGAAGGATCGGCCCGATGCTTCGGGCCGCTGGCAGATCGTCACCAAGGCCTATCACGTCCATGCCGGACGCGGGCTGCTGCCTGGGGCCTAGAGGGTCGGCAGGAGTCGGTCGAGGGTGGTGAGGACCTGATCGACATTGCCCGTGCTGAAGGGAAGGGGCGGGCGGATCTTCAGGCTGTCGCCCTTGGGGCCGGTGGAGCTGATCAGGATGCGATGCTCGCGCAGAGCGTTCACCAGCCGCGCGGTGCGGGCGGGGTCGGGCTTGCCATCGGTCAGGATGGTCTGGCCGATGAAGAGGCCCGCCGCACGGGTTTCACCAAGGGAGTCATGGCGTTGGGCGAGAGACTTCAGACCTTGCATGAACGCAGCACCCGCAGTGGCAGCGTTCTGTTGCAGGGCTTCGTCGCGGATCACGTCAAGGACGGCGAGGCCGACGGCAGCGGCGACGGCATTGCCGCCGAAAGTGTTGAAGTAGCGGGCCTTGGTGCCGAACTCGGCGATGGTGTCGGGTTTAAGGACGAGGCCCGCGAGGGGGTAGCCGTTGCCCATCGGTTTGCCCATGCTGACCATGTCAGGGATCAGGCTGTGGCGCTGGAAGCCCCAGAAGTGGGAGCCAGTGCGGCCGAAACCGGGTTGCACTTCGTCGGCGAGGAAGAGGCCTCCCTTCGCGCGGATCGCCGCGGCGGCGGGAGCGAGGAAGCCGGTGGGGTCGGGGTAGACGCCGTCGGAGGAGAAGATCGTGTCGACGATGAGGAGGGCGGGGTTGATGCCTTGTTCGGCCATGCGGTCGCAGGCCTCGGTGACGGCTGCCGCGAAGCCTGCGGCGATGCCCTGCGGGTAATTCTGCGCGGATGGGGCGGGGATCGGGAAAACGGTGGGGCCGGGGGCGACGGCGGGGCCGATGGACATCGACATTTCGGCGGTGGCAAGGGTGACGCCGTGGTAGGCGTTGTCGGTGACGATGACGCCCGTGCCGCCGGTGGCCGCGCGGGCGATGCGCAGGGCGAGGTCGTTCGCCTCGGACCCTGTGCAGGTGAACATCACGTGGGAGAGGTCGGGGGGGAAGAGCGCGAGGAGGCGTTCGGCATAGTCCAGGATGCCGTCGTGCAGGTAGCGGGTGTGGGTGGCGAGGGTGGCGGCTTGTTTCGACAGGGCTTCCACGACGCGGGGGTGGCAATGGCCGACGGAGGCCACGTTGTTGTAGCAGTCGAGATAGGCCGTGCCGTCGGGGGCGTAGAGGTGGACGCCCTCGCCGCGCACAAGGTGGACGGGAGTTTCGTAGAAAAGCCGGTAGGCGGGACCCAGGGCCCTGGCGCGGCGGTTGGCCAGGGCCTCGTCCGCGGGAGAGAGGTGTCCGGCGCCGGGGGTGTAGGCATTCAGCATGGTGGTCTGACGGGTCATGTCGGGCTTTCGCAGGCTTCGCGGAGGGTGGTGATGAGGGCCTTGGGATCGGTCATCGCCGCAAGGCCGGCGCGGGAGGTGGGGGCGTTGCGCAGGATGTAGGGCGCGTTCTCGGGGTAACGGGCAGCGCGCCAGGCGGTGATCGTCAGCGTCGTCGCCAGGCGGGCGGTGATGAGGTCGGGCAGGAGGGCGATTTCCTGTGCGGTCAGCGGGTTGGCGCGGTGGTAGGCGCGCGTGAGCGGGACAAGGAGGCTGGGCGGGTCGGCCGGCTCGATCAGGTAGGAGGCGGCGACGGCGAGGTCGCAGATGCGGTGCGACAGGGTCATGTCGCCGAAGTCGAGGATGCCGGTCAGGGTCTCGGGTCGCGCCGGGTCGGCGAGCAGGTTGTGCGGGTTGAAGTCGCCGTGGATGACCTGCCGGGGAAGCAGGGCGAGGGCGGGGGCGACTTCGGTCTGGAAACGGTCGAGGAAAGCAGCGATGCGGGGGCGGAGGTCCGTGGGGACGGAAGGGATGAGGGGGACAAGGTCGCGGGCGTTGCGGATGTCCCAGAGGAGGTGGTGGTCGGCGGCGGGGTGGCGGAAGTCCGCGAGGGTTGCGTCCAGTCGGCCGAGGGCGGTGCCGATGGCCGCGGCGAGGCCGGGGGTGCGGGGCAGGTGCGCCAGGGGCGTGCCGGGCAGCCAGGTAAGGAGGCGGAGCGCACCGTCCGGGGTGGGCAGGAGGGGGCGCCCGTCCCGCATGGGGAGGACGCGCGGGGTGGGAAGGTCGGGAGCGTTCCGGGCCGTGTAGAGGAGCGCCTGCGTCTGGAAGTCGGTGAGGGCGGCGGGCTCGGCGGGGTTGGCGAGTTTCAGGATGAAGCTGCCCTGAGTCGTGTCGAGCCGGTGGTTCTGGTCGCGCTCCGAGGTGAGCGGGTGAAGCGTGCCGGTCATCCCCCAGTGGGCGGCGACGAGGGCCCCCAGCGCCTGCAGAGGAACCTGCGGCGGGGGGAGGGAGAGGAGACTTCCGGCGGGGTCCTGGGTCATGGTCGGCGGCAGGATAGCCAAAGGCGCGCGGGGGGCCAGCGGAATATGCGTTGACATGGTTTACTGTTTTAGTAAGGATATAGCCAAGCCCAGCCAGCCCCTTGGGGCACGCCCGGTGTCCTTCAGATCAGGTGGAGTTCACCATGCCTCAACGCGATGCGGCCGCTCGGGCTGCGCTTGTCGACCTGTGGCCCGGAATCCTGTCCGGGATGTTTCCGCTGCCGCTTCTGGAAGCGATGATCGACCGGCTGGAGGTGGAGTGGTGAACGCTCATGTTGAGCCGTGGCTGACGGCGGATGCGACGCCGGTGCATGACGCGCGCGTGCTGACCGAGGGCGGGAGCCTGGCGCGGATCGTGCTGGACGGGCAGGTCTATTCGTTGCGTATCACGCGGGCGGGCAAGCTGATCCTGACCAAGTGAAGGATGGTGGGCGGATCGCCCACCCTACGCCCGCGCTGCCGGGGCTGAGGGGCGTGCAGGTGGCTGGACCCGGAGGGTTTCACACCCTCCGGACCTCCCGTGGGATATTTGCAGAAGGGAAAGCCGGTCAGGACTTTTGTCGGCCGGCCTTGCCGGCGCCTTCCGCGGCGGCGACGTTGCGTTTCACGGCGATGAAGCTGTCCGGAGTGACGGAGATCGAGTCGATCCCGGCCTTGACCAGAAGCCGGGCGAAGGCCGGGTCGTTCGAGGGGGCCTGGCCGCAGAGGCCGACCTTGGCCCCGGCCTTGTGCGCGCGGGATATCAGGCTTTCGATCATCCACAGGACCGCGGGGTCGGATTCGTCGAAGAGCGCGGCGAGATCGCCGCTGTCGCGGTCGACGCCGAGGGTCAGCTGGGTCAGGTCGTTCGAGCCGATGGAAAAGCCGTCGAAGCGGGTGGCGAAATCCTCGGCCAGGATCACGTTGGCGGGGATCTCGCCCATCACGTAGACCTGGAGGCCGTCCGTGCCGCGCTTCAACCCGTGTTTCGCCATCGTGGCGAGGACGCGGTCGGCCTCGGCCGGGCTGCGGCAGAAGGGGATCATCACGACGACATTGTCGAAGCCCATCTCCTTGCGCAGGCGCTGGATCGCGCGGCATTCGAGGGCGAAGCCGGCCTCGTAGCGGGGCGAGTAATAGCGCGAGGCGCCGCGGAAGCCGATCATCGGGTTTTCCTCGTGCGGCTCGAATTCGCGGCCGCCGAGGAGGTCGGCGTATTCGTTGGTCTTGAAGTCGCTCATCCTGACGATGACCGGGTTCGGCCAGGCTACGGCGGCGATCTGCGACAGGCCGCGGGCGAGGCCATCGACGAAGAACTCGGTCTTGTCGGGGAAGGCGCGGGTCAGCTCGGCGATCTGCGCCTTCGCCTCCTCGTCCTTCAGCCTGTCGAAGTGAACCAGCGCCATCGGGTGCACCTTGAGCGCGTTGTTGATCACGAATTCCATCCGCGCCAGGCCCACGCCATCGGCGGGCAGGCGCCACCAGCGGAAGGCGGCGGACGGGTTGGCCATGTTGAGCATGACCTTGGTCCTGGTCCTTGGCAGGTCGTCGAGGCGGAGGTCCTCGGTGGTGAACTCGGCGATACCTTCGTGGATCACCCCCTCGTCCCCGCCCGTGCAGTTGACGGTGACCTCCTGTTCGTCGTGCAGGATATGGGTGGCGTTCCCGCAGCCCACGATGGCGGGCAGGCCAAGCTCGCGGCTGACGATGGCGGCGTGGCTGGTGCGGCCGCCGTGGTCGGTGACGATGGCGGCGGCGCGCTTCATGATCGGGACCCAGTCCGGGTCGGTGGTGGAGGTGACAAGGATCGAGCCATCGACGAAGCGGTCGATGTCCTTTGCGCTTTCCAGGATCGAGACGCGGCCGGTGGCGACGGCCGAGCCGACAGAGAGTCCCTTGAGAAGCGCCTTCCCCGCCTTCTGAACGGTGTAGGACCGGATCAGCCCGGCCCTGGCGCGGGACTGCACGGTCTCGGGCCGGGCCTGGACGATGAAGATCTCGCCGGTGTCGCCGTCGCGCGCCCATTCCATGTCCATCGGCTGGCCATAATGGTCTTCGATGGTCACGGCCATCCTGGCGAGGGAGAGGATCTCGTGATCGCTGAGGACGAAGGCTGCCCGTTCCGCCCTTGAAGTGGGGACGTTCTTCGTCGTCCCGCCCTCGGCGCCCGCGTAGATCATCTTGATCTCTTTCGCGCCGAGCGACTTCTTGACGATGGGGGACAGGGACTTCTTTGCAAGGAAGGGCTTGTAGACTTCGTATTCATCGGGGTTCACCGCGCCCTGCACGACGTTTTCGCCCAGGCCCCAGGCGGCGGTGATGAGCGCGACCTTGTCGAAGCCGCTTTCGGTGTCGATGGAGAACATCACGCCCGAGCCGCCGGTATCCGACCGCACCATGCGCTGCACGCCGATCGAAAGCGCGACCCTGGCGTGGTCGAAGCCCTTCAGCGTGCGGTAAGTGATCGCGCGGTCGGTGAAGAGCGAGGCGTAGCAGCGGCGGCAGGCGGCGAGAAGCGCCGTTTCGCCGCGCACGTTCAGGAAGGTTTCCTGCTGGCCGGCGAAGCTGGCGTCGGGCAGGTCCTCGGCCGTGGCGGAGGAGCGGACGGCGACGGGAAGGTCGGTGGTCCCTGCGCGCTGGCAAAGCTGCCGGTAGGCGGCGCGGATGTCGGCCTCGATCGTGGCGGGCCAGCTGCCGTCGAGGATCATCGCGCGGACCTGGCTTCCGGCCTCGTGCAGGGTGATCCGGTGATCCTGCCAGCGTGCGAGGGTGTCGGCGATGCGGTCGTTCAGATCGTTCGCGGCGAGATAGGCGCGGTAGGCATCTGCCGTCGTGGCAAAGCCGCCGGGGACCTTGATACCCTTCTTGCCAAGCTGCTGCACCATCTCTCCCAGCGAGCTGTTCTTGCCGCCGACAAGCGCGACATCGCGCCGGGAAAGGTCTTCGAACCAAAGGACGTTGACAGATGGCTTCGGCATTGCGGAACTCCCTGCGGGTGACATCGCTTCCTGCCGAATGATGCGCCGCGCCCGCGGAGCGGGTCTTGATGCGGATCAAGGTGGCGCCCGGCGGCAGGGATTTAATTCAACAGGATTGCAGCAGGAGAGACGCCAGATGAGCAAGAGCGAGATCCGCGGCCTGAAGGAACGGGTGCAGGGGGCCGAGGCACTGACGCCCGGGCAGTTCGATCAGGCCGCCGTGCTGGTGCGGCGGGTGTTTCCGCAGATGCCCGAGCCGAACGGGGGGGCGGACGTGATCGGCCAGCTTCTGCACAGCGTGGATGTCTGCCTGCCGGGCTGGACGATCCAGCTGACCGGAAAGGCGCAAGAGCCGGACGGCCATTGGCGCTGTTCGCTGCGCGAGACGCGGGGCAGCGACGAGGTCGAGGTGATCGGGCTGGGGACCGGCCGGGTGGTGGAGGTGGCGCTTCTGGAGGCGCTGCTGCACGTGGCCGAGCAGAAGGCGCTGGTGTAGGCGCGCCGCTTTTCCGGGAGGTGTCAGCCGCCGGTGTGGCTCATGTGGCGGGTCATCTGGCCCGCGACCTTCTGGCGGCTGTAGTCGAAGTCGTGGCCCTTGGGCTTGCGCGCGATGGCCGCGCGGATGGCCTGTTCCAGGACCGCATCATCCGGGCTGGCGCGCAGGGGCGCGCGGAGGTCGGCCATGTCTTCCTGACCGAGGCACATGTAAAGCTCACCGGTGCAGGTGAGCCGCACGCGGTTGCAGCTTTCGCAGAAATTGTGGGTCAGCGGCGTGATGAAGCCGACCTTCTGGCCGGTTTCCTCGATCCGGACATAGCGGGCGGGGCCGCCGCTGCGCTCGGCCAGGTCGGTGAGGGTGAAGCGTTCGGCAAGGCGGGCGCGGAGGTCCTTCAGGGGCCAGTACTGGTCGAGGCGGAGGGGGGACATGTCCTCGCCCATCGGCATGACCTCGATGAAGGTGAGGTCGTGGTCCTCCTGCGCGCACCAGGCGAGGAGGGAGAAGAGTTCATCCTCGTTGAAGCCCTTGAGGGCAACGGCGTTGATCTTGACCCGCAGGCCAGCGGCCTTGGCGGCCTGGATCCCGTCCAGGACCTGGGGAAGGCGGCCCCAGCGGGTGATGTCCTGGAACTTCTTCGGGTCGAGCGTGTCGAGCGAGACGTTGATGCGTTTGACGCCGAGATCGGCGAGGGGCTGGGCGAAGCGGGCCAACTGGCTGCCGTTGGTGGTGAGGGTGAGTTCCTTCAACGCGCCGGTCTGAAGGTGGCGCGACATCGCCTCGAAGAAGGTGAGGATGCCCTTGCGGACCAGCGGCTCGCCGCCGGTGATGCGCAGTTTCTGCACGCCCATGCGGACGAAGGTGGAGCAGAGGCGGTCGAGTTCCTCCAAGGACAGGAGGTCGGCCTTGGGCAGGAAGGTCATGTGTTCCGACATGCAATAGGTGCAGCGGAAGTCGCAGCGGTCGGTGACCGAGACGCGCAGGTAGCTGATGGCGCGGGCGAAGGGGTCGATGAGGGGCGTCATGGGGGAAAGGTAGGCCCGGGCGGGGGGGCGCACAAGTGCGAGAGCGACAATTGCGGGGTCGCGGGCGGCGGGTTAGGCTGGGGCCATGAGACATCTTGCCCTGCTTGCCGCTGCTGCCCTGGCCCTTTCGGGCTGTGCCCTGTTCCAGAAGGACGGGGAGCGGTCCGGTGTGACCGGTCCGGCCGAGCCGCAACCGGCGACGGAATTCGCGCCGGCGGTGTCGACGAGCGCGTTGGGCACGACCCGGGCCGTAAGTGCGGCGGCGCTAGACAAGACCACGGCCGAGGAAAAGGCGGCGGCGCTGGCGGCTCCGGCTGCGGGGGGCGAGCGGGAGCTTGGGAAAGTGGTTGTGGCGCTGGGTCCGCCGGCCGAGCAGGGGATCTGGCTGTCGTCCTCGCTGGTCAAGGAAAAGGCGCAGGGCCGGATCGTGACGGCGGCGGGCAAGTCGCTTGCGCTGGAACTGCGCCCGGGAACCGGCGGGGCGCTCTTGTCTCTGGCGGCGTTTCAGGCGCTGGGCCTGAGCCTGACCGAGCTGCCGCAGGTGACGGTCTACGGGCCGTAGGCTTCGGGCTGAGGGGCGGTCATCGAATTGAGCGCTGGCGCGCGAGGCTTCTGTCTCGTCGCCGGGACTTCGCCCTCCTCCTCGGTCCGTTGGGGGCGCTTCGCCCCCCAAACCCCAGAGGAAATTTGCAGAAGGGAAAGCCTGCGCAGGTCAGCCTGGCTGGGCCAGGATCTCGGCCACCGTGGCGATGACGCGCCAGTCGGCGTCGAGCAGCAAAAGGTCGGCTGCATCGCGATGCTCGGGCGTGGCGAGGTCGGGGCGGTTCAGCAGGCGGGCGGGGGCGGCGGTGGCCATGTCGAGGGCTGTCTCGGGGCTGGTGCCGACCAGGGTGATCAGGCGGCGCAGGCCCTCGGCCATCGTGACATGCGCCCCGGCGAGCGAGCCTTCGGCGTTCACGAGGCGGCCGTCCTTGAGCCAGATGTCCTTGCCGTAAAGTCGCAGGTGGTCGGAGCCGCCGACGGTGCACATCGCGTCGGAGACGAGGAACATGCGTCCGGGGACGGGACGTGCGCGGATGGCGAGGCCGACCATTTCATCGGCGACATGGATGCCGTCGCAGATGATGCCCGCGTAGGCCGTCGAGTTGATGCAGGCGCCGGTAACGCCGGGGGCGCGGCTCAGCATCGGGGACATGGCGTTGAACAGGTGGGTGAAGCAGGTGGCCCCGGCATCGAGGAGGGTGCGGGCCTCGTCCGCCGTGGCGTCGGAGTGGCCGATGGAGACGACGGCCCCGAGGCCGGCGAGGCGGGCAACGTCCTGGGGCGTGGCGCTTTCGGGGGCGAGGGTGATCTTGACGAAGATCCCTGCGGCACGGAGGCGCTGGACATGGCCGAGGGTCGTGGTGTCGAAGGGCCGGATGTATTCGGCGGCATGGGTGCCCCTGCGGGGGATCGACAGGTGCGGGCCCTCGATGTGCAGGCCGAGGAGGCTGCGGTCGGGCTGCGGCTCGGCGAAGGCGGCGAGGGTCGCATCCACGGCGCGGGCCAGGACTTCGGGGGCATCGGTGATGACGGTGGGCAGGATGCCGACGGTGCCGAAGCGGCGGTGGGCGGCCGCCATGCGGTGCAGCGCCTGCGGCGACTGGTCGTTGTTGAGGAGCGCGTCGCCGCCGCCGTTGACCTGAAGGTCGAGGAAGCCGGGGGCAAGGGTCCCGGTCACGCGGCGGATCGGCGCGCCGGGGGGAGGGGTGTCGATGAGCGCGAGGCTGCCGCCCGTCGCGATGCCCAGGGCCGCGCCGGGGCGGAGGCGGGTTCCGTCGAAGATGGCGTCGGGCAGGAGCCAGAAGTCGGGTGTGGCGGTCATGGCCGGGGTCCCGTGCAGATTGGGGGGCGAAGAGCGCTCTGTACCCGGACCGGGGCCGGGACGCGGGGCGCGGCACAGTCTTTGCGGCAGGCGGAGGCAATCTTGGCGGCGAGAGCTGGATCGGGGCGCTGAGGGGCAGTGAGGACATTCGGGCGCCGCCTGGAGGCTTTCGAGACTTCGTGTCGGAACCTGATCGGGACAGGGTCAGGCATGGTGCGCCTCGTTCAGGGCATGGAGGGCGGCACCGCGGGCGCCCGAGGCGTCGCCGCCTTCGGCGAGGCGGATGGCGGGGACCGGGAAGCCCTTGAGCGTGGCCCGGGTGAGGCGGGAGGTGAGGTCGTCGGTCAGGCCGGGGGCACGGGAGAGGCCGCCGCCCAGCACGATGACCTGGGGGTCGATGGTGAGACAGAGGGTGATGAGAAACTCCGTCGCAAGGTCAAGCCAGATGTCCCAGGCTTCGGCGAACCGCGGGTTCGTGGCGCGGTCCTCGACGATGGTTTCGGGGCTGTGCCGGGTGCCGGTCAGGTGGGCGGCGATGCGGGACAGGCCGGGGGCGGAGAGGTAGGTCTCGACGCATCCCTGGCGGCCGCAGCCGCAGGTCAGGAAGGGCAGGTTGTGGGCGGCGATGGGCGGGGCGGCGAGGGGGAAGTGGCCGAACTCGCCCCCCGTTTGGGCAGGTGACGGGAGGAGCTTGCCGCCGGTGACGACGCCGCCGGCGACGCCGGTGCCGAGGATGAGGCCGACGGCGGGGTCCGCTCCCCTCGCCGCGCCGAGGGTGGCTTCGGAGAGGGTGAGGGCGCGGCAGTCGTTGATCCAGGCGATCTTTCGGTTGGCGGCCTGGGCAATGTCGGCGGGGAAGGGTTTGCCGGTGGCAGAGAGGTTCGAGGTGAGGGCGAGCCCGGTTGCAGGGTTGATGAGCCCCGCGGCGGAGATGCCGATGGGGGCGGGACCGTGGGTCTCGCACCAGCGGATGGCCTCGGTCATGGCCTGGACGAGGGCGGGGTAGTCCCTGGGCGTGGGCCAGCGATTGCGGGCCGTGAGGCTCCAGTCCTGAGCGAAGACCTGCGCCTCGATCTTGGTGCCGCCGAGGTCTATTCCGCCGGCGATCATGGGGTCACCGGGTGGAGTTTGACGCCCGAGACGACGCGGGTCAGGGTGCCCTGACCGGCAAAGGGGTCGTCGACGGCGAGGCCGAGGGCGTCGGACCAGTGGACGGCGAGGAGTTGGGCGAGGGCGACGTAGAGGGGGGCGGACCAGAGATCGGTGAAGGGTTGGGGGAGGTCGGGGGCGGTGATGTGGCTTGCGGGGTATTGGGTGCGCAGCTCGGCGAGGAGGTCTTCGTCATAGGCGCGGGTGTGAGGGTCTGAGGAGCGGAAGAGCCAGAGGTCGGTGTCTTTTACGGTGAAGCTTTTCGGGCCGTGGCGGAAGCCCAGGGTGGAGTCCCAGAGCGCGGGGATCTGGCCTGCGGCGAGCTCCATGACCTTGAGCGCGGCCTCGCGGGCGGCGAAGGCGAGGGGGCCGGAGCCGATGAAAACGGCGCGCCGGGGCGTGCGGGCGGTGCGGGCGGCTTCGGTGAAGGCGGGGAGAAGGGTTTGGAGCGTGTCGGCCAGGGCGGTCAGGCGCCTGGGGGTATCCGTGGGCGCGAGGCTCGTGTCGAAAAGCGCGGCGGCGGTGAGGAGCATGGTGGAGAAGCTGGAGGTCATCGCGAAGCCCTGGTCGTGGGTGGCTTCGGGCAGGGTGATGACGCGGGCTTTGGGGTCCGTGCCCAGGGCCGAGGCGGCGTTGCAGGTGATGTTGAGCCGGGGCCAGTGGGGCGCGAGGGCGTCCAGCGCGGTGAGGAGTCCGATGGATTCCGTCGAGTTGCCGGAGCGGCCGAAGCTGACGATCAGTTTGGGCTGCCCGCGCAGATAGGCGTGGGGACGGGCGACGATGTCGGTGGTCGGGGTGGCGCGGAGGCGGGGGCCGTCCTGGCCCTCCAGCCCCGCGGCGAGGATGTCGCCGATATAGGCGGAAGTGCCCGCGCCGCAGAACCAGACTTCGTCGGTTCGGGTCTGGGCGATCCAGTCGCGGAGGGCGGCCACGGGGAGTTGCGCGCCCCAGGCGGACCAGATGGCCGGCTGGGCGAGGATTTCGCGGAAGGTCGCGTGGCGGGTGAGGTCGGTCATCGTTGCTCTGCCTGGTTTGGCGTTGTGCTCGCGACCCTTGGCCCCTCTGCACGGGAGGCGTTTGGGGCGGTGAGGAAATCGAGCGCCTGCGGCGCAAGCCTTTTGTCTCGCCTCTGGCCCGCGGCTAACCGGCTCGGGGGGCCTCCGGCGGGGATGTTTGGCGAAGGGAATGGCAGGGCGTGGGTCATCTGGTTTGGGTGACCTTGGCCAGGGTTGTTGGGCGGTCGGGGTCGTGACCGAGGGCGAGGGCGGCCTGGAGGGCGAGGGGGTAGGTGAGGATGAGAAGGGCCGCAGCCGCGGCGGCGGGGGAGAGGTTTTTGGCACCGACGTCGGAGGGGCGGAGGCGGAAGGTGGTGCCACCGGCAGCCTTGAAGCGGGCTTCGGCGGTGTCGAGCGAGTCCTGGACCTCGGGCTGTTCGGTATCGAGGATCAAGATGAGGAGGGGGTTTGTGACGAGCTGAAGGGGGCCGTGGAGGACTTCGGAGGAGGAATAGGCCTCGGCGTGGAGCGCGCAGCACTCCTTGAGCTTGAGCGCCAGTTCCTGGGCCGCGCCGAAGCCGGTGTCGCGGCCGATGACATAGACGTGGCTGGAGCGCAGGAGGGCGGCCAGGAGAGCTTTCGTCTGGGGGAGGGTCTTGCCCTGGAGGGCGGCGATGGCTTGCGCGGAAGCCTCGGCGCGGGGGGCGTAGGAGGGGGAAAGGGCTGAGAGCAGGGCCATGCCGGCGGCGATGGCTCCGACAACGGATTTGGTGGCGGGGACGGCCTGTTCGGGACCTGCGCTGATCTTGAGGGTCGTGTGGGCCTTGACCTCGACCGGGCTGCCGGGGGCGTTGGTGAGGGCGAGGACGGTCGCGCCTGCGTCGCGCGCGCCCTCTGTGGAGCGGACGAGGTCGGGGGAGGCCCCGGATTGGCTGACGACGAGGACGGCGCTGTCGGTGAGGCGGACGCCCAGGCCGAGGGAGAAGATCGACGGGGGGAGGGATGTCACGGGGAGGCGGGTTTCCCGCATCAGTTCGTAGGCGAGGATGTTGGCGGCGGCATCGGAGGAGCCGCGGGCGACGGTGTAGATCGCGCGGAGGTGGGTGAGGTCGGGCAGGGTGACGGGTTGCGCGACGGCGGTGGCGAAGACCTGCGGGGCCTCCGCTATCTCGCGCGCCATGTGCTGGCCGGCGTCTGCGGGGAGGTCGGTCATTCCCTGGCTTCCGTCATAGCCCGCCATCCCCGGCCTTTCTCCGCAGAGGGGATGGGAAGGCGGATGGGGTGGCGTGCGGGAAAGTCCTGCCGCGGCGCGTGGATTCGGACTGTGACGCATCCGGCGGGGATGTTTGCGCAAAGAGGAATGGGGTGGCGTGCTTTGCGCATGGCCGCAGCGCGGGGGGCGAGGGGGGAGCCTCCGGCGGGGATATTTGGGCCAATATGAAGGGCTTGGCGGGTCATTAGCGGAGACCGTGTTTGTCGAGTTGGACCCAGGCGTCGGTGAAAGACTTGGCCGGTGGTTCGGGCCTGGTCAAGGGCGATGGCGGCGATGCCGGCCTCCATCGCGTCGACCATGTGCTGCGAAGAGCGCAGGACGAGGCCGACCATCGCTCGGTTGACGCCACCGTGTTTCGCCAGGTCGCGGGCGAGGTCGAGGGTTTCATCGATGGAGACCACGACGGGCTTTTCGGTGAAGTCCTGGCCCCCCGCTTCAAGACCAAGGCGGATCTGATCGTGGTGGAAGACGTTCGGCCAGAAGGCGCAGTAGAGGTCGGGCTTGGCGTCCGACAGCATCGGATCGACGGAAGGATGGCGGGGGGTGTCGGTGCCGGACATCTCGGGGGAGAGGTTGAGCCAGGGGAAGGCACGCTCCGACAGAGCGCGCGACTGCATCCGGTCCGGTGTGGCCCCTTCGGCGACAAGCGTCATGCGGTTCCCCCTGTTCTGCCTTGCGCCGCCTGGCGGGCGGCGCGGGTCGAATCGTGTCGTCCGGACGATACCAAAAAAGCCTGGCGACGCTATCAGTATAGTACCAATCTGCGGCAGCCATTAAAGTGGTCCAAATTTGCGTCGGCTTTACTGTCGGTTGCTGAGGTCATCTTTACGGCAGGTGATGAAATTGGTATGATAAATAATATACCAATTGCGAGGCTTCCGATGGAAAAGGACCTGACGCTCTACCGTCCCGAGGCCTGGTTCCGCGCCGCGCGGGGGCCGCGGTACCAGCAGCTGTACCGCCACCTCTCGGCTGCCATTGCAGCGGGAGAACTGCAACCCGAGACCCGGCTGCCTGCCGAGCGGGAACTGGCGCTGATCGCGGAAGTCAGCCGCGTGACGGTGCGCAAGGCGGTCAGCCGGCTGGTCGAGGACGGCGTGCTGGAGCAGCGGCGGGGGGCGGGGACTTTCGTGCGGCCGCCGAAGTCGAAGATCGAACAGTCGCTCTCTGTGCTTTTGTCGTTCACCGACCACATGCGCCAGCGCGGCAAGACCTCGTCCAGCCGGATCATGCGCCGGGGGCTTTTCCTGCCGAGCCCTGACGAGATGATGGCGCTGGGCCTGTCGCCGGGAGATCGGGTCGCGCGGGTGGAACGGCTGCGCTTTGCCGACGACACGCCCCTGGCGCTGGAATGGTCGTCGCTGCACACGGACGTGCTGCCGGACCCCGAGGCGGTGGAGACCTCGCTTTACGACGTGCTGCGGGCGTCGGGCAGGGCGCCGACGCGGGCGGTGCAGCGGATCACGGCGGTGAACCTGACCGCCGCCGACGCGAAGCTGCTGCTGCTTCCCGAAGGCGCGGCGGTGTTGCGGATCGACCGGACGGCTTACCTGCCCTCGGGCCGACCCATCGAGTTCACCCGCGGCCTCTATCGCGGCGACATCTATGATTTCATTGCGGAATTGAGGGTCGACGCGACATGACACTGGGGCGTCGCCTGTGCGGGGAGTGTCCCGCTGGAAAGTCCGTCCGTGTACCGAGGCCTGGAGCCGGTGGGGGAGGCGGACGGTGACTTCTTGCGCTCCCGGGCGGGGCCCACGCGCCGGTCTTTGATCGCAGCGCCGTCGCGGGGTCGGATCGTCCCCGGACCGCTCAGTCTGTCAGATATTGCGCCGCTTCCTTTCGGGCGAAGGATTTCAGGTCGGCGCCATACGCGTCGAGAAATCCGCGCGCGGCCGCGGGGTCGTGTTTCGACAGGTCGCGCACCCACCAGGCGATGGCCTTCTGGATGAACCAGTCCCGGTCCGGCGCCAGCGTCGCGCACCAGCCCAGCACGCGGGCGCGGATGGCAAGGTCCTGGGGCTTCGGGAAATTCTGCTTGGTCCAGGGCAGGGTCATCACCAGCGCAGCGCGGCGGGTCCACATGTGCGGGCTGGCGAGCCAGGTCTCGACCGTGTCCAGCCGCGAGGGCTCGGCGACCAGCCGCTTCTGCCCGGCGATCGAGACATGGTCGGCGATCGCCCAGGCGTCGAACTGCGGAACCCAGGAGACGATCAGTCTCCAGGCCTCGTCGTCCGGTCGGATGCGCGCCTGGGTCAGGAGCTTGGCCGCCGCGATCCGCGCCTCGTGGATGTTGGTCTGCCAAAGCGAGTCGGCCAGCGCCAGGCGGTCGTCCAGCGTGAGTTCGGCCCGCCAGCGGTCGGTCAGCTCCTCGATCTGGGGGACCGAGAGGCCAAGATAGGGCCGGGCGACTTTGTGGTAGGCCTCCATCCCTTCCGCTTTCGCGGGGTCGGCAAGGGACTGCAACTCTTCAAGCGGGGTCATCGGGGCCTCCTGGTCGACGACCCTACCTGCCAGCGCAGACGCGCAAGGGCAAGTCAGCGCCGGATCAGGAAGCGGACCGAGGCGACGGCGATCCCGGCTTTCGACACCACGGCGTCGTTTACGATGGCGCCGTCGGGGCGGGCGTAGAGGATGTCCTCGAACCCCAGCCGGTTCACGCCCGAGGGCGAGCGGAAGTCGGCGGTGTAGGACAGGCGGATGCGGCCCGCGTCCTCGACCACGGTCGCCTCGCCCACCGTGTCCTCGCGCTTGCCGGTCCAGCGGCCGGGACCCTGTTCGCGGAAGACCCAGGTCAGCCGGTCCTTCTGGCCGTCGTCATAGGCGAAATCCTCGACCACGGTCAGGGTCCGCGCGCCGTCGGGACCTTTGACGGTGCCGTTCAGCCGGGCGGTGAAGCGCCGTTCGTCGCCGGTCAGCCAGATGCGGAAATGGCCGCGGCCGGTGGTGCGGCCCTGGAAGGCAGAGACCAGGGTGATGGGCGGGCCTTGCATGGCCGGTGGGGCGGGGGTGGTGGCGCAGGCGACAAGAGGAAGGGCCGCGAGGCCAAGAAGAAGGGTTCTGCGCTGCATCATGGTCTCCGATCTGGTGAGGATACGGAAGCCGAGCGCCGGTGGATCAGGCGCGCGGAGTTTTCAAAGACTCCGCATCGGAGCCTTTGAAGGCTCCGTCCCGATTTCTTCGAAGAAATCGGCCCCTATTCCACCGTCACCGATTTCGCCAGGTTGCGGGGCTGGTCCACGTCCGTCCCCTTGGCGATGGCGGTGTGATAGGCCAGAAGCTGGGCCGGGACCGCATAGAGGATCGGCGCCCAGAGCGGGTTCACGTCGGGCAGGGTCAGCGTCATCCAGGTTCCCTGGCCCTCGGCCTCGACCCCGGCGGCGCAGGACAGAAGCAGCACCTTCCCGTTCCGCGCCATGACCTCTTGCATGTTGGACACCGTCTTGTCGAAGAGCCCGTCCTTCGGCGCCAGCACGATCACCGGAACCGCGGCGTCGATCAGCGCGATGGGGCCGTGCTTCAGTTCGCCCGATGCATAACCTTCGGCGTGGATGTAACTGATTTCCTTCAGCTTCAGCGCGCCTTCCAGCGCCAGGGGGAACATCGGCCCGCGCCCCAGGAAGAGAACGTCCTGCGCCTTGGCCAGCTCCTCGGCGACCTTGGCGATCGGTTCGGACAGCGAGAGCGCCGCGTTCATCAGCCCCGGCACCGCGCGCAGGGTCTGAAGCCGGTCGAGCAGCGTCGCCGGATCGATCCGGCCCCGGTCCTGCGCGGCCTTCAACGCCATCAGCGCCAGCACGGTCAGCTGGCAGGTGAAGGCCTTGGTCGAGGCGACGCCCACCTCCACCCCCGCCATGATCGGCAGGGCAAGGTCGGACTCCCGCGCGATGGACGAGGTCGGCACGTTGATCACCGAAACGACCTTGGCGACCTGCTCCTTGACGTGGCGCAGCGCGGCCAGCGTGTCGGCCGTCTCTCCCGACTGGCTGACGAAGATCGCCATGCTTGCGGGGGACAGGACCGGGTCGCGGTAGCGGAACTCGGACGCGATGTCGATGTCGGCGGGCAGGCCCGCGATCTGCTCGAACCAGTATTTCGCGACGTGACAGGCGTAGGAGGCGGTGCCGCAGGCGACCAGCGTCACCCGGTCGATGCCGGTGAAATCAAGGGCGTCCGGCAGGTGCAGCGTCCCGTCGGCCGAGGTGTAATGCTTCAGCGCATCGGCGATGACCACCGGCTGCTCGGCGATCTCCTTGGCCATGAAGTGCTTGTAGCCGGCCTTCTCGATCCGGGTCGCGTCCAGCTGGATCCGGGTCTCGGCGCGGTTGGCGCGGGCGTTGCGGGCATCGAAGATCTCGGCCCCGGCGCGGGTGATGACGGCCCAGTCGCCTTCTTCCAGATAGGTGATCCGGTCGGTCATCGGCGCCAGCGCGATGGCGTCCGAGCCGACAAACATCTCGCCCTCGCCCCAGCCGATGGCCAGGGGGCTGCCCTTGCGGGCAGCGATCATCAGGTCGTCCTGCCCGTCGAACAGGAAGCACAGCGCGAAGGCCCCGTGCAGGCGGGACAGCGTGTCCTTCGCCGCCTCGACCGGAGAGGCGCCCCGGTCCATCGCGCGCTTGACCAGCAGGACCACGGTCTCGGTGTCGGTCTCGGATTCCTGGGTGTAGCCTTCGGCGGCCAGTTCGGTGCGCAGGTCGCGGAAGTTCTCGATGATGCCGTTGTGGACGACGGCAACGCCCCCGGCGCGGTGGGGATGGGCGTTGGCGACCGTCGCGGCCCCGTGGGTCGCCCAGCGGGTATGTCCGATGCCGGCCTTTCCGGCCAATGGGTTGTGGACCAGGAGGTCGGAAAGATTGACAAGCTTGCCCACCGCCCGGCGCCGGTCGAGCTTGCCCGAGTTCACCGTGGCGATGCCCGCGCTGTCGTAGCCGCGATACTCCAGCCGCTTCAACGCCTCGACCAGCAGCGGTGCTGCTTCATGGTTGCCCAGGACCCCTACAATACCGCACATTTTCAGTGTCCTTTCGCCTTTGCAGCCTTCATGGCTTTCAACTTTTCGAACATTCTGGTTGCCAGACCCGGTTTCGTCACCTGCCGTGCCCGTCCGATGGCCACGGCTTCGGCCGGCACGTCTTCGGTAATGACCGACCCCGACCCGGTCAGCGCGCCATCGCCCACGGTCACCGGGGCCACCAGCATGGTGTCCGAGCCGATGAAGGCCCGCTTGCCGATGGTCGTGCGGTGTTTCATCACGCCGTCGTAGTTGCAGGTGACGGTGCCGGCGCCGATGTTGGTGTGCTCGCCCACATGGGCGTCGCCAAGATAGGTCAGGTGGCCGACCTTCACGCCTTCGTCGAGGATGGCGTTCTTGATTTCCACGAAATTGCCGACATGCACGTCCTCGGCCAGTTCCGCGCCGGGGCGCAGGCGGGCGAAGGGGCCGACGGTCGCGCCGCGGCTGATGTGGCAGCCTTCCAGATGGCAGAAGCCCTTGATATCGGCCCCCGATTCGACTGTGACGCCGGGGCCGAAGAGGACGTTCGGGCCGATGATCGCGTCGCGGCCGATATGGGTGTCGAGCGCGAAGAAGACGGTTTCGGGCGCGGTCAGGGTGACGCCGTTCTCCAGCGCCTCGGCGCGGGCGCGGGACTGGAAGGCAGCCTCTGCCTCGGCCAGCTGCGCGCGGGTGTTGACGCCCAGCGTCTCGGCCTCGTCGCAGAGGACCACGCCGGTGGAGAGGCCGCGCTTGCGGGCGAGTTCCACGATGTCGGTCAGGTAGTATTCCTGCGCGGCGTTGTCGTTCTTCACCTCGGCGATGAGGGAGAAGAGGGTGCGGGCCTCGGCGCAGACGACGCCGGAGTTGCAGAGGGTGATGGCGCGTTCGGCCTCGGTCGCATCCTTGAATTCGCGGATCGCGAGAAGCTCGTCGCCCTGGGTGAGGAGGCGGCCGTAGCGGCCGGGGTTCCTGGCGTGGAAGCCAAGGATGACGACGGCGTGTTTCGCCCGCGCTTCCAGCATCGCGCGGAGGGTTTCCTCACGGATGAGGGGGGTGTCGGCGTAAAGGACGATGGCTTCGCCCGGCGCGTCCGAAAGCAGGGGGGCGGCCTGGGCGACGGCGTGGGCGGTGCCGAGCTGCGGGTCCTGGACCACGGTTTCGACCATCTCGGACCAGGCGGTGGCAGAGGCCGCGACAGCCTCGCCGCCGTGGCCGGTGACGGCGACGATGCGCGACGGCTCCAGCCGGGCGGCGGTCGAGAGCGCGTGGTGGAGAAGGGGGGCGGCGGCGACCTGGTGCAGGACCTTGGGCATATCGGAGTTCATCCGGGTCCCCTGACCCGCGGCCAAGACGATGACTGAAACCTGCATTCTGCCCCTTCCTTTATCGTTGCGGCCGTTTTACCCCCGTGGCGAAGGGTGGCAAGGGGCCGTCCGCTCACGACAGGTTACAGAGATGCGCTGTGTAGTCTTCGATCTGGACGGAACTTTGGCAGACACCTCGGCGGACCTGCTGGCGGCGGCGAATGCCTGCCTGCCGCAGGCTTGCCTGGGGCCCGAGGACGCGCTGACGGCGTTCCACGGGGGACGTGCGATGCTGCGGTTGGGGTTCGGCCGGCTGGGGATGGACTGGACGGAGGCCGACGTCGACGCGGCCTACCCGCGGCTGCTCGAGGCCTATGGGGAGGCAATTGCGGTCCATACCCGGCTGTATCCCGGGGCGATGGAGGCGGTGGAGCGGCTGAAGGCGGCGGGGTTCGCGGTGTCGATCTGCACGAACAAGCCGGAGGGGCTGGCCGAGGGGCTGCTGACGGCGCTGGGAGTGCGGGGGGCCTTCGGGGCGCTGATCGGGGCGGACACGCTGCCGGTGAGAAAGCCCGATGCGGCGCCCTACCGGGCGGCGGTGGAACGGGCCGGAGGGGTGGTCGGCCGGTCGATGCTGGTGGGCGATACCGAGACCGACGCGAAGACGGGGGTGGCGGCGGGGGTGCCGGTGGCGCTGGTCACCTTCGGGCCGGAGGGGCGGGGGGTGGAGCGGTTCGCGCCGGCCGCGCTCTTGGACCGGTTCGAGGACCTGCCGTGCTTGGCGGGGCGATTGATCGGCTGATCCGTCCACGGTGGACATTCGCCGTATCTCAAGCGAAATCAATGGCTTGGTCTTGGGCGTTAGGGATTTCTCAAGGTCTTGAGTTCCCCCGGCTTTGCGGCCGTCGTGGCCCGATCCGTTTCCTTCCCGCAAGCGGCGGGTGCCTTGGCCTTTCACCTTCGCTCGTCCGACGGACGGTTTTCAGATTGAGCGCCTTTCGGCGCAAGCCTTTGTCTCGCCGGCCGCGCGCGAAGGGCGCGCAACCGGCTCGGACGTGCCTCCGGCGGGGATATTTCGGAAAGGGAAAGGCATGGGCTGGCGGTCAGGGGATGCGTCCGCGCCGGTTTGACAGTTCCGGTCCCGACCCATAGGGTCGCGCCCCATGACCGAGGCCCCCGACCTGCCCGAACCGACCGCGACCGAGGCGCCTCGACCGGTGAGCCGTCATGCGGTGACCTTTGTGCTGATCACCGTCTTTCTGGACATGGTGGGCTTTGGCCTGATCATGCCGGTCCTGCCCAAGCTGATCGAGGAGGTGGGGCATGTTGACATCGCCCATGCGGCGGTGATCGGCGGGTGGATGTTCGCGGCCTTTTCGCTGGCGCAGTTCGTCTTCGCGCCGCTGATGGGGAACCTCGCCGACCGCTTCGGGCGCCGGCCGCTGCTCTTGCTGGCAATCTTCGGGCTGGGGATGGATTTCATCCTGATGGCGCTGGCGCCCTCGCTGGGGTGGCTCTTTGCGGGGCGGATCATTGCCGGGGTCTGCGGGGCGAGCTGGATCATCGCGAGCGCCTATATCGCCGACGTGACCGCGCCGGACGACCGGGCCAAGGCTTACGGTTACATGGGTGCGGCCTTCGGCGTGGGCTTCGTGATCGGCCCGGCCATCGGCGGATTGCTGGGAGAACTGGGGCCGCGCGTGCCGTTCTGGGTCGCGGCGGGCATCTCGCTGATCAATTTCGCCTACGGGTTCTTCGTGTTGCCCGAGTCGCTATCGGCAGAAAACCGCCGCAGCTTTGAGTTGTGGCGCGCGAACCCGTTCGGCGCGTTCCGGGTGTTCGCTACCTATCGTGGCGTCCTGCCCATGGTGCTGGTGCTGGGGCTGTTCTTCTTTGCCACCTCGGTCTACCCGGCGATCTGGACCTTCTGGGGCATTGCCAAGTTCGGCTGGTCCGAGGCGATGGTGGGCGCGACACTGGCGGTCTTCGGGCTGATCGCGGGGGGCTTTCAGGGCGTGCTGACCGGCCCCGCGACCAAGCGGTTCGGCGAATGGTCGGTGGCGCTGTTCGGGATGGTCTGCGCGACGCTTGTGGTGCTGGGCTATGGGTTCGTCGGCACTCTGGCCGGGGTAATCGCGCTGATGATCCTGCACGGGCCGGAGGGCTTTGTGCATCCGTTGCTGACCTCGCTTCTGACCAAGCGCGTGCCGGAGGATGCGCAGGGCGAGTTGCAGGGCGGAATCTCGGCCGTGACCAATGTGGCGATGCTGTTCGGGACGGTGTTCTTCGCCTTCATCTTCGGGCATTTCTGGGCCGAGGACCGCGCCTGGCGGTCGACGGACGTCGCCTTCTGGGTGGCGGCGGGGTTCCTGGGCGTGACCACGGTCCTGTTCCTGATGTTGAAGAGGTCTGAAAAGGCATGAGCGAACGCTTCACGGGGAGTTTCACCCAGCAGGAGCCGATCCCCGAGGCCGGGATCGATGCGGCGATGGCCGTGCTGCGGCACGGGCGGCTGCACCGCTACAACACGGTGGCGGGCGAAGTGGCGGAAACCGCGCTGCTGGAGGAGGAATTCGCGGCCTATGTCGGCGCGAGATACTGTCTTGCGCTTGCCTCGGGCGGGGCGGCGATGGCCTGCGCGCTGCGGGCCTTGCAGGTGAAGCCGGGAGAGGCGGTCCTGTCCAACGCCTTCACGCTGGCACCGGTACCGGGGGCGATCGCCTCTATCGGAGCGCGGCCGGTCTTCGTCGAAGTGACGGAGGACCTGACCATCGACCTGGCGCATCTGGAGGCGCAGGCCCGGGCGACGGGGGCGCGGGTGCTGCTTCTGTCGCATATGCGGGGCCATGTCTGCGACATGGAGGCGCTGATGGCGCTGTGCGACCGGCTGGGGCTGCGGGTCGTGGAAGATTGCGCGCATACGATGGGCGCGAAGTGGAAGGGCGTGCCGTCAGGTCGGCATGGCGCGATCGGCTGCTATTCGACGCAGACCTACAAGCACATGAACAGCGGCGAGGGCGGTTTCCTGGTGACGGACGACCCCGAGCTGGCGGCGCGGGCGGTGCTTCTGTCCGGGTCCTACATGCTGTACGCGCGCCATCGGGCGGCGCCGCCTGCGGAGGTGTTCGAAGGCCTTCGGCTGGAGGTCCCGAACGTGTCCAGCCGGATGGACAACCTGCGGGCGGCGATCCTGCGGCCGCAGATCGCGCTTCTGGACGACCGGCGCGCGCGGTGGCGGGCGCTTTATCAGGGGATGGAGCGGGGCCTTGCGGGGGCGCCGGGGGTGAAGCTGATCCCGCGGCCACAGGCCGAGGACTATGTGGGCTCGTCTTTCCAGTTCCTGCTGCCGGGCTGGGAGCCGGCGCGGGTCGCCCGCTTCGTCGCGGGCGCGGCGGCGCGCGGGGTGGAGCTGAAGTGGTTCGGTGCGGCGGACCCGGCGGGGTTCACCAGCCGCTATGCGCATTGGCAGTATGCCAACCCCACGCCTCTGCCGCAGACCGACCGGGTGCTGGCCGGGCTGATCGACATGCGCCTGCCGCTGACCTTTACCGAAGAGGATGTGGCGCAGATCGGACGCATCCTGACCGAGGAAGCGGCCGAGGCGGCGGGGGCCGAGGCGCTGGAGCCGGTGGCGGCCCCCGTGGCGGACTGATGGGCTGGCTTCTCGGCCCGGCGCGGCCTGCGGGCGCGGTGACGCGGGCCGTGCGGCGGCTGGTCGATCCGCGGTTTTACCTGAAGGCGGTGATCGGGGTCGGGGTGGGCGGTCTGGTGTTGCTGCCGACGCTGGCGGACCTGGTGAACGCGGCTATGAAGACGGTGGGCAGCGAGCAGGGTCCGTGCCGCATCCTGCGGGTGGTGGACGGGGATACCGTCTCGCTGATCTGCCCCGAGGACGGCATGGTCAGTGCGAGGCTTCTGGGCTTTGACACGCCCGAGAAATACGCGCCGCAGTGCCTGGACGAGTTTCTGGCGGCCGAGCGGGCGTCGTGGCACCTGCGGGCGCTGATCCAGAAGGCGGACCGGCTGGAGCTGACACACCAAGGGACCGACCGTTACGGGCGGCTTCTGGTGCGGCTGACGCTGGATGGGGTCGATGTGGCGCGGGCGATGATCCGGGATGGCCATGCGCGGCAGTACGGCGGCGGGCTGCGGGGGAGCTGGTGCGCATGAGGGTCGTGCGGGAGACGCCGCTGAGCCTGACGGTGGAACTGGGCGAGCTGTCGGTCACGATGCTTCTGGACGGCGAGACGTCGATGCCGGCGGATTGCCTGCGCGGACCGGAGGGCTTCGCGCTTGCCCCCGACGATCTGGTGGAGGGGTGCCTGCCGCTGCCGGTCCGGGCTTTCCTGGTGCGGGGACAGGCCGGGTGCCTGTTGATCGACGCGGGCGCGGGGGATGCCTGGCACAACGGGCTGGGGCGGCTGCCCGAGGCGCTGGCCGAGGCGGGAATGGCGCCGCAGGAGGTTGACATCGTGGCGCTGAGTCACAGCCACGTAGACCATCTTTCGGGACTGATCGATGCGGAGGGTGGCCTGGCCTTTCCGAACGCCGAGCGGGTGTTCGTGGCGACCGAAGAGCTGATGGCCGTCCGGGCCGAGCCGCGGATGGCCCCGGTCCTGCCGCGCCTGATCCCGCTTGAGCAGGGGGACGGACCCATCTCCGGGGTGGTGGCGGTGAATGCTCCGGGCCATTCGCCGGGGCATATGGCGTTCCTCGTCGAGGGGCGGCTTCTGATCTGGGGGGACCTGGTGCATCATCCGGTCCAGTTCGCGCACCCCCAGGTGACATGGAAGTTCGACGAGGATCCCGACCAGGCCCGGACCACGCGGGCGCGGCTTTTCCATAGCGTTGTCGAGGAGGGCTGGCTCGTCGCGGGTGCCCACCTGCCGCATCCGGGGATCGGTCGGCTGAATCGGGACGGGACGGTCTACGCCTTCCATCCTGTTTCGCGCTAGCTTTCCCTTCTGCAAATATCATCAGGGGGTTTGGGGGCAGAATGCCCCCATCGCCCGAGGAGGAGGGCGCAAGCCCCGACGACGAGAGGAATGACTTGCGCGTCAGCGCTCAATCTGCAAACCGCCCGTCACTGCGGATAGGGCGAGGTCCCACCCAGACTGTCATTGGTGTGCCCGATCAGCACCTCGCAAAGACAGGCCGCGTCAGTGCAGGCGTCGCGGCGGGCGAGGAAATCCTCGTCGCGGGGCGGGTTCGTCTCGTCCACGTCCTGCCCGGTCGCGTTCTCGACCGCGTGGATCCAGGCCAGGTCGTCGAGACGTTCCATGCGCCAGAGATGTGCTTCGGGGCTCAGCGCCGCGTCGCACATCAGGACATGCGCAGGAACCGTCGGCGCGTCGCAGCCGATGTCCGACAGGACCAGGCCATAGGAGGGCTCAAGCTCGGCGATCCGCGACTCGACGGCGGCTATGTCGATCTCGCAGGTCTGGGCGCTGGCGGTGCCGGCGGTCAGGGCAAGGATCAGGGCTAGGCGCATGGCAGGGCACGTGGCAAGGCGCATGGGGGAGGGGTCCTTTCTTGGCTTGCGGCAGCAAAGGCGGCTTCGCGGCAAGGGTCAAGGTAAGGGGAACCGGCCCCGGACCATCCTGACAGAAACGCTTGGGCGACCTGATTTTCTGCTCGCCATGCCCCCGGATTCTCACCCGCGTTCGGTTGACCCCGGAAAGGCCGCAGAGTAAACGGGCGGGGAAACGAACGGGTGCCTGATCGCATCCGCAGCACGCGCGCCGCCAGCATTGAAGGAGTCTTCTCGTGGACCTGATCCTCCGAGAGTATCTGCCGATCCTCATCCTGCTTGCCGTTGCCGTGGGCCTTGGCCTGGTCCTGATCCTGGCCGCCGCGGTCCTGGCCGTCCGGAACCCGGACCCGGAAAAGGTCAGCGCCTACGAATGCGGCTTCAACGCCTTCGACGACGCGCGGATGAAATTCGACGTGCGCTTCTACCTGGTGTCGATCCTGTTCATCATCTTCGACCTGGAAGTCGCGTTCCTGTTCCCCTGGGCGGTGGCCTTCGGGGACATCAGCATGGCGGCCTTCTGGTCGATGATGCTGTTCCTGGCGGTGCTGACCGTCGGGTTTGCCTATGAATGGAAGAAAGGGGCGCTGGAATGGGAGTGATGGCGGGTGCCAACACGGCCGGGGGCGACCATGAGGTTGCGGTCCAGGCGCTGAACCGCGAGCTGTCGGACAAGGGGTTCATCCTCACGTCCACCGAGGACATCATCAACTGGGCGCGGATCGGTTCCCTGCACTGGATGACCTTCGGTCTGGCCTGCTGCGCGGTCGAGATGATGCACACCTCGATGCCGCGCTATGACCTTGAACGCTTCGGGACCGCGCCGCGCGCAAGCCCGCGCCAGTCGGACCTGATGATCGTCGCTGGCACGCTGACCAACAAGATGGCCCCGGCGCTGCGCAAGGTCTACGACCAGATGCCCGAGCCGCGCTACGTGATCAGCATGGGCTCCTGCGCCAATGGCGGGGGCTACTATCACTACAGCTATTCGGTGGTGCGCGGCTGTGACCGGATCGTCCCGGTCGACGTCTATGTGCCGGGCTGCCCGCCCACGGCCGAGGCGCTGCTCTATGGCATCCTGCAGTTGCAGCGGAAAATCCGCCGCACTGGCACCCTGGTGAGGTAATCATGTCCGAAGCCCTGCAGGAACTGGCCGGAATCATCGAGCTGAAGCAGCCCGAGGCCGTCGTTTCATCCTCGGTCGCCTTTGGCGAGTTGACGCTGGTCGCGAACCTGGCGAACCTGGAAGCCCTTGTCGAATTCCTGCGCGACGATGCCTCGTGCCGGTTCTCGACGCTGGTGGACATCACCGCCGTCGATCACCCGGAGCGCGCGCAGCGGTTCGACGTGGTCTACCACTTCCTGTCGATGTACCGGAACCAGCGCATCCGCGTGAAGGTGGCCGTCCGCGAGGACGAGATGGTGCCGTCGCTGGTCGAGATCCACCCCAGCGCGAACTGGTTCGAGCGCGAAGTGTTCGACATGTTCGGCATCCTGTTCTCGGGCCACCCGGACCTGCGGCGCATCCTGACCGACTACGGCTTCCGCGGCTATCCGCTGCGCAAGGACTTCCCGACCACGGGCTACACTGAGGTCCGCTATGACGAGGCGCTGAAGCGCGTTGTCTACGAACCGGTGAAGCTGGTGCAGGAATACCGGCAGTTCGATTTCATGAGCCCGTGGGAAGGGGCCGAATACATCCTTCCCGGCGACCAGAAGGCGGGGGCCAAGTAAATGGACGGCGATATCCGCGTGAACACCTACGACGACGGCTCGAAGGATTTCGAGACCGGCGAACAGCGCATCCGCAACTTCAACATCAACTTCGGGCCGCAGCATCCGGCGGCGCACGGCGTGCTGCGCCTGGTGCTGGAGCTGGACGGCGAGATCGTCGAACGCTGCGACCCGCATATCGGCCTTCTGCACCGCGGCACCGAGAAGCTGATGGAAAGCCGCACCTACCTGCAGAACCTGCCGTATTTCGACCGCCTCGACTATGTGGCGCCGATGAACCAGGAGCATGCCTGGTGCCTGGCGATCGAGCGGCTGACCGGGACCGTGGTGCCGCGCCGCGCCAGCCTGATCCGGGTGCTGTTCAGCGAGATCGGCCGGGTGCTGAACCACCTCTTGAACGTGACCACGCAGGCCATGGACGTGGGCGCCCTGACGCCTCCGCTCTGGGGCTTCGAGGAACGCGAGAAGCTGATGGTCTTTTACGAGCGGGCCTGCGGCGCGCGGCTGCACGCGGCCTATTTCCGGCCCGGCGGCGTGCACCAGGACCTGCCGCCCCAGCTGATCGAGGATATCGACGCCTGGGCGGAAGCCTTCCCGAAGGTGCTGGACGACATCGACGGGCTGCTCACGGAAAACCGCATCTTCAAGCAGCGGAACGCCGACATCGGCGTCGTGACCGAGGACGACATCCAGAAATGGGGCTACTCGGGCGTGATGGTGCGCGGCTCGGGCCTGGCCTGGGACCTGCGCCGCGCCCAGCCCTATGAGTGCTACGACGAGTTCGACTTCAAGATCCCGGTCGGCAAAAATGGCGACTGCTATGACCGCTACCTCTGCCGGATGGCCGAGATGCGCGAGTCGACCAGCATCATCCGCCAGGCCTGTGCGAAGCTGCGGGTGGAAAAGGGCGACGTGCTGGCGCGCGGCAAGATCACGCCGCCGAAGCGGGGCGAGATGAAGACCTCGATGGAGGCGCTCATCCACCACTTCAAGCTGTACACCGAAGGCTTCCACGTCCCCGCGGGCGAGGTCTATGCCGCGGTCGAGGCGCCGAAGGGCGAGTTCGGGGTCTACCTGGTGTCGGACGGGACCAACAAGCCCTACCGCGCCAAGATCCGCGCGCCGGGCTACCTGCACCTGCAGTCGATGGACTACATCTGCAAGGGCCACCAGCTGGCCGACGTCAGCGCCATCATCGGCACGATGGACATCGTCTTCGGCGAGGTCGACCGCTGATGCCGGACGTGACGATCAACCTCTGGACCCTGATCCTTGGCGCGGCCTCTGGCCTGGCCGGGGTCATGGCGACCAAGCTGGGAAATCGTCTTGTCATGGGTGCCGTCGCCGGTGCCGCAACCGCCGTAATCCTGACTATCGCCAGGGGATATTTCTAGACCATGCTCCGCCGCCTTCACAAAGACCAGCCTGCCTCGTTCGCCTTCACCCCGGCGAACCTGGCCTGGGCCAAGGGCCAGATTTCCAAGTATCCCGAGGGCCGGCAGGCCAGCGCGATCATCCCGCTCTTGTGGCGCGCGCAAGAGCAGGAAGGCTGGCTGAGCCGTCCGGCGATCGAATATGTCGCGGATATGCTGGGCATGGCCTATATCCGGGCGCTGGAAGTGGCGACGTTCTACTTCATGTTCCAGTTGCAGCCCGTGGGCTCGGTCGCGCATGTCCAGATCTGCGGCACCACCAGCTGCATGATCTGCGGCGCCGAGGACCTGGTCGCCGTCGCGAAAGAGCTGATCGCTCCGACCCCGCACACGCTGTCGGCGGACGGCAAGTTCTCGTGGGAAGAGGTCGAGTGCATGGGGGCTTGCGCCAATGCTCCGATGGCGCAGATCGGCAAGGATTATTACGAGGACCTGACCGCCGAGAAACTGCGCGAGCTGATCGGGCGGTTCTCGAAGGGCGAGGTTCCGGTGCCGGGTCCGCAGAACGGACGCTATGCGGCAGAGCCGATCGGAGGGCTGACCAGCCTCAAGGAGTTCGAGTCCGGCCGCAAGCAGTACAATGCCAGCGCGCAACTGGCGGTGGACATCGGCGATACGGTCAAGCGGATCGACGGGACCGAGGTGCCGCTGACGACGCCGTGGTTGGGCAAGCCCGCAGCGGCGACCCCGGCGCAGGGCCGGCAGGTCGAACCGAAGCCCGGTGCCGGGGCGGTGGCGGATGCGACCGGCGCGACGGTGCAGGAGGCGAAGGCCTCGTCCCGTGGCAAGCCGAAGTCGGACGGGAACGCGCCGAACGCGACCCCGCTTGCGACGCCCGAAGCGAAGGCGGCAGGGCAGGCGGGCGGCGTGAAGCCCGCGGGTCTCGACGCGCCGAAGGGCGGCAAGCCGGATGACCTGAAGCTGATCCTGGGGATCGGCCCGCGGCTTGAGGCGCTGTGCCACAGCCTGGGGTTCTACCATTTCGACCAGATCGCGAACTGGACCGAGGGCGAGATCGCCTGGGTCGATGCGAACCTGGAAGGATTCAAGGGCCGGGTGACGCGCGACAAGTGGGTGGCCCAGGCGAAGGTCCTGGCCGCTGGCGGCACGGTGGCCGAGGCGGAAGCGGCGGCGAAGGCGTAACGGAAAGGTGGCTCGACCGGTTGGCGGCAGCGCCGACGGGGAAAAGTGACGCAGGATGATGGACGGCGACGACGACACGACGATCGGCACGGGCGGGTGGGCACTGGTGGTGCTCTCTGCCGTCGTGACCTTTGCCGTGCTGCGGGGCTGGATGTTCTATCATCCGCTGCCGGCGGGCCTGTTCTCGGCCGCGATCGCGCTTATGGTGATGCTGCTGCTGTACCGTCTGGCCGAGGCGGTGAACCGCTACGACGACGCGGAAGAGGCAAAGCGCGTGCGCAAGGTGGTTCCGGCGGCAGAGGTCGGGGTCCAGACCGCAGGTGCCGGGGGCGCGACGCCCGCGGCGATGGCGGTGCCCGTGCGTTCCGAGCTGCCCGTCGCGCCGCAGGGCCCGTCGCCCGTGGTGACGCCGCTGGCAGCAGTCGAGGCGCCGCCGGTCATCGTTCCAACGTCGATGGCCGCCCCTGTCGAGGACGTGGCGGCAGAGGTCGTCGAAGCCCCGCAAAAGAAGCCGAAAACCAAGGCAGCTGCAAAGCCCAAGGCCGAACCGAAGCCGAAGGCGGCGAAGGCCAAGGCAGAGCCAAAGCCCAAGGCCGAAAAGGCTGCAATGCCGAAGGTTGCCAAGTCGAAGCCGCAGGCCCTTGTCCGGCTTGAGGCCCCCCGCGACGGCAAGCCCGACGACCTGCAGGAGATCGAGGGCATCGGTCCGGCTCTGGAAAAGCTGGTGAACTCGCTTGGGTTCTTCCACTTCGATCAGATCGCTGCCTGGACCGACGCCGACGTCGCCCTGATCGACGCGGAAATGAAGAAATTCAAGGGCCGCATCACCCGCGACAGGTGGGTGGAGCAGGCCCGGATCATCGTCAACGAAGGGCTTGATGCGTTCCGGGAACGCGCCAAGACCAACAGCTACTGAGGCCCGTGGTGCAGACCCGTCCCGATCAGACCGACCTTCAGCGCGCCCGGCAGGCGCGGCTGGTGGGCATCGTGCTGGCGGTGACGATGGTGCTGTGGATGGGCGCGCAGTTCTTTGGCGGACAACTGGGGTTGGAGACGCGCTTCGTGTTCCTCTTCGACCTTGCAGCCATCGCGGCCTTCGTCTGGGCTTTGGTGGTGACGTATCAGATCTGGCGCGCACGCCGGGGTTAGGAAGACAAGATGCTCAAGGATCAGGACCGCATTTTCACCAACCTCTACGGGATGCATGACCGCAGCCTGAAGGGCGCGATGAAGCGTGGCCATTGGAATGGCACCGCCGACATCATCAAGCGCGGGCGCGACACGATCATCGAGCAGGTCAAGGCCTCGGGCCTGCGCGGCCGGGGCGGCGCGGGCTTCCCGACGGGCCTCAAGTGGTCGTTCATGCCGAAGCAGTCGGACGGTCGCCCGTCCTACCTGGTGATCAACGCCGACGAGTCCGAGCCTGGCACCTGCAAGGACCGCGAGATCATGCGGCACGACCCCCACACGCTGATCGAGGGCGCGCTGATCGCTTCCTTCGCGATGGGGGCGAACACCTGCTACATCTACATCCGCGGCGAATACATCCGCGAGCGCGAGTCGCTGCAGGCCGCCATCGACGAATGCTATGACGCGGGCCTGCTGGGCAAGAACGCGGCCAAGTCAGGCTGGGACTTCGACCTGTTCCTCCACCACGGGGCAGGGGCCTATATCTGCGGGGAAGAGACGGCCCTGCTGGAAAGCCTCGAAGGCAAGAAGGGCATGCCCCGGATGAAGCCGCCGTTCCCGGCGGGCTCGGGCCTCTACGGCTGCCCGACCACGGTGAACAACGTCGAATCCATCGCGGTGGTGCCGACGATCCTGCGGCGCGGGTCGGACTGGTTCGCTTCCTTTGGCCGCCCGAACAATACCGGGACCAAGCTTTTCGGCATCTCGGGCCATGTCATGCAGCCCTGCGTCGTCGAAGAGGCGATGTCGATCCCGCTGAAGGAACTGCTGGAACGTCACTGCGGCGGCGTGCGCGGAGGGTGGAAGAACCTGAAGGCGGTCATTCCGGGCGGGTCCTCGGTGCCTTTGCTGACGCAGGCGCAGTGCGACGATGCGATCATGGACTTCGACTGGCTGCGCGAGCAGCGGTCGGGCCTGGGCACCGCGGCGGTGATCGTGATGGACCAGTCGACGGACGTCATCAAGGCGATCTGGCGGCTGTCGAAGTTCTACAAGCATGAGTCCTGCGGCCAGTGCACCCCCTGCCGCGAAGGCACGGGCTGGATGATGCGGGTCATGGACCGGCTCGTCCGCGGCGAGGCAGAGGTCGAGGAGATCGACATGCTCCTCAGCGTGACGAAGCAGGTCGAGGGCCACACGATCTGCGCGCTTGGCGACGCGGCCGCCTGGCCGATCCAGGGCCTGATCCGCGCCTTCCGGGACGAGATCGAGGACCGGATCAAGGCCAAGCGGACCGGCCGCATCAGCGCGGTCGCGGCGGAGTGATGCGGATGGCGCTGGCCCTTTCGGTCCTTGCCCAGGCGGCCTGCGTGGCGACGGCTCCGTCCGTTCCCGCTGCGCGTGAGCCTGTGCGGGTGTCGAATGGCGGCCAGCCGTTCCAGATGTGGGAGGGCGCTCTGGCCCGGAAGGCGGCGGATGCGGCCTGCGGCGGCGCTGTCAACGTCTCGATCTACGACCGTTTCGACCGGGGGACCGGCGAATGGGTCTATCCGGGGGGCTGCGCATGACGAATGCAGTCACCTTCGGTCACAAGGGCCTGATGACGGGCTTTTGTCATGGCATATCAAGGGCATTTGGTCCCTTCTCGGCCGCACGAGCAGCCAAGGAGAGCACCATGCTTCGCACTTTCACGATCGCTTTGACCCTCGCCGCAACGCCCGCGCTGGCGCTGGTGCCGATCAATGAGGAACCGGTGATCCACGAAAAGCTTCTGATGGGCTTCATCGGGGACGCCATTGCCGACAACTGCCCGACCATCGAACCGCGCAACCTGCGCGCGCTTGGAGAGCTGAACAACCTGCGCGACTATGCGCTGAAGCAGGGCTACGAGGCAGGTGTGGTGCGGGAGTTCGTCACCTCGAAAGAGGAGAAGGCGAAGTTCAAGGCCGAGGCCGCGGAATGGCTGAAGGCCAAGGGTGCCGAACCGGGCAATGCCGAGGCCTACTGCCAGATCGGCGAAGCGGAAATCGCCAAGGAAAGCCTGATCGGCTATCTGCTGAGGTCGAAGAAGTGAGCCTCGGCGGGCAACAGACACATCAAGGACGCGCGGCTGTGGGACCCCACGGCCGCCTGCAAGGGACGGCGGAGTAAGGCCATGACCAACCTCAAGAAAATCAACATCGACGGGATCGAGGTCGAGGTCGATGGCGCGATGACCATCATCCAGGCGGCAGAGGTCGCGGGGATCGAGATCCCGCGCTTCTGCTACCATGAACGCCTGTCGATCGCCGGGAACTGCCGGATGTGCCTGGTCGAGGTGGTCGGCGGCCCGCCGAAGCCCGCGGCCTCTTGCGCGATGCAGGTGCGCGACCTGCGGCCCGGGCCGGAAGGGCAGGCGCCGGTCGTCAAGACCAAGTCGCCGATGGTGAAGAAGGCCCGCGAGGGGGTGATGGAGTTCCTGCTCATCAACCACCCGCTCGACTGCCCGATCTGCGACCAGGGCGGCGAGTGCGACCTGCAGGACCAGGCGATGGCCTATGGCGTTGATTTCTCCCGTTACCGCGAGCCGAAGCGCGCGTCCGAGGACCTGAACCTTGGCCCGCTGGTCAAGACCGCGATGACGCGCTGCATCTCTTGCACCCGGTGTGTCCGCTTCACGACCGAGGTCGCCGGGATCACCCAGATGGGCCAGACCGGGCGCGGGGAAGATGCCGAAATCACCAGCTACCTGAACATGACGCTGGATTCGAACCTGCAGGGCAACATCATCGACCTTTGCCCCGTGGGCGCATTGACCTCGAAGCCTTATGCCTTCACCGCCCGTCCGTGGGAGCTGACGAAGACCGAATCCATCGACGTGATGGATGCTCTGGGATCGAACATCCGGATCGACACCAAGGGCCGCGAAGTCATGCGCTTCCTGCCGCGCAACCATGACGGCGTGAACGAGGAGTGGATCAGCGACAAGACCCGCTTCGTCTGGGACGGCCTCCGCCGCCAGCGTCTGGACGTGCCGTATGTCCGCGAGAACGGGAAGCTCCGCAAGGCGACCTGGGCCGAGGCACTGACCAAGGCCGCCGCCGCGACGCAGGGCAAGAAGGTGGCCGGCCTGGTCGGCGACCTGGTGCCGGTGGAAGCCGCTTACAGCTTGAAAACGCTGGTCGAATCGTTGGGCGGTCATGTCGAGTGCCGGACCGATGGCGCGAAGCTTCCGGCGGGCAACCGCTCGGCCTATGTCGGCACGGCGAAGATCGAGGACATCGATACCGCCAAGGTCATCCTGCTGATCGGCACCAACCCGCGGGTGGAAAGCCCGGTCCTGAACGCCCGCATCCGCAAGGCCTGGACCAATGGCGCGATGGTGGGTCTGTTCGGAGAGCAGGTCGATCTGACCTATGACTACAAGTTCATGGGCTCGGACCGTGCGGCGCTGGTCGACCTGGTGGGCCGCGTGACCCCGAAGGACAATACGCTGGTCATCATCGGCCAGGGCGCGATCAACGAGGCCGATGGCGAGGCGGTGCTGAGCCAGGCGATGGCCTATGCCACCGGCGCGGGCGCGAAGTTCATGGTCCTGCACACGGCGGCATCGCGCGTCGGCGCGATGGACGTGGGCGCTGTGACCGAGGGTGGTCTTGCCGCCGCGACCGAGGGGGCAGAGGTGATCTACAACCTCGGGGCGGACGAGGTCGAGATCGCGCCGGGTCCCTTCGTGATCTACCAGGGCAGCCACGGCGACCGGGGCGCCAACCGGGCGGACATCATCCTGCCGGGGGCGGCCTACACGGAAGAGAACGGGCTTTTCGTCAACACCGAAGGGCGGCCGCAGTTGGCCTTCCGCGCCGGATTTGCGCCGGGCGAGGCCAAGGAGAACTGGGCGATCCTGCGGGCCCTGTCCGCGGAAGTGGGCAAGCAGCTGCCGTGGGATTCGCTGGCAGCCCTGCGGTCGCAGCTGGTGGCCAAGCACCCGCACCTCGGCCGCATCGACGAGGTGCCCGAGAACGAATGGCAGCCCTTGCCGGTGAAGGCTCCGGCCAAGGCCACCTTCCGCAATGCGATCAAGGATTTCTACCTGACGAACCCGATTGCGCGCGCCTCCAGCGTCATGGCGGAGCTGTCCGCGATGGCCAAGGCCCGCGCGGCGGCCCCGATTGCGGCGGAATAAGATGGCGCAGCGCCTCTCCCTGCTCGCGTCCTTCAGCACCGCGACAGCGGCGCTTGGGGCTTGCGCGCCCGCCGGAGAGGTGCCACAGGAGCGCGGCAGTCAGGCGGTCTACCAGGGGGTTTCGACGATCCTGCTCGACGACGATCTGGTCAGCTTCTCGGTCGCGATGACCGGGGCGAAGAACCGGTCCGACGTCGATGCCTATGGCCGCTGTGCTGCCGCGCAATATGCGCTGGATCAAGGGTTTGGCTTCGCACGGCAAGTGCGGACCATCGTGACGAAGACGGGTGGGACATGGTACGGGGATGCGGTCTACCTCATCTCTGCCAGCTTGCCCGAGGGCCTGCGGACCATCGACGCCGAAGTGGTGGCGAACGACTGCGCAGAGCTTGGAATACCGGGCCGGTGAGACTGGCGGATTGAGGATGAGGGACTGACATGGACGGGTTTCTTGCCACGGGGTTCGGGACGGCGGTGCTGATCGCGGCGCAGTCGCTGCTGATCGTGGCCTTCGTGATGATCAGCCTTCTGTTCCTCGTCTACGGCGACCGGAAGATCTGGGCCGCGGTGCAGATGCGGCGCGGGCCGAACGTGGTGGGGCCGTTCGGGCTTCTCCAGTCGGTGGCCGACGCGCTGAAGTATGTCGTCAAGGAAATCGTGATCCCGGCCGGCGTCGACCGTCCGGTGTTCTTCCTGGCCCCGATGCTGAGCTTCGTGCTGGCGATCCTGGCCTGGGCGGTGATCCCCTTCGACAATGGCTGGGTGCTGGCCAACATCAACGTGGCGATCCTGTTCGTCTTCGCGGTGTCGTCGCTTGAAGTCTACGGCGTCATCATGGGCGGCTGGGCCTCGAACTCGAAATACGCCTTCCTTGGGAGCCTCCGGTCGGCGGCGCAGATGATCTCCTACGAGGTCTCGCTGGGCCTGATCATCATCGGTGTCATCATCTCCACTGGTGCGATGAACTTCGGCGCCATCGTGGCCGCGCAGGACGGGGACTGGGGCCTCTTCAACTGGTACTGGCTGCCGCACCTGCCGATGGTGGCGCTGTTCTTCATCTCGGCGCTGGCCGAGACCAACCGCCCGCCCTTCGACCTGCCGGAAGCGGAATCGGAACTCGTCGCCGGGTTCATGGTGGAGTATTCCTCGACCCCCTACCTTCTGTTCATGGCCGGCGAATACATCGCGATCTTCCTGATGTGCGCGCTGATCAGCCTTCTGTTCTTCGGCGGCTGGCTGTCGCCGATCCCTGGCCTCGCCGACGGCTGGTGGTGGATGGTCGCCAAGATGTGGGTGTTCTTCTTCATGTTCGCCATGGTGAAGGCCATCGTCCCCCGCTACCGCTACGACCAGCTGATGCGGATTGGTTGGAAGGTCTTCCTGCCCATGTCGCTCGCCTGGGTGGTGATCGTGGCGTTCCTTGCGAAATTCGAAGTGCTTGGCGGCTTCTGGGCCCGCTGGGCGATTGGAGGCTGACCCATGTCCAATATCGACTGGACCCGCGCCACGAAGTATTTCCTGCTGATGGACTTCATCAAGGGCTTCGGCCTGGGGATGAAGTACTTCTTCGCGCCGAAATCGACGGTGAACTACCCGCACGAAAAGGGGCCGCTGTCGCCCCGTTTCCGGGGTGAGCACGCCCTGCGCCGCTATCCGAACGGTGAGGAACGCTGCATCGCCTGCAAGCTCTGCGAGGCCGTCTGCCCGGCGCAGGCCATCACCATCGACGCCGAACCGCGTGAGGATGGCTCGCGCCGCACCACGCGTTATGACATCGACATGACCAAGTGCATCTACTGCGGCTTCTGCCAGGAGGCCTGCCCGGTCGATGCCATCGTCGAAGGTCCGAACTTCGAGTTCTCGACCGAGACGCGGGAAGAGTTGTTCTACACCAAGGAGAAGCTCCTGGAGAACGGCGCCCGCTGGGAGGCCGAGATCGCCCGCAACCTTGAAATCGACGCCCCGTATCGCTGATGACCGACGACTTCGCCAAGATGTTTTCCGCCTGGATGGAGCAGGGCCAGAAGATGGCCCAGGCTTTCATGCCGGGCATGGAGAATTTCGACGCGAAGGCGATGGAGAAGTTCTTCCCGGCGATGCCGAAGGAGCTTCTGGAAATGTGGTTCGGCAAGACCTTCAACCCGGAGGGCCTCGACGCCCGGACCCGGTTCCTGGTGACCATCGCGGCGCTGACGGTCCTTGGCCCGGTGGGTGAGCCGCAGCTCAGGATGACGATCAAGAACGGCCTTGCGGCCGGGGCCACGAAGCGCGAGATCGCGGAAGTGATCTGGCAGATGTCCATGTTCGGCGGCGTCCCCGCCATGCAGAAGGCGCTGGAAATCGCCCAGTCCGTCTTCGCCGAGACCCCTGAGGAGAAAGACGCATGACCGTCTTCAGCTTTGCCTTCTACATGTTCGCCGTGATCACGGTGACGGCCGGTCTGATGGTCACCCTGTCGCGGAACCCGGTGCACTCGGTGCTCTGGCTGATCCTCGCGTTCCTGTCGACCTCGGGCCTCTTCGTGCTGCTCGGGGCCGAGTTCGTGGCGATGCTGCTGGTCATCGTCTACGTGGGAGCCGTGGCGGTGCTGTTCCTGTTCGTCGTGATGATGCTCGACATTGACTTTGCCGCGCTGAAGGGGGAACTGGCGCGCTACATGCCCTTGGGCCTTCTGATCGGCGTGGTCCTTCTGATGCAGGTCGCGATTGGCGTGGGCGTCTGGCAGGTGGCCGACGGGGCCGAGGGGCTTCGGCAGGCCGTGGCCCCGGCGCCCTCCGAGATCGAGAACACCCGCGCGCTGGGGATGCTGATCTATGACCGGTACTTTCTGCTGTTCCAGCTCGCGGGCCTGATCCTGCTGGTCGCGATGATTGGCGCGATCGTGCTTACGCTGCGCCACCGCAAGGACGTCAAGCGCCAGAACGTGCTCCAGCAGATGTGGCGCGACCCGGCGAAGGCGATGGAGCTCAAGGATGTGAAACCCGGTCAGGGCCTCTGACGTAGGGTGGGCAATATTGCCCACCCTACGGGGTGGGTCACGAAATGCGGGCCGCTAGAGCCCAAGAGGGAACGAGAGATGGTGGGACTTGAACATTACCTGACGGTGGCCGCGGCGCTGTTCGTCATCGGGATCTTCGGGATCTTCCTGAACCGGAAGAACGTGATCGTCATCCTGATGTCGATCGAACTGATGCTTCTGGCGGTCAACATCAACCTCGTCGCCTTCTCCAGCTACTCGGGCGATCTGGTGGGGCAGGTCTTCACCATGTTCGTCCTGACCGTGGCCGCGGCTGAGGCCGCGATCGGTCTGGCCATCCTGGTCGTGTTCTTCCGCAACCGCGGCACGATCGAGGTGGAAGACGTGAACGTGATGAAAGGCTGACCCAGATGGCAACGATCATACTTTTCGCCCCCCTGATCGGGGCCATCATCTGCGGCTTCGGCTGGCGGCTGATCGGCGAGAAGGCCGGGCAGGTCATCACCACCGCCCTGGTCTTCCTTGCGGCCGCCCTCAGCTGGCAGATCTTCCTGACCTTCGACGGCGAGACGCAGCACATCACGCTTCTGCGCTGGATCGAATCCGGCACGATGGGCTCGGAATGGGCGATCCGCCTCGACCGCCTGACCGCGATCATGCTGGTCGTGGTGAACTCGGTCTCGGCGCTCGTCCACCTCTACTCGTTCGGCTACATGGCGCATGACGACAACTGGCACGAGGGCGAGCACTACAAGGCCCGCTTCTTCGCCTACCTGTCGTTCTTCACCTTCTCGATGTTGATGCTGGTGACCTCGGACAACCTGGTCCAGATGTTCTTCGGCTGGGAAGGCGTGGGCGTCGCCTCTTACCTCTTGATCGGCTTCTACTATCGCAAGGCTTCGGCCAACGCGGCCGCGATGAAGGCCTTCATCGTCAACCGCGTCGGCGACTTCGGTTTTGCGCTTGGCATCTTCGCGCTGTTCTACCTGACCGACTCGATCCGCTTCGACGACGTCTTCGCCGCCGCCCCGGCGCTGGCCGAGACGAACCTGACCTTCCTCTGGTCGGACTGGAACGCGGCGAACCTGGTGGGCGTCCTTCTCTTCATCGGCGCGATGGGGAAATCGGCGCAGTTGTTCCTGCACACCTGGCTGCCGGACGCGATGGAAGGCCCGACGCCGGTCTCCGCGCTGATCCACGCGGCAACGATGGTGACGGCGGGGGTCTTCCTCGTCTGCCGGATGTCGCCGCTGTATGAATACGCCCCGCAGGCGACCGCCTTCATCACCATTCTGGGTGCCTGCACGGCCTTCGTCGCGGCGACGATCGGTCTGGTGCAGAACGACATCAAGCGCGTGATCGCCTATTCGACCATGTCGCAGCTCGGCTACATGTTCGTGGCAGCCGGTGTGGGCGTCTATTCGGTGGCGATGTTCCACCTTTTCACTCACGCTTTCTTCAAGGCCATGTTGTTCCTTGGGGCGGGCTCGGTGATCCACGCGACCCACCACGAACAGGACATGCGGAACTACGGGGGCCTGCGGAAACAGATCCCGCTGACCTTCTACGCCATGCTGATCGGCACGCTCGCCATCACCGGCGTGGGCATCCCGCTGACCCATTACGGCTTCGCGGGCTTCCTGTCGAAGGACGCGGTCATTGAATCCGCTTGGGTCGGCTCGAGCTTCGCCTTCGGGCTTCTGGTCGTCGCGGCCTGCTTCACCAGCTTCTATTCCTGGCGGCTGATGTTCCTGACCTTCTTCGGCGAGAGCCGGGCGCATGGTCACGGGCACGACTCGCATGGACATGGCCATGACGCGCATGGGCACGATGACCACGGCCACGGCCATCACGAGCCGCACGAAAGCCCGATGGTCATGCTGATCCCGCTGGGCGTTCTGGCTCTGGGCGCGATCTTCTCGGGCATGCTGTGGTACAAGGTCTTCTTCGGCGAAGAGACCGCCGTCCGCGACTGGTTCGGGATGGAGCAGGTCGCCCACGGCGAGGCGCATGGCGAAACCGCCGCGCATGGCACCGAGACTGCCGTGACCGAAGCCGCTCCGGCCGCCACGACCGAGGCTGCTCCGGTCGCCACCGAAACGGCTTCGGCGGCAACGGCTGCAACCGAGGCCGCTCCGGCCGAGACGACCGCACCGGCAACGACCGAGGCCGCGCCGGCGGAAACCGCGACCACCGAGGCGGCTCCGGCCGAAGGAACCGCCGTTGCGACCGAGGCCGCTCCGGCTGAACCGACTGCAACCGAGGCCGCCCAAGCAGAGGGTCACGCCGCCGCCGAGGTTCATGCCGCAGGCGTCGCCCCCAAGGGCGCGCTCCTGATGCTGCCCTTCACGCCGGAAGAGCAGGCCGTGGTCGACACCCGGCTTGACGCCGACAAGGCCGCCAAGGCCGAACACGCGCCGACCACGATCATCAACGCGGCCCACCTGGTGCCGACTTGGGTCAAGGTCTCGCCCTTCATCGCCATGCTGATCGGTTTCGCCGTGGCCTGGCTCTTCTACATCCGCGACCCGAGCCTGCCGCGCCGCCTGGCCGCGCAGCAGCGCCCGCTCTACCTGTTCCTCCTGAACAAGTGGTACTTCGACGAGCTCTACGACGTGATCTTCGTCCGTCCCGCCAAGTGGCTGGGGGGCTTCCTCTGGAAGAGGGGCGACGGCAACGTCATCGACGGCTCGATCAACGGGGTGGCGATGGGGATCATCCCCTTCTTCACTCGCCTCGCAGGCCGCGCGCAGTCCGGCTACCTGTTCCACTACGCCTTCGCGATGGTGCTGGGGCTTGTTGCCCTGGTCACCTGGATGACGCTTTTCGGCGGCGCGAAGTAAGGGGCGCGCATAATGGAAAACCAACTCCTCTCGATCATCACCTTCCTGCCGCTGGTCGCGGCGATCATCCTCGCGCTCTTCATGCGTGGCGACGACGCGGCGGCGCGGCAGGGGGCGAAGTGGCTTGCGCTTTTCACCACCACGGCGACCTTCGTCATCTCGCTGTTCATCCTGTTCCGCTTCGACCCGTCGAACACCGGCTTCCAGTTCGTCGAGGAACGCCAGTGGATCCTGGGCCTTTCCTACAAGATGGGCGTCGACGGGATCTCGATCCTCTTCGTGATGCTGACGACCTTCCTCATGCCGATCACCATCTGGTCCTGCTGGGGCGTCGAAACCCGCGTCAAGGAATACATGATCGCCTTCCTGGTGCTGGAGACGCTGATGCTCGGCGTGTTCTGCGCGCTGGACCTCGTGCTCTTCTACCTCTTCTTCGAGGCAGGGCTGATCCCGATGTTCCTGATCATCGGCATCTGGGGCGGCAAGGACCGCATCTACGCGGCGTTCAAGTTCTTCCTCTACACCTTCCTCGGCTCCGTCCTGATGCTGGTCGCGATGATCGCGATGTATCTGGATGCGGGCACCACGGACATCGTCAAGCTTCTGGCGCATGACTTCGGGCATGAGACGTTCAGCCTCCTGGGCTTCCAGGTCGTGGGCGGGTTGCAGACCATGCTGTTCCTGGCCTTCTTCGCGTCCTTTGCGGTGAAGATGCCGATGTGGCCGGTCCACACCTGGCTGCCCGACGCGCACGTGCAGGCCCCGACGGCGGGGTCGGTGGTGCTGGCCGCGATCCTTCTGAAGATGGGCGGCTATGGCTTCCTGCGCTTCTCCCTGCCGATGTTCCCGGTGGGGTCTGATGTCATGGCACCGCTGGTCCTGTGGATGTCGGCCATTGCCATCGTCTACACCTCGCTGGTGGCGCTGGCGCAGACCGACATGAAGAAGCTGATCGCCTATTCTTCGGTTGCGCACATGGGTTACGTGACGATGGGCATCTTCGCCGCGAACCAGCAGGGCGTGGACGGGGCGATCTTCCAGATGCTTTCGCACGGCTTCATCTCTGGCGCGCTGTTCCTTTGCGTCGGCGTGATCTATGACCGGATGCATACGCGTGAGATCGATGCCTACGGCGGCCTCGTGAACCGGATGCCGGCCTATGCGCTGGTCTTCATGTTCTTCACCATGGCGAACGTGGGTCTGCCGGGCACGAGTGGCTTCGTCGGCGAATTCCTGACGCTGATGGGCATCTTCCAGGTCAACACCTGGGTCGCCGCTGTCGCCGCCACCGGCGTGATCCTGTCGGCCGGTTACGCGCTCTGGCTCTACCGCCGCGTCGTCTTCGGCGACCTGATCAAGGAGGCGCTGAAGTCCATCACCGACATGGACCGCCGCGAGAAGGCGATCTTCGCCCCCCTCATCGCCATGACCCTGATCCTTGGCGTCTACCCGAGCCTCGTGACCGATATCATTGGGCCCTCTGTGGAAGCTCTTGTCACCGACTACCAGGCCGCCCAACCGGCTGACGGCCTGGCCCTGAACGAAGGACATTCGGAATGACCTCCGCCGATTTCCAGACCCTCTTGCCCGAGATCGCACTGGCCGCCTATGCCATGATCGCGCTGATCGTCGCGGTCTACACCGGCAAGGACAAGCTTGCCGCCACGCTCGTCTGGGCCACGGCAGGGCTGTTCGTGGCGCTCGCGCTCTACATCGGCGGCACTGGTGAGGGCGAGCGGACGGTCTTCTCCGGCCTCTTCACCGACGACCCCTTCGCGCGTTTCGCCAAGGTCACGATCCTGATTTCAGCCGCCGCTGTGCTGGTGATGAGCCAGGACTACATGACCCGGCGCGAGCTTCTGCGCTTTGAATACCCTGTCCTCGCCGTGCTGGCGGTGATCGGGATGATGGTCATGGTTTCTTCTGCCGACCTGATCACGCTTTACATGGGGCTCGAACTCCAGTCGCTGTCCCTCTACGTCGTGGCCTCGCTGCGCCGCGACAGCGCGCGCTCGTCGGAAGCGGGTCTGAAGTACTTCGTCCTCGGCGCGCTGTCCTCGGGCCTGCTGCTTTATGGCGCGTCGCTGGTCTATGGCTATGCCGGGACGACCCAGTTCGCGGGCATCCTGACGACGGTGCAGGATGGCGTTCCGCTGGGCCTTCTCTTCGGGCTGGTGTTCATGCTGGCGGGTCTTGCGTTCAAGGTCAGCGCCGCGCCCTTCCACATGTGGACGCCCGACGTCTACGAAGGCTCGCCCACCCCCGTGACCGCCTTCTTCGCCACCGCGCCGAAAGTGGCTGCGATGGCCCTGATTGCGCGGCTGGTGCAGGATGCCTTCGGCGGCATTCCCGGCCAGTGGGGCCAGGTGCTGGCGGCGCTGTCGGTCGCGTCGATGTTCCTCGGTGCCGTGGCCGCGATCGGCCAGCGCGACATCAAGCGGCTGATGGCCTATTCCTCGATCGCCCACATGGGGTACGCCCTGATCGGCCTTTGCGTCGGCACCGCCTACGGGGTGCAGGCCACGCTGATCTACATGGCGATCTACGTCACCATGAACGTCGGCACCTTTGCCTTCATCCTGTCGATGGAACGCGACGGGCGTCCGGTTTCGGACATCGCCGGCCTGAACCAGTTCGCGAAGAAGGAACCCCTGAAGGCGCTGGCTATGCTGGTCCTGCTGTTCTCTCTTGCGGGCGTGCCGCCGATGGTCGGCTTCTTCGGGAAGTTCTACGTGCTGAAAGCCGCCGTGGACGCGGGCTGGGTGTGGCTTGCCGTGGCCGGGGCCATCGCCTCGGTGATCGGGGCCTTCTACTACCTCCGTGTCGTCTACTTCATGTATTTCGGCGCGGAACAGGAACCCGTCGACAGCCGCATGGCCCCGGTGCAATGGGCGATGCTGGTTGGCGTGGCCGCGATCATGGTGCTGGGGGTGATCAACCTGTTCGGCATCGAGCCCGCGGCCGCCATCGCCGCCGAAGCGCTTGTCCGGTAATGGCGGGGCAGGGCGCATCTCCCTGCCCGAGATCGACAGCACCAACGCCGAAGGCTTCCGGCGGGCCCCGGCGCTCGCCGGTCCCACCTGGATCCTCGCAGGCGTCCAGACTGCCGGCCGCGGCCGACGGGCAAGACCCTGGTCCAGCCCCCTGGGCAATTTCCACGGCACCCTGGTCCTGAAACCGACCGAGCCGCCCGAGACGGTGGCGCTCCGATCCTTCGCCGCGGCGCTGGCGCTGCGCGACGCCTTCGTCCACTTGACCGGCCTCGCCAGCGCCTTCGCCCTGAAATGGCCGAACGACGTCCTCTGCAATGGCGGCAAGATCGCCGGCATCCTCCTCGAGTCCCAAGGCCTGAACGGCCCGGCCCCCGTTCTCTGCATCGGCATCGGCGTCAATCTGCTGGCGGCGCCCGATGCGTCACAGATCGAAACCGGAGCCGTCCCGCCCGTCTCGCTTCTGCAGGAAACCGGCCTGAGGATCACGCCCGAGGCCTTCCTTGACGCCCTCGCCCCGGCCTATGCGCGCTGGGAGGCCACCTTCACCGCCGAAGGCTTCGCTCCCCTGCGCGAGACCTGGCTCTCCCACGCCGCGCGCCTCGGCCTGCCCATCCGCGCCCGCACCGGCACCGAGACCCGCGAGGGCACGTTCCAGACCATCGACGCCCAGGGCAACCTGATCCTCCGCACGCAAGCCGGAACCCTTGCCATCCCCGCCGCCGAAGTGTTCTTCTGACCCGGACCAGTTCCGATTTTTCGCAGAAAAATCATGGTCCGCGACCCATCTGACGGAGCCAGCATGCTTCTTGCCATCGACTGCGGCAACACCAATACCGTCTTCTCGATCTGGGACGGCGCTCGCTTTCTGGCCACCTGGCGCATCGCCACCGACCACAAGCGCACTGCGGACGAATACTTCGTCTGGCTCTCCACGCTGATGACGCTGAAGAAGACCGAGGCGACGATCACCGAGGCGATCATCTCCTCGACCGTTCCCCGCGTGGTCTTCAACCTTCGCGTCCTCTGCGACCGCTATTTCAACTGTCGGCCGCTGGT
>JAIXZY010000059.1 GCA_027489355.1 Paracoccaceae bacterium | reverse complement strand
CTTCGGATCCGTGAAGCGGATGTCGACGTATTCGACCTCTTCGTCCTTGATCAGTTGCAGTGCCTTGGCAACGGCGCTCATCTGACTGCCTTTCGGTTTGGGGTTGATGGTTTCAGGCTTGTGGGCCCAGTTCAGACTGCATCGTCGCCGGTTTCGCCCGTGCGGATGCGGATGGCTTGTTCCACGGGGGTGACGAAGATCTTGCCGTCGCCGATCTTGTCGGTGCGCGCGGCCGCGATGATCGCCTGGACGGCGGTGTCGACCATGTCGTCCGTCAGCACGACCTCGATCTTCACCTTGGGCAGGAAGTCCACGACATATTCGGCGCCGCGGTATAGCTCCGTATGGCCCTTCTGCCGCCCGAAGCCCTTGACCTCGGTCACCGAAAGACCCTGGATCCCGGCTTCCTGAAGCGCCTCTTTCACCTCGTCAAGCTTGAACGGCTTGATGATCGCTTCGACTTTCTTCATGGGCCGACTCCCCCCGGTTCCGTCTGTGCCCCGTCTCACCACTTCCCCGCGGGGGGGACAATGTGACAGGGTTTCCTTCCGGGCATGTGCAGGGGGATTCCTGGGGTGGTGCCCAAAATTTGTGCAATGCGCCTGATGGGTGGGCAGTTTGAAAACTGTGGTGAGCAAGAAATGACCGAACTCCTGACCGCCGCGCAGATGCGGGCCATCGAACAGGCGGCGATTGCGTACGGCGAGGTCACCGGCCTGGAGCTGATGGAACGCGCAGGAAAGGGCGTGGTCGAGGCGATCTTCGAGGAATGGCCGGAGTTGCGCGCCACCTCGCACCGGGCGGTGGTGCTCTGCGGGCCGGGCAACAACGGCGGCGACGGCTTCGTCGTGGCACGGCTGTTGAAGGAATGGGGCTGGGAGGTGGAGGTCTTCCTCTACGGCGACCCGGAGAAGATGCCGCCGGATGCGCGGGTGAATTATGAGCGGTGGAGGGGGATCGGGGAGGTCCTGCCCCTTGAGAATTATGGCGCGCTGCCTGTTGTGGGAAACATAGCCGCGCTCGGTCCAATGCCCGGCTACGATCCGCTTATTGTGGATGCCGTGTTCGGGATTGGGGCGGTTCGCCCGACCGCTGGCCAGCTTGCCGATGTCCTCGACCACGTAAACCACATCGCGCAGTACGAGCGAACGAAAGTCGTCGCAGTCGACATACCAAGCGGGTTGTGTGCGGACAGCGGCAGCAAGATCGGAGAGACCGCTGGTGCCAATCTTACGGTCACCTTCCATCGGCAGAAGGTCGGACAATGGCTAGGTGATGGCCCGATACATTGCGGCAAGCTCAAGGTGTGTGACATCGGGCTGGCGTCGTTTCGGGTGATAGGGAAGGGCCAGGACGGTCAGGAGGTGCTGGAACGCCTGCGCGACGGGGAAGACCTGGCGGACGCCGACTGGCGAATTCCAATGAGTAACGCCCGTCTAAACGACAGGCCGCGCCGACCGTGGAAATGGTCGCAAGCCCACAAATACTCCCACGGCCACGCCCTCATCCTCTCCGGCCCCTCCGGTCGCGGCGGGGCGGCGCGGTTGGCGGCTCGGGGGGCTTTGCGGATCGGGGCGGGGGTGGTGACGGTGGGGTGCCCGCCGGAGGCCATCCCCGAACACGCCCCGCGGCTGGATGCGGTGATGCTGCGGGGGGTGGCGGATGGGCTGGCGCTGGAGGAGACGCTGGCGGACCCGCGGATCAACGCGCTGTGCGTGGGGCCGGGGTTGGGGCTGGAAGCGCGGGGGCGGGATTTGGTGGCGGTGGCGCTTGGTGGTTCGCCGGGAGGCCCCCCACCCTTATCCCCTCCCCACGCGGGGGAGGGGGGCCGCGTGGGTCAACCGTCCTGCGGAGAGGGTGACGGTGCGGCGCTTCCCCTCCTCCCGGTGGGGAGGGGAGAGGGGAGGGGGGAGCGCCGTTTGGTCCTCGACGCCGACGCCCTGACGATCCTCTCGCAAAACCCCCACCTCTTCGCCGCCCTGCATGACGGCTGCGTCTTGACCCCCCATGCCGGGGAGTTCGCTCGCCTCTTCCCCGACATCGCCGAGAAGCTTGCGGCCCCCGCCACCAAGGGCCCCGCCTATTCCAAGGTCGACGCCACGCGGGAAGCCGCGAAGCGGGCGGGCTGCGTGGTCCTGTACAAAGGCCCCGACACGGTGATCGCCGACCCCACGGGGCGCGCTGCGATCAACTCGGCCCACTACGACCGGGCGGCGCCGTGGCTGGCGACGGCGGGGTCGGGGGATGTTCTGGCGGGGTTCATCACCGGGCTCCTGGCGCGCGGGTTCAGCCCGTACGACGCGGCCTGCACCGGGGCCTGGCTCCATGTGGAATGTGCGCTGTCCTTCGGGCCGGGGCTGATTGCCGAGGACCTGCCGGAGGAGTTGCCGAAGGTGTTCCGGGCGTTGGGCCTGTAGGGGCGACGGAATGGTGCGCCATGAATGCGCACCCTACGCGCCGACCGTAGGGTGCGCATTCATGGCGCACCACGATTAAACCACGATCACACCCCCATCACACCGCCCGGTCGATCTTGGTCGACAGGTGGATCAGGCTCTCAGACGCCCGCACCCCGGTCATCGCACCGATCTGGTCCAGCACCGAATCAAGCACCTGGGTGTTGGGGCAGGCGACCTGCACGAGGAAGTCGAACCGCCCCGAGGTGGTGAAGACCCTCTCGATCTCGGCAATCGACCGCAGCCGCGCCAGGACGGCGGCCTGGGAGCGCGGCTCGATGGTGAGCAACACGGAGGCCCTGAGCCGCCCCTCCCGCGCCGCTTCGCCGAGTTTCAGCGTATAGCCGGCGATGACGCCCGAGGTCTCCAGCCGCTCCAGCCGGGCCTGGATCGTCGACCGCGCGACCTTCAATCGGCGGGAGAGGGTGGCCACTGAAACCCGCGCGTCGGCGGAGAGAAGCCCAATGATGTTGCGATCCAGGTCGTCCATGCAATCTGCCGTCCTTTTTCGTCATTATAACGACGAAACCACGCATTTATATAGTTTTGTTCGGTGAGTTTGTAACCCATATGCGGCATCCTCGATTGCAGGAAAAGGGCGGCTCATACGCACCTGGCCTGGTTCACTTGAAACCACGCTGGTGCCCGGTCCCACAGCTGCACGGGGAAGGGCGAAGCGTCTTGTTGGCAAAGGGAAATACGCCGATGGGACTCTCCAAGACAATCTGGACCAACCCCACTGATTACCTGAAGAAAGAGCAGCCGGAGAACCCGGTCCTGTTCTTCGCGCCCTCGGCCGCGCAAGCCGCCGCGCGCCGGTTCATCGACGGTTTTCCGGGCATGGTCACCTATGCGGTGAAATCGAACCCCGGCGAGGCGATGGTGGAAAACCTGGTCGCCGCCGGCATCCGCGGCTTCGACTGCGCCTCGCCCTTCGAGATCGACCTGATCCGCCGTCTCGCCCCCGATGCGGCGATCCATTACAACAACCCCGTGCGTGCGCGCCACGAAATCGCCTATGCGGTCGAACGCGGCGTGAAGTCCTACAGCGTCGATTCGAAGTCGGAACTTGCCAAGCTGGTCGAGATGGTTCCCGTGCAGGGCACCGAGATCTCTGTCCGCTTCAAGCTGCCGGTCGCAGGCGCGGCCTACAACTTCGGTGCCAAGTTCGGCGCGACGGTGGAGCTTGCGACGGAACTGCTGCGCGAGGTGGCCGCGAAGGGCTACATCCCCTCGATCACCTTCCACCCGGGCACCCAGTGCACCGACCCTCACGCCTGGGAGGCCTATATCCGCGAGGCGGCCAACATCGCCCGGGGCGCTGGCGTGAAGATTGCGCGGCTGAACGTCGGCGGGGGCTTCCCGAACCACCGGCTGCAAGCCGTGGTGCCGCAGCTGGAGGACACGTTCCAGCTGATCGACCGCGTCGCGACCGAGGCCTTCGGCGCCGACCGTCCGGCGCTTATCTGCGAACCCGGCCGGGCGCTCTGCGGCGATGCCTTTGCTCTGGCGGCCCGCGTCAAGGCGCTGCGCGACGGGACCCATGTGTTCCTGAACGACGGGGTCTATGGCTCGCTTACCGAGCTGCCGATGATCGGCGTGATCGACCGGATCGAGGTGCTGGCACCCACCGGCGAGAAGCGCCACGGCGAGGCGATCCAGCGCATCGTCTTTGGCCCGACCTGCGACTCGGTCGATCGGTTGCCGGGGGAAATTCCCCTGCCGTCGGACCTGCAGGAAGGCGATTTTGTCGTCTGGCAGGGGATGGGGTCTTATTCGACCGTCACCAACACCCGGTTCAACGGGTTCGGTGAACTGCAGATGGCAACGGTTCTGAGCCTGAAGCTCTGACTGTCTGAAATCCCTGTGAAATCCGAACGCCCGGCTGGACATATCCGGCCGGGCGTTTAGCCTTGGGGTCAAGGGAACCTTAACCTGCCCGGCGCGATGATATGCTGCGCCTGCCGAAGGAGACCCACCACGCGCCTGTTCGACCGCATACGCAGCTTCTTCCGCCGCACCGTCGAGCCGGAGATGGAGCAGGCCCCGGCCCCCGAACCCGGTCGGGTGCGGGGGGTGGTCGACCACGTGATCGTGCTGGATGGCACGATGTCGAGCCTCGACCCCGGGCAGGAAAGCAATGCGGGGCTGATCTTCCAGCTTCTGAAGGAAATGGGGCATCGTGCCAACCGAAGGCTTTACTATGAGCCGGGGATGCAATGGGAAGGCTGGCTGCGCGGGATCGCTCTGCTGGAAGGGCGGGGGACAGCGCCGCAGATCCAGCGCGCCTATGGCTGGCTGGCAAGCGGCTATCGTGAGGGCGACCGGATCTTCCTCATGGGCTATTCGCGGGGGGCCTATGCCGCTCGGTCGCTGGCGGGGGTGATCGACCGGGTGGGATTGCTCAGGCGGGAGCATGCGACCGAGCGGGCGGTGCGGCTGGCCTGGCGGCATTACGAACGCCTGGCAGACAGTCCTGGGGCTCAAGCCTTCACGGCCCGGTTCTGCCATCCGGAGGCCCCGATCGAGATGGTCGGCGTCTTCGATACCGTGAAGGCCCTGGGGCTTCGACTGCCGTTCTTCTGGATGTTCGCCACCGACCGGCACGGATTCCATAACCACCAGCTTGGCTCGTCGATCCGGCATGGCTATCACGCGCTGGCCTTGAACGAGACGCGCGAAGCCTTTGCGCCGGTGCTCTGGGATTGCCCGGAAGGTTGGGAGGGCAACGTGGAGCAGGTCTGGTTCCGGGGCGCGCACGGCGATGTGGGCGGCCAGCTGGGCGACTTCGACGCCGCTCGGCCTCTGGCGAACCTTCCGCTGGTCTGGATGCTGGATCGGGCCGAGGCCCTGGGACTGGCGCTGCCCGAGGGCTGGAGGGCGCGGTTCCCCTGTGACGCGGCCGCGCCGATGGTCGGGACCTGGCGCAGCTGGGGCAAGTGGTTCCTGTTGCGGCGCAGACGGGTAGTCGGACGGGACAGGTCGGAACGCCTGCACCCGACGGCCGTGGACGCGGCGGGCGGCCGTTGGCCGCGAACAGTCGGAATCGGGCTTCAAGCCGCGCCGCCAGAGACTTAGGTTAGCGGCAAACGCACCGAGGCCTGCCCATGAGACCGATCACCGTCGCCGCCACGCAGTTTGCCTGCACCTGGGACCTGCCTGCCAACGCCGACCGCGCCGAGGCGCTGGTGCGGCAGGCGGCGGGGCAGGGCGCCCAGGTCGTGCTCGTGCAAGAGCTGTTCGCGGCCCCCTATTTCTGCATCGAGCAGCATCCGAAGTATTTCGATTTGGCCCAGCCGCTGGACGGCCACCCTTTGGTCGCGCGCTTTGCGGCGCTGGCGAAGGAGTTGGGCGTGGTGCTTCCGGTCAGCTTCTTCGAACGGTCGGGGCAGGCGTTCTTCAACTCGGTTGCGATGATCGATGCGGATGGCCGCGTGCTGGGCGTCTACCGGAAAAGCCATATCCCGCAGGGGCCGGGCTATGAGGAGAAGTATTATTTCTCGCCCGGAGATACCGGCTTCCGCGTCTGGGACACGACATTCGGCCGCATCGGCCTGGGCATTTGCTGGGACCAGTGGTTCCCGGAATGTGCCCGCGCGATGGCCCTGCAGGGGGCTGAGGTGCTGCTGTATCCGACCGCCATCGGGTCGGAACCCCCCGCGCCCGGCTATGACAGCCAGCCGCATTGGGAGATGGTCCAGCGCGGCCATGCGGCGGCGAACATCATGCCGGTGGTGGCCTCGAACCGGATCGGGACCGAGGTTGCGCCGGACGGGCGGGAGGTGACATTCTATGGGTCGTCCTTCATCGCTGACCACGCCGGCCAACTGCTCGCCAGGGCAGACCGGGTGACCGAGGGTGTGCTGGTCCACCAGTTCGACCTGGATGCCATCGCCGCGCTCAGGGCAAGTTGGGGCCTGTTCCGCGACCGGCGGCCCGGCTTGTACCGGACCGTCAGCACGCTGGACGGGCGGATTTAGGCCGCCTTCAACTGGTCGGCCATCTCGTGGTTGCGGTCGCGGTGCCCCGCCTCGTCGGCGCGGACGGCGATGACCACGTCGCGGAGGCGCGCGCCGGGCGGCAGGTGCCAGTAGTCGATGGCGATCTGCGGGGCGGGGACGTTTTCTACTGCGCCCGCGTCGATCTGGGCGAGGTACTGGGTGTAGCTGACCACCGCCTCTTCCTCGAGATAGCCCACGATGCGGTGGGCGATGCGGGGGGCGAAGAGGTAAAGCCAGAAGTAGGCGTTATAGAAGATCGCCTGACCGACCATGATGATGACCCGCTCCAGCCGCGAGGGCTGGGCAATGTGGATGAAGGTCATCAGGTGCATGCGTTCGTTGTCGGCTTCTTCCAGAAGCTCGCGAATCCAGCCCTGGTCGTCGCGAATGTGGCGCAAGGCCTTCAGATGCTGGAGAAGGCCGCCCACCATCCCCGGGACGGCGGCGACGGTTTCCAGCACGACGGCGCGGTGGCCGTAGCGTTTTGAGAAGAAGGCATCGGCGAAAAGGCGCATGAACTTGACCGTTCTCAGCGCGACGCGGTCGCCGAACGTGGCGGGCGCATGGTGGGCCGTGAGGTCGGGGTAGGTGTCTTTCATGGTCATACTCCGCAAAGAAAGAACATTGCGGATATAGCACTTTCCCGAGTGTATTCATCGGGAATGCCCTGCGACCAGAGCGCACAGCGAAAAGGCCGCCTGGAAGCGGCCTTTTGTTCAGGAAAGACCGCCGCTTAGCGGTGGCGCAGGTCGATGTAGTCGCGCTTCTGGGGCCCGATGTACAGCTGACGCGGACGGCCGATCTTCTGGTTCTTCTCGCCGATCATCTCTTTCCACTGGCTGATCCAGCCCACGGTGCGGGAAATCGCGAAGATCGGGGTGAACATCGAGGTCGGGAAGCCCATCGCCTCAAGAATGATGCCCGAGTAGAAGTCGACGTTGGGGTAGAGCTTCTTGGAGATGAAGTAGTCATCCTCGAGCGCGATCCGCTCCAGCTCCTTGGCGACCTGCAGCAGCGGATTGTTGTGGACGCCGAGGAGGTCCAGCACCTCGTCCGCCGATTCCTTCATCACCTTCGCGCGCGGGTCGAAGTTCTTGTAGACCCGGTGGCCGAAGCCCATCAGGCGGAAGCCCGAGTTCTTGTCCTTGGCCTTGGCGATGTACTCCGGAATGCGGTCGACGGTGCCGATTTCCTTCAGCATTTCGAGGCAGGCCTGGTTCGCCCCGCCATGCGCCGGCCCCCAGAGGCAGGCGATGCCGGCCGCGATGCAGGCGAACGGGTTCGCGCCCGAGGACCCGGCCAGACGGACGGTGGAGGTCGAAGCGTTCTGTTCGTGGTCGGCGTGGAGCATCATGATGCGGTCCATCGCCTTTTCCAGGATCGGGTTGACCACATATTCCTCGGCCGGGACGGCGAAGCACATGTGCAGGAAGTTGCCCGCATAGCTCAGCGCGTTCTTCGGGTAGACGAAGGGCTGGCCCACCGAATACTTGTAGGCCATCGCCGCGATGGTCGGCAGCTTCGCGACCATGCGGATCGCGGCAACCTCACGTTGCCAGGGATCGTTGATGTCGGTCGAGTCGTGGTAGAAGGCCGCCATCGCGCCGACCACGCCCACCATCGTCGCCATCGGATGCGCGTCGCGGCGGAAGCCGCGGAAGAAGTAGTGCATCTGTTCATGCACCATCGTGTGCCGCGTCACGCGCTGGGTGAAATCGGCCAGCTGGGCAGCGGTCGGCAGTTCGCCGTAAAGAAGCAGGTAGCAGACTTCCAAATGCGTCGACTTTTCCGCAAGCTGTTCAATCGGGTAGCCGCGATAGAGAAGTTCGCCCACGTCGCCGTCGATATAGGTGATCGCGCTTTCGCAGGCGGCGGTCGAGGTGAAGCCCGGGTCAAAGGTGAACACGTCCGCCTCGCCATAGAGCTTGCGGATGTCCAGCACATCGGGGCCGATGGTGGGTTTGTGGACGGGAAGGTCGTAGGTGTTCCCGTTCAGGTGAAGCTTAGCGACGTTGTCCGACATGGTTCTCCCCGGTCATGGCGGTCGTCCCTGGCAGGGGCGGCCATTGGCTATCCTGCACCCCGGAGGGGGCAGCTGCAAGGCAGGGCGCGCCTAGCGGGCGGCGTCCGCAAGCCTTGCGACGGTTTCGTCCCGACCGATGGTAAGCATCATGTCGTAAACCGAAGGTGTCACGCTGCGGCCGGCAATCGCGGCGCGCAGAGGCGCTGCAAGCTTGCCGAACCCGATGCCGTTTTCGGCGGCGATCTCGGTCAGGATGGGCTCCAGCGCTTCCCTGGTCCAGCTAGCATTTTGCAGGCGCGGCGTCAACGCGCTCAGTATACCACGGGATACCGTATCCAGTGCCTCCGCCGCCTTGGACTCGGGAACGATGGGGCGGTCGGCCAAAAGAAATGCCGCTTTTTCCATGAGTTCCGGGAAAGTCTTCGCAGACTTCTTCAGGAAGCCCAGGGCATTCTGCATCCGCGCACGCTGTGTTTCCGTCAGCGCAGGCCGCCCGGCCGAGACCAGGTAGGCCTCCAGTTCATGCAGCAGCGCAGCATCCTCGGCCATCGCCATGTGATGCCCGCAGGTGTTTTCCAGCTTCTTGAAATCCAGCCGTGCGGGGGCGCGCCCGATTCCCGACAGGTCGAACATCTTCATCGCTTCGTCGCTGGTGAAGATCTCGGCATCGCCATGCGCCCAGCCGAGGCGGGTCAGGTAGTTGCGCATCCCCGCGGCGGGGTAGCCCATCGCCTGGTACTCCTCGACCCCCGTCGCGCCGTGGCGCTTGGACAGCTTCTTGCCGTCCGGGCCGTGGATCAGCGGGATATGCGCCCAGACCGGAACCGTCCAGCCCATCGCGTCATAGACCATCTGCTGGCGCGCAGCGTTGTTCAGGTGGTCGTCGCCCCGGATCACATGGGTCACGCCCATGTCGTGATCGTCCACCACCACGGCCAGCATGTAGACCGGCGTCCCGTCCGAGCGCAGGACGATCATGTCGTCCAGCGTTTCGTTCTTGATGACCACGCGGCCCTGGACCTGGTCCTCGATGACGGTCTCACCCGTGCGCGGCGCCTTCATGCGGATGGCATAGGGCGCGTCGGGGTAGGTCGAGGAATCGGCGTCGCGCCAGGGGCTTTGGAAGACGGCGTAGCTTGCGCCTTCCGCCTCGCGCGCGGCGCGATAGGCCTCGACTTCTTCCTTGGTCGAGAAGCACTTGTAGGCCGTTCCTCGCGCAAGCATCTCGCGCGCCACCTCGGCATGCCGCTCGCGGCGTTCGAACTGGCTGACCACCTCGCCGTCCCAGTCGAGGCCGAGCCAAGTCAGCCCGCGCAGGATGGCGGCGGTCGCTTCAGGGGTGGAACGTTCGCGGTCGGTATCCTCGATCCGGAGAAGGAACTTGCCGCCGCGCCCCCGGGCGTAAAGCCAGTTGAACAGTGCCGTACGGCCGCCGCCGATGTGCAGATACCCGGTGGGCGAGGGCGCGAAGCGGGTGACGACCTGGGACATGATGGCGTTAACCTTTCGGAAACCATGAGCGGCGTAGGATTCCCGCGGGTTTAGGCAATCGCGGGGTGGGAAACAAGGTGGCCGTCATGCGGGCGATACTGGCTCCGCTTCGGGCTTTGCAGACGGCGGAGGGGATGCTTTTCCCCTGGATCGCAGTGCTGATCGGCTGCGGCATCGGCCTGTGGTTCCAGGTCACGGAGGAGCCGGGGGCGGGCAGCTATGCGCTTGCGGCCCTGTTTCTGGCCGGCGGGCTGGTCCTGGCCGCCAAGGTCGACCTTGCCCGACCCGTCGGCCTTGCGGTCGCGGCCCTTGCGGCGGGATGGATCGCCGCCGGTCTGCGCGCGCATGCGCTGGATGCGCCGATGCTAAGCTTTCGCTACTATGGTCCCGTCGAAGGCAGGATCGTCGAGATCGACCGGTCGCAATCCGACGCCCTGCGCCTGACGCTGGACCAGGTGGTGCTGCAGGAGGTCGCGCCCGGGAAGACGCCCGCCCGGGTCCGCGTGTCCCTGCAGGGGGATGAGGACTGGCTGACCCCGATGCCGGGACAGGTGGTCATCCTGACCGCGAACCTGGCGGCGCCGGAAGGTCCGGTCGAACCCGGGGCATTCGACTTCCGGCGAATGGCGTTCTTCGACCAGCTGGGTGCGGTCGGCTATACCCGCACGCCGGTCCTGCTGCTGGAAGACCCCGCCGGCGGCGCGCTGCCGATCGACCGGCTGCGGACCTGGCTCACGCAAGGGATGCTTGCGCATATGGAGGGGCAGGCCGGGGCTTTCGCGGCCGGTGCCATGACGGGGGACCGCAGCGCGATCACCGAGGATACGGTGCAGGCCCTGCGCGACTCGTCGCTGGCGCACCTGCTGGCGATCTCGGGGATGAACATGGCGTTCCTGACGGGCTTCGTCTTTGCGCTGTTTCGCTACGGTCTGGCGCTGATCCCCTTCATCGCGTTGCGGGTGAACACCAAGAAGGTCGCAGCTGCGGTCAGCTTCGGGGTGGCGCTTTTCTACCTGCTCCTCTCGGGCGCGAACGTGGCGACAGAGCGGGCCTTCATCATGATCACCGTGGTCCTTGGCGCGGTGCTGCTTGACCGCCGGGCGCTGACCCTGCGGTCGGTCGCCGTGGCGGCGGGACTCCTTCTGCTGATGAAGCCGGAAAGCCTGCTGGAGCCGGGGTTCCAGATGTCCTTCGCGGCCACCATTGCGCTGATCGTCGGCTTCGCGTCACTGGATGGCAGCATCTACCGCGAACGCATCCCGCGCTGGCTGATGCCGGTCTTCACCCTGGTGCTTTCGTCGCTGATCGGGGGGCTGTCCACCGCGCCGTATGCCGCGGCGCATTTCAACCGCTTCACGGATTACGGCCTGCTGGCGAACCTGCTCACCGTCCCGGTGATGGGTGCCATCATCATGCCTGCGGGGGCGGTTGCGGCGCTGCTTGCCCCGTTTGGACTTGCCGCGCTGCCCCTCTGGGTCATGGAGCTGGGCGCGCGCTGGATTCTGTTCGTCGCGCATGAAATTTCCTCCTGGGAGGGGGCGGTGACCGCCATCCCGGCCCCGGGACCCTGGGTGCTGCCGATGTTCACCGTGGGCGCGATCTGGCTGATCCTCTGGCGAGGCCGGGTGCAGGCGGTGGGGCTGGTGCCTGTGGCGGCGTCCTTCGCGCTGTGGGTCATGGCGGACCGGCCGGTGCTTCTCGTCTCGGGCGATGGGCGGCTTCTGGGGTTGGAGGGGCCGGAGGGGCGGGCGCTCTCTGCGGCGAAGGGCGGCGGCTTTGCGGCGGAGAACTGGTTGCAGAACGATGGCGACCTGGCCGCGCAGGAGGCCGCGGCGGCCCGACAGGGG
>JAIXZY010000046.1 GCA_027489355.1 Paracoccaceae bacterium | reverse complement strand
CGCTTCGCCGACGATCACGATGTCGCCCGAGGCAACAGCGGCGCCGATGACTTCTTCCATGCCCTGACGCAGGAAGCCGACGTTCGGGTCACCCGGGTCGCCCTTGATGATCGCGTAGTTGCCCTTCGGCGCGACCTTGAAGACCTCTTCCGCGATGATGCGGCCGACGCCGACGTTGTCGAAGGTCAGGTAGAAGGTGCGGTTGTCTTCGATCAGGCGGTCATAGCCGACGACCGGGATCCCTTCGGCAGCGGCCTTCTCGATGGCCCGCCCGATGGCGTCCTTGTCCCAGGCGTTGATGACCAGCGCGTCCACGCCCTGGGCGATCAGCGCGTCGATGTCCGAAAGCTGCTTTTCGGCCGAGGACTGCGCGTCCGCCGAAACGTATTCGTTGCCGGCGGCTTCGATGGCGGCCTTCATGGCAGCTTCGTCGATCTTCCAGCGCTCTTCCTGGAACTGGGCCCACGACACGCCGATCTTCTTGCCCTCGGCCAGCGCGGCCGACGAAAAGCCGGTCACCGCCAGAACGGCGGCGAGAATTGCGGTACGCATATGTAACCTCCCTAGTGTGTCAGCCAGCGAATGGCTGGCCCGGCAGATTCGCCGGGACTGGCGGGACTCTGCCGTGAATAATTTCAGTTGTCAAAATATAAAAGCGCCGCGGCCGTAGCCCGGCGCGTAGAGCTGTCAGCCTTGCGCTATTTGCACGCTTCCACAGTAGGCAACGCGCCCTTGCAGACCTCTTGCTTTGTCACATGGTCGGCATCGATCACAATGTTCAGACTTTCGGCGGTGATCGGAGTCGGCGTCAGCAGGATCGCCCAGACCGGTACCCCCTTCTCGCCCCCGGTGAACTGGGCCGCCTCGGGGATCAGGTTCATCGGGGTGCCGTCGGCCAGCTCGCCCGCGATCTTCCCGGCACGCTTCGCCAGCTCGAAGTTGTTCTTCCAGACCGAGACCGTTTGGCTTCCCTGTGCCACCCGGTTCAGCGCGGCCTTGTCGCCGTCCTGCCCGCCGACAGGAACCGTCAAGCCTGCCGCCGCCAGCGCCTCGATCGCCGCCCCTGCCATTCCGTCGTTCTCGGCCAGCACCGCGTCAACCTGGTTGCCGCTGTCGGCAAGGATCTTCTCCATCACCGCCTTGGCATTTTCTGGCTTCCAGCCGTCGGCATGAGCCTCGCCCACGATCTTGATCTGACCGCCCGAAACCGCCGCGCCGATCACTTCCTCCATCCCCTGACGCAGGAAACCGGTGTTCGCGTCGCTGGGATCGCCCAGGATGATGGCATAATTTCCCTCGGGCCGGGCCTTCTTGACGATCGCCGCGATCAGCCGACCGACGCCGACGTTGTCGAAGGTCAGGTAAAAGACGCGTTCGTCCTCGATCATCCGGTCATAGCCCAGGATCGGGATGCCCGCCTCCGCCGCGCGGTCGACGCCGGGGCCGATGGCTTCCTTGTCGACCGGCTGGATGATCAGCGCATCGACGCCCTCGGCCACCAGTTTCTCGATGTCGCGCAACTGCTGCTCGGCCGAACCGCCCGCGTTCGTCGGGATGTACTTGTTGCCCTCGCGCTCAATGGTGGACCGCATCGCGGTCGCATCCCAGCGCCAGCGCGCCTCCTGGAAGTCGCCCCAGGCGACCCCGATCTTCTTTCCCTCAGCGAATGAAACCGACGACAAACTGATAACAACCAAGGCGGTCGCAAGGATAAGGCTGCGCATGGGGCGTCTCCTCCCGGGATTGCAACTTGCAGGATCAAGACCGCAAGAGTTGAGCAAAACTGCGGCAAAGGCTGGCAGAACAATTTCAGTTGTCAAAATAATTCGTCTGGATGAAGGTTGGACGTCGTGATCGCCGGGCAGATTTCGGCGGAAATGCGGCGAAGTCGTGGCAATGCCTGTCACATTTGGCAACCTTTACTTCGGGGATCGAAGAAATGCTTCCCAAGGCGACTCGATCCGCCTCCAGCGACGGGCGCAAGGGCGTCGGCCCGTTGATCCCGCCGCTGACAGAAAGCCAGCGGCCCCTGCGTCAGCAGGTGTTCGAACTGGTGCGCGCCGCCGGGCTGATTCCCCGGGTGCAGCTGGCGAAGGACCTTGGCGTCAGCCCGGCGTCGGTGACCACCATCTCCTCCGAGCTGATCGAGGCCGGCCTGATCGAAGAGGTCGCCGCCCCCCGCGACAACGAGGCCGGGCGCGGCCGCCCCGCCGTGGCACTTGGCGTCCGCGCGCAGGCGCACCGGGTCGCGGGGATGAAGCTCTCGGACCGCGAACATACTGCCGTTATCGTGGACTTCGCCGGCAAGCTGATCGCGGATGACGCCATCCCGCGCCATCCCGGCCCGATGTCCCTGGCGGAAATCCTTCAGGCCATCGAAACCCTTCTGGACCGGGTCTGCGCCAAGGCGGGGATGGATCGCGCCGCCCTTTCCGCCGTCGGCATCGGCCTGCCGGGCTTTGTCGACTGTGCCGAGGGGACGGTGTTCTGGTCCTCGATCCTGGCCGAACGGAACATCCCGATCGCCGCCGCCGCGACGGGACGGCTTGGCCTGCCGGTCTATGTCGACAACGACGCGAACCTGGTGGCCCTGGCCGAGCTCTGGTTCGGCGCGGGCCGCAGCCTGTCGGACTTTGCCGTCGTCACCATCGAACACGGGGTCGGCATGGGCTTCGTGATGAACCACCGCATCTACCGCGGCGCGCAGCGTCTGGGGATGGAGCTTGGGCACATGAAGGTCCAGCTGGACGGTGCCCTCTGCCGCTGCGGCCAGCGCGGCTGCATCGAGGCCTATGTCGCCGACTATGCCCTGGCGCGCGAGGCGACGACGGCGCTCAACTGGGGTCACAAGGAAAGCCAGCCGATCAACGTGCTGCTGGAAAGCCTGTACGACCACGCCAAGGCGGGGAACGCGACCGCCAAGTCGATCTTCCGCCGGGCCGGGCGCTATCTGGCGCTGGGACTGTCCAACGTGGTCAACCTCTTCGACCCCTCGCTGATCATCCTGTCAGGCGAACGGATGCGCTATGACTACCTCTACGCCGCCGAGACGCTGGCCGAGATGGAGAACCTCGCGATCAACACCGGACGCCCGCGCCCGCCCATCGAGATCCACGCCTGGGGCGACCTGCTGTGGGCGCATGGCGCGGCGGCGCTGGCGCTCTCCGAAGTGACCGAGGCGATCCTGTCACCCGCCGCCCGCGACATCGCCGCGCAGTAGGGCGTCGCATGGACCAGATGGAGCGCATCCTCTGGGCCGCACCGTTCAATCTGGACCCGGCGACCCGCGATTGGGTGCGCGCCACGCTTGGCGGCATGGACCTGGGCGCGACGGTCCGGCAGCTGTTCGTCCATCTCTGCCTTGGCACCGGCCCCGAGGTGGTCCAGCGGATGACCGCGCTGACCCCCGCCGAGCGGAGTTCAGGGAGAAAAGCCCGGTCGACCCCTTCTGCGGCCTGCTGGCCGCGCGGTTCTAATCCCGCCTCTCGCGCATCCGGCCCAGCAGCCGCTCCTGCCGCAGCGGCCAGTGGTCGCGCAGCCGGGCGTCCAGCTCGGCATTGATCGCTCCGCCCAGCAGGATCGACCAGACCGACAGGTAAAGCCACATCATCAGGATGATCACCGCGCCGATGGAGCCGTAGAAGACGTTGTAGCTGTTGAAGTTCGCAAGATAGACCGAGAACCCGATGGACACCCCCGACCAGGCCGCCGCCGCGACCACCACGCCGACGCTGATCCACGGGGACCGGAAGCCTCCCGGCACGTTCGGGCCGAAGCGGTAGAGGATCGAGAGACAGGTCACCACCAGCAGGAACATCGCGCCCCAGGGCAAGACCTTGGTGAGCCAGGCCTCGAAGGTGCCGAACTGGACGAAGTTCAGCAGGATCGGCACGACCACAACCGTCACCAGCGCAACGAACAGCGCCCCGATCAGCGCCACGGTCAATACGAAGTCGACCGCCCAGCCCCAAAGCCAAGAGCGCGGCTTCGACCGGTGTACCACGTCCAGCCCCTGCACCAGCGCCGAGACCCCGGCCCGTGCCGAGTAAAGCGCGATCAGCAGCGACAGCACCGTCGTCCACTGCAAGGCCGTGCGCGGTGCCGAGATCAGCCCCATCACCTGGTCATGCACCAGCGTCCGCGCCTCGGGCGGGAGGAAGCGTTCCGCGATGGACAGGTAGCCCTGGATGACGCGCGGATCAGCAAACATCCCCCAGACCGCGATGGCCGCCGCAAGACCGGGAAAGACCGCAAACATCGCGAAGAAGGCCACTCCGGCGGCGATCAGGCCGAAATGCCCGTCGCCGACCCGCCACCAGACGCAGACCAGGAAGTCCCAGAACTGTCGGACGATCTTCATGCCGCAACCATTCCCCGGATTCCCGGCCAGCGCAACTTGAAGCCGCCCGACCACCGACGCATGATAGCGCCATCAGGAGGACTCCGATGAGCTACGTTCCCAACCCCGACCGATATGGCCGGATGATCTACAACCGCTGCGGCCGCTCGGGTCTCAAGCTTCCGGCCATCAGCCTGGGGCTGTGGCACAACTTCGGCCACGACACGCCGCATGCCACCAAACAGGCGATCTGCCGCACCGCCTTCGACCTTGGCATCACCCATTTCGACCTTGCCAACAACTACGGCCCGCCGCCCGGCAGCGCCGAGGAAGCCTTCGGCGAGCTGCTGAAGACCGACTTCCGCGGAATGCGGGATGAGCTGATCATCTCCTCCAAGGCCGGCTACCTGATGTGGGACGGCCCCTACGGCGAATGGGGCAGCCGGAAGTACGTCATCGCCTCCTGCGACCAGTCGCTGAAGCGGATGGGTCTCGACTACGTCGACATCTTCTATTCCCACCGCTTCGACCCCGACACGCCGCTTGAAGAAACGATGGGAGCCCTCGACCACATCGTCCGTTCGGGCCGCGCGCAGTACATCGGCATCTCCAGCTACAACTCCCAGCGCACGCGCGAGGCGGTGGCGATCCTGAAAGACCTCGGCACGCCGCTCCTGATCCACCAGCCCAGCTACAACATCCTGAACCGCTGGGTGGAAACCGACGGGCTGAAGGACACGCTGAAGGAACTCGGCGTCGGCTCCATCGCCTTCGTGCCGCTGGCGCAGGGCATCCTGACCAACAAGTACCTGAACGGCATCCCGGCAGGCAGCCGTGCCACGCAGGACAAGTCCCTTGATCCGTCGGTGGTGGAAAAGGCCCTTGGCTCGGTGCGGAAGCTGAGCGACATGGCCGCCGCCCGGGGCCAGACGCTGGCGCAAATGGCGATTGCCTGGGTTCTGCGCAACGGCGGGATCACTTCTGCGCTGATCGGAGCGTCGAAGCCCGAGCAGGTCGTCGATTGCGTTGGCGCGCTGGAGAAGCCGGACTTCACCGCAGACGAACTGGCCGCGATCGACGCCATCTCCGAGGAGAAGGACATCAACCTCTGGGCGCGGTCGTCAGAGGACTGAGACCGGCGACATCGCCTTTGCGGGCCGCCTTGACCGCCGTCAAGGCGGCCCGTTTCCATCGTCCCTATTCTTCCGCCCGGCCTACTGCCGAAGGAGAAGGACGATGCAAACCAACGAACTTCCCAAACTCGACCAATCGGTGAACACCACCGGCTGCTGCCCGCGCTTCAACCCGGAGGGATGGGACGCGGCCGAGCTTCACTTTCGCGACAAGCCCTTTCTGCGCGCCGAAACTCTCTCCGCGATGCATATCCCCTTGAACATGGGGAAGGTCTTCTCGCGGGTGCAGGGGCATCGACGACGCCGGTGCGATGGACCCCGAGCAGTACATCGTCCTGTCGCGCGACACTTCGGCATTCAAGGGAGAGCATCTCTTCGCGGTCACAAAGGACGTGCCGGAAGAGGAGATGACCCGGCTCTCGGGCGATTACGTCACCAAGGTCTTCGAAGGTCCATACAGCGAGGCGAAGGCTTGGCACGACGACCTGAAAGCCCTCAGCGCCAGCCGTGGCAAGCCGGACGGCGAGGTCTGGTTCTTCTACACGACCTGTCCGAAATGCGCGAAGGCCTATGGCAAGAACTACGTCGTCGGTCTGGCCGAGGTCTGACGCCGCGAAGGGACGGACGGCCCGCACGACCGGGCCGCCCGTTATCGGATTATTCCGCCGGAACCTTCGCCACCTCGTCCGACAGCGGATAGGGCAGGCGGTCCACCATCTCTTTCGGGCAGACCTGCAGGAAGTTCAGCCGCTCGCGGTCCCAGTTTGACAGGATGCGCTCGGCGATGCGGCTGCCGGTCTCGTCCAGATGGCGCTGGATCAGGCCCTTGAGCTGCATCTCCCAGTGCGGATGGCCCACGGCGCAGGTCAGGATCGACTCCAGGTTCATGAAGTCCTCGGCCACGCCTTCCGGGTCGTAGACATAGGCCATCCCGCCCGTCATCCCCGCCCCGAAGTTCGCCCCGATCCGGCCCAGGATCACCGCGACGCCGCCGGTCATGTACTCACACCCGTTCGACCCGCAGCCTTCCACCACGACCGAAGCGCCCGAGTTCCGCACCGCGAAGCGCTCACCCGCCCGACCCGAGGCGAACAGGAACCCGTCCGTCGCCCCGTACAGCACGGTGTTCCCGATGATCGTGTTCTCCTCCGCCTTCAGCGGCGAGGACATCAGCGGCCGCACGGTGATCGTGCCGCCCGACAGGCCTTTGCCGACATAGTCGTTGGCGTCGCCCTGGACCTCCAGCTTCAGGCCCCTCACCGAGAACGCCCCCAGCGACTGCCCGCAGGACCCCGTCAGCTTCACCGTCAGATGGTCGGGCTGCAGCGCGTTCCGCATCCCGAACTTCTTCACGATGTGCGAAGACGCCCGCGTCCCGATGGTCCGCAACGTGTTCCGCACCGCGTAGGACAGCTGCATCTTCTCGCCATCCTCGAAGAAGCGGTGGCCGTCCTTGATGATCTCGGCGTCCAGCGTGTCCGGCACCGCGTTCCGGGGCTTCGACCGGTCATAGGTGATCGACCGCGCCCCATCGACGCTGATCAGCATCGGGTTCAGGTCAAGGTCATCCAGGTTCGCGGCCCCACGGCTGACCTGTGTCAGCAGATCGGCCCGTCCGATGATCTCGTCCATGCTCCGCGCACCGATGGAGGCAAGGATTTCCCGCACTTCCTGCGCGTAGAAGGTGATCAGGTTCACCACCTTGTCCGCGCTGCCAGTGAACTTCGCCCGCAGCCGCTCATCCTGGGTGCAGACGCCCACCGGGCAGGTGTTCGACTGGCACTGCCGCACCATGATGCAGCCCATCGCGATCAGGGCCGCGGTGCCGATGCCGTATTCCTCGGCCCCCATCATCGCCGCCATGACGATGTCGCGCCCGGTCCTAAGACCGCCGTCCGTGCGCAGCGTCACCCGCTCCCGCAGGTTGTTCATCGCCAGCACTTGATGCGCCTCGGTCAGGCCCATCTCCCACGGCAGACCCGCATACTTGATCGACGTCGCCGGAGAGGCCCCCGTCCCGCCGTTGTGGCCCGAGATCAGGATCACGTCGGCCTTGGCCTTCGCCACGCCCGCCGCGATGGTCCCGACGCCCGAGGACGACACCAGCTTCACCGTCACCTTGGCGCGCGGGTTGATCTGCTTCAGGTCG
>JAIXZY010000076.1 GCA_027489355.1 Paracoccaceae bacterium | reverse complement strand
GAAATAGCCGGCGCGGTCGGTGGCGCGCGCGCGGGTCTCGCGGATCAGGCGCAGGGCCAGCCAAAGGCCAAGTGCGGCGAGGGCGATGCCAAGGGGGACAAGCGGGGACATGGGAAAAGGCCCGCCCTTCGAGGCGGGCCATGTGCCTTAGTAGCCCCGGGGTTTCGGCCAGGGCATGGTGAACTGCGCCCCCCGGTTCACGAAGCGGTAGCGCCAGAAGTGGAACCACAGCGACACGACGATGTAGAAGCCGATCATCGCCACCAGCTGCGTGCCATAGCCCAGGAACACCGCGAAGAAGGTGATCGAGCAGATGGCCAGTAGCGTGATCGCGGGGATCGGGTGGAACGGGTGCTCATAGCCGCGCTTGATCGTGTCCAGCGGCCATTTGCGGCGGAACAGGATGATGTTGAGCGGCATGAAGGTGTAGCCGAGGAGGCCCGACAGGATCGAGAAGGTGATCACCTGGTCCAGAGGGGCGCCAAGGGCGAAGATCAGTGCGATCGGAACCAGGAACACGATGGACCGGTAGGGCGTGCGGTAACGCGGGTGGACCGCGCCGAACCATCCGGGGAGATACTTGTCGCGGCCCATTGCGAACCAGGCCCGCGACGCGTCATTGATGCAGCCGTTGGCCGAGGCCAGCGTCGCGAAGAGGGTGCCGAAGCCCAGAAGCCACAGCAGACCTGTCGAACCGGACAACCGGGCAGTGTCGAACAGCGGTGCCACCGACCCGTTCACCCCGTCACCCAGATACTCCCACGGCAGCACGCCCGAGCACATGAACCAGGTCAGCGTCGCCGCGATGAGCAGCGTCATGATCCCGGCCAGCGTCCCGAACGGGAGCGACCGCGCGGGCGAGCGCACTTCCTCGGCCGCCTGCGTGGTGCCCTCGATCCCCAGATAGTACCAGAGGCCGAAGTGCATTGCAGCAAGGACGCCGATCCAGCCGTAGGGGAGTTCGTGGCCTTCGAACAGGGCCGCGTGCTCCATGATCCCGCCGCCCAGGACGCCCGAGGTCGACAGGAACAGGATGATGATGGCGCAGAACGCGATGGCGGTGATGACCAGGTTGAAGGTCAGCGTTGCCAGCACGCCGCGATAGTTCAGCCAGGCCAGGAACATGATCACGAGGATGATGAACGGACGCTGGTCGAGATCCCCGGCATGACCCGTCATCTGCGCCACGACCGAGAAGAGGTAGCCCGCGGTGATCGCGTTGGCGGCCTCCAGCATGGTGTAGGCGAAGACTAGGTAGAGGCCGACGTTGAACGCCATCAGCGGCCCGATGATATGCTTGGCTTGCGTATACTGGCCCCCGGCGGAAGCGACAGTCGAGGTCACTTCCGAATCGATCATGGCGACGCAGGAGTAAAGGATGCCCGCGAACCAGCAGGCGATCAGCGCGGCATAGGCGCCGCCTTTACCGACGGCAAAGTTCCAGCCCATGTATTCGCCGACCAGAACGATGCCGACGCCCAGGGCCCAGACGTGGGCGGGACCGAGGACGCGGAGAAGGCCGACCTTGGTGCCATGCGGCCCCATGCCGTCCATTGTTTGCGAGGTGATGTCTACGTCGGCCATGTCAATGCGCCTTGTGCTCTTCGGCCATCGCCTCAAGCTCGCCTTCGCGCGAGGAGGTCAGGACGTCTTCGGAATAGGTCGAGTCGGTCTTCAGCCAATCGACCAGCATGTGCAGCCCGAGCAGGGCCGAAAGCCCCCAGGCTCCATATTCAAGCCAGTTCCACAGATCCATGTCGGTCACTCCCCGAACTTTTCAGAAATGACCTCGCGGTATTCCATTTCGGAGAACCGCAGGATCAGGAAGTAGTACAGCAGGATGACCGCGATCATCGTCAGGAGGGCCCCGGCAGAAAAGCTGTAGTCGAAGCGTGCCAGGATCAGGTCGTGGGCGCTTTCCGGCGTGTAACCCAGGGCTTCATACTTGGCGGCCTGTGCCGCGTTCTGTCCAAGCGCTTCCCAGGTCGGTTCGGTCACTGGTGCCGCAACGGTCTTTGCTGCGCCGGCCATTCCCAGCCAGAGCGGAACGAACAGAGCGCCGACCGTCAGGACGACCAGCACGATCACGTCGAAAAGCTGGCTCGCCTTGCCTTGCTTCGGAGGTACGTAATGCGCCATCTCAGCCCCTCCGCCCCTTGGCTTCGTCGAGGAACTTGATGTCGATGCCGTACATGAAGTCCCGGTCCTCGCGGTAATGGCGCAGCATCGCCAGGATGGCGGCAGTGTTGAAAAGAAGGACGATCGCCCCTCCGATCAGAAGCAAAGTCCGCGCTGTGCCGTTTGGTGCCAGGTTCCACGTCGCCAGAGCGACGAAGATCACCGCGAACCAGAGGCCGATGACGAACGCCCATGCCACAAGCACGTCGCGTCGATGCATCGCCTCAATCCGCTGATTAAGGTCTCCCACAGTTTCCTCCCTCGGGCGCTTGTGCGACCCGTGCGACGCGGCCCCGACGTCTTTCCCTGCACGGCAAATTTGTTTTCCACAGGGAAAGCCACCTGCGACACTCTGTCAAGAAAAACCGCAGTTGCCTGCATATGCAGCACTGATTTTCCCGACGGGTGAAATTTGTTTCTTAACAGTTGATAGGATTGAAAAGCGGTGCTAGCGTCCCCACAAGAACGTGAAGGAGGCGAATCCATGTGCGGCATCGTTGGACTGTTCCTGAAGGATCCTAAGCTGGAACCCCAACTCGGGGCCCTGCTGACGGACATGCTCATCACCATGACCGACCGCGGCCCGGACAGCGCCGGGATTGCGATCTACGGTGGGGCGAAGGACGGTCTTGGAAAGATCACCATCCAGTCGGCCACGCCCGACAAGGATTTCAAGGACCTCGACGGCGACCTGCATGACGCCCTCGGCCAGCCGGTGACCATGAAGATCAAGTCGACCCACGCGGTGCTTGAGGTTCCGCTGGACCAGATGGAGGCCGCCCGCTCGGCGCTGTCGCATCTGCGGCCGGGCGTGAAGGTGATGAGCGCGGGCGACTCGATCGAGATTTTCAAGGAAGTGGGTCTGCCCAAGGATGTGGCCGCCCGGTTCGAAGTGTCGAAGATGAAGGGCACCCACGGCATCGGCCATACCCGGATGGCGACCGAATCGGCTGTCACCACGATGGGCGCGCATCCGTTCTCGACGGGCACCGACCAGTGCCTCGTGCACAACGGGTCGCTGTCGAACCACAACGGCGTCCGGCGCGAGCTGATCCGTCAGGGCATGACCTTCGAGACCCAGAACGACACCGAGGTCGGAGCGGCCTTCATCAGCCACAAGCTGAAATCCGGCGAGACGCTGGGCAACGCGCTTGAGGCGACCCTGACCGACCTGGACGGGTTCTTCACCTTCGTCGTCGGCACCAAGAACGGCTTCGGCGTCGTCCGCGACCCCATCGCCTGCAAACCGGCCGTCATGGCCGAAACCGACCAGTACGTCGCCTTCGGGTCGGAATACCGGGCGCTGGTGAACCTGCCGGGCATCGAGGACGCCCGCGTCTGGGAACCCGAACCCGCAACTGTGTACTTCTGGGAGCGTTGAGAGAATGCAGACCTTCGACCTGGGGAAAGAGGGCCTCCGCGCGCTCAATTCCTCGCTTCACGCCCTGAAGGGCCAGACCAACATGACGGCCTGGGAAGTCATCAACCCCAAGGGTGCGCACGCGATTGCCGCCGGGGTGGATGCGCCGGTGGACATAACGGTGCGCGGTTCGACCGGCTACTACTGCGCCGGGATGAACAAGCAGGCGACGATCCGCATCAAGGGCTCGGCCGGGCCGGGCGTGGCGGAGAACATGATGTCGGGCACCGTCATCATCGACGGCAATGCCAGCCAGTATGCCGGGGCCACGGGCCGCGGCGGGTTGCTGGTGATCAAGGGCAATGCCTCCTCGCGCTGCGGCGTGTCGATGAAGGGGATCGACATCGTCGTTCACGGCTCCATCGGCCACATGTCGGCCTTCATGGCGCAGTCCGGGAACCTGGTGGTGCTGGGCGATGCAGGGGACGCGCTGGGGGACTCGCTGTACGAAGCGCGTTTGTTCGTTCGCGGATCGGTCAAGTCGCTGGGCGCGGACTGCATCGAAAAGGAGATGCGGCCCGAACACCTCGCGCTGCTTGCCGACCTCTTGAAGCGTGGCGAGGCGGACGGGAAGGCAAAGCCGGAAGAGTTCAAGCGCTACGGCTCGGCCCGCAAACTGTACAATTTCAACATCGACAACGCGTCGTCGTACTGAGGCAGCAATGACCGATCTTCCCCGTACCCCGCCCCGTTTCTCGGCCACCTTCACCCCCGCGGTGAACGCCGAAATCCGCCGCGCGGCCGCCTCTGGCATCTACGACATCCGCGGTGGCGGCACGAAGCGGCATCTGCCGCACTTCGATGACCTGCTGTTCCTTGGCGCGTCCATCTCCCGCTATCCGCTGGAAGGCTACCGCGAGAAATGCGCGACGGACGTCTGGCTTGGCACCCGTTTCGCCAAGAAGCCGATCCATCTGGACATTCCGATCACCATCGCGGGCATGAGCTTCGGTGCGCTGTCCGGTCCGGCGAAAGAGGCCCTGGGCCGCGGCGCGACGGAAGCCGGCACCTCGACCACCACCGGCGACGGCGGGATGACCGAGGAAGAGCGCGGCCACTCCAAGACGCTGGTCTATCAGTATCTGCCCTCGCGCTACGGCATGAACCCTGACGACCTGCGGCGTGCGGACGCGATCGAGGTCGTGGTCGGCCAGGGCGCGAAGCCCGGCGGGGGCGGGATGCTGCTGGGGCAGAAGATCAGCGACCGCGTTGCGATGATGCGGAACCTGCCCAAGGGCATCGACCAGCGCTCTGCCTGCCGTCACCCCGACTGGACCGGTCCGGACGATCTTGAAATCAAGATCATGGAGCTGCGCGAGATCACCGACTGGGAAAAGCCGATCTATGTCAAGGTCGGCGGCGCGCGTCCCTACTATGACACCGCGCTGGCGGTGAAGGCCGGCGCCGACGTGGTCGTGCTTGACGGGATGCAGGGCGGCACGGCGGCGACGCAGGACGTGTTCATCGAGCATGTCGGGATGCCGATCCTGGCCTGCATTCCGCAGGCTGTGAAGGCGCTGCAGGACCTGGGCATGCACCGCAAGGTGCAGCTGATCGTCTCGGGCGGCATCCGCAGCGGTGCGGACGTGGCCAAGGCGATGGCGCTCGGTGCCGACGCGGTTGCCATCGGCACCGCGGCGCTGATCGCGCTGGGCGACAACGATCCGAAGTGGGAAGAAGAGTACCAGAAGCTGGGCACCACTGCGGACGCCTACGACGACTGGCACGAAGGCCGCGACCCGGCCGGGATCACCACGCAGGACCCGGAGTTGTTCAAGCGGTTCGACCCGGTGCTGGGTGGCCGTCGCCTGAAGAACTACCTGAAGGTGATGACGCTGGAAGCGCAAACCATCGCGCGCGCCTGCGGCAAGAACCACCTTCATAACCTGGAGCCCGAGGACCTGTGCTCGCTGACCATCGAGGCTGCGGCGATGGCAGGGGTTCCCCTGGCTGGTACCAACTGGATACCGGGACGGAACGGCGGCTTCTAAGCCGCCGTTTCCCCATACAACAACCAAGAAAAGACTTAGGGAGCTACAGTGATGGCGAAGGACCTTGCCAAGTGGGCCAAGGAAAAGGGCGTCAAGTATTTCATGGTATCCTACACCGACCTGTTCGGTGGACAGCGTGCCAAGCTTGTGCCGACGCAGGCGATCAATGATATGGCGGTGGACGGTGCGGGCTTTGCCGGGTTTGCCACCTGGCTGGACCTGACGCCGGCGCACCCGGACATGATGGCGGTTCCGGACCCGGAAGCCGCGATCCAGCTGCCGTGGAAGAAAGAGGTGGCCTGGGTCGCCTCGAACTGCGTGATGGAAGAGAAGCCTCTGGCCCAGGCCCCGCGCAACGTGCTGCGCCGCCTGATCGACGAGGCGGCGAAAGAGGGCCTGCGGGTCAAGACCGGCGTCGAGCCCGAGTTCTTCCTGCTGACCCCGCAGGGCGACAAGATCGCCGATCCCTACGACAACGCCGAGAAGCCCTGCTATGACCAGCAGGCGATGATGCGGCAGTACGACTGCATCTCTGAAGTCTGCGACTACATGCTGGAACTGGGCTGGGAAGCCTACCAGAACGACCATGAAGACGCGACCGGCCAGTACGAGATGAACTGGAAGTACGACGACGTGCTGGCCACGGCCGACAAGCACAGCTTCTTCAAGTTCATGATGAAGTCGATCGCCGAGAAGCACGGCCTGCGCTGCACCTTCATGCCGAAGCCCTTCAAGGGCCTGACCGGATCGGGTTGCCACGCCCACATCTCGGTCTGGAGCCTGGATGGCAAGACCAACGCCTTCTCGGACCCGTCGAAGGAACTGTCGCTCTCGGACCAGGGACGCAACTTCCTGGGCGGGATCATGAAGCACGCCAGCGCGCTGGCGGCGATCTGCAACCCGACGGTGAACAGCTACAAGCGGATCAACGCGCCGCGCACCTCGTCGGGGGCAACCTGGGCACCGAACACGGTGACCTGGACCGGCAACAACCGCACGCACATGGTCCGAGTTCCAGGACCGGGCCGGTTCGAGCTGCGTTTGCCCGATGGCGCGGCGAACCCCTACCTGATGCAGGCGGTGATCCTGGCCGCCGGTCTTGACGGGGTGCGGACCAAGGCTGATCCGGGCCGGCGCTACGACATCGACATGTACCAGATGGGTCATACGGTGAAGAACGCGCCGAAGCTGCCGCTGAACCTGCTGGACGCGCTGCGCGAGTTCGACAAGGACAAGACCCTGAAATCCATGATGGGCGAGGAGTTCTCGGCCGCCTTCCTGAAGCTGAAGCACAAGGAATGGAACGACTACTGCTCGCATTTCTCGGCCTGGGAAACGCAGAACACGCTGGACGTCTGATCTCGACAACAGCGGACAAGGCATGCGGATCCGAACCAATGAGGGGCGGGTCCGCGATGCGAAGTTCTTCAGAAATCGGTGCCGGGGATGCAGTCCCCCAGCCCCGATGGGCAGACCTATGCCCTTCTTGCCTACCCTGAACCCCCAACTCGCCCCGGAGCAATCCGGGGCCTTTGTTGTCGCGGTGCCCAGCGGGCCGCGTGACGCTTGTCTTCCGCCCGCAGCAGGGATGGCGATTTCCGCTACTTTTCTGCGGGGAAACATTCTTGACGCAAGTCAAGGTCGCGCGAACCATTTGATGGTTGTGTCGCATCAAGACCAACCATGCTGAGGACAAAACCATGACGAGCAAGATTCTCTGCCCCACGGACGGAAGCGATCACGCGACGGTCGGTGTCATTCTGGCGGCTGAAGTCGCGAAGGCGACGGGGGGGCACCTGACCATCTGTGCCGTGAACATCGCGCATGGCGGGGCACGAGGGCCGACGATCAGCCACTGGAACGCGCAAGAGGTCCAGAAGGTTCTTGCCGACGCAGAGGCCCTGGCGAAAAGCGAAGGCGCGACCGACATCGGCACGGTCGAGGTGGCAGCGCGCGAAGCCGCCCCGGCGATCATCGCCTATGCCGAGCAGAACGGCTACACCCATATCGTCATGGGCACGGGCGACAAGCGCGGTCTGCAGCGGCTGGTCCTTGGATCTGTCGCCAGCGAAGTCGCCACCCGCGCGCACTGCACGGTGACGATTGCGCGCTGATCAGGCATTTGCCGGAAAATCAAGCTGCAGTTGAGTGAGCACCCCCGGATGGCCTTGGCCTCCGGGGTTTCTCATGTTTACCCCCAGTGAGATTATTTGACACAGGCGCAACAATGTCACTAGGGTGGCCGGAAAGCACGAACGCAGCAATGCGTCATCCAGACACGACACTCGGAGGTGAGACATGAAGAAAAGAGTAGCAGTGATCGGTGCGGGTCCGTCGGGCCTGGCGCAGTTGCGTGCGTTCCAGTCGGCAAAGGCGAAGGGCGAGGATATCCCCGAGGTCGTCTGCTTCGAAAAGCAGTCGAACTGGGGCGGGTTGTGGAACTACACCTGGCGCACCGGTCTGGATGAACACGGCGAGCCGGTCCACTGCTCGATGTATCGCTACCTGTGGTCGAACGGGCCGAAGGAAGGGCTGGAGTTCGCCGACTATTCGTTCGAGGAGCATTTCGGCAAGCAGATCGCCAGCTATCCGCCGCGCGCGGTGCTGTTCGACTATATCGAGGGCCGGGTCAAGCGCGCGGGTGTGCGCGACTGGATTCGCTTCTGCACCACCGTCCGCATGGTCAAGTACAACGAGGACAAGGGGAATTTCACCGTCACGGTGCATGACCTGAAGGCTGACCGGATGTATTCCGAGGACTTCGACAACGTCGTCGTCGCCTCGGGCCACTTCTCGGTGCCCAACGTGCCGGAATATCCCGGCTTCGACAAGTTCAACGGGCGCGTGCTGCACGCCCACGACTTCCGCGACGCGCGCGAGTTCGCGGGCAAGGACCTGCTGCTTCTCGGGTCGTCCTACTCGGCCGAGGACATCGGGTCACAGTGCTGGAAGTATGGCGCCAAGTCGATCACGGTCGCCTACCGGAACGCCCCGATGGGCTTCAAGTGGCCGGACAACTGGAAGGAAGTTCCGAAGCTGGAGCGGGTGGACGAGACCACGGCCTATTTCGCGGACGGCACGTCCAAGAAGGTGGATGCGATCATCCTGTGCACCGGCTACAAGCACCACTTCCCGTTCCTGCCCGATGACCTGCGGCTGAAGACGGCGAACCGGCTGGCGACGGCGGACCTCTACAAGGGCGTGGCCTGGGTCCACAACCCGAAGCTGTTCTACATCGGCATGCAGGACCAGTGGTTCACCTTCAACATGTTCGACGCGCAGGCCTGGTGGGTCCGCGACGCGATCATGGGCAAGATCAAGATCCCGACCGACAAGGCGGTCCTGATGAAGGACGTCGAGGACCGGGTGGCCGCCGAGGACGCGGGCAAGGACGCCCACGACGCGATCCACTACCAGGGCGACTATGTGAAGGAGCTGATCGCCGAGACGGACTATCCGTCCTTCGACGTGGACGGCGCCTGCGAGGCCTTCTTCGAGTGGAAGGAGCACAAGAAGCAGGACATCATGGCCTTCCGCAACCACGCTTACCGGTCGGTCATAACCGGCACGATGGCCCCTATCCACCACACGCCCTGGAAGGACGCTCTGGAGGATTCCATGGAAAGCTACCTCCGCAACTGAGCCGGGGTCAGCACAACCACAAGGCGGCGCCACACCCGGCGCCGCTTGCTTTTTAGGCGGCCCACAACGATTTCAAGGAAACTTTCTTTCGCGAGGCTTAAATTCTTCTCGCCTTGAACCAGGAGCCGTGCTTTTCTGCGCGACATCAGGCCGCAGGCCATCGCCTGCCTGAGACGTACCTGCGCCGGACAGAGGGGGAAGGCTGGGACCGTACGAGTTCGCAAAGCGCGTCCGTCGCAAGATGCCATCAGGGCCGCCGGAGAGAAGGGCAGACAATAGCCCGCAGCCGGTCGCCCGTCCAACAGGAGAGAGGGAATGACGACTGAAATCGGAACGGGCGGAATGGCCCGGTCGGAACCCGGATCAGGCCAGATGGTCCGGGCGCTGAGCTGGCAGGGGGCCTTCTGGGTCGCCGCCGGGGTGCCGCCGCTGGTGCTGTTCTCGATCGGCGGGATTGCGGGGACGACGGGGAAACTTGCCTTCCTGGTCTGGATGATCTCGATGGTGATGGGGTTCCTGCAAAGCTTCACCTATGCCGAGATGGCGGGGATGTTCGGCAACAAGTCGGGCGGAACGTCGGTTTACGGCGCCACCGCCTGGCTGCGCTATTCCAAGCTGATCGCGCCCCTGTCGGTCTGGTGCAACTGGTTCGCCTGGTCGCCGGTGCTGTCGCTGGGCTGCGCCATCGCGGCGGGCTATATCCTGAACGCACTGTTCCCGATCCCCCTGGCCGAAAGTCAGCCGGTGATGGACTGGGTGGCGGCGAACATCGCCAGCTATACGGCCGAGACGCAATCGGTCATCGACTACATGGTCGCCAATGCGGGCGTGGGGGTCGAGGACGCGATCAAGGCTGTCGCTGCGACTGACGGGGTTGCTGCCCTGACGCCGTGGTTCCGCACTTGGGAGGCGTTCCAGATCACGATCCCGGGCCTTGGCAACCTGCACTTCAATTCGACCTTCGTGATCGGCGTGATCCTGATGCTGATCATCCTGATGATCCAGGAACGCGGCATCGCCTCGACGGCTTCGGCGCAGAAGTGGCTGGCGATCGTCGTGCTGGTACCGCTGCTGCTGGTGGGCCTTGTCCCGCTGCTCACCGGATCGATCAACTGGATGAACGTCACCAACCTGGTGCCCCCGACGGCCGCCTATTCCGGAGTGGATGGCGAATGGAACGTGGGCGGCTGGACCCTGTTCCTTGGCGGCATGTACATCGCGGCCTGGTCGACCTACGGCTTTGAAACCGCGGTCTGCTACACCCGCGAGCTCAAGGACCCGAAGACCGATACCTTCCGGGCGATCTTCTACTCGGGCCTGCTCTGCATCGTGTTCTTCTTCCTGATCCCGTTCTCGTTCCAGGGCGTCTACGGGGTGGAAGGAATGCTTGCCACCGGCATCGTCGACGGCACCGGCGTTGGCGAGGCGATGGGCAACATGATCGGCGGCGGGCCGGTGATCACCCAGATCTTCGTCATCCTGATGATCATGGCGCTGTTCCTGGCAATCATGACCGCGATGGCCGGGTCGTCGCGGACGCTGTACCAGGGCTCGCGCGATGGCTGGCTGCCGAAGTACCTGGGCGAGGTCAACAGCCACGGCGCGCCGCGCAACGCGATGTGGACGGACTTCACCTTCAACGTGATCCTGCTGGCGCTGGCTTCGGACGTGGCGGGCTATTTCTACGTCCTCGCCATCTCGAACGTGGGCTACATCATGTTCAACTTCCTGAACCTGAACGCCGGCTGGATCCACCGTATCGACAGCGCCCACATGGATCGCCCGTGGAAGGCGCCGACCTGGCTGATCGGGCTGAACACGATCCTGGCCTTCGTCAACGCCCTGTTCCTGGGTGCGGGTGCCAAGGTCTGGGGCTACGAGAACGCGCTGTGGTCGGGGCTGATATTCGCTGCGTTCATCCTGCCGGTGTTCTGGTTCCGTCACTACTATCAGGACGGCGGCAAGTTCCCTAAAGAGGCCTACGACGACCTTGGCCTGCCCTATGGCGAGCTGGGTGAGCGGAAGGCCGGTTTCCTGCCCTATCTGGCGCTGATCCTGGGGGCCGGCGTGGTGCTTTGGGCGAACTGGTTCTTTGTCCTGCCGGCCTGAACCACCATAAACCGCTTTGAAGAGGCCGTCCTTCGGGGCGGCCTTTTTCTTGGGCGGATGTTTTCTGACAAGAAAGATTGTTGCACTTGATTATTGCTTTCTGTCGGGAATCACCTGACACTCGGCGAAAATCAAGACCACAAGGGGAGGGTAACAGATGACGAATTCCTGGCGTTTCTCGGCACTGATGGACCGGCATCGGGCGCTTGGCTCGAATCTGGAGGACTGGAGCGGGATGGGTACCGCCTGGTCCTATTCCAAGGGCGACCCGAATGCCGAATACATGGCGATCCGCACCAAGGCGGGGCTGATGGACGTGTCGGGCCTGAAGAAGGTCCACATCACCGGCCATGCCGCCACCCATGTGATCGACCGTGCCACGACCCGCGACCCGGAAAAGGTCGCCCCCGGCAAGTCGGTCTATGCCTGCATGCTGAACGACGCAGGGAAGTTCATCGACGACTGCATCATCTACCGGATGGGTCCGAACAGCTACACCGTCGTCCACGGCTCGGGCCAGGGGTTCGAGCAGCTGACGATGGCGGCGACGGGCCGCGACGTCTCGATCCGCTTCGACGACAACCTGCACGACCTGTCGCTGCAGGGGCCGCTGGCGGTGGACTATCTGGAAAAGCACATCCCGGGCGTCCGGCAGCTGCCCTACATGGGCCATATGCCTGCGATGCTGTTCGGCAAGCCCATCACCCTGTCGCGCACGGGTTACACGGGTGAGCGCGGCTATGAAATCTTCTGCCGGGGCCAGGACGCGGGCGAGATCTGGGACCGCATCCTGGAGGAAGGCGCCAGCATGGGGATCATCCCCTGCCGCTTCACCACCTTGGACATGCTGCGGGCCGAGAGCTACCTGCTGTTCTTCCCCTTCGACAACTCGGAAATGTATCCGTTCGAGAACGAAGGTCCGGGCGACACGCTGTGGGAACTGGGCCTCGACTGGACGGTGACCAAGGGCAAGACCGGCTTCCGTGGGGCCGAGGAGCACTACCGTCTGCAGGGCAAGGAACGCTTCAAGATCTCGGGCCTGAAGTTTGCCGACAAGACGAAGGTGCCGGGCAACGCGCCGATCTACAAGGACGGCAGGAAGGTCGGCGTGGTGACGCAGCCGATGTATTCGCCGCTGAACGACTGGGTCGTGGCGATTGCCCGCCTGGACGTCGACTGCGCGAACAACGGCACCGAGGTCGAAGTCCGCTGCGGCACACATGGCCCGCTGAAGGCGGTGTCGGCTCCGCTGCCGTTCTACGACGTGGAAAAGAAGCGGCGGACTGCCAAGGACTGATCAACGCCACGGGGTCCGTCGGTCGCGACGGGCCCCCTTCACCAGGGAACCGGACCCGTGACGACTACTCTTCTTCCCGTGGGCGCGCCTTCCATACGCAGCCGCCCGGTCTATGCGCCGCTTGAGCCCCGACCCGCCAGCCAGCATCTGATCGTTGCTGACGGCGAGGGCGCAGAGGCGGTGGTCGAGCTGTTCGCCAAGGCACCAGACCGGTCCGCGATGCTGGCTATCTCGCATATCATGTACACGCCGGGGCCGAATGGCACCGACCAGGCAGCATCCTTGCAGGCCTTGGGGGCGGCGCAGTTCTTCCGCGCGCCGTCGATCCCCGCCCTGCTGCCGCGTCTTGCGAAGGTGCTGGCCGACGCTCACATGGGGATACAGTTCTACCTTGCCGGCACCGAGGGCCTGATCGGCCAGGCCGAGCGCGACATCATGAACACCGGCTTCCCCTTCGCCTCGATCCAGAAGGAACACAGGGGCTCGACGGTGCGCCGGGTGCAGTGCGTGCATTGCAAGGGCATCACCGAGAACGTGGCAACCGACCCGTTCAAATGCAGCCATTGCGGACTGAACCTGTTCGTCCGCGATCATTACTCGCGCCGGATGGCGGCCTTCCAGGGCGTAAACATTGACGCCGAGGACCCCGGCCAGGTGCCGGAAAGCGTGGTGAGGTTCAAATGAGCGGCGGCGCCAAACTTCAGGTCCGCGTGGCCGAGGTGGTCGAGGTCAACGAACTGATCAAGCGGTTCCGCTTCGTCAGCCGCGACGGATCGCCGCTGCCGGCCTTCTCGGGCGGGGCGCATACGGTGGTCGAGATGGACGATCACGGCACGCGCCGGCTTAACCCCTATTCGCTGATGTCCGACCCAGAGGATCGGTCAGGCTACGAAATCTCGGTCCGCCGCGACGACGCCGGCCGGGGCGGGTCGCTTTACATGCATGGCCATGTGAAGCCGGGGATGGAGATGGTGCTGTCCCACCCGGTGAACCTGTTCGCGCTGGACAACCGGGCGAAGAAGCACCTGATGATTGCAGGCGGGATCGGGATCACGCCGTTCCTGGCGCAGATTGCGCAGCTGACCCATTTCGGCGGCAAGTTCGAGCTGCACTATGCCGCCCGGTCGAAACCGCTGGGCGCCTACATGGATCGCCTGACTTCGGCGCATCCCGACCGGGTGCATTGCTACTTCGACGAGCTGGGACAGCAGATCGACCTCAAGCAGTTGCTGGCGAATCAGCCGATCGGGACGCATCTCTATGTCTGCGGGCCGAAGGGGATGATCGGCTGGGTGCTGTCCACCGCTGAAGGCATGGGCTGGCCGAAGCAGGCGCTGCACCACGAGGAATTCCTGGCGCCGGGGACTGGCCTGCCGTTCCAGGTCGAACTGGCGGCCAGCGGCAAGACCATCACCGTCGGCACCACGCAAAGCCTGCTGGAAGCGATGGAGGCCAATGGTGTCGATGCGCCCTATCTCTGCCGCGGCGGGGCCTGCGGTCAGTGCGAAACCGCGGTCGTGCGCTGCGACGGTACGATCCTGCATCGCGACCACTGGTTGTCACCGGAAGAGCAGGCATCGAATACCAAGATCATGCCCTGCGTCAGCCGCTTCGAGGGCAAGACCCTCGTCATCGACCGATAGGAGAAGACGATGAGCCTCGATTTCAAGCCTGGTGCCTTCAACGACTTCTTCCGCGACGAGACGTTCCGCGGAGACTTCACCTACCGCAACAGCAATCCGCGCCGGTTCCCGTTTCCCTTCGACCGCGACGACTACATGTATTCCGTCAATATGGAGCCACATGTGCCGGGCCGCCCTGGGACGGTGTTTGAGCATCTGCTGGACGTGGACGAACACTACGTCGCCGAGATGCAGGACCGCGCCAAGGTTCTGGCCGAGGACCCGCTGCGCTGCCAGTCGTTGCCGCACATGACGCTCGCCGGCTGGGACACGCTGGAACTGATCATGGAGGCGAAGTCCCGCGATTATCCGCAGTGGTTCAGCCTGACCAAGGACGGCAACCGCTGGCACTGGGTGAACCGGCCGCTTGGGATCGAGCAGACGTTCACCTTCCTTGACGAATCGACGCTGCCCTGCGGGCCGTTCGAGTACATCATGCGCCAGACCCAGGGCGACTGGACCCTGCAGGACGAACGCGACGGGACGCTCTGGATGGACGCCGGCATCGCGACCAGCCAGGCGGACTGGTCGGTAGACTTCGACGTCGGCATGAACTTCCACGAATGGCACGCCCCCGTGCCGCTGGCGCATGAGAAGGGCGTCTTCGACCGGGCGCTGAAGTTCCTGCTGAAGCTACAGCATGGCGCGCCGGTGCGGCGGTTCAACTGGACGATGACGGTGAACCCGCTTTTGGACACCGCGCCCGAGACCTATCCGAAATGGGGGCCCATGAAGACGACCCTCACGCCCGAGAACCTGGGCCAGAAACAGCACCTGCGGGTCGAGCTGCAGAGCCTCTACCGTCTGCCCCGGTCGAACGCGATCGCCTTCGACATCCGCTGCTACCTGGCCAGCTTCGACGAGATCGTGACTGTGCCGAAATGGGCGCGCCGCCTGCACCGCGTCATTCGCGATCTGCCGGACGAACTCGCGACCTACAAGGGCTTCATCCGCAACCGGCCGGCGATGGTGGAATGGCTGTCCAAGTACGACGACGGGGCGCCGACCTCGCCCGGATGGTGGCCAGATGACTGAGCGGACCGGTCCCCTCCGCCTGGGATTCCTGCTGTTCCCGGGCTTTCCGATGGCCTGCCTCACCTCGGCCATCGAGCCTTTGCGCGCGGCGAACGAAATCACCGGGCGCAGCGAGTTCGTCTGGAAGCTGGTGGCGGAAAGTCCGGCGCCGGTGCGGTCCTCGGCCGACATCGGCTTTGACCCTGACCTCACGCTGCAGGACCTGGAGGGGGTGGACCACCTCTATATCCTGTCGCCACCGACGGCCGAGTTTGCCGATCCCCGGCGAAGCCCGGCGAAACTGCGCTGGCTGGACCGGACCGGAGTGACACTGGGGGCCTTTTCGGGCGGGATCTTCCCGTTGGCGCGGGCGGGCCTTCTGGACGGACGGCCCTGCTCGGTGCATTGGTGCTACGAAGCGGCCTTCAAGTCCGACTTCCCCAATGTCGAAGCGCGTGAGGTCACGATCCTGCGCGAAGGCCGCCGGATCACGGCATCAGGCTCGGGCGCGGTCTTCGACCTGATGCTGCGGCTGATCGAAGAACGCCTGGGGCGCGACTGCATGACCGAGGTGGCCTGCTGGTTCCAGCACCCCTTCGTCCGCGATGCCGACGCCAGCCAGAAGGTGCCCGTGGCGCGGGCGGGCGGCACGACGGACAGTCTTCCGGCTGCGATCCGCGAGGCGATCCGGCTGTTCGAGACCCACGTCGAGGACCCGTTGCGCATTCCTGACGTGGCCGCAGCCGTGGGCGTGTCCGGTCGACACTTCGAGCGTATGTTCAAGCGCGAGACCGGGCAGAGCCCCCTGCGCTATTACCACCACCTGCGCCTGCAGAAGGCCCGGCAGCGGGTGCTCTATTCCAACGACAGCCTGCGAGAGATCGCGGCCTCGGTCGGCTACATGACCTCCAGCCCGATGATCCGGCACTATACCGAGTTTTTCGGTGTCTCCCCGCGTGACGAACGCCGCCTGACCCAGACCCTGCGCCGCGCACCCGCTCGGGTGGAGGCGGCGGAATAGGCCGCGGGCGTAGGGTGGGCGGTCTCCGCCCGCCGTTGCTCAGATGCCCAGCAGCCCCAGCATCGCGATGCCGGTGAAGACAGCGGCTATGCCCAGCCATTGCACGGGGCGGACGCGTTCCTTCAGGAACCAGGCGGCCAGCAGGACCGTCAGCACTCCGAAGAGCGAGGAGGCGACCGAGGCATACTCGGCATGGACATGCCCCCCGGCCGCCGTCACCAGGCCAAGCGCCAACGCGTCGAGCAGTCCCATGCCGGACAAGACCCAGAGCTGTCCACGCGGTGGCAGGCGACCGGCGGCCTGCCAGAGCATCAGGCTTCCGACCACCAGCAAGGCCACCACCCGACCGGTCAGCATCACCGGCAGCTCGGCCCCGATGCGCGTGGCAGCCTGGGCCAGGGCGAAGGTGCCCGCGAAGCCAAGCGCCGCAACTGCCGCCCAGGCGATGGCCACTCCGGGAGGGGCGGCATAGCCCTCGGGCGCGTCGTCGCGAGCGGCAATGGCGACGATTGCGATGCCGATGACGATGGCAAGGACGGCGAGCCAGTCTCCGGGCGGCACAGGGCGCCCCTGCGCGGCCGCGATCAGCAGGCTGAGAAGCGGATAGGCCCCGACGACCGGCGAGACCAGGCGCACGGGGGCCAGGCTGAAGGCCCGGTACAGCCCGCCGATCGCCACCGCGAAAGCCAGACCCGACAACGCCGCGATGGCCCAGGCGCCTCCGGTCATCCGGTCCCAGCCACCCACGATCCCCGCCACCGGAAGAAGTCCCACTGCCCCGGAGGCGAGCACGACAGCAAGGATCGGCAACAGCGCCGCGCCCTGGCTGAGCTTGCGGGCAAGAAGATCATGCACCGCCCAAAGAAGGGCGGCGGTCAGGCCGAAGCCGAGAGCCAGCATTTCGTCGCCTTCCCCTGCGCTTGTGCTTGTGTCAGGCTCACCCTGACGCTATTCTTCTGAATGAACAAGTTTTATCCTAGTTAAACTTCCCGCGCCGAAGGGCCGGGTCTGACAACGGGGTGGCCCATGCTCGACACGTTCTATCCCAATGTGCTTTCCGGTCCACCGCGTCCCAGCAGGATTCTGACTCCGCAGGGTTTTTCGCGCCATCATGGGCAGGAGCGGCACGTAGTGCCCGGCGGCGGTGCCGTGTTGCTGCAGCTCATGGTCGGCGACCGGCTGACGTTGGTCAACGATGAGGGCGGTCAGGCGGTGGAGCTGGTTGCAGCGGCCAGGGACGGGCGGATCGACCCCGCCATCCTGGGTCAAGCGGCTAACTCCACGGCGGACGGGCTGAAGGCCATGCTCGCTTCGGGCGAAGAGAGCCTCGTGCAGTTGCGGAAGGGGCTGACGGCGCGGAAGATCGATCTGGCGAAGGCCGGGGCGCTGCGCCTGTTCGGGGTCGAGACTCCGGCGGGCACCCGGGCTGAACTGACGGCTCTTGACGAGGGCTGGCTGGTGGTCTGCGCGCCCGGCCTGCCAATGGCGCCCGACGCACAGGATACCGCCACCCAGGTGACGCTTCTGGTCCAGCGGGCCAAGCCGCGGATGGTGGGGCACTATGACTTGCCGGACCCCCTTGCCGACCCGATCCTGGATCTGCGGGTAAAGTCGGCGACGGCGGAAAGCTATTTCGTCAAGGCGGGGGACTACATCCAGATCCTGGACGTGGATGGTCGCCAGTGCACCGACTTCCAGTGCTTCGATGCGCGGAAGCTGGACAAGGGCATCCAGCACGCGCTGGACGTGACGACCTCGCGGACCCTGATGGGCCACGCCTATTCGATGCCCGGCCTGCATTCGAAATACTACGATCAGGACTGGGTGCCTTTGGTCGAGGTGGTGCAGGACACGGTCGGCCGCCATGACGCCTTCGCAATGGCCTGCGCGTCGAAGTACTATGACGACATCGGCTATCCGGGGCATGTCAACTGCTCGGACAATTTCAACAAGGCGCTGGCGGGGCACGGAGTTGATCCACGCCCGGGCTGGATGGCGGTGAACCTGTTCTTCAACACCAACATCGACGCGCATGGCGTGCTGATCAGCGACGAACCCTGGTCGCGGCCCGGCGACTATGTGCTGTTCCGCGCGCTGACGGACATCGTCTGCGTGAACTCGGCCTGCCCGGACGACACCTCGCCGGCGAATGGCTGGTACCTGTCGGACATCCATGTCCGCACCTATTCCGGCGCTGAAAAGTTCAGCCGGTCCATCGCTTACCGCCCCACGCCCGCCTCGGAGCCGAAGATGACCAAGGAAACCGCCTTCCACGACCGGATCAGCCAGAAGACCCGGAACGTGGTCGAGTATAAAGGCTATTGGCTGCCGCAGGCCTATTCGTCGAACGGCGCGCTGGAGGAATACTGGGCCTGCCGTCAGGCGGCGGTGGTCCTGGACCTGTCGCCGCTGCGGAAGTGGGAGGTCACGGGACCGGACGCCGAGGCGCTGATGCAGTGGGTGCTGACGCGCGACATGAAGAAGCTGAGCCAGGGCCAGGTGGTCTATTCCGCGATGTGCTACGAGCACGGCGGGATGATCGACGACGGCACCGTCTTCCGCCTGGGCCGCGACCAGTTCCGCTGGATCGGCGGGGACGAATATGGCGGGCACTGGATCCGCGAGCAGGCCGAGAAGCTGGGGCTGCAGGTCATGGTGCGGTCCTCCACCGACCAGCTGCACAACCTGGCGGTCCAGGGGCCGAACAGCCGCGAGATCATGAAGCGCATGATCTGGACCGCGCCGCACCAGCCGACAATCGAGGAGCTGGGCTGGTTCCGTTTTACCGTGGGCCGGATCGGCGGTCCGTCGGGCGCCCCCGTGGTGGTGTCGCGGACGGGCTACACCGGCGAGCTTGGCTTTGAAATCTTCTGCCATCCCAAGGACGGCTCGGCGGTCTATGACGCGGTCTGGGCCAATGGCGGGGACCTTGGGTTGAAACCGATGGGGCTGCAGGCGCTGGACATGGTGCGGATCGAGGCCGGTCTGATCTTCGCCGGATACGATTTCAGCGACCAGACCGACCCGTTCGAGGCCGGGATCGGCTTTACCGTTCCGCTGAAATCCAAGACCGACGACTTCGTGGGCCGCGAGGCGCTGATCCGCCGCAAGGAACACCCCAGCCGCAAGTTCGTGGGGCTTGAGATCGACAGCAATGTTGACGTCGGCCACGGCGACTGCCTGCACGTCGGGCGCGCTCAGGTCGGAGAAGTGACCTCGTCCGTCCGTTCGCCGATCCTGGGCAAGAACATCGCCTTGGCGCGGGTTGACGTGGCGCATGCCGAGGTGGGAACGGCGATCGAGGTCGGCAAGCTGGACGGCCAGCAGAAGCGGCTTCCGGCGGTGATCGTGCCGCTGTCCCACTACGACCCGAAGAAGACGCGGCCACAAAGCTGAGGGCACGGCAGGGGCGGGGTCTTCAAGAACTCCGCTTCGGAACCTTTGAAGTTCAGGTCCGATGTCAATAGAACGGATCCGGAATGGGAGGATGCGATGGAACCGATGATCGATCGGATCGGCGGCGAGGCGCAGGTTCACCTCTTGGTGAACCACTTCTACGACCTGATCGAAACCCTGCCGCAAGGGGCGGCCATCATGGCCATGCATCAGCGCGGTCACGGGCTGTCCCATGTCCGCCCGGAACAGTTCAATTTCCTCTGCGGCTTCTTCGGTGGGCGGCGATATTACCACGAGCTGCACGGCCACATGAACCTGCGCGAGATCCACGCGCATGTGGAAATCCGCCGTCAGGATGCCGAGGACTGGCTGGCGGTGATGCAGCGCGCGATGGTCGAAACCCGTGTACCCGAGAAGGAAAGTCAGGAGATCATGGCGACCTTCCGCCGCGCTGCGCTGATGCTGGTCAACGTCGACCAGCCCTGACCGTCACAGCGCGCCGTCGCGGAGCGCCTGGACCTTCGAGCGCAGCCCCAGGTCGGCCAGGATCACCCTGCCGACGGCCACCAGCTCGTCGCGCAGATCAGTCGGCAGGATCTGGGTTCGGCGATAGAAGCGGTCGATATCCTCGGGCGTGGCGTCTGCGAGGAAGGCCTGCAGTTCGGGCCGGAACTGGTAGGCGCCCTTGGTCATGCGAAACGGCAGGGCGGCCAGCCAGGCGGCCTTGTCCTGGGAATGGAAATGAAGAAGCTTCATCTCGGGCTGCCAGTCGGGCGTCTTCACGAACTCCTTGTCAACCATGACGGCGTGCAGCCGCGGCAAAAGACCTGGCACGCGGGTGCGGTAGATGACCTTGCCCACCGTGTGGGACAGCATCCCGTCACGGATCACCTTGCGATAGGGACCAAGCGCAGCGCGGCGGCGCGGCCAGTGTTCGTGACGCAGCGCCCCGCGGAACTCGCGCGAGGTGTAGATGTCATCGGGCAGCAGCGGGTCGTGCATCGCCTCGAAGGGTTCCAGCTTCATCGCGATGGTTCCGGCCGGGATGTCGTCCAGGATCTCGGCGACAGCGCGTGAGGCCAGGATGAATTCGTCGACGTCGATATGGACGATCCAGTCCGACGCTACCCGTTCCCGATAGGTGTAGCGCGCATTCTGGGTCTGACGGTTCTGGTGCTGCGGCGGACGCTTCTTCCCCACACGCTCCCAGTGGGCGTCATCGCAGGCAGTTACGGTGACGCGGGGATGGCTGGCCAGCGGTGCAGGGATCGGCTGGGCGGGGTCGTCGAAATAGAGCCAAAGATGTTCAGCCCCCAGCGACAGGTGATGCGCGGCAAAGGCGAGAACCTTGTCTTCAGGGGCCTTGACGGTGGCGACAAGGCTCCAGCTGGCCATCAGAGCGCGTCCAGCAGCGCGCGAGTTGGCCAGCCGTCCGCGGGCAGGCCAAGGCGGACCTGTTCCTTCTGCACGGCCGTCCGCGTCCCCGCACCGAGGATGCCGTCGATCTTGCCGACATCATGGCCAAGCGCGGTGAGCTTTTCTTGCAGGGCAGTCATTTCCTCGCCCGAGAGCGCCGGGTCGGGGTTGCCGGCGGCGTAGGGCTCGGCCCCTTCGATCCGGGTCCCGAAATAGGCGGCGGTGGTGACGTAGACGAAGCTCTTGTTCCATTCGAAGAGCACGCGGTAGTTCGGATAGGCGAGGAAGGCAGGGCCCTTGCGGCCTTGCGGCAGCAGGACCGAGGCGGTGAGGCCGGAGGTCAGCGGCCCGTTGCGCGGGGTGACGCCCAGGGCCTGCCAGTCTTCGGTCGGGCGCTCGGTGTCAAGCCCGGTGAGCGACCAGTCGAAATCCGGGGGCAAGCTGACCTCGGCCAGCCAGGGTTCGCCGGCGCGCCAGCCGTGGTGCTGGAGCATCCGCGCGCCAGAAAGGATCGCGTCGGCTTCAGAGGTCTTGAGCAGGATCAGCCCGTCGCCGTCGCCGTCGACGCCGCGTTCAAGGATGTCCTTGGGCAGCATCTGCACCATCCCGATTTCGCCCGCCCAGGCGCCGGTGGTGTCGAGCGGGAAGTCGTTCATCGAGTGCAGCTTCGCGGCGGCGATGACCTGCGGCTGGAAAAGCTCGGGACGACGGCAGTCGTGGGCGAGGGTAAGCAGCGCGTTGCGCGTGTTGAAGTCGCCCTGGACCTGGCCGAAATCGGTCTCGAAGGCCCAGAAGGCAAGGAGGATGCCGCGCGAGACGCCGTAGTCGGTCTCGGCTCGGGTGAAGATGTCGGTCAGGGCCTCGGACTTGGCGCGGGCGGTGGAGAGGCGTTGCTTGGAGATCAGCGACTGCGAGAAGTCGAGGAAGGTCTTGCGGAAGACGCCCTGGCTCCGGTCGGCCTTGAGCACCTTCTGGTCCTGCTTCGCGCCCTTGAAGAAGGCGGCGGCGGTGTCGGCCGGGACACCTGCGGCGACAGCTTCGGCTTCCATCGCCTGCAGGAATGCACCGAAGTCGCCCCCACAGGGGGCTGCAACGGCAGGGGAGGCAAGGGCAACGGCAAGAAGGGCAGCGCGCATGGGGTCTCCGTCGGTTTCGCAGAACCTAGGTGAGCGCGATCACCACGGCAACCGCCAGAAGGGCGGCCCAGACCCGCCACAGCGCGTCGGCCGCGGCGTCGATGTCGTCGGGGCCGGGATCGCGGCGGCCCTCGGGCCAGACCCAGGGATAGTCCTTGCGCACACCATTGTAGCTGCGGGGACCGGAGAGCGCGACGTTGAGGACCGGGGCGAGGGCAGACTCCGGCCAGCCGGCGTTGGGGCTGCGGTGCTTCGGCGCGTCGCGGAGGATGGGCGCGGGGTCCGTCCAGCCGTGGGTCAGCGCAATAAGCAGTGCGGTCAGGCGGGCCGGGATCAGGTTCAACACGTCGTCAAGGCGCGCGGAGGCCCAGCCGAAATCCCTGTACTTCGGGGTCATGTGGCCGATCATGCTGTCGGCGGTGTTGATCATTTTGTAGGCCAGGATGCCGGGCAGGCCCGCTACCAGGTACCAGAACACCGGAGCGACGACGCCGTCCGACAGGTTCTCGGCCGCGCTTTCGATGGCGGCGCGAGAGATCTCGGGGCCGGTCATCTCGGCCGTATCGCGACCCACGATCATGGCGACGGCCCTGCGCCCCTCGGGCACCGAGCGGCGGAGGGCAACCGCCACGGCGCGGACGTGCTCGACCAGAGATTTCTGCGCGACCAGGATGGCGACTGCAATGGCTTCGAACAGGCCGTGGTCCGGGATCAGGTGGATCAATCCACCCACAACGAGTCCGCTCACCAGCAGTCCGGCCGCGACCAGTGTGCCCTTCAGCTTCAGCTCTCCATCCCGATTGAAGCGCCGGTCGCACCACCCCACGACACGGCCCATCACGACGGCCGGATGGGGCAGGCGGTCCCAGAGCCAGCGCGGCTCTCCGAAGGCGGCATCAAGAAGCAGGGCGACGATCAGGATCATGGGAATGGCTATCCGCAGCGCCGGACCGATTCGCAAGGGAGACGGAGCGCGATGGCAGCAAGCTGCGCCTGAACTGCGTGCGGCGCCGGCTCTTTCAACCGAAGATTGCAGCGCCTGTGTCCTTCCCGACATCTGCGGTTTACATTTCGGCAATACCTTTGGCGCAGCTTGATTTTTGAGCGACCCGTTACAGAATTCGAACCAGGGGTGAGTGCGAGGCTGCCATGCTTGAGTATCTGCCGGCCTATGTCCGCGAGGGGCTGGAAGCCGCGCGAAAGAAGGACCTGAAGCGCAAGTCGCGGCTCCGGGTGCAGGTGGGCGATGAGGTTTATCCGGTGCTGCGGTTCTGGGACAACGGCTTTGCCCTTGATGCGGATTTCTCCCCCGGGAAACTGCGTGGGCTGGTCGATGTCTACGACGGCTCGCGGCATGTGTTTCAATGCCTGATCATAGCGTCAGGCATCGACAACGGCGAACTGGTCTGCGACTTCAAGCGCGCCACTGCCGTTTCTGACCGGGCGCCGCTGGATTACTGGCGCGATGGCAATGCGCCGGTAGGCTACCTGCCGAAGGCCTGACGCGCGGGGTTCAAGGACGGATTTCGACCTTGGTTCCCACGGGCGTCACCGCCCAGATCTCGCGCATCTCGGCATTGGTGACGGCAATGCACCCGGCGGTCCAGTCGCCTTTCAGCTTCAGCCCCTCGGGAAGTGCATTCGGTTGACCGTGGATGAAGATATCCCCGCCGGGAGAGTAGCCGTGCGTTGCCGCGCGGGTGACGTCGCTCGGCTGCGGGTAGTCCAGGCCGATGGACAGATGAAAGGCGCTTTCAGCATTCCGGCGGTCGATGGTGAACTCTCCCTCGGGCGTCTTGCCATCGCCCTGTCGCAACTTGTCGCCCTCGGGCGTAAAGCCAAGGGCGATCTGGTAGGTTCGCACCGGCTTTCCGTCCTGCATCAACTGCATGCGCCGTTCGGACTTGTCGATCACGATCCGCTCCACCTTTCCAACCAGGGGCGGCGGCGGGGGCAGGGGCCGCATCGGGCTGTAAAGCGAGGCGGCGATGAAGCCCAGTCCTATCAGCAGGCAGAGATAGACCAGAAGTCGAAGAAGCCGGATCATTGCAGGTCGGCGAAGGCCCTTTCCAGCCGCGAGACCGCCTCGACCACCTGGGCGCGGGGGCAGGCGAGGTTGAAACGAAGGAAGCTCTCGCCCCCGGTCCCGAAGGCCGAGCCGTGGTTGGTGGCGATCTTGGCCTGTTTCTCGACCCGGTCAATGAACTCTGACGGCGCCATTCCCGTGCCGGAGAAGTCGACCCAGGCCAGATACGTGGCTTCAAGCGGCGTGGACCGCAGGCCGGGAATCCGGGCGATGCCCTCGTCGAAGAGCTTCCGATTGCCGTCGAGGTAGCGCATCAGCGCGTCGACCCAGGCCGCGCCTTCGGGCGAGTAGGCCGCGGTGGCCATGTGCATCCCGAAGGAATTGGGCGAGATGCCCATCGCGTTGATCGTTCCCGCGAAGGTCTTGCGCAGGGCGGGGTCGGCGATGATGACGTTGCCGATATGCGCGCCGGCGATGTTGAAGGTCTTGGTCGTGGCGGTCATCATCACCAGGCGGTCGGCGATCTGCGGGGCCGCCAGCGCCATGACTGTGTGCTTCTGGTCGGGGTAGACGAGATCGTGGTGGATCTCGTCCGACACGAGGATCAGGTCGTGCCTGACGCAGAAGTCGGCAACGGCGCGCAGCTCCTCCACCGTCCAGACCCGGCCGCCGGGATTGTGCGGCGAGCAGAGGATGAACATCCGCTCCTTGCCGGTCAGGTGCTTCTCCCAATCGGCCGTGTCGACCTGCGCGAGGCCGTCCTTCACGGTCAGCGGGCATTCGGTGACGCTGCGCCCGGCGGCTTTGATGACGCGGGCAAAGGCATGGTAGACCGGGGTCATCAGGACCACGGCATCGCCGGGCTGGGTATAGCTGTGGACGCAAAGCGCCGTGCCGTTGACAAGGCCGTGCGTGGTGAAGATCCAGTCCGGCTGCACTTCCCAGCCGTGGCGGTTCTGCATCCACCAGCGGATCGCGTCGAGATACGCCCGGTCATCGCCGAAATAGCCGTAGACCCCGTGGTCGAGCATCTTCTGCAGCGCGTCCTGCACGACCTGTGGCGGCTGGAACTCCATGTCCGCGACCCACATGGCCAGACCCTCATCGGCCTTGAAGCCGTAGAGCGGTTCCAGCATGTCCCATTTGACGCAGTGGGACCCGGCGCGGGAGATGGGGGTGTCGAAGGTCATGTCATTAGGCCTGTTGGTTGGGATGTTCATCCGATTATTCCATCATTATCGGGAATTCATCCCAATTATTTTACCAAATGTGGGAGGTCGTGCCGAAAATCGCGTACAAATGGGAACGAGCGGCCTGAGCTGTCGGCCTGGCGGCTTTTCCGCGTTCCTCTTGCCATTGCTGGTCGGCTTTCGTAAATCCCGCACATGATCCGCCCCATCCTGATCCATCCTGACCCGCGCCTCAAGAAGGTCTGCGATCCCGTGGCGGAAATCACGCCCGAGATCAGGACTTTGGCTGCCGACATGCTGGAGACGATGTATGACGCTCCCGGCATCGGCCTTGCCGCGCCGCAGGTCGGCGTGACCAAGCGCGTCATCGTGATGGACTGCATCAAGGAGGGCGACCCGGAGCCGATCGCCCTGGTGAACCCGCAGATCGTCTGGTCCTCCGAGGACCTGTCGACCTATGAGGAAGGCTGCCTGTCGATCCCCGAGCAGTATGCCGAGGTGAAGCGCCCGGCCGAGGTCAAGGTGCGCTGGCTGGCGCTGGACGGGACCGAGCAGGAGCGGCAGTTCTCGGGCCTCTGGGCGACCTGCGTGCAGCACGAGATCGACCACCTGGATGGCAAGCTGTTCATCGATTACCTCGGGCCGCTGAAGCGGCAGATGATCACGCGGAAGATGGAAAAGCTGAAGCGGGAACGGGCGCGGGCGTGACGGTCCGGCGCTGCGTTCCCTGGCCTGCGGCGGTGCTGCGCACCCCGGCTGCGGATGTAGCCGCGATCACCGACGAGGTGCGCGCAATCTGGGCCGATATGATCGACACGATGGACGCGATGCCGGGCTATGGCCTGGCAGCCGTTCAGATCGGGGTGCCCTTGCGGCTGGCGGTGGTCGATTGCTCCGAGGTGCGGGGACAGGCGGTGCGGATGGCGAACCCCGAGGTCCTGCACGCAAGCGGGCAGATTCGGGAGCATGAGGAAGCCTCGCCGAACCTGCCGGGCGTCTCGGCGGTGATCCAGCGGCCGCGCGCGGTGACGGTGCGGTTCCTGAACGCGGACGGCGAAGTCGAGGCGCGCGATTTCGTCGGGCTTTGGGCGACCAGCGCGCAGCATCAGATCGACCATCTGGCGGGGAAGATGTATTTCGACCACCTGTCGCCGCTGAAGCGCAAGATGCTGATCGCCAAGGCGCAAAAGCTTGGGCGGCGCGGATGAAAGTCGTTTTCATGGGCACGCCGGAGTTTAGCGTCCCGGTGCTGGAGGCCCTGCATCAGCGGCATGAGATCGTCGCCGTCTATTGCCAGCCGCCACGGCCGGCGGGGCGTGGGAGGGCGGACCGCCCAAGCCCGGTGCAGGCGCGGGCCGAGGCTTTGGGCCTTCCGGTGCGGCATCCCGTGTCGCTGCGCAACCCCGAAGCGGTGGCAGAGTTCGCGGCGCTTGGCGCAGACGTGGCGGTGGTGGTGGCCTATGGGCTGATCCTGCCGCAGTCGGTGCTGGATGCGCCTCGGCTGGGGTGCCTGAACATCCATGCCTCGCTTCTGCCGCGCTGGCGCGGGGCGGCGCCGATCCATCGGGCTATCATGGCGGGCGACCGTGAAACCGGGGTCTGCATCATGCAGATGGAGGCGGGCCTCGATACCGGGCCGGTCCTGCTGCGCGAGGCGGTGGAGATCGGGCCTGAAGAAACGACGGCGGACCTGCACGACCGCCTTAGCGCCCTGGGCGCGCGGCTGATCCTTCAGGCACTCGACCGCTTGCCGCTGCCCGCAGTTCCGCAACCCGAAGCGGGCGTGACCTATGCCTCCAAGATCGACAAGGCCGAGGCGCGGGTCGACTGGACCCGCCCGGCGGTCGAGGTCGACCGGCTGATCCGGGGGCTGTCGCCGTTTCCGGGGGCATGGGTGGAGGTCAAGGGAGAACGGGTAAAGCTGCTGCGCTCGCGGCTCGCCACGGGGCAGGGCGCGCCTGGGCAGGTGCTCGGTGGCTTCACCATCGCCTGCGGCACCGGAGCGGTCGAAATCGTCGAGGCGCAGCGCGAAGGCAAGCGGCCCATGCCCGCGTCCGAGGTGCTGCGCGGCCTTGCACTTCCCGCAGTCCTCTAGGGCGGGCGATCCGGGCGTTGCGGGGCTTCGCTAGACGAGCCGTTTCACCGCGTCCTTCAGGCGGAACCCCGGCTCCTCGGCAGCCCAGAGTGCCTGCCCCTGCCACGCCGCAAAGAGCAAGGCCGCGCTTTCCCGCGCCTTGGGCCCCTGGCCCAATCGAAGCGCCAGCGCGGTCTCTACACCTGTCCGCCAGCCCTGCGCGCGTCCGGCCAGGTCGGGATCGCGCAGATCGGCGGCGAAGGTGCAGGGGTCAACAGGTCCGATGGCCTTCAGCAGGCCCTGAGGACCCTTGTCCGCCGTGCCTGCTATCGCCACGGCAGTGCGATGCTCCAGTGCCTCCCAGGCGGCAAGGCGCGCGGCGCGGACCATCCCGTCGCGGCTGGTGTACCGCTGGACAAGGGTGGGCGGTGAAAGGCCTGTGGCCTTCGCCACGGCACCGAAGGTGACGGCCTTGTCTCCACCCTTCGCCAGCAGGCGCTGGATGACAGCGAAGACCTGTTCATCGGGAATGGTGCGGGTGCGCGGCATGCGAAGACCGTAAACGAACGTTCGTTTACCTTGCAAGCCTAGCGTTTCGGGGCACCAGAGCTTGGCGGTTCCGACTTGTAGACCGGCAAGCGCCAGCCAAGCGCAATGCTGCCTGCGCGCAAGGTGAAGACCAGAGCCGCGCAGACCAGCAATGATAGGCCCTGGCCTAGGCCAAGAGCCAGCGCGACCACGGCACCCAGGGAACCGGCCAGCGCACAGGTCGCATAAAGCTCGCCCTGTTTCAGGATCAGCGGCACCTCGTTGCAGACCACATCGCGCAAGAGGCCGCCCATGCAGCCAGTGACTATCCCCATGACCAGCAGGATGGGCCAGCCCTGGCCCTCGGCCAGCGCCACGGCAACCCCCGCGGGAACCGCAACCGACAGGGCGAAGGCGTCGAACCAAAGCAGCGCGCGGTAGCGGCTTTCCAGAAGATGGGCGGTGAAGAACACGGTCACGGCGGCCGCGGTGGCGACGCCAAGTGTCAGTGGATCGGCCACCCAGAAGACCTCGCGGTTCAGGATCGCATCGCGCAACGTGCCGCCACCCACGGCGGTCAGGCAGGCGATGAAGATGAAGCCGACGATATCAAGCTGAGAGCGGCTGGCGGCGAGGGCTCCGGTCAGCGCGAAGACCAGAACCGACGCATAGTCAAGCGCGTCAAGCAGCGTCATGCCGAGGCCTTGAACGGCGCCATCCCGGCGCGGGCCAGCGCATCTGCGCGTTCGTTCTCGGCATGTCCCGCATGGCCCTTGATCCAGCGCCAGTTCACCGTGTGGCGCGCAGCTGCGGCCTCAAGCCTTTGCCACAGCTCGACATTCTTGACCGGGCTGCCTCCGGCGGTGCGCCAGTTCTTGCGCTTCCAGGCATGGATCCACTCGGTCACGCCGTTCTTCACATAGGCGCTGTCGGTGACGATGGTCACCTCTGACGGCCGCGTCAGCGCCTCCAGCGCCGAGATCGCGGCCAGAAGCTCCATCCGGTTGTTGGTGGTCAGCGCCTCTCCGCCAGACAACTCGCGTTCCTTGATCACCGCCCCGTTTTCGCGCGCGATCATCAGGACGCCCCAGCCGCCAGGGCCGGGATTGCCCGAGCAGGCGCCGTCGGTATAGGCGAAAAGGTCGGGCATCGGCTCAGGCCTGCAGGGGGATGGCAAGGCAGCCAAGGACGACCACGGTCAGCATGACCCGCAGCCGCAGCCACCAGCGCGGGGCAAGGCCCCAGGCCTGGAACATCGCGTCCAGAAGCAGCAGCCCGGCGAAGCCGGCGGCCAGGAAGATCGCCGAGCTGTCCGAGGCGTCCGTAACCATGAAGAACGCCCAAAGGGCCGGGATGACCGAGAGGGTGTAAGCCAGGGCTGCCTCGCGTCCTTCCGTTCGGGTGGCAAAGCCCCAAAGGACGCCGGACATGAAGGACAGGATCACAGTCCCGTAGGTCAGCCCGACATAGGCCCCCAGGAACATGGGCGACAGCCATTGCCCCGCCGCCGAGGCGAGCTCGGGCGACAGGTGCGTGGCGGCCGACCAGAGGAACGGGATCAGGCCTGCAAGGCCAAGGAGCAGGGCGGGGCGTGGGATGCGGGCGTCGTCGCTCATGCCGGTCATCCAGGTGTCAGTCCGCGTCCAGAAAGCGGGCGAAGCGCCGGGGAATGGCAGCGGCGATGGCTTGCAGCACCGGGCTTACCCGGGCCACGTCGGCGTCGACCGGCTGCGACAGAAGTCGCACCTGCTGCCCGTCCAGATAGACCGCCCCGCCCGTCAGCCCTCCGCCGACGACCGGCATGTCGGTCTCGCGCGCGGGGCGTTCGGCCAGACCGCTCTCCCGTGCCGCGGCCCGGATGGCATCCAGAGCCGCCTCGACCACCCTTGCCCTGCGGATCTTGCAGGCGGGGCCTTCCGTTTCATAGCCCTTGCAGTGCTTCAGCGTCAGCGCGCCGTCTTCCCGGATCGTCACCTCGGTCTCCCAGGCGTATTCGGGGGGAAGGCTGCCATTGTTGGTCCAGTATTCCGCCAGGATCGGTGCCTCCTGTGCCTGGACGGGCAGGGCGAGGGCAAGGAAGAGGGCCAGCGGGCGCAACATCACACGGCCTCGCGCAGGATGCGGGGGACCTTGAACTCGATGTCCTCGACGGCGGTTTCGACCAGGTCCACGGTGACCTGATAGCGGGCGCGGAAGGCGTCGATGACCTCGTTGACCAGGACTTCCGGAGCCGAGGCCCCCGCGGTAAGGCCGACGGAGCGGACGCCCTGCAGCGCGCGCCAGTCGATGTCAGCGGCGCGTTGGATCAGCATGGAGTAGGGGCAGCCTGCGGCGGCGCCGACCTCGACCAGGCGCTTGGAGTTCGAGGAGTTGGGCGCGCCGATCACGAGAAGGGCGTCGATCTTCGGGGCCACGGCCTTCACTGCGGCCTGGCGGTTGGTCGTCGCGTAGCAGATGTCGTCGTGGGCGGGGGCGTGGATCAGGGGGAAGCGGGCCTTCAGCGCGGCGGCGATCTCGGCGGTATCGTCCACGGAGAGGGTGGTCTGGGTGATGAAGGCCAGTTTCGCAGGGTCGCGGACCTGCAGGGTGGCGACGTCGGCGACGGTTTCCACCAGCAGGACCTCGCCCGGGGGGAGCTGGCCCATCGTCCCGACCGTCTCGGCATGCCCGGCGTGGCCGATGTAGATCATCTGGGTGCCGGCCTCGTGGTGGCGGGCGGCCTCGTTGTGGACCTTGGTGACGAGGGGGCAGGTGGCGTCGACGGCGATCATGTTCCGCCGGTTCGCCTCGGCCGGGACGGCCTTGGGAACGCCGTGGGCCGAGAAGACCACGGGGCGGTCGTCGGGGCAGTCTTCCAGTTCCTCGACAAAGACCGCGCCCTGGGCTTTCAGGGCGTCGACCACGAACCTGTTGTGGACGATCTCGTGCCGGACATAGACGGGGGCGCCCCATTTCTGGAGCGCCATCTCGACGATCTTGATCGCCCGGTCCACCCCGGCGCAGAAGCCGCGGGGGGCGGCGAGGTAGAGGGTAAGGGGGGGCAGGTCGGGCATCGGCGGTCCGTTGGGCTGTTCGACCAGACTTACGGCCTGCCGGGCAAGACGTCCAGTCTGCCAAGTGTCCACGGTGGACAGATCTGGATTCGCAAGCACTATCAATCAGTTGCTTTCTGGCGTTAGGAGGCTGTTAACCTGTGCCATCCCTCCGAAACCGGACCTTCAGCCGGCAAAAGCCGCCGAACCCAGCCAGCCGAGGGCCATGTAGCGCCCGGTCTTGGCAAGCGCGACAAGCAGAAGGAACAGCGGCAGCGGCACCCGAAGCACCCCGGACAGCGCCACGATCATGTCGCCGAAGGGTGCCCAGGACAGAAGCAGAAGCCACAGACCCCAGCGCGCCCACCATTTCTCGGCCCGGTCCATCTGGGCCGAAGTCAGCGGAAACCATCGGTGATCGCGCTGGTCCGAGAGCCAGCGGCCAAGCGCATAGGTCACGCACGAGCCGAGCGTGTTGCCGATCGAGGCGAAAAGGATGAGCACACCCGTGTCCCAGCCCGCGGCCTGCATCCCCAGAAAGACAAGCTCGGACTGGAACGGAACGGGAGTTGCCGCAAGGAAGGCGGCGAGAAAAAGCCCCGACAAGGCAATCATGACCGGAACCCCCGTGTCCCGGTCACGACAGACGTCGGTGTCACTTCGCCTCGACCGTGGCCTCCTGATCGACCACCGGACGCGGTTCGCGCGGCGGGCGGCCGATGACTTCGCGCAGTTCGTCCAGTTCGATGAAGTTGTCGGCCTGGCGCCGCAGTTCGTCGGCGATCATCGGCGGCTGGCTGCGGATCGTCGAGACGACCGAGACGCGAACCCCTTGACGTTGCAGGCTTTCCACCAGAGGGCGGAAGTCGCCGTCACCCGAGAACAGGACGATGTGATCGACCTTCTGCGCCAGTTCCATGGCGTCGACGGTCAGTTCGATGTCCATGTTGCCTTTCACCTTCCGCCGTCCCTGGCTGTCGGTGTATTCCTTCGCCGGCTTGGTCCGCATGGTGAACCCGTTATAATGCAACCAGTCCACCAGGGGCCGGATCGGCGAGTAGTCGTCGTTCTCCAGAAGCGCCGTGTAGTAGAAGGCGCGCAACAGCTTACCCCGGCGCATGAACTCCATCCGGAGAAGCTTGTAGTCGATGTCGAACCCCAGTGCCTTGGCCGCGGCGTAAAGGTTTGAACCATCGATGAACAGCGCGAGCCGTTCGTCTTTGTAAAACATTATGTGTCCCCTCAAAGTCGCCGACAGATGAAACCTTGCTTGTCCAAAGACCTGCAGTCAGGAAATCCAGCGGCCAACCTCCAACTGAATAACAGTCCGAACGCGTTTCAGACAAGAGAACTAAAGGATAAAACGAATGTACGAAAGGATAGCGCCACACGCTCTGGTTGCATTGGGCGCAAATCTGCCATTCGAGGGCGAGCCGCCGGAGCGGACCATCCGCAAAGCCCTTGAATCGCTTGCCGCCGAAGGCCTTCCGGTTCTTGCGGTCAGCCGCTTCTTTGCCACCCCCTGCTTTCCTGCGGGTGCGGGGCCGGATTACGTGAATGCAGCCGCTGTCCTGCAGACCGGGGCAGGGGACGATGCCGCGTCGGTGCTGGCGCGCCTGCACGCGGTCGAGGATCGCTTCGGACGGACGCGCGAAAGGCGCTGGGGGATGCGGACGCTGGACCTTGATCTGCTTGCACTTGGCGATTCGGTTCTGCCCGATGCCGAAACGCAGGACCAGTGGCGCGCCATGCCGCTTGAGTCCCAGGTCCGAGCCGCGCCAGAGGGGTTGATCCTGCCGCATCCGCGCCTGCAGGACCGGGCCTTCGTTCTGGTTCCGTTGGCGGATGTGGCGCCGGACTGGGTGCATCCGCGCAGCGGACAAACCGTGGCCGAGATGCTGGCCGCCCTGCCCGAGGCAGATCGCGACGCGGTGAAACCACTTTGAATTTGACCGTTTTGCCGCTTGTCAAGCCGGACCACCCGGCATACATAGGCCACTTCCAGCGAAGCTTTGCGATTGGAGTGTCCCCATGGCCCGCGTGACGGTCGAAGATTGCGTTGACAAGGTCCCGAACCGGTTCGAACTGGTGATGCTGGCCGCCCATCGCGCGCGCGAGATCGCCTCGGGGTCGCCCGCGACGGTGGACCGCGACAACGACAAGAACCCTGTCGTCGCCCTGCGCGAGATCGCCGACGAGACTCAGCAGGCCGAAGTCCTGCGCGAGCGGATGATCGAAAGCTATCAGACCCAGATCGAGGTCGACGAGCCCGAGGAAGACCAGATGGCGCTGCTCATGGGCGGCGAGATGGATCGTCCGATGGTCGACGACATGTCGGAAGAGAAGCTTCTGCGCGCCCTGATGGAAGCCCAGGGCGAGTTCTGACCGGGTTTTGCCCAGTGGGGCGGTGATGATCGACGTCGAAGACCTCATCGCCCTGGTTCGCAACTATAATCCGCGCTGCAATGCCGACCTGATCCGTCGCGCCTATGCCTATGGCATGAGGATGCACGAAGGGCAGATGCGGAAGTCGGGCGAGCCCTATTTCACGCACCCTGTCGCAGTGGCTGCGATCCTGACCGAACAGCGGCTGGATGATGCCACCATCGTCACCGCGCTTCTGCACGACACGATCGAGGACACCCGGTCGACCTATTCCGAGGTGTCCGAGCTGTTCGGGGCCGAGGTGGCCGAACTGGTTGACGGGGTGACGAAGCTGACCAACCTGCAGCTGTCCAGCGCGGGCAGCCAGCAGGCCGAGAACTTCCGCAAGCTGTTCATGGCGATGTCCCGCGACCTGCGGGTGATCCTGGTCAAGCTTGCGGACCGTCTGCACAACATGCGGACGATCAAGTCGATGAAGCCGGAAAAGCAGGCCCAGAAGGCGCGCGAGACGATGGAGATCTTTGCTCCTTTGGCCGGCCGGATGGGCATGCAGTGGATGCGGGAAGAGCTGGAGGACCTGTCCTTCAAGGTGCTGAACCCCGAGGCGCGGAATTCCATCCTGCGGCGGTTCCTGACCTTGCAGAAGGAATCCGGCGACGTGGTCCACAAGATCACGGCGGATATCCTGCACGAGCTGGAAAAGGCGCAGATCGAGGCCGACGTGTTCGGGCGGGCGAAGAAGCCCTACAGCATCTGGCGGAAGATGCAGGAGAAGGATCTGGCGTTCAGCCGGCTCTCGGACATCTACGGCTTCCGCGTGATCTGCGGGTCGGTGTCGGACTGCTATCGGATCCTCGGTGTGATCCACCAGCGTTGGCGGGCGGTGCCGGGGCGGTTCAAGGATTACATCAGCCAGCCCAAGACCAACGGCTATCGGTCGATCCACACGACGGTTTCGGGCCGGGACGGCAAGCGGGTCGAAGTGCAGATCCGGACGCGCGAGATGCACGAGGTCGCCGAGGCCGGGGTCGCGGCGCATTGGTCCTATCGCGAGGGTGTGCGGGCGGTGAACCCCTTTGCCGTGGAACCGGCCAAGTGGATCGCGACGCTGACCGAACGGCTGGATGAGGGGGACACGGACGAGTTCCTGGAACACGTCAAGCTGGAGATGTACTCCGACCAGGTGTTCTGCTTCACGCCGAAGGGCGACGTGGTGCAGCTGCCGCGCGGGGCGACTCCGCTGGACTTTGCCTATGCGATTCATACGCGGATCGGGAACTCGTGCGTTTCGGCCAAGATCGACGGGATCCGGGTGCCCTTGTGGACGCGGCTGAAGAACGGCCAGTCGATCGAGATCATCACGGCCGAAGGGCAGCGCCCGCAGTCGTCCTGGATCGACATTGTGACGACGGGGCGGGCGAAGGCGGCGATCCGGCGGTCGTTGCGGGAAGAGGACCGGGGGCGGTTCGTCAAGCTGGGGCAGGAACTGGCGCGGGCGGCCTTCGACCACGTGGGCAAGAAGGCCAGCGAGAAGGCGCTGCGGACGGCGGCCAAGATGCTGGGACTGGCGGACGAGAACGACCTTCTGGCCCGCCTTGGATCGGCCGAGATGCCGGCGCGGCGGGTGGTGGAGATCCTCTATCCCGAACTGGCGCAGGCCGTGGCCGAAGAGGTGGACGCCAAGCGCCCGGTGGTGGGGCTGATGGCCGACCAGGACTTCCGCCGCGCGCAGTGCTGCCAGCCGGTCCCGGGCGAGCGGATCGTGGGCATCACCTACCGGGGGCAGGGCGTCGTGGTCCATGCCATCGACTGCCCCGCGCTGGAGGAGTTCGAGGATCAGACCTCGCGCTGGGTGGATCTGCACTGGCACTCGGGCCGTCACAAGCCCGTGTTCACCGTCAGCCTGGATCTGACGATTTCGAACGATGCGGGCGTCCTGGGACGGATCTGCACCCTGGTCGGAGAGCAGAAGGCGAACATCTCGGACCTGCGGTTTACCGATCGCAAGCCGGATTTCTATCGCCTTATCATCGACGTGGACTTGCGCGACGTCGAACATCTGCACATGGTCATGACGGCGCTTGAGGCCGAGACGGATGTCGCGCAGATCTCGCGTCATCGGGATTTGACACGCCGGCCGTAAGGTCGGACAGCGGGGGTGGGGCCCGGAGAAGAGGCGGCGTTGGTTTTCAGGCGTAGAGATCCGTTAAGCTGGGGCGCATGGCTGCGCGAGCAGGTCTATCCGCGCTCGGGCTTCAAGCGTGCCACTCGCTACGTCGTCTACCGGATGCGCCGGCTGCCCGACCAGCCGCACCGGGTTGCGCGGGGGGTGTTCGCCGGGTTCTTTATCGGCTTCCTGCCGCTGCCGGGGCTGCAGTTCGTCGCGGCCTGGGGCATGGCGCGCCTGATGCGGGGCAACGTGCTGGCGGCCCTGCTGGGCACGTTCAACACCAACCCGCTGACGACGCCGCCCTTCACCGTATTCTCGGTCTGGCTTGGGCACTGGATCCTGGGCATCGAGGCGCCGCTCAACGCCAAGTACATCCTGAACGCGCTGGAGAATGCAGGCCACGACCTGTGGTTCAACATCACGGCGCTGTTCGGGCCGGAAAAGGCGCAATGGGACGGGCTGATCCAGTTCTTCAACGAGATCTACCTACCCTGGTTCATTGGCGCGCTCGGACCTGCCGTGGTCATCAGTGCCATCGCATATTACGTGACGATCCCGCTGGTCGAAGCCTATCAGAAGGCGCGCGCTGCAACAGCCCATGAACGGGCCGAGCGGCGCAGGAAGATGCGGGCCAAACTGGCCGAAGCGGCGGCGAAGCTGAAGCGTCGCAGCGAAAAAGGCGCCGAGGACGATGACGACAGCCCGGGAACGCCCTAGACTGTCGCAAAACGCGGGAAGGCCGGAATGAACCAGACATTGCACAAGCCCGGCAGGCTTCGGCTGGGGGTAAACATCGATCACGTCGCCACGGTGCGCAACGCGCGCGGCTCGGCCTGGCCCGACCCCTTGCGCGCGGCGCTGCTGGCCGAGACCGCCGGCGCGGACGGGATCACCGCCCACCTGCGCGAGGACCGTCGCCACATCCGCGACGCCGACATCGAGGCGCTGATGGCCGGTATCGCCATTCCGCTGAATTTCGAATGTGCCGCGACCGCCGAGATGCAGGCGATCGTGCTCCGCCACAAGCCGCATGCGGTCTGCCTGGTGCCGGAAAAGCGCGAGGAGCGGACGACCGAAGGCGGGCTGGATGTCGCGGGCGACCAGGCCCGCCTGACCGACTATATTGCCCCGCTGCGCGAGGCCGGCTGCCGGGTCAGCATGTTCATCAGCCACGACGCCCGGCAGATCGAGGCCTCGGCCCGGATCGGCGCGGCGGTGGTGGAACTGCACACCGGGCTTTATTCGGAACTTCTGGCCGATGGCCATGCCGCCTTGGCCGAGCGTGAGCTTGCCGCCCTTCAGCGCGGGGCCGAACTGGCCGCTAGCCTGGGGCTTGAGGTCCATGCCGGCCACGGGCTGACCTATGACAACGTCGAACCCATCGCTGCCATCCCGGAACTGGCCGAGCTGAACATCGGCCATTTCCTGATTGGCGAGGCGATTTTCCGGGGGCTGGAGCCCGCCATCGAGGAAATGCGCCGCAGGATGGATCTGGCGCGCGACGCCGCCAGCCGCTGAGAGGCAGATGCCCGAAGGTTGACGCCTGACCGGCCGCGTGGTCCGCTTGCAAACCTGTAATCACCTGCGCGTGGAGGTTTCGATGAAGAACCGGACTTTGCTGATCATCCTGGCCGTCGTGACGATCCTTGTGGGCTTCTTCGCCATTCTCAACCCGCTGGCGGGGTCGATTGCCGTGACGCTGGTCGCGGGCTGGGCGTTCCTGCTTCTGGGGGCGCTTCAGATCATCGCGGTCTTCCGCGAGACCGACTGGAGCCACCGGCTTTGGTCGCTGCTGCTTGCGGCATTGGCGATCCTTGCGGGGATCGGGCTTCTGCTGGACCCGCTGTCGGGTGTGATCAGCCTGGCCTATCTGCTGGCGATCCTGTTCCTGGTCTCGGGCGTGTTCAAGATCGCGGCGGCGCTGGGCATGCTGTCCGGCCAGTTCAAATGGCTGGTGCTTCTCTCGGGCGCGGTGTCGATCGTGCTGGCCGCGATGATCTTCGGCAACGTCGGCGGGGCGGCGCTGACCGCGCTGGGTCTTCTCCTGGGCTTCCAGCTGATTTCGGATGGGGCCTCGCTTCTGGGGCTGGCACTTGCCGCGCCGCGTGTGGGCCGGGCCTGATGGCGGGGAAGGGCAAGAGCAGATGATCCTTGGCATCGGAACGGACCTGGCCAATATCGAGCGCATCGAACAGACCCTGGCCCGTTTCGGCGACCGCTTCCGCAACCGCGTCTTCACCGAGCGCGAACAGCGCAAGGCCGAGGGTCGCCCCCGGTCGATCGCGGCCACCTATGCGAAACGCTGGGCGGCGAAAGAGGCCTGTTCGAAGGCGCTTGGCACGGGCCTGCGGATGGGAATCGCCTGGCGCGACATGGCGGTCACGAACCTGCGGTCGGGCCAGCCGGTGATGCATGTCACCGGCTGGGCCGCCGAACGGCTGCGCGCGATGACGCCCGCCGGACACGAAGCGGTGATCCATGTCACGCTGACCGACGACCACCCCTGGGCGCAGGCCTTCGTGGTGATCGAGGCCCGCCCGCTGGCCGACCGCGCGGCGGGGCAAGCTTGACTCCCCAATGGCGCACGCGCATGTAGCGCAAAACGGCAAGAGGCAGGACAGGAATGGCGAGCAGGGACAAGGGCGATGGCGGCATCGTCGAATCGATCAAGACGGTCGTCTGGGCTCTGGCAATCGCGATCGCCTTCCGGTCGATCCTGTTCCAGCCGTTCTGGATTCCGTCCGAGTCAATGAAGGACACGCTGCTGATCGGCGACTTCCTGTTCGTGAACAAGATGGCCTACGGCTATTCCCGCTATTCCTGCGAGATTCCCTTCACTGCGATCAGCCTCTGCCCGGTGACGGGCCGTGTCCTTGGGAGCGAGCCGGAACGGGGCGACGTGGTGGTGTTCCGCCATCCGACGGCGGGATCGGACTACATCAAGCGGCTGATCGGCCTGCCGGGCGACAAGATCCAGATGAAGGACGGGGTGCTGTATATCAACGGCGCCGAGGCCCCGCAGGAACCGGCGGGAGTCTTCGAAGAGGTGATGGAGGCGCAGGGCCCGATGCGCAACCGCCCGCGCTGCGAGAATGGCGCGGTGGGCGAAGGCGGCGTCTGCACCAAGAGCCGCTTCCTGGAAACCCTGCCCGAGGGCCGGCAGCACCATGTGCTGAACATCGACCAGGACGGCGCGGGCGACAACACCGACGTCTTCACCGTGCCGCCGGGCCACTATTTCGTGATGGGCGACAACCGCGACAACTCCACCGACAGCCGGTTCCCGCAGTCGGTGGGCGGGGTGGGCTTCCTGCCGGCGGAATACCTGATCGGCCGGGCGGACCGGATCATGTTCTCCTCGGCCGGGCGCAGCCTGTTCTACTTCTGGACCTGGCGGGCCGACCGCTTCTTCAAGGCGATCGAGTGAGGCTATCGGCGGACCTGTTGGCCTTCCAGGGCCGGCTGGGGCACGTGTTCCGCAAGCCCGACCTGCTGGTGCGCGCGGTCACGCATGCGTCCATCGGCACGGCGACGCGGCCGGACAACCAGCGGCTGGAGTTCCTGGGCGACCGGGTGCTGGGCCTGGTGATGGCCGAGGCGCTTCTGGGGGCTGACGAGGCCGCCCGCGAAGGGCAACTCGCGCCCCGCTTCAACGCGCTGGTCCGCAAGGAAACCTGTGCCGACGTCGCGCGCGAGGTCGGACTGGGCGATGTGCTGAAGCTTGGCCGGTCCGAGATGCTGACCGGAGGCCGCCGGAAGGAGGCGCTCCTGGGCGACGCGATGGAAGCGGTCATCGCCGCCGTCTACCAGGACGCGGGGTTCGAGACGGCGCGGGCGCTGGTCCTGCGGCTCTGGGGCCGACGGATCGCGGCGGTCGAGCCGGACGCGCGGGACGCGAAGACCAGCCTGCAGGAATGGGCGCAGGCGCGGGGGATGGTGCCTCCGACCTACGAGGAAGCGGGCCGGTCCGGCCCCGACCACGCCCCGGTGTTCACGGTGCGGGTCACCCTGGCCAGCGGCGAAAGTGCCGAGGCCTCGGCCGGCTCCAAGCGCGTGGCCGAACAGGCGGCGGCGCGGCTGCTGCTGGATCGGTTGGAGGGCGAAGGGCATTCGTGACGCCCAGCTGAACTGGACCGAGGTCAAGCCCCCCACCTGCGGTGGGTCCGGCTTCTGCCCATTCGGAATGCCAACTGGCCTTTTCTGCGGCTTTGGCCTATTGGGTCGATCAAGGAAAAGGATCGCTGTACCCCATGACCACACGCGCGGGCTTCGTTGCCCTGATCGGAGAGCCGAACGCCGGCAAGTCCACGCTTCTGAACCGGATGGTCGGGGCGAAGGTCAGCATCGTCACGCACAAGGTGCAGACGACGCGGGCGCGGATCCGGGGGATCGCGATGGCGGGCGAGGCGCAGATCGTCTTTGTCGATACGCCCGGCATCTTCCGGCCCCGGAGACGGCTGGATCGGTCGATGGTCAAGGCGGCCTGGGGCGGGGCTTCGGACGCGGATGTGATCGTCCTTCTGATCGAGGCGCATCGCGGGCTGACCGAAGGCGCGCAGGCGATCATCGACCGGCTGCGGGATGAGATGCCGCAGGGCAAGCCCGTGGCGCTTGCGATCAACAAGATCGACCGGGTGAAGGCGGAAACCCTGTTGGCGCTGGCCGAAGCGGCGAACAAGGCGTTTCCGTTTGCCAAGACCTTCATGATCAGCGCCGAGCGCGGCCACGGGGTCGAGGATCTGCGCGACTGGCTGGGGGCCACGCTGCCGGAGGGCCCGTGGTTCTATCCCGAGGACCAGATCGCCGACCTGCCGATGCGGATGATCGCGGCCGAGATGACGCGCGAGAAGCTGACCCTGCGGCTGCATGAAGAGCTGCCCTATCAGCTGACGGTCGAGACCGAGAAGTGGGAAGACAAGCCCGACGGATCGACCCGGATCGACCAGGTGATCTATGTCGCGCGGGACGGCCACAAGGGGATCGTGCTGGGCAACCGGGGCGAGACGATCAAGGCCATCGGCCAGGCGGCGCGGGCGGAGATTTCCGAGTTCCTGGGGCGCACCGTGCATTTGTTCCTGCAGGTCAAGGTGCGGCCGAACTGGCTGGAAGAGGCGGAGCGCTATTCCGAGATGGGCCTCGACTTCAAAGATGGCGATGCCTGAGCGGGCCAAGAGTTTTCGAAAACTCTTGCAGATTCCTTCGGTGGAATTCGGGCCTGGTCCTGACGCGCTGCGCCTGGGGCGGCGGGGGAGCCTCCGGCGGGAGTATTTTTCAAAAGAGCAAGCTGGATGAGTCCGCGACTGGCTTCTGGCGTCTGGGTCTCGGCCTATCTGACGCGGCTGCGGCTGGCGGACATTCCGGCCTATGTGACCGCGAAGGGTGATGCCGAGGCGGGCGCCGTGGTGGTGAAGGTGGCGCTTCTGGACGGCACGGCGCGGGCCTTCGAGCGGCGGTCGGACCTGATGAGCGGGGCGCGGGCCTGGTTCCCTCTGGCCGAGGGGCCGGAGGCCGAGGTGGATGCGCTGGTGGCGCGGACACGCGCGCGGGACCCGGATCTCTGGGTGATCGAGCTGGAGGACCGGCGCGGCCGGACGCTTCTGGACCAGGACGGCCTGTCGGATTGAGTTGCGCCCCCGTCGCGGGCGCAGGATAGTCCCCGACATGGACTGGCGCGATGAAGGCATCCTTCTGTCGATGCGGCCGCATGGCGAGACCTCGGCCATTGTCGAGGTGCTGACGGCGGCGCATGGGCGGCACATGGGCGTGGTGCGGGGCGGGGCCTCGCGCAAGATGGCGGCGATGCTGCAGCCGGGGACGGGCCTGACGCTGGAATGGCGCGCGCGGCTGGACGAGCATATTGGCAGTTTCACGGTCGAGCCGGTGAAAAGCCGGGCGCATCTTCTGGCGGACCGGCTTGCGCTGGCGGGGTTGATGTCCATCTGCGCGCTGCTGCACGAGGCGCTGCCAGAGCGCGAGCCGCATCCCGCCCTGTGGCGCAAGACGCTGGAACTGGCGGATGCGCTGGGGCAGGAGGGCTGGACGGCGGACTATGTCCGCTGGGAGCTGTGTCTGCTGGAGGAGATCGGCTTCGGTCTGGACCTCTCGGTCTGCGCGGTGACGGGCGCGGTCGAGGGGTTGGCCTATGTCAGCCCGAAATCCGGGCGCGCAGTGACGGCGAAGGGGGCGGGGGACTGGGCGGATCGGCTGCTTCCCCTGCCCGAGGGACTGGCGGGAGACGGGGCTCTGGGACCGGAGGCGGTGCTGGCGGGGCTGCGGCTGACCGGTTTCTTCCTGGATCGCGAGTTGCGCCCGGTACTGCACGACCGGCCCTTGCCCGAGGCGCGGTCACGGCTGGTCGACCTGATTGCACGTCAGGCCCGAAACGACGGCTGATGTCGGCTTTGTGACAGACGGAACCCGGCTTCGGCGGTCCAAGTCGCAGCATGGCCAACCGTTACATTCCGCTGGCGCTGCGGCACAGCCCGACCCCCCGGATCGAGCATTTCGCGCTTCTGTCCGGCCTGGATGCCTCGATCCGGGGCGTGCTGATTTCGACCATGCCGCTGGTGGTCTATGATGCGTTGCGCGACGCGCAGGCGACCTCGGTGGCCTTCTTCATTTCCGGCGTTGTGGCGCTGGTATGGGGGCTGATGGTGCCCTGGGCGGCCCGGGTGGTTCCGCGGCGCTGGACCTACACCGGGGGCGTCTGCCTTTACCTGGTGGGCAATGCTCTGGGCGCGATCGGGACGGTCTGGTCGGTGCCGTTGGCCCTGGTCTGCAACGCGATGGCGACGGTGACGATCTTCGTCTGCCTGAATGCCTATGTGCTGGACTATGTCGAGCGGGCAGATCTGGGGCGGAGCCAGTCGACCCAGATGGTCTATGCCGCCGCGCCCTGGGCGATCGGGCCGATGGCGGGGGTCTGGCTGTATCATCAGGGGCCGGCACTGCCGTTCCTGGCCTCGGGCGGGTTTGCGCTGCTGCTGCTGGGCAGCTTCTGGGTCCTCCGGCTGGGGAACGGCAAGCAGATCGCGCGCGCGAAGCGGCCGGCGGTGAACCCCCTCGGGTACTTGGGCCGGTTCTTCAGCCAGCCGCGGCTGATCGCGGGCTGGACCTTTGCGGTGATGCGGTCCTGCGGCTGGTGGGTCTATGTCGTCTATCTGCCGATCTTCTGCATCGAGTCCGGCCTGGGCGACAAGGTCGGCGGGATCGCCCTGTCGATCACCAACGCCACGCTTTTCGCCGCGCCGGCGCTGAACCGGCTGGTGCGCCGGCTGTCGGTCCGCCGGTCGGTGCGCTTTGCCTTCGGGGCATGCGGAGTGCTGTTCCTGTCGGCGGGGCTGCTGGCGTTCCTGCCCTGGGCGAGCGTGGCGCTGATCATGGGGGCCTCGATCTTCCTGGTGACGCTGGACGTGGTGGGCGGCCTTCCGTTCCTGATGTCGGTGAAACCCAGCGAGCGGACCGAGATGTCGGCGGTCTATTCCAGCTTCCGCGACGTGTCGTCGATCCTGACGCCGGGGGCGGCCTGGCTGGTTCTGTGGGTGGCACCGCTGCCGGGCATCTTTATCGCGGCGGGGGTGGGGCTGCTGACCTCGTGGGGCATTGCAGGACGGCTGCATCCCCGGCTGGGGGTGGAGCGCCCGTCGCGCGGAGGCGTGGCGGCCTAAGCCCAGATCCTGCCGTGTCTTACCAGCCAGTCGGCCGCAGCCAGAAGCGCGGCCTTCGGCGCGATGAACTCCATCTCCATCTCGCGGACGGCGCGGGCGTTCGAGACGCGTTCAAGATGGCCGAGCTTGGGCAGGATCGACCGGATCTGCGGGTCGAAGAGTGCGAGCGCGCGGACGAGGAATTGCGGTGCCTCGCGCGTCGGGATGCGGCGGGTCGGATAGGCGGCCTTGAGCGTTCGGCCCATGTCGACGAAAGCCATCGAGCCCGAGGAGGCGAGGTAGCGCCGGCCTTCGGTCTCGGGTCTGTGCAGGGCGCGCAGGTGCATTTCGGCCACGTCGCGGACGTCCACGACCGGAAGGCCCATCGGCGGCAGCATCGGATCCTTGCCCTTGAGGAAGCGTTCGACCAGGGCAAGCGAAGAGCCGTAATGGTCGTCCAGCGGCGGGCCAAGCACCAGGCCGGGGTTGATCGTGGTCAGCTTCAGCCCCCGCGCCTTGGCAATCTCCCAAGCGGCGCGTTCGGCGAGGGTCTTGGACTTGGCGTAGGGCGTGGTGGTGGGCAGATGCACGTCGCACCAATCGGCCTCGTCCTGAAGGGTGTCGGGCTTGGCTTCGTTGATCACCGCGACGGTCGAGGAGGTGAGGACCACGCGCGTCACGCCTGCCGCGGCGGCGGCCTTCAGGACGCGCTGGGTGCCTTCGACGGCCGGACGGATCACCACGGCGGGGTCCTTCGGCTGGGCGATGGGGAAGGGCGAGGCGGTGTGGACCAGGGCGGTGACGCCCGGGAAGGCCTCGGCCCAGCCGGCATCGGCCTCAAGGTCGGCCTGAACGAAGCTAAGCGCGCCCGCCTGTTCCGTGAGGTAGGGGGCGAGGGCGGTGCGGACTTCCTCGGCGCGGTCCAGGCGGCGGAGGGTGCCGCGCACATTGTGGCCGGCGTTCAGGAGCTTCAGCGCGATGTGCTTCGCGATGAAGCCGGACGCACCGGTCAGCAGCACCAGGTCCATGCCCCTCTCCCCTTGTCCTGAGCTACAGGATTAGACCGGGCGGGGCGCAAATCAAGCGGTTACTCCAGCAGGCGCCGCGCGATGACCTGAGCCTGGATTTCGGCGGCACCTTCGAAGATGTTCAGGATGCGCGCGTCGCACAGGATGCGGCTGATCCGGTATTCCAGCGCAAAGCCATTGCCGCCGTGGATCTGCAGCGCGTTGTCCGCGCTGGCCCAGGCGACGCGCGCGCCGAGAAGCTTGGCCATCCCGGCCTCAAGGTCGCAACGCTTGTCGTGGTCCTTTTGCCAGGCGCTGAAGTAGGTCAGCTGGCGGGCGATCATGATTTCCACCGCCATCATGGCAAGCTTCGATTCGATGCGGGGGAATTCGATCAGCGATCTGCCGAACTGCTTGCGGTCCTCGGCATATTGCATCCCGGTTTCCAGCGCCGATTGCGCAACGCCGATGGCGCGCGCGCCGGTCTGGATGCGGGCGGACTCAAACGTCTGCATCAGCTGCTTGAAGCCCTGGCCTTCGACCTGGCCCAGAAGGTTGGCCCCATCGACCCGGAAGTCGTCGAAGTTGACGGTGTATTCCTTCATGCCGCGATAGCCGAGGACCTCGATCTCGCCGCCCGAAAGGCCGGGGTCGACGAAGGGGGTCTCGTCGGTGCCGGGGGTTTTCTCGGCAAGGAACAGCGACAGGCCGCGATAGTCGGTGGTGCCTTCGACGCTGCGGGCAAGGACGGTCATGACGTGCGTCCGGGCAGCGTGGGTGATCCAGGTCTTGTTGCCGGTGATGACCCAGTCCTCGCCGTTTTTCCGCGCGCGGGTGCGCAGCGAGCCGAGGTCCGAGCCGGTGTTCGGTTCCGTGAAGACGGCGGTGGGGAGGATTTCGCCCGAGGCGAGGCCGGGGAGCCACTTCTGCTTCTGCTCTTCGGTGCCGCCGCAAAGGATCAGCTCGGCCGCAATTTCGCTGCGGGTGCCGAGCGAGCCGACACCGATATAACCGCGCGAAAGTTCCTCGGAGACGACGACCATCGACGCCTTGGACAAGCCGAAGCCGCCGTAGCTTTCCGGGATGGTCAGGCCGAAGACCCCCATTTCGGCCAGTTCCCGGATCACCTCCATCGGGATCAGCTCGTCCTTCAGGTGCCAGTCATGCGCGCGGGGGATGACCTTTTCGTCGGCATAGCGGCGGAACTGGTCGCGGATCATCTCCAGTTCCTCGTCAAGGCCAGTGGCCCCGAAGGTCGCCCGCCCGTGGTTGTCGCGCATCAGCGCAACAAGGGCATGCCGCGCCTCGGCCGTATTGCCCCGCGTCATCAGCGTCCCCGCGGCCGGGCTGGGGGTGTAGCCGAGCCCGAGGTCCGACAGACGCGCAAATTCCGTCTGGCTCATCGGGATGCCGCCCGCGATCTGGGCCAGGTATTCCCCGAAGCCGATCTGCAGAATCAGGGCCTCCATCTGCCCGAACTGGCCCGACTGCGTCAGGCGGCCGGCCCAGGCATTCAGCTGGCGCAGCGCCTCGACATAGGTGGCAAGCCAGGCCAGCGCATGCGCCTGGAACTGCTGCGATTCAAGCGCCTGGTTCGAGACCTTTCCGCCACTGGAGACCTGCGCCTGCAGGCTGTCCCGGGCCTGGATGAAAAGCGACTCGACTTCGGGCAACGCGGCGTCGGTCAGCGCCTGAAGATCGACGAGGATCGGGGTCTGGGTCATCGGCTGTCCATCGGGCATGGGTGGGCTCCAGCGAGATTCTGCACCCGCGAAGGGGTAACGCCTTCGCAATGGCAGCGCAACAAGATTTCAATCTCGGTATCTTCGGGGACTGAAAATGTCGCAGGCGTTCTTATGAAATGGCGCCGCAGGCTTGGGCGATGTCCGGCAGTGCGGCGGCGGGGACGACTTCGAACTGAACCTGGTAAAGCCGTTGGCCACCCGACCAGGCTTCAAAGCGCCAGATGCCGGGGATCAGTTCATCCTCGCGGTCGAAGCGGAAGAAGCCGAACTGGTCGGAGAGGTCGGTGAAGGTGGACTCCCAGGTTTCGGGAGTGGAGGCACCCGGCGGGTAGACGCGCATCTCTCCCGTCAGGAACAGGCCGGGGGCAAGGCGGGACTTGACGCCGAAGGCGAGGCCGATCTGCGCGGGGACGACCTGGCGGCCGGGCCAGTGAAAGTCGATCTCGCTGTCCGGGACGTGGATCCAGCCCGATCGCGTGCCGGGCGCGGGGCGCTGGTCCATCGCCTGCAGGGCGCAGAAGACGCCGACGGTCAGGGAAGCGACCTCTGGCCCGGCCTGGGGCGGCGCGGGATCGGCGCAAAGCGGCGTTGCCGTCAGGAGTGCCAGCACAAGGATGCGCAGGGATTGAAACGTCATCACGACACCTTTTCGCCGCTGCATCACTGCGCCATAAGGCGCAGGAGAGGGCAAGTGATGATCGAACAACTCTCTGCGGGACTGCCAGCACAGGCCTTTGTCGCTGCACTGGCGGTGACGCTTTTTGCGGGCTTCGTGAAGGGCGCGGTCGGGTTCGCGATGCCGATGATCCTGGTTTCGGCCTTCTCGGCGTTCCTGCCGCAACCTTTGGCGCTGGCGGGTCTGATCCTCCCGACGCTGGTGACGAACGTGAGCCAGGCCTTCCGGCAGGGACTGGTGCCGGCGGTCGACACCGCGCGGACCTACTGGCGCTTTCTGGTTGCGACGGTGGTCTGCGTCGCCGTGTCGGCGCCCTTTGCCGACGTCGTGCCGCGGACGGTCTACCTGCTGATGCTGGGTATTCCGATTTCCGTCTTTGCGGCACTGCAGCTTGCCGGCCGCAGCCTGGCCATCCGGTTGCAGCATCGCGACCGGGCGGAGTGGGTGCTGGGAGCGATCGGCGGCCTCTACGGCGGGATTTCGGGCATCTGGGGGCCGCCCCTGCTGGTGCTTCTGCTCTCCTCGGGGGCAGACAAGGCGACGATGATCGGGGCGCAGGGGGTGGTGTTCCTGATCGGCTCTGTCGCACTGCTGCTGTCGCACCTGGGTACGGGTCTGGTCAATGCGCAGACGCTTGGCTTTTCGGCGGCCCTCTGTGTGCCCGCGCTGGCGGGGCTTTATCTGGGCTACCGGGTGCAGGACCGGCTGGATTTGGCCCGGTTCAGGAACTGGACGCAGACTCTCCTGGTACTTACCGGGATGAACATGGTCAGGCAGGCACTTTTCGGTTGAGCGCATAGCCGACCGCCAGAAGGAGCCCGCCAGAGACGAGAAAGCCCAGGTCCCAGGCAATCCACTGGGGCGGCGGGGCGGTCTCGTTCACATGATGCAGGCCGAGTATCTGGTGGTTCACCAGACCCTCGATCAGGTTGAACACTCCGAACCCCATCAGGATGCAGGCGATCAGGCGATGGGACTGCATCGCCGCCCCGGACCGCAGCGCGCGCCACAGCAGGACGATGCCGACAAGCACAAAGACATAGGTCGCGGCGTGGAACAGCCCGTCGAGGAGCGTATTCAGTTTCAGCCCCGCTATGGTGTCGACCGGCACTCCGGCGCTGGAGGCCATATGGTGCCATTGCAGGATCTGGTGGAGCAGGATTCCATCGAAGAAGCCGCCCAGGCCGAGGCCAAGCCAGAGACCAGGGCCAACCGGGAAGCGCGGCGCGGGCAGGCCCGTGCCGCGGGGTGGCAGGCCGGTGGTGGAGAGCGGTTCCTGCATTGTCGGCCCTTTCCTTGCGGAAGAACCGACGATGCGGGGAAACGTTCCTTAGCCTATCGCGGCCGCCTTCACGTCGGCGTCGATGTAGGGTGCGTACTGGGCAAAGTTCTTCTGGAACATCTCGACCAGTTTCCGCGCCTGCGCGTCATAGGCGTGCGGATCGGTCCAGGTCCGGCGCGGGTCCAGCAGGGCGTGGGCCACGCCCTCGACCTCGACCGGGACCTCGAAGCCGAAGTTCGGGTCCTTGCGGAACTCGACCCCGTTCAGCGAGCCGTCCAGTGCGGCAGCCAGCAGTGCGCGGGTCGCCTTGATCGGCATCCGCTTGCCGGTGCCATAGGCCCCGCCGGTCCAGCCGGTGTTCACCAGCCAGCACGAGGCCCCAAGCTTGGCGATCTTCTGTTGCAGAAGCTTGCCGTAGACCTCGGGGCGGCGCGGCATGAAGGGGGCGCCGAAGCAGGTGGAGAAGGTGGGCTGCGGCTCGGTGATGCCGCGTTCGGTTCCCGCCGCCTTCGAGGTGAAACCGGACAGGAAGTGGTACATCGCCTGCGCCGGGGTCAGCCGCGCGATGGGCGGCAGGACGCCAAAGGCATCGCAGGTCAGCATCACGACGTGGCGCGGATGGCCACCCAGGCCGGTGGCGCTGGCGTTCGAAATGGCTTCCAGCGGATAGGCGCAGCGGGTGTTTTCGGTCAGGCTGCGGTTGAAGAAGTCCAGTTCCAGCGTCTCGGGATCGTAGACCATGTTTTCCACCACGGTGCCGAAGCGGTGGGTGGTGGCGTAGATCTCGGGTTCTGCCTCGCGGCTAAGGTCGATGGTCTTGGCGTAGCACCCGCCCTCGAAGTTGAAGATGCCGCGGTCGGACCAGCCGTGTTCGTCATCGCCAATGAGCGTGCGATCGGGCGAGGCCGAAAGCGTGGTCTTGCCGGTGCCGGACAGGCCGAAGAAGACGGCGGCGTCAACCGGGTTGCCGATGGCGTGGTTTGCGCTGCAATGCATCGCCATCACGCCCTTTTCGGGCAGCAGGTAGTTCAGGATGGTGAAGACCGATTTCTTGTTTTCACCGGCATAGGCGGTGTTCGCGATCAGCACGGTCTTGTCGTCGAAGTTCAGCACGATCGCGGTTTCGGTTCGCGTGCCGTGCCGCGCCGGGTCGGCCTTGAACGACGGCAGGTTCAGGATCGTCCACTCTGGAGTGAACCCTTCAAGCTCGTCCCGCGCGGGACGGCGGAGGAGGTGGCGGATGAACAGGCCATGCCAGGCGAGTTCGGTGACCACGCGGACGTCAAGCCGGTGGATCGGATCGGCACCGGCATAGAGGTCCTGCACGAACAACTCGCCGCCCTTCACATGCTCCAGCATGTCGGCCTTGAGCCGGGCGTAGTTTTCCGGCGTCATCGCCGCGTTGTTTTCCCACCAGATCGTGTTTTCCGTGGTGGCCGTGCGGACAACGAACTTGTCCTTCGGCGAGCGCCCGGTGAATTGCCCGGTAGAGCACAGGAAGGCCCCACCCTGGCCCAGGCGACCTTCACCCCGCGAAACCGCCGCCTCTACCAGAGCCGCCTCGACATAGTTGTAGTGGGCGACCGCCACACCCGAAATGCCCTGGTGTTCCAGCTGATGATTGGGGTTCACGCGTCCTTGGGTCATCCTGCAAGCTCCGATTGCCGCATCAGGCCATGCGGCGGGTCAAATCCGGGCATCCAGGCCAATGAATGCCGCGACTATCCCTAGTGGGACTGGGCCGTGAGGGGCCTATAGCATGGGATTTTTGCACGAGAACAGCGTATTTTCAAACAGTTAGCGCAATCATCTTCAAGTTAGCGCCATCATGCGCGAAGGCCCGCCGCAGGCCGGGGAAAATTGTCACCGGTATTGGCGAAATTGTCACCCTTTGCAGCATTGTTTCAGCGGTGATTCGATTTCCTGTTGATTATCCGGGGGGCAACCCCGAAAATGCCCTGCAAAACAATAAGGCAGCAGCAGTTTTAAGGGAGGCTCGAAGATGTCGCGCATCGCCCTTGTCGACGATGACAGGAACATTCTGACCTCGGTCGCCATGACCCTGGAAGCCGAGGGCTTCGAGGTCGAAACGTATAATGACGGCCAGTCCGCATTCGAGGCGTTCAGTCGCCGAATGCCCGACATGGCGGTTCTGGATATCAAGATGCCGCGCATGGACGGGATGGACCTGTTGCAGCGCATGCGGCAGAAGACCTCGATCCCGGTGATCTTCCTGACCTCGAAGGATGACGAGATCGACGAGGTCCTGGGCCTGCGGATGGGCGCGGACGACTACGTCAAGAAGCCCTTCAGCCAGCGGCTGCTGGTGGAACGCATCCGCGCGCTTCTGCGCCGGCAGGAGGCGATCAACACCGGCGAGGCGGCGGCCACCGAAGAGACCCGGATGATGGAGCGGGGCGCCCTGCGCATGGACCCCTTGCGCCATTCCGTGACCTGGAAGGGGAAAGAGGTCGCGCTGACCGTGACCGAGTTCCTGCTTCTCCAGGCGCTGGCGCAGCGGCCCGGCTTCGTGAAAAGCCGCGACCAGCTTATGGACGTGGCCTATGACGACCAGGTCTATGTCGACGACCGCACCATCGACAGCCACATCAAGCGTCTGCGCAAGAAGATGCGGTCGGTCGACGACACCTTCTCGGCGATCGAGACGCTCTACGGCATCGGCTACCGCTACAACGAAGAATAACAGCCACCCGTCATGTCCTCGGCCCCCAGGATTGCCCCTTCTGACGTCCGGCCCAAGCGGTCGGGCGACGTCCTGCTGGGCGAGGACTGGGTTTCCCCCGACGCCACGGTCGAGCGGCTGAAGGAAGGCCGGGGCGCGCGCAGCATCGTCGGGCTGAACCGCTCGCCCCTGGCGCGGAAGATCATCGTCTTCAACCTGATGGCGCTGGTCCTGCTGGCCGTCGGGGTGCTGTTCATGAACCCGTTCCGCGACAGCCTGGCGCTGCAGCGCCAACTGGGCATGGTCCGCCAGGCCGAGCTGATCTCGGCCGTGTACGAGGCGCATCTGCGGACCGGGAACACCGGCTTCGACTTCCGCGTTCCGCTTCAGGACATCGAGCTGGACCCGGTGCTTGAGGTTTTCGTCTTCGATCCGACGGGGGCACTGCTGGCGTCCCGCGTGGGGCAGGGGACCGGGACGCTGGTCACGAACCCCGACCAGCCGACGATCCTGACCGACTTCCTTGAAGGCGTCTGGAACCTGGTCACCGTGCTGTTCCGCCAGGGCCAGACCGAGACGCTGACCATCGACCCCGCCGACAACGCGCGGGCAGCCTTCGAAGGTGCGCGGAGCGGAGAAGTCGTGACCCGCGTCACGCGGAACGGCGAGGGCAGCATCTACTTCACCGTGGCGACCCCGATCCAGGTGGCGGGGGACATGGTCGGCGTGGTCGCCGTGACCTCGAACAGCCAGGAGATCGACCGGCTTGTCCGCTATGAGCGCGAGCAGATCCTGCAGATGTTCGTCCTGGCCGTGGTGCTGTCGATCAGCCTCAGCCTGATGCTGGCCTCGACCATCTCGAACCCGCTGTCCGACCTGGCCGCAGCCGCCGAGGTCGGCCGCGACCGCGACTCGCGCCGGGTGGCCCCGTCCCGCGTGCGCATCCCCGACCTTGCCGCCCGCCCGGACGAGATCGGGCGCCTGTCCGTCGCGATGCGCGGCATGGTCTCGGCGCTGTATGACCGGATCGACGCCAACGAACAGTTCGCCGCCGATGTCGCACACGAGATAAAGAACCCGCTCGCCTCGTTGCGGTCGGCCGTCGGCTCGCTGCGCTTCGTCAAGAAGGACGACCAGCGCGAGAAGCTGCTGGATGTGATCGAACATGACGTCCGCCGCCTGGACCGGCTGGTCAGCGACATCTCCAACGCCTCGCGCCTGGACAGCGAGCTGGTCAAGGAGGAGGAAGAAGAGTTCAACCTTCTCAAGACCCTGTCCAACCTCTGCCAGTACCTGTCGCAGCAGGCGGGCGAGAAGGGGGTGGACTTCATCATCGACCTGCCCTCGGACCCGATCACCATCCACGGGCTTGAGGCGCGGCTGGCGCAGGTGTTCGTGAACCTCGTGACCAACGCGATTTCCTTCTGCGAAGACGGCGATGCGGTCCGTGTCTGGGCGCGGCGGCGGGAAAACCGCGTGCTGATCGTGGTCGAGGATACCGGGCCGGGCATTCCGGAGCAGGCGCTGACCAAGGTGTTCAAGCGGTTCTATTCCGAACGTCCGCAGTCCGAATTCGGCAAGCATTCCGGCCTTGGCCTCGCGATTTCCAAGCAGATCGTCGAGGCGCATGGCGGTGTGATCTGGGCCGAAAACATCCGTCCCACGGCCGCCGATCCGACCTCGGAACCCCTGGGCGCACGCTTCGTCGTCGGCCTGCCGGTGTGACCGAAACGGTCCTGCACGCCAGCTGCGTTTCCGTCGACGGCCGGGGCCTGCTGATTCTGGGGCGCTCCGGCGCCGGGAAGTCGAGCCTCGCGATCCGGCTGGTGGCACTGGGCGCGGCGCTGGTGTCGGACGACCGGACCCGGGTGACGGTCGCTTCGGGGCGGCTGGTTGCCACCTGCCCAACCCCTGCCCAACGGGGCCTTATCGAGGCGCGCGGCATCGGACTTCTGCGGGCGCCGAGCGTGGACCGGGCAGAGCTTGCGGCGGCGATCGACCTTGACCAGCCCGAGCCCGACCGCCTGCCACCGTTTCGGACGGTCACGATCCTGGGATGTGCACTTTCCCTTGTGCTGCACCCGCAGAATGACCATTTTCCCGACGCCCTGATGCTCTATCTTCGCTACGGACGGCAGGCTTGATACCGGCCGGAAACCCAGGATGACCGCGGACACCGCACATGACCACCGCCTGATCTTCGTCACCGGCCCCTCGGGTGCCGGGCGGACGACGGCGATCCGCGTGCTGGAGGATCTGGGCTACGAAGGCATCGACAACATCCCTCTCTCGCTGGTCCCCCGTCTGGTAGAGGGCGCGCCGCTGGACCGGCCGGTGGCACTGGGCCTGGACGTCCGCAATCGTGATTTCAACGCCACCGCGCTGATCGAGTTGATCGACAGCCTGACCCGCGACCCGCGTGTCGATCTTGAGGTGCTCTACCTGGACTGCGCTCCCGCGGTGCTGATCCAGCGCTTTTCGGAAACCCGCCGCCGGCACCCTCTGGCCCCGAACGAGACCCCCGCGCAGGGGGTCGAGCGCGAGATCGACCTTCTTGCCCCGATCCGGGTGCGGGCGGACCACCTGATCGACACCACGGACCTGACGCAGCACGACCTCAAGGCGGAATTGGCTGCGATCTTCGACATCACACCGCTGGGGCGGCTGTCGGTCTCGGTCCAGTCCTTCAGCTACAAGCGCGGCGTTCCGCGCGGGGTCGACATGATCTTCGACTGCCGCTTCCTGGCGAATCCCCACTGGCAACCCGCCCTGCGCCCGCTGGACGGCCGCGACGCGGCGGTCGAAAGCTTCGTCCGGGCCGACCCGCGCTTCGACGAATTCTTCCGAAGGGTGAGCGAGCTTCTCCTCTTTCTCCTTCCGGCCCATCTAGAAGAGGGCAAGGCCCATCTCGCCATCGGGTTTGGCTGCACCGGCGGGCAACACAGGTCGGTCGCGATGGTCGAATTGATCGGCAAGGCGCTTGCAGAGGCGGGCTGGCCGGTGTCAAAACGGCACCGGGAACTTGAACGCAAGGCTGCGACGCAGCAGCCAGACGCAATGAAGGTGGCAGGCGCTTGATCGGTATCGTGATCGTGGCACATGGCGGTCTGGCGCGGGAATATCTCTCGGCGGTGGAACATGTCGTGGGCCGGCAGGACGGGGTCCGCGCCATCGCCATCGAGGATGACCATGACCGATCCGCCAAGCAGGCAGAGATCTGTGCCGCAGCCGACGCGGTCGATACGGGGCAGGGCGTGGTATTGGTCACGGACATGTTCGGCGGCTCGCCCTCGAACCTGTCGCTGCCGGCCTGTGCCACGACCGGGCGGCGGATCCTCTATGGGGCGAACCTGCCGATGCTGATCAAGCTGGCCAAGTCGCGCGACCTTGCCGTGCCCGAGGCTGTCGCCGCCGCCCTGGATGCCGGGCGCAAGTATATCAACAGCCTCGACCTCGGCGGCGGGGCGTAAGGGACAGCCATGACCAGCCGCACCTTTCGCATCATCAACGAAAAGGGCCTGCATGCCCGCGCGAGTGCCAAGTTCGTCGAGGTGGTCGAGGCGCACGAGGCCCGCGCCACGGTGGCCAGGGACGGTATGGAAGTTTCGGGCGATTCGATCATGGGTCTGCTGATGCTTGGCGCCTCGCGCGGGACGACGATCGAGGTCACGACCAGCGGCGACGAAGCGGAGAAACTCGCCGATGCGCTGGAGGCCCTTGTTGCGGCCCGGTTCGGAGAGGACTATTGAGCGGTGATGCCCCGACTCTGTCGGGATCACCGGGGATAGCCGCTTAGTGACCGACCACAGCCAGATCGTATCCGAGACGCCGCCTTCTGCGGCCGTTCCGGCTGACCGGCCCTATGACATGCGGCGGCTGTCCTACGCTGGGACGTTCAAAAACCCGTTCAAGGCGAACACGATCCGCGCCATCGAGTGGCTGACCGCAAAGGTCCAGCTTCTGCGCCTGATCCGCAGCTTCGAGAAATCCGGCGCCCCGCATGGCGCGCCCTTCTGGCCCAAGGCGATCCGCCACATGGGCATCCGCATCGAGACCCCGCCCGAGGAAATCGCGCGCATCCCCGCGACCGGCCCCGTGGTCGTGGTGTCGAACCACCCCTCGGGCCTTGTCGACGGGATGGTCCTGGCCGAGATGGTCAACCGCGTGCGGTCGGACTTCAAGATCCTGACCCGGTCGCTCTTGACCGGGATCCCCGAGGTCGAGGAGTTCATGATCCCCGTCCCCTTCCCGCATGAGGACAACGCGCGGGAACTGGGCTTGCAGATGCGGGACGAGACGATGAAGCACCTCAAGGCCGGAGGCGTCATCATCCTTTTCCCCGCGGGGAAAGTGGCGATGTCCGAAGGCTGGTGGGGTCCCGCGGTGGAAGGCGAGTGGAACGTCTTTACCCACAAGATCGTCCGCTCCTCGGGCGCGACAATCGTCCCGATCTACTTCCCCGGCCAGAACAGCCGGATGTTCCAGATCGCCAACCAGCTGTCGGACACGATCCGGCAGGGTTTGCTGCTCTATGAGATCAAGCGCTGCCTGTTCAAGCCGACCCGCCCCGTGATCGGTGAGCCGATCCCGGCGGAAGAGCTGAAGAAGTGGGAAGGCAACCCGCGGGGGTTCCTGGCCTGGCTGCGGGAGCATACGCTGGGGTTGAAGGACCGGGCGTAGGGTGCGCCAGCGCCGCGCCAGGACTTAGCGCGTCGGCACCGGCACTTCGCCCCTGTAATCATAAAAGCCCCGCTGCGTCTTGCGGCCCAGCCAGCCGGCCTCGACGTACTTGGTCAGCAGCGGACAGGGCCGGTACTTGGTGTCGGCCAGCCCTTCGTGCAGCACGTTCATGATCGCCAGGCAGGTGTCCAGCCCGATGAAATCCGCCAGCTCCAGCGGCCCCATCGGGTGGTTTGCGCCAAGCTTCAGCGACTCGTCGATGGACTTCACGCTGCCCACGCCTTCGTACAGCGTATAGACCGCCTCGTTGATCATCGGCATCAGGATGCGGTTGACGATGAAGGCCGGGAAGTCCTCGGCGCTGGCGGCGGTCTTGCCGAGCTTGCGGACAACCTCGTGCAGGGTGTCCCAGGTCTCCTGATCCGTCGCGATACCGCGGATCAGTTCGACCAGCTGCATGACCGGCACCGGGTTCATGAAGTGGAAGCCCATGAACTTTTCCGGCCGGTCGGTGCGGCTTGCAAGGCGGGTGATCGAGATCGACGAGGTGTTGGAAGTCAGGATCGTCGTGGGCTTCAGGTGCGGCAGGAGGTCCTCGAAGATCGCCTGCTTGACCGTCTCGCGTTCGGTCGCGGCCTCGATGATCAGGTCGCAGGGGCCAAGGTCGGAAAGCTTCAGCGTGGTCCTGATCCGCTGCATCGCCGCGCGCTTGTCGGCAGGCAGGACCTTGCCGCGGCTGACCTGGCGGTCGAGGTTCTTTTCGATGGTGGCGAGGGCTTTCGTGAGGCTCTCTTCCGAAATGTCGGTCATCAGCACGTCGTAACCGGCCAGCGCAAAGACATGGGCGATCCCGTTGCCCATCTGCCCGGCGCCCACGACGCCCACCTGCCTGATCTCCATCGAACCCTCCGTCTTTCGCCTCGGGTTATGCCCGTCCGGCCCCCCGGGCGCAAGGCAGAGGGAAATGCCTAGACCTTTAACGAACCGCCCGATTTTAGCCATTCGGCAACCACCGTCTGCGAGGCTTTGCCTTGGGTTGACTAAGATCGGGTGGTGTGATGATGACGATTCCTGCGGGCGCGGGGGCGCTTGATTATTTTCCCTGTCGCTATGGCGCGTCCCGGGCCGTGTTCCGGGGGCCGGCGCGCGACCTGTCCCAGCCCTATGTCGCGATGCTGGGCGGATCGTCCACCTTCGGGAAATATGTGGCGCGGCCCTTTTCGAACCTGGTGGAAACGGCGCTGGGACGACCGGTCGCGAACCTGGGCGCGCTGAATGCAGGGCCGGATTTCTACCTGCATGACCCTGCCGCGCTGGACGTCGCGGCCGGTGCCGAGGTCGCCGTGGTGCAGGTCACGGGGGCCGAGGCGCTGTCCAATCCCTGGTACAGCGTGCATGCCCGGCGGAACGACAGATTCCTTGCCGCGACGCCGGCGTTGCAGGCGCTGTTCCCCGGAATCGACCTGACCGAGATCCATTTCACCCGCCACCTGCTCCAGGTGCTGGAGCGAAGCGATCGCCAGGCTCACGCTCAGGTCGTGTCAGGGCTGAAGCAGACCTGGCTTGCGCGGATGCGGCTTCTGCTGGCCCGGCTGCCGCGGCGTCGGCTGCTCTTGTGGCTGGCGGACGCGCCGCCGCCGGACCGGGCCGAAACCCTCGACCCTGCGCCCCCGTTCATCGACCGACCGATGCTCGAGGCGCTGCGGACCGAGGTGTCGGAAATGATCATCGCCCCGCCCAGCCCGCGCGCGCGGGCGATGGCCGCGCTGGACATGTGCTACCCCGAAACCGAGGCGGCGCAGGCGGCCTGCCTTCCCGGTGCCGTCGCCCATGCCGAGATCGCCCAGAAACTCATCCCCGCCCTGGAGCGTCTGCTGTGAAAAGGGCCGCCCGAAGGCGACCCTGAAGGACACGCGTAGGGTGGGCGATACCGCCCACCTTACCTTAAAGCTTCTCGATCAGCTCCGGGACTGCGGTGAAGAGGTCCGCGACCAGGCCGTAGTCGGCGACCTGGAAGATCGGGGCCTCTTCGTCCTTGTTGATCGCGACGATGACCTTGGAATCCTTCATCCCCGCCAGGTGCTGGATCGCGCCCGAGATGCCGACGGCCACGTACAGTTCCGGCGCCACGACCTTGCCGGTCTGGCCGACCTGCCAGTCGTTCGGCGCGTAGCCCGAGTCCACCGCGGCACGCGAGGCACCGACGGCCGCGTTCAGCTTGTCCGCCAGCTTCTCGATCAGCGCGAAGTCGGCCTGCGAGCCAACCCCGCGGCCGCCCGAAACGACGATCCCGGCCGAGGTCAGCTCGGGACGGTCCGAAGACGCCACCTTGTCCTCGACCCATGCGGACAGCCCGCCGTCGACCGAGGCCGAAACCTTCTCCACAGGCGCGTTGCCGCCCTTGCCTGCGGCATCGAAGGTCGCGGTGCGGATCGTCAGCACCTTCTTCGCGTCAGAGGTCTTCACCGTCTGGATCGCGTTGCCGGCATAGATCGGGCGGTCGAAGGTCGACGCGTCATGCACCGCCAGGACTTCCGAGATCACCATCACGTCCAGCAGCGCGGCCACGCGCGGCAGGACCGACTTCGACAGCGCGCCCGAGGCCGCGACGATGTGCTCGTAGTCGCCCGCCAGCGACACGACCAGCGCCGCGGTGGGTTCGGACATGCCGTGGCAATAGGCATTGTCGTCGGCGAAGAGGACCTTGGCCACGCCATCCAGCGTCGCCGCCTCGGCCGCAGCGGCATCGCCGCCCGTCCCGGCCACCAGCACCGTCACCGGACCCAACGACTTGACCGCGGTCAGCGCCTTGGCGACCTGGTCAGTTGCCAGCTTGCCCTCGACAACATCGGCAAGAAGAAGAACGGCCATCAGAGCACCCCCGCTTCGTCTTTGAGTTTCTGGATCAGCTCGGCCACCGAGCCGACCTTCACGCCCGCCTTGCGGCCCGCCGGTTCCACGGTCTTCACGACCGACAGACGGGGCGAGACGTCCACGCCGTAGTCTGCGGGCGTCTTGGTCGCCAAGGGCTTGGCCTTGGCCTTCATGATGTTCGGCAAGGAGGCATAGCGCGGCTCGTTCAGGCGCAGGTCGACGGTGATGATCGTCGGCAGCTTGACGGTGATGGTCTGCAGACCGCCGTCCACCTCGCGCGTGACGCGGGCCGAATCGCCCTCGATCGCCACTTCCGAGGCGAAGGTGCCCTGCGACCAGCCCAGAAGCGCCGAAAGCATCTGCCCCGTCGCGTTCATGTCGTTGTCGATCGCCTGCTTGCCGCAGAGGACGAGGCCCGGCTGTTCTTCCTTGACCACGGCGGCCAGCAGCTTGGCCACGGCCAGCGGCTCGATGTCGGTATGCACGTCGGCGGCGGCCTCGATCAGGATCGCGCGGTCCGCCCCCATTGCCAGCGCGTTGCGCAGGGTTTCCTGGGACTGCTTCACGCCGATCGAGACGACGACGACCTCGGTCGCGACGCCCTTCTCCTTCAGGCGGATGGCTTCCTCCACCGCGATCTCGTCGAAGGGGTTCATCGACATCTTGACGTTGGCGAGGTCAACCCCCGAGCCGTCCGCCTTCACCCGAACCTTCACGTTGTAGTCGATCACCCGCTTGACCGGGACCAGAACCTTCATCGGCCGCACTCCTCATCCGAAGCGCCGCTAGGGCGCACAAGCTCTCGCCCGCCTGTTAGCGGAACGGGCGGCGTCCGAACAGACCAAATGCGACAGGAATCCGCGACCCGACGCCGCGTTTTGATCGTTCGGGCCGATCAGGTTCAGCGGGTCAGCCCCGGCACCCACAACACGTCGTCTTTGCCGTCGTTGTTGGCGATGCGGCCCGCGACGAAGAACCAGTCCGACAGGCGGTTGAGATAGCGCACCGCCTCCGGGTTCACGTCTTCCATCGTCGCAAGTTCCACCACCAGACGTTCGGCGCGACGGCAGACCGTGCGGCAAAGGTGGAGCTGCGCGGCAAGGACCGATCCGCCGGGCAGAATGAAGCTGCGCAAGGGCGTCAGTCGTTCGTTCATCGCGTCGATCTCGCCTTCGAGCCGCGTCACCTGCCCCTCGATCATGCGCAAGGGTGTATAGGACAGCGTCGCATCCAGGTGCCGGTCCGGCGTGCAGAGGTCCGCGCCCAGGTCGAAGAGGTCGTTCGAGATGCGTTTCAGCGCGTCCGCCATGTCTCCGGTCGCATGCAGCCGCGCAAGGCCCACGGTGGCGTTGGTTTCATCGACCGTGCCATAGGCGCTGACCCGCAGCGAGTGCTTTGCGACCCGCGCGCCATTGCCCAGAGCGGTTTCCCCGGCATCGCCGGTCTTGGTGTAGATCTTCGACAGGACGACCATGACTTACCCTTTCGACCGCAGCCAGGCGAAGGCCACGATCAGCACCACCGCCACGAACTGCACGCCCAGCCGCCAGCGCATGATCTTGTTGGCGTTGCGCTTGTTGAACTCACCGCCCTTGGCGAAGGTGCCGATCCCGAACAGGAGGATGCCAAGCACGACGAAACAGGCGATGGCGGCAAAGAGGAAGAGGGGGTCGGACAGCATCGGGGGAACTCCTTTGTCCCTGATCTAGGGGGGCGCGGGCGGAAAGCGAAGCCAAATTTCTTGAGTAAGAAATTTGCCAAGAACTTTACTTAAGATTCTTGCGCCTAGCCCTTGGCGATCAGCCAGTCCAGCGCCCGCGTCGGCAGGGCTCGGCGCAGGACCCCCATCAGGTAGGTCGGCGTCGTGACATAGTAGCGCGCCTTCGGGCGCTTGTCCTCCAGCGCTCGGATCAGCTTCGCCGTCACCGCCTCGGGTCCCAGCTCGAAGGCGTCCTTCTTCGTCTTCTTGTCGTAGAGCCGCCCCAGCAGGCTGACATATTGCTCGCGCCGGGCCGAGTTCTCCCAGTCGATCCACTGTTCGAAATGGGGGACCGCATTCTCACGGATCTTCGTGGCGATGGGGCCTGGCTCGATCAGGATCAGGTCGATGCCGGTGCCGCGCATCTCGATCCGCAGGACATCGGTCAGCCCCTCCATCGCGAACTTGGTCGCCACATAGGCCCCGCGCCATTTCGCGCCGACAAGGCCCAGGACGGATGAGCAATTGATGATCCGGCCATGCCCCTGCCGCCGCATCACCGGGATCACCCGGCGGGTGAGGTCGTGGTAGCCGAAAAGGTTCGTTTCGAAGATTTCGCGCAGGGCGCCGCGGGGCAGGTCCTCGACCGCGCCGGGGCAGGCGAAGGCGCCGTTGTTGTAGACCGCATCCAGCGTGCCGCCGGTGCGGCGCAGCGCCTCGTCCAGAGCGTCCGCGATGCTGGCCTCGTCGGCATAATCCAGGCGGAAGCTTTCCAGCCCCTCGGCGCGCAACCTGTCGCAGTCGGCCTCCTGCCGGCAGGTTGCAAAGACGCGCCAGCCGCGGGCGTGCAGTCCCCGCGCCGCGTCAAGCCCAATGCCCGAAGAGCATCCGGTGATCAGGATCGAACGTTGGCGCATGTGTCCCTCGGGCCAGGCGGCCCGTCAGGGGGCCTCGGCGCTGAGGTAGCGCATCGCGACGAAGCCTTCCACCCCGTCGCCCTGGATCACGATCCGGGCCCAGTCGCCGTCCACGGCCTGCACGACCAGCGTCGCCTCGCCCGAGGCCAGCTTGCCCACAACCTCGGAGTCGGTCGTCGGTGCGGCGCGGACGTTGACCGAGCTTGCATTGACATACCAGATCGTGCCTTCGCCACTGGCGAGCACCTCGGGCTGCGGGGTCGCGGGCGCCGCAGGGGGCGTCTCGTTGCCGACGGACGCCAGCGAGAAGACAGGCTCCTCCAGCGCCGTGACCAGATCCCGCTCTGGTTCGACATAGGGGGGCGGGGCGGCAGGCTCGGTCACGGCCACGACGGGGGCCGCCACGGCAGCGGCTTCAGGCTGAGCGGAAGGGATCGAAGGCGCTACCACCGGCTCTGCCGCAGCCGTCCGGGCCGGGGCGGTCGGTTCGGCCTCGGCCACCTGCGATTCGCTGCCGTCCACCGCGGCGGGCTGCGCTTTTCCGGCCGCCGCTGCCGCCAGGCCGGGGCGCATCTGGCCGCGGTCTTCCCCTGCAATCATCAGGGCGGCGTACATGCCGATACAAAGCAGCAAAGTGAGGCGCAGCATGAAAGGGGTCCGTTCTTATCTGGGTTGGTCTTAGCACAGCCGGTCTGCGCGAGTGTAGGAAAAATGCACAACCGACACGGCGGTTCCCTGTTCCCCCGATTGCCATCTGGACCCGCACCGTCGTTTTCCCTACACGACATGCATGGATGCTGACGACGACGAGCCCAAGATCGAGGGTCCCCAGGGCCAGACCACCTCCGAACCGCTGTCCCGCGCGATCGGAGAGCGGTATCTGACCTATGCGCTGTCCACGATCATGCACCGCGCCCTGCCGGATGCCCGGGACGGGTTGAAGCCGGTCCACCGTCGAATCCTCTGGGCGATGCGTCGGCTGCGGCTGACCCCGACCGGGGGCTTCCTGAAATCGGCCAAGATCGCGGGTGACACGATGGGGGACTTCCACCCCCACGGCGATCTGGCGATCTATGATGCGATGGCGCGCTTGGCGCAGGACTTCAACATGCGCTACCCGCTGGTCGACGGGCAGGGCAACTTCGGCAACATCGACGGCGACAACCCGGCGGCCAGCCGATACACCGAGGCCCGCGTGACGGCGGCGGCCGAGGCGCTGATGGAAGGGATCGACGAGACCGCAGTCGATTTTCGCCCGAACTACGACGGGCGTCTGGAAGAGCCGGTCGTCCTTCCGGCGGCCTTCCCCAACCTTCTCGCCAACGGCTCCAGCGGCATCGCGGTGGGCATGGCGACGAACATTCCGCCGCACAATCTGGACGAACTGATCGACGGTTGCCATGCGCTTCTCGAAGACCCGAACCTGTCCGACGAGGCGCTGATCGCCAGGATCCCCGGCCCCGATTTCCCGACGGGCGGGGTGATCGTCGAGCCGCGCGACTCGATCCTGGAAGCCTACAAGACCGGCCGCGGCGCCTTCCGCACCCGCGCCAAGTGGGAGGTCGAGGACCTTGGCCGCGGGACCTGGCAGATCGTCGTCACGCAGATCCCCTTCCAGGTGCAGAAGTCGAAGCTGATCGAGAAGCTGGCCGAGCTTATTCAGATCAAGAAGGTGCCTTTGCTGGCCGACGTCCGGGATGAGTCCGCCGAGGATGTCCGCCTGATCCTGGAGCCCCGGTCGCGCACCGTGGACCCCGAGGTGCTGATGGGCAGCCTGTTCCGCAACTCGGACCTTGAGGTGCGGTTCAGCCTGAACATGAACGTGCTGATCGACGGCAAGGTGCCGAAGGTCTGTTCGCTGAAAGAGGTGCTGCGCGCGTTCCTGGACCACCGCCGCGACGTGCTGCGGCGGCGCAGCCAGCACCGGATCGAGAAGATCGACGCCCGGCTGGAGGTGCTGGAAGGACTGCTCATCGCCTTCCTGAACCTCGACCGGGTGATTGACATCATCCGGTACGACAACGACCCCAAGGCCGCGCTGATGGCCGAGGACTGGTCCAAATCGCACATCCGCGCGACGTCCGAGAAGGACTACCAGCCGCCCGCCAAGGGGCAGGGCGTGCTGACCGAGGTTCAGGCCGAGGCCATCCTGAACATGCGGCTCCGCAGTCTCCGCCGTCTGGAGGAGATGGAGCTGAACGCAGAACGCGACGCCCTGACCAAGGAGCGGGCCGATCTCGCCGACCTGCTGGACAGTGAGCGCCGCCAGTGGAAGCGGATCGGGAAAGAACTGGACGAGGTCCGGAAGGTCTACGGCAAGCACACCGCCTTGGGCGCGCGCCGCACCCAGTTCGCCGACGCGGCCGAGGTCGAGGAGATCCCTTACGAGGCGATGATCGACCGCGAGCCGATTACCGTGATCTGCTCGAAGATGGGCTGGATCCGGGCGTTGAAGGGCCACGTCGACCTGAACGCCGAGCAGAAGTTCAAGGACGGCGACGGCCCGCGTTTCGCCTTCCATGCCGAGACGACGGACAAGATCCTGCTCGTGGCCGAGAACGGCCGGTTCTACACGCTTCTGGGCGCCAACCTGCCCGGCGGGCGGGGGATGGGCGAACCTGTGCGCCTGATGGTGGACCTGCCGAACGACACCGGCATCACCGGGTTCCTGTTGTTCCGGGCGGGGCAGAAGTACCTGCTTGCCTCCAGCGCCGGGGACGGGTTCATCGTGCCGTCGGAAGAGTTGGTAGCGCAGACCAAGGCCGGGAAGGCCGTGCTGACGGTGCGCGACGGGGTGAAGGCCGCGGTCTGCACGCTGGTCGCGGGCGACATGATCGCCGTGGTGGGCGACAACCGGAAAATGCTGGTTTTCCCGTTGTCCGAACTGCCGGAAATGGCCAGGGGCAAGGGCGTAAGGTTGCAGAAGTACAAGGACGGCGGATTGTCCGATGCCATCACCTTCCGCAAGGCCGACGGCCTGTCGTGGAAGGACCCTGCGGGGCGCACCCGGACGGAAACCGACCTGATCGAATGGACCGGGGCCCGTGCCAGCGCCGGCAAGATGGCCCCGCGCGGCTTCCCGCGGGACAACAAGTTCACCTGAGCCGATCCGGGGTCAGGCGCGGTCCACCTTGAGCCAGACCCCGCCCTGCGGCCGCAGGGTCAGGATCATCACCGGCTTCGGCTCTTTCCCCAGAACGGGGGTGAAGCGGAAGCGGGCCAGCAGCGTTGCCAGCACGATCACCGCTTCCTGTAGCGCGAAACTTGCGCCAATGCAGATGCGCGGGCCGTCGCCGAAGGGCAGGTACTGGAACCGCGGCACGGCCTTTGGATCGGCGAAGCGGTCGGGCCGGAAGGCGTCGGGGTCCTCCCAGAGCAGGCGGTGGCGGTGCAGCGCATAGATCGGCAGGATCACCGTGTCGCCGGGCCGGACCTCGCGGTCGCAAAGCGTGTCGGCGGCCATCGCGGTGCGGGACAGGAAGGCGGCGGGGGGGTACATCCGCAGCGCCTCGTCCACGATCCGGCGGACCAGCGGCAGGCGCGGCAGGTCGGCCACCGTCGCCGCCCGGTCGCCCAGGGCTGCCTGCGCCTCGGCCCGCGCGGCGTCCTGCACTGACGGATCGAAAGCGCAGAGATAGAGCGCCCAGCTCAGCGTCAGCGCCGTCGTTTCGTGCCCGGCCACGATGAAGGTGAGAAGGTTGTCGCGCAGCTCGGCCGTGGTCATCTGCCGACCGCTTTCCGGGTCGGACCCGGCCATCAACAGGTCCAGAAGGTCCGGCGGGGTCTTTGCGCCCTCGGCCCGGCGGGCGTCGATGGCGCGGTCGGCCAGGCGCTTGGTCTGCCGCATCGCGCTGCCCGTCATCAGCCGGTTGGGACGCGGCACCCAGGGCGGGGCGCCCAGCACGTCCAGCAGCGAGACCTTCGCCGTCGCGCCGATGTACTGCTCGATGGCCTCATGCACCGCCGCCCGGTCGAAGCCCGTGCCGTCCGAGAAGGTGACGTCCGCGATCACCTCGAAGGTCGCCGTCACCATCTCGTCGAACAGGTCCGCCGCCCGGCCCACGGCCCGGTCGAGCCGCGCCACCGACCTCTCCGCCGCCGCCGTCATCACCGGGCCAAGCGCCGTAACGTTGCGGTGGGAAAACACCGGCGCGGCGGTCCGGCGCTGCCACATCCACTGCGCGCCTTCGGCCACGAAGAGGCTGTCGCCGATGGCCGGTTCCAGGATCAGCTTCGTCACCACGGATTTCGGGTAATCGTCCACCCGGTCACGCAGAACCTGCTTCAGCCCGTCCGGGTCCATCAGCATGTGCCAGCGTTTTCCGGTGCGGCCCGACAGGATCGGCACCCGCGTCGCGATCTCGGGGATCAGTTCCAGCACGTTGCGCTGCGCCGCGCGGAAGCTGGCCCAGACCCCCATCGGTTCGGTATGGAGCGGTACGCGGGCGGGAAGGGCGTGCGGGGCGTCAAGCATGGTGCTGCAAAGATAGGGCAGCGCGGCCCCACGGCAAAGCGCGCTGCTGCGTCACGCGTCTTCCGGCCAATCAGGCTTGAATTTCCCGCAGGCGCGGGCTAAGTCGCCGCCCGTGTAATCTCGGGCCTCCCTCTTGGGCCCGATCTGGACAAGGGCGGATAGCGCGATGGCGAAGGCAAAGTTTGAACGGACGAAACCGCACGTGAACATCGGGACCATCGGTCACGTTGACCATGGCAAGACGACGCTGACGGCGGCGATCACGAAGTATTTCGGTGAATTCAAGGCCTATGACCAGATCGACGGCGCGCCGGAAGAGCGGGCTCGCGGGATCACGATCTCGACGGCGCACGTCGAATACGAGACCGAGTCGCGTCACTATGCGCACGTCGACTGCCCCGGCCACGCCGACTATGTGAAGAACATGATCACCGGCGCGGCCCAGATGGACGGCGCGATCCTCGTGTGCGCCGCTTCGGACGGCCCGATGCCGCAGACGCGCGAGCACATCCTGCTCGGCCGTCAGGTGGGCATCCCCTACATGGTCGTCTACCTGAACAAGGTCGACCTGGTCGATGACGAGGAACTGCTGGAACTCGTCGAGATGGAAGTCCGGGAGCTGCTGTCGTCCTACGAATACCCGGGCGACGACATCCCGATCATCAAGGGCTCGGCCCACCAGGCAATGATCGGCGAGCGTCCGGACATCGGCGAGCAGTCGATCCGCGCGCTGATGAAGGCGGTGGACGAATACATCCCGACCCCGGCGCGTGCGGTTGACCAGCCGTTCCTGATGCCGATCGAAGACGTGTTCTCGATCTCGGGCCGCGGCACCGTGGTGACCGGCCGTGTCGAGCGTGGCGTGATCAACGTCGGCGACGAAGTCGAGATCGTGGGCATCCGCGACACCAAGAAGTCGGTCTGCACCGGCGTCGAGATGTTCCGGAAGCTGCTGGATCGTGGCGAAGCCGGCGACAACATCGGCGCGCTCCTGCGCGGCGTGGACCGTGACGGCGTGGAACGTGGCCAGGTGCTGTGCAAGCCCGGCTCGGTCAAGCCGCACACCAAGTTCGAGGCCGAGGCCTACATCCTGACCAAGGAAGAAGGCGGCCGTCACACCCCGTTCTTCGCGAACTACCGTCCGCAGTTCTACTTCCGGACGACGGACGTGACCGGGACCGTGAAGCTGCCGGAAGGCACCGAGATGGTGATGCCGGGCGACAACCTGAAGTTCGAGGTCGAGCTGATCGCCCCGATCGCGATGGAAGAGAAGCTGCGCTTCGCCATCCGCGAAGGCGGCCGCACCGTCGGCGCAGGCGTGGTGTCGAAGATCATCGCCTGATCTTCCCGGACAGGCAGATCGAAGGCCGCCCCTTGTGGGCGGCCTTCTTCATTACGGGCTATCGAGCGGACGGGGATGTGCGGAACGGCCAAGGCGCAACAGACCGCCATCTTCTTTCCCCGCAGGCAGCCCTGCCGGACCTTTTGCGTTGCAACCGGCGGTTCGGTAAGTATGACAAGCACAATTGTCCCTTCTCGATCTGTGAGGCCCCGTTGGACCCAATCCTCAGCCTGATCGCCGCTTCCGACCGGCAGCCTCCTGAAACGCTAGAGAAGAAGCGCCAGGCCACGCCCTTCTTCGAGGTCGACCGCGAAGCCTTCCTCTTCCGTTCTCCGTCCGGTGGCCGCCTGCACTATGCGCCGGGGCAGGGGGTTGCCGTCGCAGAGCCCAAGAACCGCCCGGCCGGGGACCTGCAGCCCTTCGTGCTGACCTCGGGCTTCGCGGCGGCGGCCTGGATCGAGGGCCGCGTCCCGCTCAGCGCCAATGCGGTGGAGCTTGCCGACGGCCGCCTTCTTCTGATCGCCTCCGACCGCGAGGACCTGCACGAGACGATGGCGCTGGCCCTTGGGGACCTGACCGGGCTGGCGCTGTCGGACGCGCCGGTGGTGGTCGACCCCGAGGACCCGACGCGGGTGTGCACCAACGGCCAACCCATCACTTTGCGCAAGACCAGGAACGACATGGCGCACCTTCCTGTGCGCGACGGCGCGCGGCGCCTGCGCGTCGACCGGCCCGCCATCGACGGCAGCAAGGTCCATTCCTGCGCAGGGCTGGTCTGCATCAGCGATGGCAAGGGCGAGGTTGGCGAACTGACGCAGATCTCGTTGATGCACTGTATCGCAGAGATCAAGAAACACATCTTCATGCCGCTGGTCGGCAATGCGATCTGGGGCGAACGCACGATGGGGATCGCGCATCTCGTGCTGGCCAACAACCTGCCGATGTGGCGCTTTGCGCTGCCCGCCGGCCAGAAGCCCACGACCGACTTCGCCACCCAGCTTCTGTCGCAATTCCAGGCCCAGGAGGCATGATGTCCGGCACCGACAACGCCCTGCCCTCGAACGCCTTCACCTGGCTTGCGTCCTATCCGAAGTCGGGCAACACCTGGTTCCGCGCGCTGCTTACCGCCTATGACAGCAAGGCGGGGGACGTTGACATCAACAAGCTGGGCGGCCGTCACGCGGCGCGCGAGCAGCTGTTTGAACGCTACATGGCCTGCGACGGCAGCCTGCTGACCGAGGAAGAGACCTTCGTCGCCCGCCGCGCGATCTATCTGCATCTGGCGAAGACGACCCGGATCACCTCGCCGCAAAAGGTGCATGACGCGAACCTGCCGCTGGCCAACGGCGAACTTCTGTTCCCGCCGGAAGCGACGGCTTCGGTCATCCACCTTGTCCGCCACCCCTTCGACGTTGCTGTGTCCTACGCCTTCCACCTCGGCCTCGCGCCGCATGATTTCGACCGCTGCATCGACCACATGTGCAATCCGACCTTCCAGGTGGACGGGCTGATGTTCTCGCAGATGCCGCAGGTGCAGTCCGACTGGTCGAGCCATACGCTCTCGTGGCTGGACATGCCCAACGTGCGGCGCCTGACCCTGCGCTACGAGGACATGCTGGCCGATACCGTCGGCAACTTCACCAAGGCGCTGCGGGTGATGTTCCCGGACGGCGAACCCGATGCGGCCAGGGTCAGTGCCGCGGTCGAGGCGTCGAGCTTCAGCAACCTCAAGGCGCAAGAGGCGGCGGGGAACTTCAAGGAACGCCCGCCGAAGTCCGAGGCCTTCTTCCGCTCGGGCAAGTCCGGCGGCTGGCAAGAGCACCTGACCCCCGCGCAATGCGCCCGTCTGGCCGAGGCGCTGGCCCCGGCAATGGAGCGGATGGGCTACCACGCCGATGGCACGGTGGGACCCTGGGCCGGAAGCGAGGCGGACCTGGTGCCGGCGTAAGACCGGCCCGCAAGCTTGATTTGACGATTCGCCCGTCTGCCCTCACATTTGCCTTCTCACCTGGAACGGAGAGGGCCAGCGATGTGCCAGATGTTCGCCGGGCAGGACCCGGCCCGCTATGAATACGTGACCCGTCGCCTGCGGCTGAACGGCCAGTCGACCTCGATCCGGCTGGAGCGTGCCTTCTGGGGCATCGTCGACCAGATGGCGGCGAAGGACGGATCGACGACCCCCGCCTTCCTGTCCAAGCTGCACTCCGAAGTGCTGGAACAGCATGGCGAAGCTACGAACTTCACCTCGCTGCTGCGGTGCGCCTGCACGATCCACCTGGGCGAGCTGGACCAGGTTCCGCAGGCCCAGTCCGGGCGCTTTGCGGCCGAATAGGAAAATGCGCCTGTAGTATTCACGTACTACCTGCCCCCAAAATTGGTCCGGTAACCTTACCAGATCAACGACAGTTGCCGGGGGGTCTATGGCAAAGTTTGTACACTCCATGGTCCGCGTGCTGGACGAAGCGCGCTCCGTGGACTTCTATGATACCGCGTTTGGGCTGAAGGTCGCCGACCGGCTGGACTTCGACGGTTTCACGCTGATCTACCTGTCGAACCCCGAGCAAAGCTTCGAGCTTGAGCTGACGGTCAACAAGGGCCGCACCGAGGCCTATGCACTGGGCGACGGTTACGGCCACCTGGCAGTCACGGTGCCCGATGTCGAAGCCGAACATGCCCGGATGACCGCCGCGGGCCTTGCCCCGCGCAAGATCGTCGACTTCCGCAACGGCGACGTCCCCGTCGCCAAGTTCTTCTTCATCGCCGACCCCGACGGCTACCAGATCGAGGTCATCCAGCGGGGCGGCCGCTTCCTCTGAGGAGGGGGGAGGCGACCGGACCGGCCAGACATCAAGGGAGGAAACGAATGACACGACACGACCTTCGGGGGCTGACCCGCCGTCAGCTCCTGACCCGCTCGCTTTCGGCCGGCGCGCTTGCCGTGGTCGGCACGGGCTTCATTGCCGCCCCGGATGCCGCCTGGGCGGTCGAGGTGACGGCGATCACGCCCGAACAGATGGCCACCCTGCTGCAGATGGCGCGGGACATATATCCGCACGACCAGGTGCCGGACCGGTTCTACGCCGTCGCCGTCAAGGGCTATGACAGCGCCGAGCAGAAGGACTTCGTGGCCGAGGGCGTCACCGCGCTGGACGCCGCCGCAAAGGCCGCGGGCTTTGACAGCTATGTCGCCGCCGGTTGGGAGGAAGACCGCGTCAAGCTGCTGCAATCCATCGAGACGACCCCCTTCTTCCAGACCATCCGGGCCGGGCTGGTGACGGGGCTCTACAATCAGAAAGAGGTCTGGCCGATCTTTGGCTACCAGGGGGAAAGCTATTCCCAGGGCGGCTACATCGAGCGCGGCTTCAATGACATAGACTGGCTGTAAGGGGAGGGCCGTCACATGGTTGCGAAATTCGACCTGAATGACGACTCCGTGGTCGTCATCATCGGCACCGGCGCGGGCGGCGGTGTTCTGGCCAACGAACTGGCGCAGAAGGGCGTCAAGGTCGTGGCTTTGGAGGCCGGCGGGCGTTACCTGCCCGAGGATTACATCAACGACGAATGGGACTCCTTCGGCCAGCTCGCCTGGCTGGATGCCCGCACCACCAGCGGGTCCTGGCGTGTCCACAAGGACTTTGCCACGCTGCCCGCCTGGATCGTCAAGGCGGTGGGCGGTACCACGACGCACTGGGCCGGGGCCTCGATCCGTTTCCAGGACCACGAATGGAAGGCGCTGACCACCTACGGCGCAGTCGAGGGCGCCAACCTGCTGGACTGGCCGATCGACAGCGCCGAGATGGCGCCCTGGTACGAAAAGGCCGAGGAAAAGCTGGGCGTGACCCGCACCGGCAACCGTCCCGGCCTGCCTGGGAACAACAACTACCTGGTGTTCGAGAAGGGCGCGAAGGCCCTGGGTTACAAGGAGGTCCACACCGGCCGCATGGCGATCCAGTCCTCGGACACGACCGGGAACCGGATCTCGTGCCAACAGACCGGCTTCTGCTTCCAGGGCTGCAAGTGGGGCGCGAAGTGGTCGGCCGCCTACACCGACATCCCCGAGGGCGAGGCGACAGGCAACCTTGAGGTGCGCGAGCGCAGCCATGTCGCCCGTATCCTCCACAACGAGGCGGGGAAGGTGACCGGGGTCGAGTATTTCGACAAGGACGGCGCCTTACAGATGCAGAAGGCGCGGATCGTCTGCGTCGCCGGGAACTCGTTCGAAAGCCCGCGTCTCCTGCTGAACTCGGCCTCCAGCATGTTCCCGGACGGGCTGGCGAATTCCTCCGGCATGGTCGGCAAGAACTACATGCGCCACACCACCGGGTCGGTCTACGCGATCTTCGACAAGCCGGTCCGCATGTGGCGCGGCACGACGATGGCCGGGATCGTCCAGGACGAGGCCCGCCACGACCCCAGCCGCGGCTTCGTCGGTGGCTACGAGCTGGAGACGCTGTCCCTTGGCCTGCCGTTCATGGCGGCCTTCCTGAACCCCGGCGGCTGGGGCCGGGGCTTCACCACCGCGCTTGACCATTACGAGAACATGGCCGGCATGTGGATCGTGGGCGAGGACATGCCGCAGCTTACGAACGGCGTCACGCTGTCCGAGACCAAGGACCAGCACGGTCTGCCCGTCGCCAACGTCAACTTCGACGACCACCCGAACGACGTGGCGATGCGCAACCATGCCTACAAGCAGGGCATCGCCATGTACGAGGCCGTGGGGGCCACCCGCGCCTTCCCGACGCCGCCCTATCCGTCGACCCACAACCTCGGCACCAACCGCATGTCGGAGAAGGCGAAGGACGGGGTGGTGAACAAGTGGGGCCAGACCCACGACATCGCGAACCTCTTCGTCTCGGACGGCTCGCAGTTCACCACCGGCGCCGCGGAGAACCCGACGCTGACCATCGTCGCGTTGGCAATCCGCCAGGCCGACCACATCGCCAGCGAGATGAGCGCGGGCAACATCTGACCCCGCGCGGGCCGGAGGTAACCCTCCGGCCCGCCGGAACATTCCCCGGAACCGCCGGTTTTTCCTCCGTTGCCACGGAGAAAGCCATGTCCATCTGGAAGGCCTACGGTTACGCTTGGATCACCCTGATCCTGTTCCTGGGGGCCTTCATCGGCCACTGGACCTTTGGCTGGTTCGCCTATGTGGACGCGCAGACCCAGCATGGCGCGCCGATCCTCGTTTCGGAATACCTGGTCGAGATGGGCCGCGACACGATGGAGAGCTGGCAGTCCGAGTTCCTGCAACTGCTCTGGCAGGTCGGCGGCCTGGCCTTCTTCCTGTTCGTCGGCTCGCCGCAGTCCAAGGAAGAGGACGACCGGCTGGAGGAAAAGCTTGACCTCATCCTGCGCACCCTGCGCCCCGTCGATGCCGAGGACTATATCGCTGAGTTCAACCGCCGCTTCCCCGGCCGCGAGACCGGGCCGAAGCTTTAGCCACGCGCGGCCTGGCGCATCTGCCAGCCCAGACGCACGCCCGGATTGGCCCTGATCTGGTCAAGCATCGCCCGGAACCTTGGCCGCGGGGCCATGCCCACATGCCAGGCCGCCGCCTCGCGCACCCGTTGCATCAGCTTGCCGTCGGTCAGCTTGGCCACCCGCGCCTGCGCAAGCGCGACTGCAGTCACCGGCGCAAGACTCAGAAAGACCATCCCGACTTTGGGAACATGTGCCAGCGGCAGGAACAGGTCACGCAGGCCGACCATCTGCCCGCAAAGCCAGGGCTGCACCGCCATCAGATAGTCCTGCTGCACCAGGATCGACCGTCCCGGCACCAGCGCCGGAAAGAACTCTGCCGCGATATGATCGGCCAGGACTGCGCCCTTCGCGGCATCGACGGCCAGGATCTCGATCGGTCCGCCTGTCCACCGCGTCTGGCCGATGTCGCCCACGTGCAGTGCAACATGTGGCTCCCACGGCGCGAGATTCCGACGGACCAATGGCAGCAGGTCGGCATCGTCTGCGCCGGGCAAGGGTTCGTCCGGCATGAACTTCGCCCAGAAGGCGCGGGAAGACCGGAAGCGGTCATAGCTGTGCACCCGGAACGGACGCCCTGATCGCTCCAGCCCCGACAGAAGCCGCGCCGCCGAGCCTCCGGCGTAGGCGCCCAGGTCCACGGTCGCGCCATCGCCCTGCACCCTTTGGCCAAGCCAGTGATAAAGCTGGCCCTCCTCGGCCGTCAGCATCGTCGGCACCCGCGCCGCCGGTCCCAGATCGGCTTCGGTCACGGCCAGCCAGGGCCGGGCCGCGAACTCTGCCACGATCTCTGCCACGTCCCGCACCGTGCCCTCCGTTCCCGGCAGATTAGGCGGGGCGGGGCGGGTTTTCCAGCCGGCCCGCACTGGCAGGAGCCTTCACCGCGGGTCAGTCACCCCCGGCCGTTTCGGTCCCGCCTTGCGGCAGCGGTCCGAGCAGTATCGCACCGTCTCCCAGTCGCGCTCCCATTTCTTGCGCCAGCTGAACGGCAGTCCGCAGCTTGCGCAGGTCTTCTGCGGCAGTTCGGACTTCTTGCGCATCTTCGGCATCGGCCGGCTCCTTCGGGACGCTGGCAAAGGTGGGGCCGATCGGGCCGGAGGCAAGCGAAGAGAATCCCTTGACCTCCCGCGCGGGCTGCCGTAACCCGTCACCCGCGTAGGGGTATAGCTCAGCTGGTAGAGCGACGGTCTCCAAAACCGTAGGTCGCGGGTTCGAGCCCTGCTGCCCCTGCCATCCTCCCGAACCTGTCATCTTGCAGCCTGGCCGCGCCGGGAACCCGGCAAGATTTCGCGCGTTCGGTCTCCATACAACCTGATCACACAGGATATGGAGAAACCCATGCTTCACGCGAAAACGGCGGCGACTGCCGCCCTTCTGGCCCTGCTGGCCACCCCCCTGGCTGCGGCCGTCGAAAAGGTCGCCAAGATCGACGCAACCGTCGATGTGTCTGCGATCAGCAATGCCGAGGCAGCGACCTTCTGGGCCAACCTCGAAGCCGACCTCGAAAACGCCATCGCCGCGCGTGTGACCGACCGGCTGGCCGTGGAAGAGGTGAAGCCCGACGAGACCGGCAAGATCGACGGAACGCAGATCAAGGTCGACATCCGCGAAGTGGAACTGGCCAGCGCCTTCGAGCGCCAGCTGAACCTTGGCGATGCCGTTCTGGTGGGCCAGGTCACGATCGTGGATGACACCGACAACACCAACGCCGACGGTTATGAACTCAGCGTCTCGCTGGAAAATGCCCAGGTGATCGTGCCGGAGGGCGCGACGCTGGTGCTCTCGACCGACACCTCCGGCGCCTACACCCGCCTGGTCGAGGCCTTTGCCGATGGCATCGTCAGCCGTCTGAAGTAAATCCCGCCGCGCGTGCCTTCTGTCCCGGGGCACGCGCATGGGAAAAGCGTCCGGCGTTCCTTCGGGCGCCGGACGTCCTGCATTCAAAGGTCGTGCGGGGCGCGAATGTGGTGCCGGTCCGGCAGCTTGCGGACGACCCGGACGCGTGGCGCTTGAATTCCCCCCGTCAAACCCGTATCTCCGGCGTCGAACCAGTCCCGGAATCCCCATGTCCACCACGAACCCCGTCCAGTTCCTGCAGCAGGTCCGCGCCGAAGTCGCCAAGGTGGTCTGGCCCACCCGCCGCGAGGTTCTGCTGACCACGCTCATGGTCTTCATCCTTTCGGCCCTTGCGGCAACCTTCTTCAGCCTGATCGACCTCGCGATCCGTACGGCCCTGACCTACATCATCGGCGCCTGATCGGCTTTCCCTCTTGAACTGACGGCGGGCAAGGGGTAGACCCCGCGCCAACCAAAGGGACACCGGCGCGCATCGATTCGGGGTGCGCGCTGTTTTTTGTTCCGGGACCGGACGAAGATGGGCCGAAGGGCCCGCAGCAAGGAAGCAGGCAGATGGCGAAGCGCTGGTATTCGGTAAGCGTTCTCTCGAACTTCGAGAAGAAGGTGGCCGAGCAGATCAAGACCGCCGTCGCCGAGGCCAACCTTGGCGAGGAAATCGACGAGGTCCTGGTCCCGACCGAGGAAGTGATCGAGGTCCGCCGCGGCAAGAAGGTCACGTCGGAACGTCGCTTCATGCCGGGTTACGTGCTTGTCCACATGGAAATGTCGAACCGCGGGTACCACCTGATCTCGTCGATCAACCGCGTGACCGGGTTCCTGGGTCCGCAGGGCAAGCCGATGCCGATGCGGGATTCGGAAGTGAACGCGATCCTGAACCGCGTCGAGGAAGGTCTGGAAGCCCCGCGCAACCTGATCCGCTTCGACATCGGCGAGACGGTTCAGGTCACCGACGGCCCGTTCGAGGGCTTCTCGGGCATGGTCGAGGATGTGGACGAGGCGCACAGCCGCCTGAAGGTCACCGTGTCGATCTTCGGTCGGGCAACGCCCGTGGAACTGGAATTCACTCAGGTCTCCAAGGGGGCCTGAGGAAGCGCGTGGGAGGCGAGCGCCCTTTCGGGGGTGACGGACCGGACCACTAAACCGCATCTCCGGATGCAGTGACAAAGGAGAAGGCCAGATGGCCAAGAAGATCATCGGCAGCCTCAAGCTGCAAGTCAAAGCCCAGCAAGCGAACCCCTCGCCCCCGGTCGGTCCGGCCCTGGGTCAGCGCGGGCTGAACATCATGGCCTTCGTGAAGGAATTCAACGCGAAGACCGCCGACATTCCGCCGGGCACCCCGACGCCCGTCATCATCACCTACTACCAGGACAAGTCCTTCAGCCTCGAGCTGAAGACCGCTCCGGCCTCGTTCCTGATCAAGCAGGCCGCCGGCCTGCCGCCCGTCGGCAAGCGTTCGCGCGCCAAGGGCTCGACGAAGCCAGGCCGTGAAGTCGCCGGCACGATCACCGCGGCCCAGCTGCGCAAGATCGCCGAGACGAAGATGAAGGACCTGAACGCCAACTCCGTGGAAGCTGCGATGCAGATCATCCTCGGCTCGGCCAAGTCCTGCGGCATCGAAGTGAAGGGCTGAGAACCATGGCAAAAGTTGCAAAGCGCATCGCCAAGGCGAACGAACTCTTCGCTGGCAAGGCAAACATCTCGGTCGAGGATGCGGTCAAGCTGATCAAGCAGGCTGCCTCGGCCAAGTTCGACGAAACCGTCGAGATCGCGATGAACCTCGGCGTCGACCCGCGTCACGCCGACCAGATGGTCCGTGGCGTCGTGGCCCTGCCGAACGGCACCGGCAAGACCGTCCGCGTCGCCGTTTTCGCCCGTGGCGCCAAGGCTGACGAAGCCAAGGCCGCCGGTGCGGACATCGTGGGCGCCGAAGACCTGATGGAATCGATCCAGCAGGGCAACATCAACTTCGACCGCTGCATCGCGACCCCGGACCTGATGCCGCTCGTCGGCCGCCTGGGCAAGATCCTCGGGCCCCGCAACCTGATGCCGAACCCGAAGGTCGGCACCGTGACGATGGACGTGAAGACGGCCGTCGAGGGCGCCAAGGGCGGTGAGGTCCAGTTCAAGGTCGAGAAAGCCGGCGTGATCCACGCGGGCGTCGGCAAGGTCTCGTTCGACGATGCGAAACTGGCGCAGAACATCCGCGCCTTCGTCGACGCCGTGTCGCGCGCCAAGCCGACCGGGGCGAAAGGCACCTACCTGAAGAAGGTGTCGCTGTCCTCGACCATGGGCCCGGGCGTGTCGGTCGACATCGCCTCGGCGACCCAGGCGTAAGAGATCCCGCGCCGCAAGGCGTGGGTTGGCCGGGCCGCAAGGCCCGGTTCTGTCCGAGACGGTGGGTGGCGCGCAAACGCCATAAATCCTGCCCGAGATGGGGAACGAGATTGAAGGCACCCCTCGAGGTGGTCTTGGTTTCGGGAACCGTTACGGACCCGACGCTCCCAGCGATGGGGGCAAACATGAGCCGGGGGGAAACCCCCAACCTTGGAGTGAAACTGTGGATAGAGCCCAGAAAGAGAAAGTGGTCGAGGAACTCGGCCAGATCTTCGAAAGCTCTGGCGTTGTGGTGGTTGCCCACTACACCGGGATGACGGTTGCACAGATGCAGGACCTCCGCGCGAAGCTTCGCGACGTGGGGGGGGCCGTGCGCGTTGCCAAGAACACGCTCGCCAAGATCGCCCTTGAAGGGAAACCCGCTGCGAAGATGGGTGACCTGCTCACGGGCATGACCGTGCTGTCCTTCTCCGAAGACCCCGTGGCTGCGGCCAAGGTCTGCGACGCCTACGCCAAGACGAACGACAAGTTCGTCATCATCGGCGGGGCAATGGGCGACACGGTTCTGGACCAGGCCGGTGTGAAAGCCGTGGCCGCCATGCCGTCGCGCGAAGAGCTTATCGCTCAGATCGTGTCGTGCATCGGTGCGCCCGCCTCGAACATCGCCGGGGCCATTGGTGCGCCTGCGTCGAACATCGCGAGCATCCTGTCGACCATCGAGGAAAAGGCTGCCGCCTGATCCTTTCATCCCGGTCGTGGTTGATACCGCACCGTTGGAACCCATCTTAACAAACGGAACTGAAAAATGGCTGATCTGAACAAACTCGCCGAAGAGATCGTCGGTCTGACCCTCCTGCAGGCTCAGGAACTGAAGACCATCCTGAAGGACAAGTACGGCATCGAGCCCGCCGCTGGCGGCGCTGTGATGATGGCTGGTCCGGCGGCTGGCGCTGCTGCCCCGGCTGAAGAAGAAAAGACCGAGTTCGACGTCGTCCTGACCGACGCCGGCGCGAACAAGATCAACGTGATCAAGGTCGTCCGCGAAATCACCGGCCTGGGCCTGAAAGAAGCCAAGGACCTGACCGAAGCTGGCGGCAAGATCAAGGAAGGCGTCTCGAAAGCCGACGCCGAAGCGATGAAGAAGAAGTTCGAAGAAGCTGGCGCCAAGGCCGAGCTGAAGTAATCGGACTTCGGGGGAAACCCCGATGCAAAGCAGGGCTGGGGCCGAGGAATTCGGTCCCAGCCATGCGCGTCTTGAAAGGGGCCTTCGGGCGAAGACCTCTTTCCAGACGCGGACCAGGTTCGGGAGCCACCCTTCGGGACGGGCGGCACGAATGGAACCGGGACGGTCTCTTCGCAAGCGGTGCGCGCCCGTGGCCCGACGGGTGGTGCGCCAGCGAAACACGGAAAGGTGATCCGAGACATGGCGCAAGCTTATGTTGGCCAGAAACGCATCCGCCGCTACTTCGGCAAAATCCGCGAAGTGCTGGAGATGCCGAACCTGATCGAGGTTCAGAAATCCTCCTACGACCTGTTCCTGCGGTCCGGTGACAGCGACAAGCCGCTGGATGACGAAGGTATCCAGGGCACGTTCCAGTCGGTGTTCCCGATCAAGGATTTCAACGAGACCTCGGTCCTGGAATTCGTCAAGTACGAGCTGGAAAAGCCCAAGTACGACGTCGACG
>JAIXZY010000052.1 GCA_027489355.1 Paracoccaceae bacterium | reverse complement strand
TGGAGGGGCCGGAGGGGCGGGCGCTCTCTGCGGCGAAGGGCGGCGGCTTTGCGGCGGAGAACTGGTTGCAGAACGATGGCGACCTGGCCGCGCAGGAGGCCGCGGCGGCCCGACAGGGGTTCGAGGGCAGCAAGGGCGAGCGGTGGTTCGATCTGGCGGGGCTGCGGGCGGTGTCATTGTCCGGCAAGGGCGCGGCCGCGAAGCTGGGTGAGGTCTGCGCGTCGGCCGATCTGGTGATCCTGGCGGCCGAGGCGGAGACTGCGCCGCAAGGTTGCCGGCTGATCGACCAGGCGGTCCTGTCCCAGACCGGCCCGCTGGCGGTCTGGCACGAGGGCGAGGGGCTGCGCCTGGAAAAGACGAAGGGGGCGGACCGTCTCTGGTCGCCCCCTTCGAAGACCTTGGACCTGCCGGACCTGAACGCGAAAGACCTGGAGCTGGCCGGTCAGTAGCTGCGGATCAGCCCGACGAGACGGCCTTGCACCTTGACCAGATGATCCGGGAAGACCCGTGTTTCATAGGCCGGGTTGGCGGCTTCGAGGGCGATCATGTTCCCGCGGCGACGATAGCGTTTCAGCGTCGCTTCGTGGTCTTCGACCAGGGCAACGACGATATCCCCGTTCTCGGCCGAGCTCTGTTCGCGGATGACGACGATGTCGCCATCGTTAATCCCCGCTTCGATCATCGAATCCCCTTTGACTTCAAGGGCGTAGTGCTGACCCTTGCCGGAAAGCATCGATCCCGGCACCGCGACGTGATGCGAAACTTCCGAAATCGCCTCGATCGGAACACCCGCGGCGATGCGGCCCATGACCGGCAGTTCCATCGCATGCACGGTCGAGACCGGAATCGCACCGCGCGGCGGGTCGACCTTGTCCCCCTCGATGACCTTGGGGCTGAAACCGGGCTTTTCCATCGCTTCGGGCAGCTTGACGATTTCCAGCGCGCGGGCGCGGTGCGCAAGGCGGCGGATGAAGCCGCGTTCCTCAAGCGCCGTGATCAGCCGGTGGATCCCCGACTTCGACCGCAGGTCAAGCGCGTCCTTCATCTCGTCGAATGACGGAGGAACCCCGTCCCGGTCCATCCGTGTCTTGATGAAGTCCAGAAGCTCCAACTGCTTGCGTGTCAGCATCGCACGGTCCCCCACAGCGTGTGTTAACGCAATGTTCTGCCCGTGTTCCCGGTTTGTGTCAAGAAATATCCACAGACGGTCACAGCGGCAGGTAGGGGACCGTGTCCCCGGCGCGACAGGGGGGCGCGTCGATGGGCCGGATCAGAAGGGCGTCCGCCTGGCCGAGGATGGACAGCAAGGCCGAGTCCTGCCGGTCGAACGGGGCAATCCCCGGCAGTCCGTCGCCGGCAGTCAGTCGGGCGCGCATGTAATGCGCCCGGGGTCCGTTCGCGGGCAGGTCGACCGCGAGCCGAGCCATGCGCGGCAGCGGCGTGGGTGCGGGGTCGCCCAGCATCGCGCGGACCATCGGCAGCAGGAACAGATGCCCGCAGACGATGGCCGAGACGGGATTGCCCGGCAGGCCCAGCATCGGCACGTCATTCAGCCGACCGGCCATGAGCGGCTTGCCCGGGCGCAGCGCCAGCTTCCAGAAACTGTGCGTCAGGCCCGCTGCCTTGCCCACAAGATCGTGGTCCCCGACCGAAGCCCCTCCGATCGTCACGATCAGGTCGGCCCCTTCGGCAAGGCCAAGGACAGTGGCCAGCTCAGCCTCGGTATCCCGCGCGATGGGGAGAAGGCGCGCCTCGCCCCCCTCTGCCTCAACCATCGCCTTCAGCGCGAAGCTGTTCGAGGCGATGATCTGGTCCGGCGCGGGGTCTTCACCCGGCATGACCAGCTCGTCCCCGGTGGCGATCAGCGCGACAACCGGCTTGCGTGTCGCCTGCACGGTCGGGATGTTCATGGCGGCCAGCAGGGCCAGGTCGTTCGGGCGCAGGCGGCGGGGCGAAAGGCTGTCGCCCGTGCGAAAGTCCTGACCAGACGGGCGGATGTTCGGGCCGGAATCGGCCCCTGATCTTACGGTGATCCGGTCGCCGTCGCGGATCACGTCCTCCTGGATCACGACGCGCGTTGCGCCTTCGGGAACCGGGGCCCCGGTAAAGATGCGGACGGCCTGGCCCGCGCCCAGGGTGCCAGAGAAGGCATGACCCGCGCCCGCCTCGCCGATTACGTCGAAGCTGTCTCCCGCCGCGGGATTGCCCTGCACCGCGTAGCCGTCCATCGCCGAGGCCGGAAAGGGCGGCTGGTCGCGCCTGGCAACTGCTGGTTCGCACATCCAGCGCCCTGCGGCCTGCGCAAGGGGCACGGTTTCCGCCGGAAGCGGCGCGGCAAGCGCAAGGCAGTGTGCCAGGGCCTCTTCGACCGAAATCATCACTTCGCCTCGTAACGGCCTGATTTTCCGCCATCTTTCAGGATCAGCCGGATGCCGTCGATCACCATCGACTTCTCCACCGCCTTCACCATGTCATAGACTGTCAGCGCCGCGACCGAGACCGCGGTCAGCGCCTCCATCTCGACCCCGGTCTGGCCGGAGGTCTTGACCGTGGCCTCGATCCGCACCCCCGGTAGGGAGGTGTCCGCGGTCAGCTCCAGCGCGACCTTGGTGATCGGCAGCGGGTGGCAGAGCGGGATCAGGTCGGACGTTTTCTTGGCCGCCATGATCCCCGCCAGCCGCGCGACCGAGAGGACATCGCCTTTCTTCGCCCGGCCTTCGGTGATCAGGGCCAGCGTCTCGGCCGTCATCCGCACTGCGCCTTCGGCAACGGCCACGCGATCGGTCACGGGCTTGTCGGACACATCGACCATATGGGCCTGGCCGCGGTCGTCGAAATGGGAAAGCCCGCCCGCACCCGTCGTCATAGGCCGCCCTGCGCGGTGAGCGGTTTGGCAAGGATCGCACGGGTCGCCGCCGTGACATCCGCCTGCCGCATCAGGCTTTCCCCGATCAGGAAGCAGCGCGCCCCGTACTGGGCCAGATCGGCAAGGTCGTCCGGCGTGTAGAGCCCGCTTTCGGCGACGATCATCCGGTCCTCAGGCACCCGGCGCGCCAGCTTGCGCGTGGTGTCCAGCGTGACTTCGAAGGTGTGCAGGTTGCGGTTGTTGATCCCGATCAGCGGCGACTTCAACAGCGCCGCGCGGTCGAGTTCGTCCTGGTCGTGGACCTCGATCAGTACGTCCATGCCAAGCTCCATTGCGGCCGCTTCCAGATCGGCCGCCTGGCTGTCGTCCAGCGAGGCCATGATCAACAGGATGCAGTCGGCCTTCAGCGCGCGGGACTGCGTGACCTGGTAGGGGTCGTAAAGGAAGTCCTTGCGCAGGCAGGGCAGCGAGACGGCATCGTGGGCGGCCACCAGATAATTGTCCGCGCCCTGGAAGCTCGGGGCGTCAGTCAGGACCGACAGGCAGGTCGCGCCCCCGGCCTCATAGGCCCGGGCCAGCGCAGGCGGGTCGAAATCGGGACGGATCAGACCCTTGGACGGGCTGGCTTTCTTGATCTCGGCAATCAGCCCGTAGCCTGTCAGCGTTGCCTCGCGCAGGGCGCGCGCAAATCCGCGGGGCGGCGGGGCGGACTTGACGGCGGCCTCCAGCTCGGCCAGAGGCACGGTCGCCTTGGCCTTGGCCACCTCCTCCAGCTTGTAGGCCTTGATGCGGTCGAGGATCGTGCTCATCGGCGGTCTTTCTCAGGCATTCGTCAGGCGGCGCAGGGCCTCGACCTTGGCTTTTGCGGCACCCGAGTCGATCGACTCGCGGGCCAACGCCACGCCGTCGCGCAAGGTTCCCGCCTTGTCGGCAACGACCAAAGCTGCAGCGGCGTTCAGGAGAACCGCGTCGCGGTAGGCCCCCGGCGCGCCGTCGAGGAGGGCGCGGAAGGCTTGCGCGTTCTCGGACGGGGTGCCGCCCAGGATGGCCTCAAACGGGTGGGGCGCGAGGTCCGCGTCTTCGGGGTGAACCGTGAAATCGCGCACCGCGCCATTTTCCACCGCCGAGACAGAGGTCGGCCCGCAGATGGTGATCTCATCCGTGCCGTCCGAGCCGTGGACAAGCCAGGCCTTCTCGGATCCCAGCGTGAGAAGCGTCTCGGCCATCGGGCGGATCAGCGCATCGGAGAAGGCACCGGTGAGCTGGCGCTTGACGCCTGCGGGGTTGGTCAGGGGGCCGAGGATGTTGAAGATCGTGCGGGTGCCGAGTTCCGCGCGAACGGGCATGACATGTCGGATGGCGGGGTGGTGCATGGGGGCCATCATGAAGCCGATCCCGGCCTCGGACAGGCAGCGTTCCACAGCTTCGGGGCCGATCATGACGTTGAGGCCCATCTCGGTCAGCGCGTCAGCGGCACCCGACTTGGAGGAGAGGTTGCGGTTGCCGTGCTTCGCCACGGCCACGCCTGCGCCTGCGACGACGAAGGCCGTGGCGGTGGAGATGTTGAGCGTGCCCTTCCCGTCGCCGCCAGTGCCGACGATGTCGATCGCGCCGGCCGGGGCTTTCACCGGGTTGCATTTCGACCGCATCACGCTGGCCGCGGCGGCGTATTCATCGACCGTCTCGCCCCGGGTGCGGAGCGCCATCAGGAAGCCGCCCATCTGGGCCGGTGTGCCCTGACCCTCGAACAGCGCGTTGAAGGCGGCCTCGGCCTCGGGCCGCGTGAGGGGGCGGTTGGCGGCGGTGCCGATCAAGGGTCTCAGGATGTCGCTCATGCCGGGACCTTCGACTTGGCCTCGTCGAGGAAGTTGCGGAGGAGCTGGTGGCCGTGTTCGGAGGCGATGGATTCCGGGTGGAACTGGACGCCCTCGATCAGGTGGTGCTTGTGGCGGAGGCCCATGATCGTGCCGTCTTCCAGCCAGGCCGTGACTTCGAGGTCGGCGGGCAGGGTGGCGCGGTCGACGACGAGGGAGTGGTAGCGGGTCGCCTGGAAGGGCGAGGGCAGGCCGCGGAAGACGCCCTTTCCGGAATGGTGCATGGTGCCCATCTTGCCGTGGACGATCTCGTGGCAGCGGACGACCTTGCCGCCGAAAGCCTCGCCGATGGTCTGGTGGCCTAGGCAGACGCCGAGAAGGGGGATGCCTGCCGAAGCGGCAGCCTTGGTGAGCGGCAGGCAGATCCCGGCGGCGGCGGGGTCGCAGGGGCCGGGGGAGAGGACGATGACTTCCGGTGCCATCGCGATCACGTCCTGGACCTGCAGGGCGTCGTTCCGTTTCACGACCACCTCGGCACCCAACTCGCCCAGGTAGTGGACGAGGTTGTAGGTGAAGCTGTCGTAGTTGTCGATCAGGAGGAGCATCGGCGGGTTCCCGGCTTGTTGGGCTGGTTATCGCCGATGCGGGGGGCAGTGTAAACCGGGGTTTCCTGCGGGCGTCCACGCGGGACGGATCGAGCGTCCATGGAAAATCAAGGGCTTGGCAGCGGCCGTTTGCGCGGTCTTAACCAAGCCCGGGTCAATCGTGGCGCACGATGTCGTCTTCGCCGAGGTAGCCGCCGGTCTCGACCGAGATCAGGGTCACGGGCAGGCGGCCGGGATTTTGCAGGCGGTGCGGTTGGCCAAGCGGGATATGGACGGCCTCGCCCTCGCCGACGAGACGGGGGCGCGGGCCCGTGGTGATCTCGGCCGTGCCTTCGACGACGACCCAATGTTCGGAACGGTGGAGATGGGATTGCAGCGCCGTGGCCTGGCCCGGCGCGAGACGCAGGGACCGGACGCGGAAACGGCGGCCGTGCGCCAGGATCGGCGCCGCGAACAGGGGCTCGGCGGCGGTAAAGCCTGGTGCGGCCTCGGCGAAGCCTGCGGGGGATGATCCGTCCATGATCCGTTTCTCCTGTCCCATGCCGCCAGTGAGCCGGGAAATGGTTAGCGGCCGGTTAATGCTGTCAGGCGATTTCGGGGCATTTCGGCGGCGGGGTAAGGCTGCCGCAGTTGCGGTTGCCTGCTTGTTCCCGGTGGTACCTGCGGAGTGGCGACTATCAGATGGAGCGCCTTGCGGCGCGAAGACTCCTTGTCTCGCCTTTCTGCGTGAAGGACGCAGAAAGGCTCGGGGAGGTGCCTCCGGCGGGGATATTTGCGGAAGGGAAAGCTGGACCTTTCCCCGGAGGTTACGTCCAGTCCAGCACGACCTTCCCGGAGAGGCCTGACCGCATGGCGGCGAAACCCTCCTGGAAGTCGGCCACTTTGAAGCGGTGGGTGATGACGCGACGGATGTCGAGGCCGTTTTCCAGCATGGCGATCATCTTGTACCAGGTCTCGAAGATCTCGCGGCCATAGACGCCCTTGATGGTGATGGCCTTGAAGACGATCCTTGACCAGTCCACCGGGGATTTGCCGGGCGGGATGCCCAGCATGGCGATGCGGCCGCCCATGACCATGTGCTCGACCATCTGGTCGAGGGCTTGTTGGGAGCCGGACATTTCCATGCCGACGTCGAAGCCTTGCGTCATGTGGAGGCCCGCGTAAACCGACTTGAGGTCGGTGGTGGCGACATTGACCGGGACCACGTCGGCGACCTGGCCGGCAAGGTCGAGGCGGGCCTGGTTGATGTCGGTGATGACGACGTGCCGCGCGCCGACGTGGCGGGCGACGGCGGCGGCCATGATGCCGATGGGGCCTGCGCCGGTGATCAGGACATCCTCGCCGATCAGGTCGAAGGAGAGGGCGGTGTGGACGGCGTTGCCGAGTGGGTCGAGGATTGCACCGATCTCGTCGTCGATGGCGTCGGGCAGGGGGACGACGTTGAAGGCCGGGAGGCGCAAGTACTGGGCGAAGGCCCCAGGTTCGTTGACGCCGATGCCGCGGGTTTCGGGGTCGAGGTGGAACTTGCCGGAGCGGCTTTGGCGGCTGGTCTTGCCGATCAGGTGGCCCTCGCCGGAGCAACGCTGGCCGATTTCAAGGCCTTCGACATCGCGGCCCTTGTCGACGATGATGCCGGCGAATTCGTGGCCGGTGACGAGGGGCACGGGGACGGTCTTCTGCGCCCAGGCGTCCCAGTTCCAGATGTGAATGTCGGTACCGCAGATGCCGGTCTTGTGGATCTTGATCAGCACGTCGTCGGGGCCGATCTCGGGCACCGGGCGGGTTTCCATCCAGAGGCCGGGTTCGGGTTTGGACTTGGCCAGCACGGTCATCTCGTTGGGATGGGTCATTTGAGGACTCCGGTGGCTTTTCCGGCGGCGGTGAAGGCGTCAAGGGCGAAGTCGAGGTCTTCGCGGGTGAGGGCCGCGTTCATCTGGGTGCGGATGCGGGCCTGGCCCTTCGGGACGACAGGGAAGAAGAAGGGCGCGACGTGGACGCCGCGGGTGTTGAGATCGGCGGCCATGGCTTGCGCGAGTTTGGCGTCGCCCAGCATGACCGGGATGATCGGGTGGTCGCCGGGGAGGAGGGTGAAGCCTGCAGCGGTGAGGCCTGCGCGCCAGTATTGGGCATTTTCGGTGAGTTGGGCGCGGAGGTCGTCGGCCTGTTCGACGATGTCGAGCGCGGCGAGGGCTGCGCCGACGACGGCGGGGGGCAGGGCGTTGGAGAAGAGGTAGGGTCTCGCGCGCTGGCGCAGGAGGTCAATGACGGGTTGCGGGCCTGCGATGTAGCCTCCCAAAGCGCCGCCGAGGGCCTTGCCGAGCGTGCCGGTCAGGATGTCGACTTTCACTTCCGCTCGCGCCGGGGTGCCGGCGCCCTTGGGGCCGGTGAAGCCGGTGGCATGGCAGTCATCGACCATCACCATCGCGCCGTATCGGTCTGCCAGTGCGCGGATTTCCGGAAGCTTGGCGTAGTAGCCGTCCATCGAGAAGACACCGTCGGTGGCGATGAGGATGAAGCGGGCTCCGTCGGCTTTCGCGGCCTTCAGCTGGGCTTCGAGGTCGGCCATGTCGCTGTTGGCGTAGCGGTAGCGCTTCGCCTTGCAGAGGCGGATGCCGTCGATGATGCTTGCGTGGTTCAGCGCGTCGGAGATGACGGCGTCCTCGGGGCCGAGGAGGGGTTCGAAGAGGCCGCCGTTGGCGTCGAAGCAGGCGGCGAAGAGGATGGTGTCGTCCTGGCCTAGGTAGCGGGCGAGGCGGGTTTCGAGTTTGCGGTGCAGGTCCTGCGTGCCGCAGATGAAGCGGACCGAGGCCATGCCGAAGCCGTGGTCGTCCATCGCCTGCTTGGCGGCGGCGATCAGGCGGGGGTCGTCCGCGAGGCCGAGGTAGTTGTTGGCGCAGAGGTTCAGCATTTCGCGCCCGGCCATCTGGACATGCGCGCCTTGCGGGCTGGTGATCAGGCGTTCGCGTTTCATCAGCCCGTCGGCCTCGATCTGGGCGAGGGTGACGGTGATGTGGGCGAGGAAGCTCGAATCCGTCATGGCAGAACCCTTTCCGGTTTGGCGGAAAATGGCAGGTCGCGAGGCGTGTGTCAACTTGGCGGAATTGCATCCGCCATAGTGGAAGTCAGCTGTCCTGAACGATCAGGATGGCGCGGGCCGGACCGTCAGCGGCGATCTGGTGCGGGCGGTCGGCGGGGTAGCGGGCGACGTCTCCGGGTTGGAGGGTGTCGGTCGCGTCGCCGGAGGTGACGGTCAGGCGGCCTTCGAGGACGGTCAGGTGCTCGCGGCAACCGGGGGAATGGGGGTCGGAGGTGAGTTTCGCGTCCGGGGCGAAGGCCAGTTCGTAGACCTCGTGGTGGCCGACGCTTTCGGGGGCGGAGAGGATGCGGATGGTGACGCCGTGGCGCTGGATCACGGGGGCCTGCGCGGCGCGGGTGACGTCGATGCCGGGGGCGGGGCGGGACTCAAGGAGGCCGGCGAAGTCAAGCTGGAGCGCCTGGGTCAGTGCCCAGAGGGTGGCGACGGTGGGCGAGGATTCGCCGCGTTCGATCTGGCTGACCATTGACCGCGAGACGCCAGAGAGCTTGGCGGCGGCGTCGAGCGACAGGCCGCGCGCTTTCCGGGCGGCGCGGAGGGAGGCGGCGAGGCGGTCGTGGATGTCGGAGCGGTCGGCCATGCGCGGCATGGTGGCGGGGAAGGGCGGAGGCGTCAATCTGGTCCGCTCGTCGATGACTTCGTCACTCCTCGCTGGCGATGAGAAGTCGAACGAGGAGCAGTCAGGTGCCGCAGAAGGTCACGTATTGGCCGAAACCGGTGGGGGCGGGGAGGGTGTAGGGCTCGGCCTCGGTGAAAGGCTGCTGGATTGCGGTGAGGAGGGCGTGGAAGGGGGCCATGTCGCCGTCGGTGGCGGCGGTTAGGGCCTCTTCGACCTTGTGGTTCCTCGGGATCACGGCGGGGTTTGCGGCGGCCAGGCGCTGGGCGGCACCGTAGCCTGCGCGGGCACGCCAGCGGGGGAGCCAGGCTTCCATCTTCTTGAAGTCGTTGAAGAGGGGGCGGAGGGTGGCCTCATCCGCGAGGCGGCGGAAGGTGAGGGTCCAGTCGGAGCCCTGGATCGCTTCCATCAGGTCGTCGGCGAGTTGGGCGTCGCCGTCGTCCTCGCCCAGAAGGCCGAGCTTGCGGCGCATGACGGTGAGCCATTCGGCGCGGTAGCGCGGGGCGATGCCGGTGAGGCGGTCGTTGGCGATCTCGATGGCCTTGTCCTGGGACGGATCGAAGAGGGGCACCAGCGTCTCGGCCAGGCGGGCGAGGTTCCAGCCTAGGATCAGAGGCTGGTTGGCATAGGCGTAGCGGCCCTGGTGGTCGATGGAGGAGAAGACGGTGCCGGGGGCATAGGCCTCCATGAAGGCGCAGGGGCCGTAGTCGATGGTCTCGCCGCTGATGGCCATGTTGTCGGTGTTCATCACACCGTGGATGAAGCCTAGGCCCATCCACTGGGCGATGAGGGCGGCTTGCCGGGCGATGACTGCATCCAGCAAGGGGAGATAGGGGTTTTCGGCCTGTGCGAGGTCGGGGTAGTGCCGCGCGATGGCATAGTCCGCCAGCGCCTTGACCTTGTCGGCTTCCCCCCGGGCGGCGAAGAACTGGAAGGTGCCGACGCGCAGGTGGCTTGCGGCAACGCGGGCGAGCACCGCGCCGGGCAGCTTCGTCTCGCGCCAGATTTCCTGTCCCGTCGCGACGACGGCCAGCGACCGAGTGGTGGGGACGCCCACGGCGGACATGAATTCGGAGATCAGGTATTCGCGCAGCATCGGCCCGATGGCGGCCTTGCCGTCGCCGCCGCGCGAAAAGGGTGTCCGGCCCGAACCCTTGAGCTGGATGTCGAACCGACCCTCGGGGGTAACCACTTCGCCCAGCAGATGCGCGCGGCCGTCGCCGAGCTGGGGCGAGAAGCCGCCGAACTGGTGGCCGGCATAGGCTTGCGCGATCGGGTCCGCGCCGGGGGGTAGCGCCGCGCCCGAGAACCAGTCGCGGGCCTGATCCTCGGTCAGGGTCAGGCCGAGCCTGTCGGCCAGGGGCCGGTTCAGGACCAGAAGCCGCGGGGCTGGGGCCGGGTCGGGGGCGACGCGCAGGAAGGTTCCCGGCAGGTCGCGCGCCCAGGAGTTGTCGAACTGGATCATCCCGTTGATATGGCCCCGGACCGGACCCGGGACAAGTCAGTCAGCCTCGCCCATCCCGGTAATTCCAGTCGTGCGGGCCGGTCCGTCGGCATCCGGCCCCCATTTGGTGATGGCCGAGACGCCGAGGTCCGGGAAATACAGGACGCGGCGCTTCAGCACCGTCTGGCCCTGCCAGTCCAGCTTCAGCTCGACCGGCTGGACGCGCTGGGCGCAGCCGCCGAAATCGGCGCTGATCTCGGCAAGAAAGCTGTAGTGGGCGTCCAGCGTCGCCTCGGCTATGGGGCGGCGGTTATAGTCGTCCGCGCCCGACGCGAAGACGCTGGCCGTGACCTGGCCAGACCAGCCCTGGCCGGGAACCGGCGCGGGCAGGGGGCCTGCCGGGGCGAAGGCCACGGTCAGCGCGGTGCCCTTGGCTTCGGCCGCTGCGGCGTCGTGGGCGATGAGCCGGGCGAGTCCTTCGCTCGCGATACCGATGTGGTAAGGGCTGTCGAGATCGAAGGTCGTCTCGGGCAGGCCGTTCGGGCCGCCGGTCAGAGTGCCGCGCATCACCGTCTCGCCGCCGACGGTCTGACCGTAGAGATAGGTGCCGCCCCCCTGCGTGGTGATCTGGCCCAGGCTGTTGAACATCCAGGGTTCCGGGCAGTCGGCAAGGGCGGGGGTGGAAAGCAGCAGGACGGCGCATAGCGCGCGGGTCGGGGGCATCGTCGGGTCTCCATCATGCGGGCCGGAAAAAGCCAGCTGGAACCGGACGCTAGCCCTGCGTCCTGCGCCTGGCAAATGACAAAGGCTGTCGTGAAGTGGTCGGGGCGGCGGGATTCGAACTCGCGACCTACGGTACCCAAAACCGTCGCGCTACCAGACTGCGCTACGCCCCGACTGCTGCCCCTTTACCCGGAGCGGAAGGGAATGAAAAGCCTCAGTCGTCGCAGGACCACGCGGCGCTGGCCGCAGGGATCGCCGGATGACGCAGCACGGCGCCGGGCGCGATGCCCAGCTTGTCGGCGAGGCCCGCGTTGATCTCGACCACGAACTGCACGCCGTCGCCGCCGTCGATCGGTGTCAGGTCGCCGGGGACGGCCCCGGAATGGACGCGCGTCACGGTGCCGGTCGCATCGGCGAAGACCATGTCCAGCGGGATCAGAGTGTTCTTCATCCAGAACTGAACCCGGCGCGGGGCGTCATAGACGAAAAGCATCCCGGCGGACTGCGCCATCTCGGTACGGAACATCAGGCCGCGGGCGCGTTCCTCGCCGTCGTCTGCGACTTCGACCGTGAAGCTTTCCTTGCCGCCCTCCCACCGGAGGTCCAGCCTGTCGGGCGCGCAGGCGGCCTCGGCCCAGGCGGAACCCGGCAGAAGGGTGGCAAGGAGAAGCATACGCAACACGGTCAGTCCTTCTCGCGCGAGGCGGCCTCCCACGAGACGACCTGAACGGCCATCCGGCCGCGGCGTCCGTCGATGATACGCAACGCCACGGCCTCGCCGGCCTGAAGGTCGGCAAAGCCCGAGACGCGCAGCACCTCGGCGTGAATGAACACGTCCTCGCTGCGCCCGAAGACATTGGCAAAGCCGAAGCCCTTGCCCTTGTCGAACCATTTCACCCGCGCAGGCTCCATCGGCAGCGCGAGGATGTCGGCGCTGACCATCTGGGCGGCATCCTCGCCGAAGGGAAGCACGACGCCTTCCGGCGGCTCGATGCGAACCACTTCAACGGCTTGCACGCCGCGCTGGGTCCGTTGCACCCGGACCTCGATACTCGCACCATCTGCCACCGACCCCTGCCCGAAGTTCCGAAGAACGTTCGCGTGCAGGAGAATATCCGCATCCGTCTGGTCTGAAACGATGAAACCGAAACCCTTGGAAGGATCAAACCACTTAACGCGACCATGCACGATCTGCATGACCTCATCTTCTTCCGACATTCGTAGAGCCTTCTCCCCAGAATGAGCCCCGGCGCACAGATGGGGCGAAAGTTAACCGGGGATCAAGGGCAAATGTGCCGAAGCTTGGCATAAATCCTGACAAGTATCGGAATCCTACGGATTCAATCTTGTAACCGTCCAGTCCTGCGCAAGGTCGGCACGAGTCCAGCGGAAGCGGTCGTGCAACCGGAATGCCCCGTCGGCCCAGAATTCGATCTCGACCGGCCGGATCCGGAACCCGCCCCAATGGGGGGGGCGGGGCGGATTCGGACCGCGCGTAAGCGCCTGCTTAGCCGCCTCGGCCATCAGCGCCTCACGCGAGGAGAGCGGTTGCGACTGGTGGCTGGCCCAGGCCCCGATGCGGGACTTGAGGCTGCGGCTGGCGAAGTAAGCGTCGGCCTGCGGGCCTTCCTCGCGGCTGACAAGACCGCGCACGCGGATCTGGCGGCGCAGGGATTTCCAGTGCAGCACGAAGGCCGCCTTTCCCGCCGCCTCGATCTCCTGGCCCTTCTTCGACGTGTAATTCGTATAGAAAACGAAGGCCCCGCCGCCCTCGCCGCCGATCTCGATCTCTTTCAGCAGGACCATGCGCACGTTCGGCAGGCCCTGCTCGTCAACCGTGGCCAGCGCGATGGCGTTGGGGTCGTTGAGCTCTTGTGCCTCGGCTTCGGTCAGCCATGACTGGGCCAGCGAAAAGGGATCGTCCCCCGCGAAGATGCCTGAACGGTCCATGTGTGAACTCCTTCCCTGGCGATCAGGTGCTGCCTTGAAGGGCGGCCCCGCTTCGCCTACACGTCAAGGCAACGAAAAGTGGGCGAGGGGTCAGGAATGTCAACCGGACTTATGCAGGGCAAGCGTGGCCTGATCATGGGGCTTGCGAACGACAAGTCCATCGCCTGGGGCATCGCCCAGGCCGTGGCGGCGCAGGGCGCTGAGCTGGCGTTCAGCTATCAGGGCGAGGCGCTGAAGAAGCGGGTCGAGCCCCTGGCCGAAAGTCTGGGCAAGCCGCTGCTCTTCGAATGCGACGTGGCCAGCGACGACAGCATCGACGCGCTCTTTGCTGCACTGAAGGAGGAATGGGGGCAGATCGACTTCCTGGTCCATGCCATCGGGTTCGCCGACAAGAACGAACTGCGCGGCCGCTATGTCGACACCAGCCGCGCGGGCTTTGCGCTGGCGATGGACATCTCGGTCTACAGCTTCACCGCCGTCTGCCAGCGGGCCGCCGCGATGATGGGGCCGGGCGGCAGCCTTCTGACCCTGACGTATTTCGGGGCCGAGAAGGTCATGCCGCATTATAACGTGATGGGCGTGGCGAAGGCAGGGCTGGAGGCATCGGTCAAGTACCTGGCCGAGGACCTGGGCAAGGACGGCATCCGGGTCAACGCGATCAGCGCCGGGCCGATCAAGACGCTGGCCGCCAGCGGTATCGGCGATTTCCGCTACATCATGCGCTGGAACGAGCTGAACTCGCCCCTGCGCCGCAACGTGACCCAGGAAGAGGTGGGCAAGGCTGCGCTTTACCTGCTGTCCGATCTTGGCAGCGGCACGACGGGCGAAAACCTGCATGTCGACGCGGGCTATCACGTCGTCGGCATGAAGGCGATCGACGCGCCGGACATCGACATCGTCACGGGCAAGAAAGAGGGCGGCCAGTGAGCCTTGCGGCCTTCATGATCTTCGTGGGCCTGGTCGTCTTTGCGGCGATCTCTCCGGGGCCCGCAGTGATCATGTCGGCGCGGACCGGACTGACCGAGGGGATGCGCACCGGCTTCATGCTGGCGCTTGGCATCGGGGCAGGGGCGGTGGTGTGGGCCAGCGCCGCGATGTTCGGGCTGAACCTCGTCTTCGCTGTGGCCCCGGCTCTGCTCTGGGCGCTGAAGATCGGCGGAGCGGCCTACCTTCTGTGGATGGCCTGGCACCTGTGGCGGGATGCCACAAAGCCGATCGCCACGTCCGACGCGGGGGCCGCGCCACGCTCGGCGCTGTCGGCGTTCCGCCTTGGCCTCTTCACGCAACTGGCCAACCCGAAGCCCGCGGTGATGTTCTCGGCGATTTTCCTTGGCACCGTGCCGCCGGGCACGCCGGGCTGGGTCTATCTGGCGCTTCTTGGCGTGATCTTCGCGTCCGAGACGCTGTGGAACACCGCCGTCGCCCGCATCTTCTCGCTGGACCGGACGCGCGCAGGCTATCTCAGCCTGAAAACCGTCATCGACCGCAGCTTCGGCGGCCTGCTCGCGGTCCTGGGGATCAAGATCGCCGCCACCTGAGGGAGACACAGATGTCCGCCGACCGCCTGCCGCATGAAAAGGGATTTCACGTCAGCTGGGACCAGATCCACCGCGATGCCCGCGCACTGGCCTGGCGGCTGGACGGCAAGGGCCCGGGCGAGGGGGGGACCTGGAAAGCCGTGGTCGGGATCACCCGCGGGGGGCTGGTCCCCGCGATGATCGTCAGCCGGGAACTCGACATCCGGGTCGTGGACACCATTTCGGTCAAATCCTACCACTCGGGCGGCGGCAAGCAGGACCAGCGGCGCGAAGCGCAGGTCATCAAGGCGCCCAACGCCGAGGTGATGGGCGACGGCACCGGCGTCCTGATCGTCGACGACCTGGTGGACAGCGGCAAGACGCTTGAGCTGATCCGCAAGCTTTACCCCAAGGCGCATTTCGCCTGCGTCTATGCCAAGCCCGAGGGTGAGAAGCAGGCGGACACCTACATCACCTCGGTCAGCCAGGACACCTGGATCTTCTTTCCCTGGGACATGGCGCTGCAATATGTCCAGCCGATGCGCGGGTCGGACTGACGCATCATGCTGCGCCAAGGCCGAGACCGGCTGTTGCACTGGCTGTTCGAGGCGAGCCTGGCGATCAAGGGGTTCCTCACCTCGCTTGAGGCGCTGGCAGGCCTGGGCCTGTTGCTGACGCCGAATGCGCTTATCGCCCGGCTGGTCTACTGGGTCACGCATTTCGAGATCGCCGAGGACCCGCGCGACACCCTGGCGACGCTGACGCTGCGAGCCGTGCAGCAATTCCCGGTGCCGACGCAGCACTTCTACGCGCTTTACCTGCTGGCACATGGCGGGCTGAAGCTGACGATGGTGCTTCTGCTGTGGCGCAAGGTGGTCTGGGCCTATCCCGCCGCGATGGTGGTCCTTGCGGGGTTCGTGGCCTATCAGTTCTACGAGTTCGGCCATGTCGGATCGCCTTTCCTGCTTCTGCTTGCCATCTTCGATCTGGTGATGATCGGCCTTGTCTGGCAGGAATGGCGGGCGTTGCGCGGGCGCCTGCTGCCCGCCCACTGAAGGAGCCGTGATGACCCTGCCGCTGAACCCCGCCTTCGCCGCGACCGAGCCGCCCCCGGTGATGGAGGCGCGGCGCTGGATCCAGGGAGTGAGCTTCCCGGCCGACCGCCCGCTGATCAACGTAAGTCAGGCTGCCCCGGTCGAAAGCCCGCCTCTCGGTCTGCGGCAGGCGCTGGCGGACGCGGCGCTGAACGACCCCGACGCGCATCTTTACGGCCCCGTCCTGGGCCTGCCGGCGCTGCGCGAAGAGATCGCCACGCAGTGGTCGGCGACCTATGGCGGCACGATCCTGCCCGCGCAGGTGGCGATCACCCAGGGCTGCAACCAGGCGTTCTGCACCGTCATGGCGACGCTGGCCGGGCCGGGGGACGAGGTCATCCTGCCGACGCCCTGGTACTTCAATCACAAGATGTGGCTGGACATGGCCTCGGTGACAACCGTGGCGCTGGACGCCGGGCCGACGCTGATCCCCTCGGCCGAAGCGGCCGCGCGCCTGATCACGGACCGCACCCGGGCCATCGTTCTGGTCAGCCCGAACAACCCCGGCGGCGTGGAATATCCGGCCGACACGCTGGCGGCCTTCCGCGACCTCTGCCGCGCGCGGGGTCTGGCGTTGATCGTGGACGAGACATACCGCGATTTCGACAGCCGCACCGGCGCGCCGCACCAGCTGTTCCAGGACCCGGACTGGACAGACGTGCTGATCCAGCTTTACAGCTTCTCGAAGGCCTACCGGCTGACCGGCCATCGCGTCGGTGCGATTGTCGCCGGGGTCGCGCGGCTGGCCGAGGCTGAGAAGTTCCTCGACACCGTCGCGATCTGTCCCAGCCAGCTTGGCCAGATCGGCGCGCTTTGGGGGATGCGGAACCTGTCGCAATGGCTGGCAGGGGAACGGGATGAGATTCTGGCCCGGCGCCGCGCGATGGAGCAGGGCTTCCAGTCCCTGCCGGACTGGAAGCTTCTGGGCTGCGGCGCCTACTTTGCCTATGTCGAGCACCCGTTCGACATGGCAAGCGACGCGCTGTGCAAGCGGCTGGTGACCGAGGCGTCGCTGCTGATGCTGCCTGGGACGATGTTCCAGCCCGAGGGGTCAGAGGCCGGCAAGCGCCAGATCCGCATCGCCTTTGCCAACGTGGACGCGGCCGGCATAGCCGAGGTGATCCGCCGGCTGCGGGCCTTCCGGCCCTGACAGGACCGTGACCGGGCCGCGACGGGCTTGCCCCCCCGCGGCCGACCCACTATTCACCTCAGCCAGAACAACCCATAGGCGGAAACATGGCCAAGACCCCCACCGAAGACGGCAAGCGCCAGCGCGGCAAGACGCAAGAGGTCATGGTCTGGACGCTGATGGGGATGCTGATCATCGGGCTGGGGGGCTTCGGCGTCACCAGCTTCTCGGGCGCGAAGACCAGGCTTGCCACCGTCGGCGACATCGAGATCACCACCAACGACTATGCCCGCGCGCTGCGGACCCAGATCAATGCCTTCTCGCAGCAGATCGGCCAGCCGCTCTCGATGCAGGAGGCGCTGGCCTTCGGGATCGACAAGCAGGTGCTTCAGGACGTGCTGACCCGCGCGGCCATCGACAACGAGGCGCAGAAGATCGGCCTGTCGGTGGGCGACGCGGTGGTGGCGACCGAACTGATGGGGATGGATGCGTTCAAGGGCGTCTCGGGCAGCTTCGACCGCGAGGCCTACCGCTTCTCGCTGGACCGCAACAACCTGTCCGAGACCGAGTTCGAGACCAACCTGCGCCGCGACATCAGCCGCGAGCTTTTCCAGGGCGCGGTGGCCGGGGGCTTCGCGGCGCCGAAGCCGCTGACCGACACGCTTTACGCCTGGGCGGCCGAGCGGCGGGGCTTCTCGATGCTCCGGCTGGGCGAGGCTGACCTGACTGCCCCGGTGGCCGAACCGACGGATGACGAGCTGAAGGCGCATTACGACGCGCATATCGACCGCTTCACCAAACCGGAAGCCAAGCGCATCACCTATGCCGCGCTCCTGCCCGAGGCCATTGCCAAGGACCAGCCGGTCGACGAGGCGACGCTGCAACAGTTGTACCAGGACCGCATCGGCGAATTCGTGGTCCCGGAACGCCGGATCGTCGAGCGGCTGGTCTATCCCGACCAGGCCGCCGCCGAGGCCGCGAAGGCCAGGCTGGACGCCGGGACCTCGTTCGAGGACCTGGTGGCCGAGCGTGGGCTGACGCTGGATGCGATCGACCTTGGCGACGTCTCGCGCGAGGAACTGGGGGCGGCGGGCGATGCGGTCTTTGCCGCGGCCGAGGGCGATGTGGCCGGACCGCTGGACAGCGACCTTGGACCGGCTCTGTTCCGGGTGAACTCGGTTCTCGCGGCCGAGGAGACCAGCTTCGAGGATGCCCGCGACACGCTGGCGATCGAGATCCAGACCGACGCCGCGCGCCGCCTGATTGCCGACAAGGTCGAAGAGATCGACGACCTTCTCGCCGGCGGCGCCGCGATCGAGGATCTGGGCAAGGACATGGGCCTGACGGTCGCGACGCTGGATCATGTCCCGGGCCAGCAGGGCGAGGCCGCGGTCGAGGGCTATCCCGCCTTCCGCGAGGCCGCCAACGCGGTGCAGGACGGCGACTTCCCCGAGGCCGTGCTTCTGGACGACGGCGGCGTGGTCGCGCTGCGCCTGGACGAGATCGTCCCCGCCGCGCCGATCCCCTTCGACGAGGCAAAGTCGCAGGTGGCCGAGGACTGGCGCAAGGCGGCCGTTGCCAAGGCCCTGTCCGCCCGTGCCGCCGAGATCAAGGCGGAAATCGACGGGGGTGCCGCAATCGGCAGCTTCGGCATTGTCGACGTGACGCCCGAAACGGCGCGGTCCGGCTTCATCGCCGATGCGCCCGAGACGCTGCTGGCAGATGTCTTCAAGATGGCCGAGGGCGAGGTCAAGGTGATCGAGGCCGACGGCTTCGTCGCCGTGGTCAAGCTGGACAAGGTCCTGCCCGCCGCGACCGAGGGTGAGGACGCGACGGCGATGCAGGCCTCGCTGGCCGCGCAGGCGCAGCGGGCGATCGCGCAGGATGCCTTCGCCGCCTTCACCAACGCGCTGACCGCCGAGGCCGGGATCACGCTGGACCAGACCGCGATCAACGCGGTCCATACGAGCCTGCAGTGATGCAGCTGTCGCCAGGTTTTGCCGAGTTCGAGGCCGGCTGGACCGCCGGAAAGAACCAGATCGTCTGGGCACGGCTGGCGGCCGACCTCGACACCCCCGTCAGCCTGATGCTGAAACTCGGCGACGCGCGTGCCGACACCTTCATGCTGGAATCCGTCACCGGCGGCGAGGTGCGGGGGCGCTATTCCATCGTCGGGATGAAGCCTGACCTCGTCTGGCAGTGCCACGGCGAAAAAAGCCGCATCAACCGCGAGGCGCGCTTCGACCGGCAAAGCTTCATCGACCTGCCGGGCCATCCGCTGCAGACCCTGCGCGACCTGCTGGCCGAATGCCGGATCGAGATGCCCGAGGGGCTGCCTGCCGTTTCTGCCGGACTCTTTGGCTATCTCGGCTATGACATGATCCGCCTGGTCGAGCATCTGCCCGACGTGAACCCCGATCCGCTGGGCCTGCCGGATGCCGAACTGATCCGTCCCTCGGTCGTGGCCGTGCTGGATGGCGTCAAGGGCGAGGTTACCGTGGTCGCCCCGGCTTGGGTCGGCTCGGGCCTTTCGGCGCGCGCCGCCTATGCGCAGGCGGCGGAACGGGTGATGGACGCACTGCGCGATCTGGACCGCGCGCCCTCGGCGGCCCGTGACCTGGGCGAGACCTCTCCGGTGGGCGAGGCCACCTCGAACTTCACGCACGAAGGCTACAAGGCCGCCGTCGAAAAGGCCAAGGACTACATCCGCGCGGGCGACATCTTCCAGGTGGTCCCAAGCCAGCGCTGGTCGCAACGCTTCGACCTGCCGCCCTTTGCCCTGTACCGCAGCCTGCGGCGCACGAACCCGTCGCCCTTCATGTTCTTCTTCAACTTCGGCGGGTTCCAGGTCGTCGGCGCCAGCCCGGAGATCCTCGTCCGCCTGCGCGACGGCGAAGTCACCGTCCGCCCGATCGCCGGAACCCGCAAACGGGGGGCCACGCCCGACGAGGACAAGGCGCTGGAGCTGGACCTGCTGGCCGACCCGAAAGAGCGCGCCGAGCACCTGATGCTTCTGGACCTCGGCCGCAACGACGTGGGCCGGGTGGCGAAGGTCGGCACGGTGCGCCCTACGGAAACCTTCATCATCGAACGCTACAGCCACGTCATGCACATCGTGTCGAACGTGGTGGGCGAGATCGCAGCGGGCGAGGACGCGCTGTCGGCGCTGCTGGCGGGCCTGCCGGCCGGGACGGTGTCGGGTGCGCCAAAGGTTCGCGCGATGGAGATCATCGACGAGCTGGAACCCGAAAAGCGCGGCGTCTATGGCGGCGGGGTGGGCTATTTTGCAGCCAATGGCGAGATGGACTTCTGCATTGCGCTGCGGACGGCGGTCGTGAAGGACGGCCAGCTTTACATCCAGGCGGGCGGCGGCGTGGTCTTCGACAGCGACCCCGAGGCGGAGTATCAGGAAACCGTCAACAAATCGAACGCCCTGCGCCGCGCGGCCGAGGATGCGGGCCGCTTCGCAGGGCGGGGCAACAGCTAAGGCAGGCGGCGATCCTTCGCAGAAGGATCGTCCCTCTCTCAGTCGATCTTGAGCACGCCGGTCACCGGGGCCAGGGCCACTGTCGCGGCCTTCCCTTCGACGGTCCATTCCAGCAGCGCCGCCACCGTCGCGGGATCGGCTGTCCCGACCACGACGGCGCGGCCCTCCTGTCCGGCCTTGAACACCGCCCGGTCCATGAGCCGCCGCACGGCCGCAGCATCGCCCCCGGCGCTGCCGAGGTCGCGGAAGATCACCGCGGCTTCCAGGTCCTCGCGTCGGGCAACCTGGTCGGCGGCATTCAGTCCTTCGTCCCAGGTCAGCAGCCCGCGGCCCTGCGCCTTCAGGATCGGCACCACGGTCGCCGCCAGCGGGCGGCGGTTCTGGAAACTCGGCTCGGCCAGGTCCATCACCGCCACGGCCTCCGGCAGGCCCTGTTCCATCGACTGGAAGGCCACTTCCACGTCCGCCGGCATGGCCCCCTCGGCGATGCCGGTGACCAGCATGACAACCTCCTTGCCCGCCGCGCGATAGATCGCCGCATGTGCGGCCGAGGCCGGGTCCAGCGGGTCAAGCGCGAAGCTGACCGGGAAGGGCAGTGACGCAAGCGCGGCGCGGTCCAGCGTGGCGCTGCCGTCGTCGATCAAGAGGATGGCCAGGGCCGGTTTGGCGTCGGGGTTCTCGAAGGTTGCGGCAAAGCGCGCGATGGGGCGCGGATCAGGCGCCGCCGCGGCGGGATCGGTGGCAGGAGCCTCGGCAGCGGCCTTGTCCCCTTCGATGATCTCTGCGGTCCCGGCCCGGGGCAGCGAGGGAGCGGGCGTGAAAGTGGAGCTTTTCGCGGCCGTCTCGGGCTGGTCCGTGCCGGGAAGCGCGGCCGGACGGGTGCCGGGCATCGTGTCGACCGGGGCATCCTCTGCAACCGCTGCGTCCTCGGTGGCCGGAGCCGGGACGGGAGCGGCCTCCGCCTCAGGGGCGGGGACTTCGACGGCGCGCTCTTCGGCGGGGGCCTCGGGCAGTGCCGGATCGGGCAGGACTTCCGGCGCGGGCAGATCGGGGGCCGGAGTTGCCTCGGCGATCATGGTGTCGGCTGGGGCTGCCTCCGCCGGGGCGGGAGGAGCAACCTCGCTGTTCTCTGCGACCGGCGCGGGTGCCGGCGCTGCGTCTTCGGTCGTCACGGCGTCCGTTGCGGGTGCCGGTTCGGGCAGAGGCTCAGCTTCGGCCTCGGCGACTGCCACGGACGGGGCGGGTTCGGCAGCGACCGGGGCTGGATCAGAGGCGGTCTCCACCGTCGGTTCGGTGGCCGGTTCGCTGGCGGGGGCGGCCGTGCCGGCGGCCTCCGTCGTGACCGGTTCGGGCAGCGCGTCGGGCGCTTCGGCCGCCGCGTCCGCCTCGGTCGCAGCGGGCTTTGACGGCTCGGCCACAGTCTCGGGGCTGGCCACCTCGGCAACGGCGGGGGCTTCGACCGGGGTCTCGGCCGCCGGAGGTTCGGGCGCAGCGGGTGCGGTCGCGGCGGCTGTGACCTCCGGCTCGGGGACGGCGGCGGGTTCGGGACTGGAGGCGACGGTCTCGAGCGGCGGGGCTGGGGCCGGTTCGGCCGGTTCGGATGCTGTCACCGTCGCCTCGGGCTCGGGCTCTGCAATCACGGCCTCGGCGACCGGTTCGGCGCTTTCGTCGGCCTCCGGTGCGGCGCCGGCATCGGCCTCGGCTGCGGCCGGGGCAGCGATGGGGTCTTCCACGGGGGCGACGGCATCGTCATTGGCTGGACGGGTGGGAAAGAGCACCGATCCGATGACCAGACCGCCAGTGACCACAAGGCCGCCAGAAACCATACCAAGAATGAACCGTCCGACCACCGCTGCCTCCAGCCTTGCGCGCCTTGGGGTCCGGCCAGAGCCTGCACCGATGTGCCTGCCGCAGTCGGACCGCCCGCCTGCCCGGCGCCGTTCTTTGACTGGCGGCACTATAGCCCCTGGCGCGGCGGCCTCCATGTTTTTTTCGGCCCTTCGTCAACAAGTTGCCGAAGCGTGGCAGTCAGGCACTGGGCGGTTCCTGTGGCCGCGACGCGGAATCCCGCGACTGCTTGACATGGATCAATGCCGCTCTCGCAGGGCAGGCGAAGCTGGTATCATCGCAGGACGCGCTTTGCATCCGGTGTCGCGGATGGGGGCGGCGGCGGCCCTGTATCCCTGGAAAGGAAGCTGGAGATGAAGAGCAAGAGAATCCTGATCGCCTCCCTGCTGACCGGAACCGCGCTTGCGCAGCCGGTGCTGGCCGAGACCACGCTGAACGCGCTGTTCATGGCGCAGGCGGCCTATAGCGAGGCCGACGTACGCGCGATGACCGACGCCTTCACTGCGGCGAACCCGGACATCAAGGTGAACCTGGAATTCGTCCCCTATGAGGGCCTGCACGACAAGACCGTGCTGTCACAGGGATCGGGGTCCGGTTATGACGTCGTGCTTTTCGACGTGATCTGGCCGGCGGAATATGCCGAGAACAACGTGCTGGTCGACGTGACCGACCGCATCACACCCGAGATGCAGTCCGGGGTCCTTCCAGGCGCCTGGACCACGGTCGAGTACGGCGGAAAACGTTACGGGATGCCGTGGATCCTGGATACCAAATACCTGTTCTACAACAAGGACATCCTGGCCCAGGCCGGGATCGCCGAGCCGCCCAAGACCTGGGCCGAGCTGACCGAGCAGGCCAAGGCCATCAAGGACAAGGGCCTTCTGGAGCATCCGATCGTCTGGAGCTGGGCGCAGGCCGAGGCCGCGATCTGCGACTATACCACCCTGGTCAGCGCCTATGGCGGGTCGTTCCTGGTCGACGGCAAGCCCGCCTTCCAGGCCGACGGCGGGCTTTCCGCGCTGGAATACATGGTGGAGTCCTACAATTCCGGTGTCACCAACCCGAATTCGAAGGAATACCTCGAAGAGGACGTCCGCCGCGTCTTCCAGAACGGCGAGGCCGCCTTCGCGCTGAACTGGACCTACATGTACAACCTTGCGAACAACCCGGCCGAAAGCAAGGTCGCCGGCAAGGTCGGCGTCGTGGCCGCGCCGGGGGTGGACGGGGTCAGCACGGTCTCGGCGGTGAACGGGTCGATGGGGCTTGGCATCACCACGACCAGCCAACACCCCGACGAGGCCTGGAGCTACATCGTCCACATGACCTCGCAGCCGACGCAGAACGCCTATGCCAAGCTGAGCCTGCCGATCTGGGCCAGCTCGTATGAAGATCCCGCGGTGACCGCGGGACAGGAAGAGCTGATCGCGGCGGCGAAGGTCGGACTGGCGGCGATGTATCCGCGCCCCACCACGCCGGGCTATCAGGAGATGTCGGCCGGCCTGCAGCAGGCGATCCAGACGGCGCTTCTGGGGCAAGCCACTCCGGCCGAGGCGCTGGCGACCGCGGCCGAGGGCGGCGGGTTGTGACCGAGGATACCCCGGGCGGCGGCGCGCCCCTGCGCTGCCCGGACCCTTTCCCCGCGCGGTGGCAGGTGGCATGAACGGGACGCTCACACCGTTGCGGGCCTGGCTGCTGATGCTGCCCTTGCTGGTCATCATGCTGTCGGTGATCGGCTGGCCCTTCGTCGATACGCTGCGCCTGTCCTTCACCGATGCGCGGCTGGTCGGCACCGGCGGCGAATATGTCGGGCTGGAAAACTACCGCAGGCTCTTTGCCAGCGACGCCTTCTGGCGCGCCTTCCGCATCACCACGGTCTTCGCCGTGGTCTCGGTCCTGCTGGAGATGGTGCTGGGCGTGCTGGTCGCCCTTTTGCTGTTCCAGGACTTCCGGGGCCGCAACATCCTGCGCGCGCTTCTGATCCTGCCATGGGCGCTGCCGACCGTGGTCAACGCGCTGTTGTGGCGGCTGATCTACAACCCGGAATACGGCGCCCTGAACGCGCTTCTGCTGCAATCGGGGCTGATGGAGGAGTACCGCTCCTGGCTGGGCGATCCGGGCAGCGCACTGGCTGCGCTGATCGTCGCGGACGCGTGGAAGAACTTCCCCCTCGTCGCGCTGATCTCGCTGGCGGCGCTGCATGCCGTGCCGCAGGCGATCCGCGCGGCGGCCATCGTCGACGGGGCCAACGCCTTCGCCCGGTTCCGCTATGTCATCCTGCCCTATCTCGCCGGACCACTGATGGTCGCCATGGTCCTGCGCACCATCGAGGCCTTCAAGGTCTTTGACATCATCTGGGTGATGACACGCGGCGGGCCGGCCAACAGCACGCGCACCCTGTCGATCCTGGTCTACCAGGAGGCATTCTCGTTCCAGCGGGCCGGGTCGGGAGCCTCGCTGGCGCTTATCATAACTCTGGCAGTTACGCTGCTGGCAGTGGCCTATGTGGCGATGATCCGCCGCGCCGCCGGGGGGAAATTCTGATGGAGCAGCGCAGTCTCGGCTTTTCGGTTTTCCTCTATGCCTCGGCGCTGCTGCTGGCCGTGCTGATCCTTGCGCCCTTCGCCTGGCTGTTCATCATGAGCATCTCGTCGACGACCGACCTGATCTCGAAGCCGCTGCGCTGGTGGCCCGCGCAGGCGGACTGGTCGCGCTATCGGGTGCTGACCGACCTGACGCCCAACACCCATGGCGCGGCGCTGATGTCGGCGCTGAAGAACAGCGTGCTGGTGGCTGCCATCGCCACGCTCGCGGCGCTGGCCGTGTCGGTGCCGACGGGCTGGGCACTGTCGCGGTCGCGGGCGGTGAACTGGTCGCTGGGCCTGGTGATCGGCACCTACATGCTGCCGCCGGTGGCGCTGGCCGTGCCGCTTTACATGGGGCTTGCCGCGCTGGACCTGTTGAACACCCGGTTCGGGCTGGCCGTGGTCTACCTGACGATCCTGGCGCCCTTCACGGCCTGGCTGCTGAAATCGGGCTTCGACCCGATCCCCCGGGACATCGAGCTTGCCGCCGCCATCGACGGGGCGCGGCTGGACCAGACCCTGCGCATCCTGATCCTGCCCCTGGCCGCGCCGGTGATCGGGACGGCGGCGCTGTTCGCTTACCTCCTGGCCTGGGATGAGTTTTTCTACGCGCTCCTCTTCACCTCGGACCAGCGGGCGAAGACGGTCACCGTGGCCATCGCCGATCTGGCCGGGGGCCGGGTCGCGGACTACGGGCTGATCGCCACGGCGGGGGTGATCGCCGCGCTGCCGCCGGTGCTGTTCGGACTGCTGATGCAGCGCACCTTGATTTCCGGCCTCACCACCGGGAGTGTGAAGGGATGACGGGGGCAGGGCGATGACAGGGTCAGCGGGGCTTGCGGCGATCCAGAGCGAAATGGCCCGCCAGGGCGCGGACGCGCGCGACAGCTTCCGCCGGGCAGAGCCCCTTGCGGCTGACGTGGCGCGGTCTCTGCGGGACACCGGGCGGCTGGTCCTGCTGGGGATGGGCGCCTCGCACGGGCTGAACCGGGCGGTCGAGCCAATTTATCGCGCGCAAGGCATCCGGGCGGTCGCGATCCCGCTGTCGGAACAGCTGGACCAGCCCTTGGACACGGCGGGCAGCACGGTCATCATCGTGTCACAGTCGGGCGAAAGCGCCGAGGTGGTGCGCTGGCTGTCCGAAGCGCGACCGGATCCGCATGCTTTCGGGCTGACGATGGATACAGGCTCGACCCTGGCGCGGCGCCTGCCAAGCCTGGTCGGGGCGGGCGGGGTGGAAACCGGCTTTGCCGCGACGCGAAGCCTGTATGTCGGCATCGCGCTGCACGCCGCGGTCCTGGGTGCGCTGGGGGTCGGGACAGAGGGCATGCTGGCCGCGCTGGCGGACCCTGTGCCGGACGTCGCCCCGGCGGTGGATCACCTGCGCGACGTGACGGCCATCGTGACCTCTGGCCGCCAGCTGCGGGGCCTGGCCGAGAGCCTGGCCCTGGGCCTGGCCGAGCTGGCCCGGCTGCCCGCCTTTGCCATCGAAGGCGGCCAGCTGCGCCACGGCCCGATGGAGATCCTGGGACCGGACCTTGGCGCGGTAGTCCTTCGCGGCGCCGATGCGTCGGGCGACCGGGTCCGGGCGCTGGCCGAGGCGGTGGCAGAGACCGGGGCGCGGACGGTTGTCCTGGACGCTTCGGGCGAACAGCCGGCCGCGGGCTGCGTCACCCTGTCGGTCGGGCGGCGCGACCCGCTCGCGGCGCTGATCGCGCTTCTGCCCGTGGCGCAGCACCTCATGCTGGGCGTGGCGTTGGGACGGGTCGCGGATGTGGGAACGCCCCTGCGGTCGCAGAAGGTGACGCGAAGCGAATGACCGGACCGAAACCCCTTGCCGTGGTCGGCAACGTCAACATCGACCTGATCATGGGGCCGGTGCGGCCCTGGCCCGATCCCGGCACCGAAACCATCGTCACGCACAGCGACCTGCGCCTTGGCGGTGCGGCCGGCAACGCTGCGCTGGCCTGGCGTGCGCTGGAGCGGGACTTCCAGTTCGCCTCGAACACCGGCCGCGATGCGTTTGGCACGATGCTGCGCCAGGCCTTCGCACCGCATTCCGCCGCCTGGTCGATCACCGGGTCCGACACCACCCTGTCGGTCGGCCTGACGCATGACGACAGCGAGCGGACCTTCTTCACTACGCGCGGGCATCTGGCAGACCTGACCTGGCCGCAGGTCCGGGCAATGCTCGACTGGCCGCGGCTTGCGGGCGGGATGCTTCTCGTCTGCGGCACCTTCGTCAGCGATGCGCTGGTGGCGGACTACGATGCGCTTTTTGACCATGCGCGGGGGCAGGGGGTCTGTATCGCGCTTGACACCGGCTGGCCGACCGGGGGCTGGACGGCCGGGACGCTGGCCAGGGTGCGGGGCTGGCTGGACCGCTGCGACTGCCTGCTTCTGAACGAGGTGGAGACGCGCGCCCTGTCGGGCGGACTGCCACCCGATCAGGCCCCGGCCGCGCTGCTGCCGCTGATGCCCGCCGGCGCGGTCGTCGTTGTCAAATGCGGGGCAGCGGGAGCCGTTGCGCAGTCCCTGGGTGGACCGCTGCTTCGCGCCCCGGCGCCTGCCGTCACGGCGCGCGACACCATCGGGGCGGGCGACATCTTCAACGCGGGCTACCTGGCGGGCTGGTCGGACGGGCTGGACCTTGCCGCCTGCCTGCGCCGGGGCGTGGCCTGCGCCTCGACCGCGGTCTCGACCTTTCCCCGGCGCTATGCGCCAGATGCCGGAGGTGGGGCATGAGCACCTTGGACCTGATCGGAATCGGCAAATCCTACGGCGCGACCGAGGTCCTGCGCTCTATCGACATCTCGCTGGCCAGCGGCGAGTTCCTGGTGCTGCTTGGTGCCTCGGGCTGCGGCAAGTCGACGCTGCTGAACGTCATCGCGGGTCTTCTGTCACCCACGACCGGAGAGATCCGCATCGACGGCAAGCGGGTGAACGAGGTCCACCCGAAGGACCGCGACGTGGCCATGGTCTTCCAGTCCTACGCGCTTTATCCCAACCTCTCGGTCCGCCGGAACATCGGCTTCGGGCTGGAAATGCGCGGCGTCCCCCGCGCCCGGCGGGACGAGGCGGTCGCGCGCGTGGCCCGGATGCTGCAGATCGACGGGCTTCTCGACCGCAAGCCGGCAGAACTGTCCGGCGGACAGCGCCAGCGCGTCGCCATCGGCCGCGCCCTGGTCCGCGAGCCGAAGATCTTCCTCTTCGACGAGCCGCTGTCGAACCTGGACGCCAAGCTGCGGATGGAGATGCGGGCCGAGATCAAGCACTTGCACCGGCTGCTTGCCACGACCGTGGTCTATGTCACGCATGACCAGATCGAGGCGATGACGCTCGCGACACGGATCGCGGTGATGAACAACGGCGCGATCGAGCAGATCGGCAGCCCCGAGGACATCTACCGCCGCCCGGCGACGGTCTTCGTCGCCTCTTTCGTCGGCGCGCCGCCGATGAACCTGATCGAGGCGACATGGGACGGGCGGGGGCTGCATCTGGACGGCAGCGGCCAGACCCTGGCGCTTCCCGCACCCGACGCCGCCCCGCGTCCGGTAACTCTGGGCGTGCGCCCCGAGGACCTGCGCCTTGCCGACCCGGCGGACGAGCTTGCCATAGCGGCGACCGTCGACTTCGCCGAACTGACCGGCCCCGACCGGATCGTTTTTTCCCGGCTTGCCGGCGTTCCCATCCTTGCGAGCCTGCCTCCGCATTCCCATGTCACGGCAGACGAGCAGGTGCGTCTCACCTTCTCGAAAAGGGACATGCATCTTTTCGACCGAGGGTCCGGCAAGCGGATCGACATTCCGCTGCGCCCAGTCGCCTAAGGCAGGCGGAGGGGTGTTTCGGCCAAGCGCAGTAACGTGGTTCGGGTTTACGGCAGAGGGCAGGCAATGCTGATGAAGAAGGCAAGGAAGGGTCTGGCGGCGGCGGGCTGTGCCGTTCTGGCGGCGTCGGTCGCATCGCAGGGGGCCGGGGCGCAAGAGCGTCTGGCCACCGAGGTGGCGCTGTCGGACAAGGGGTCGGACAAGCTGGACAAGGGGCGGCAGATGGACGTCTATCTCACCGGATACACCTGGTGGGACAACACGCCCCCCGGCTCGGCCGAGATCGCGCGGCCGGTGCTGCGGCAGAAGGCGGGCGGGACCGGAACCTGGGCCAGCCCCATCACCATCGCCGTGGGCCACCGGATCGAGAACGGTCGTCAGACCTTGGACTTCCCGGCCGGTACCCGCTTCTACCTGCCGCGACTGCAGAAATACGCCATCGTCGAGGACGTCTGCGGCGACGGTCCGACCCCGCAGAATGGTCCCTGCCATTCCGGTTACAAGGGCCATCCGTGGCTGGACATCTGGATCGGGGGCAAGGGCATGTCGGCCGCCGCGACCGACGCCTGCGCCCGCCGCATCACCGCGGTGCAGCCGATCATCCTGGACCCGCCGCGCGACCTGCCGGTCCACAAGGGCGAGATCGCCAGCAACGGCTGCAAGGTCTTTGGCTGACCCGGTCTGGCCGGCTGGACGTCACTCGGCCGGCCGTTCCACCCGGCCCCGCCGGATCAGCTTGCCCCAGCCCACGATATGCCCGGCAAGGGCCAGACCCACGGCCCGGTAGACCGTGACGTAGAGCAGCGGGCGATAGATCAGTCGCTGGACCGGGGCCAGCAGCACCAGCGACCACGGCGCGCGCCGGTCGAAGGCGAAGGCCGTCAGCATCACCAAAAGGTCCATCAGCGGCAGCATCATCCAGCCCGCCACCATCCAGACCGGAGTGTCCGCAAGCGTCGGCGGCTGGCCCTGCGCGAGGTCCGCGACCGAGGTCACCAAGGCTCCCAGCGCCACCGCGTCGATGATCGGCGCGATCAGGCCAAGCCCGATCCCCGTCAGCCAGAGGTCCGGCAGCGCCAGCCATCCCACGGCCTTGGCGGTCCGGGCCGCGCGGCGGTGCTTCCACGCGGTCTGCATCATGCCGAAGGTCCAGCGCAGGCGCTGCTTCAGGAAGCCGTGCAGCCTGTCCACCGCATCGGTGGTCGAGATGGCGCGGTCCTCGAACACCACGCGGTAGCCGGCGCGGATGACGGCAATGGTCAGGTCCGCGTCCTCGGTCGTGGTGTCGGGCGTATAGAGCCCGGCCTTGCGCACCGCCTCGGTCCGCCAGGCACCGATGGCGCCCGGGACCACCAGCATCGCGTTCAACCGCTCGGCGGCGCGGCGGTCGATGTTCTGGGCCGTGGTGTATTCCAGCGCCTGCAGCCGGGGCAGAAGCCCGTGCCGGTTGCCGACGACCACGGTCCCGGCGACCGCGCCCACCTTCGGATCGCGGAAATGGGCAGCAAGCAAGCGCACGGCATCGCGGTCGAGCACGGTATCTGCATCCACCGCCACCACGACCTCGGCCTCGATCTCGGCATAGGCGGCGTTCAGCGCGCTCCACTTCCCGCCGTTCCGCTGCCGGAGCAGCCGGACACGCGGGTTACTGCCGAAGTCGCGCAGCACGGCGCCCGCGGTATCGTCGGTCGACCCGTCATCGACCACGATCACCCGCAGGTCCGGGTAGTCGCTTGCCAGCGCCGCGCGGATCGCGTCACCGACCACCAGCTCTTCGTTGTAGGCGGGAATGACGACCACCGCGCTGTCTACTGGTCCGTCACCCGACGGATGCCGGCGCCGCAGAAGGGCAAACCCCAGCACCAGAAAGCTGCGCAGAAGCCCGAAGGCTATGCCGCCCCAGAAGACCCAGACCAGCGCATGACCAAGGGCCGACAGCGCGACCAGGCTTGCCCGGTCCAGCGGAGTCATCCCGTCGGCAGCCAGCGGCATCACCTGGTCCCGCGTCAGGCCGATGAAGCGCGACAGCGGCACGAAGTCGTAGCCCGCCGCCCGCAGCCGGTCGATCAGCAGCGGCACCGCGGCCACCGTTGCCGACCGGTCTCCGCCCGCATCATGCAGCACGACCACCTGACCGCCGCTTGCGGGAAGCGAGCGCATCACCTCCTCGACGATCCCTTCCGCGCTCAACCCCTCCCAGTCGCGCGGAACGATGTCCCCGCCCGCGATTACCAGCCCGGCGCTTTCGAAGATGAGCTGCTGCTCGGCTTCCGTGGCGCTCATCGGCCCCTCGCTGCGGCCATAGGGCGTGCGGAAGAGATAGGTCACCCGGCCGGAGATGCTGGACAGAAGCCGCTGCACGGCATTCAGCTCCAGCCGCAACCGCTCGGCCCCGGTGTTGTCGTTGCCGGGGTGGAAGAAGGTGTGCGAGCCGACCTCATGTCCCTCGTCCACCATGCGGCGCAAGAGGTCGGGCGACTGCACCACGTTCGCGCCGATGACGAAGAACGTCGCCAGCACCTGCTTCCGGCGCAGAACATCCAGGATTTCCGCCGTATAGGCGGGGTCCGGGCCATCGTCGAAGGTCAAAGCCACGCTTTTCCCGATCAGCGCGCCATAGCGTTCCACGGTGAAGGGGCGGGGGACAGCGTCGTAGACCATTCCGACGATCCGGCGCGTTCCCGGATCGACAGAGATCCGTCGCTGGCCGGTCCGTGAGAGCTCGACGATCTTGCGGAAGGGACCCTGGCCTGCATAGAGCACCACGTCGGACAGCGAGACGGACTCCAGAAGCCCCGGCGTGATCGGCCCGGTGGCGCGTGCCAGAAGCGGCCATGTGCCGGGGTCCTCGGACCCGACAGACCACAGGACGCGCCGCGCCCCGCCCCGGTCGGCCAGCGAAAGCAGCTGGTTATGCACCGACACCGCGTCGAGGAGCCAGATCTCGGACCGGCGGCCCTGGGCATCGGTGAAGCTGAGCCGGGTGTTCAGGCTGGCCGGATCGACAACGATCTTCGCCCCGGTCTGCGCCGCAAGCCGCATTGCCTCGGCATAGGACAGGCGGACCGGCCCCGGCGCGCCGTCCGTCCAGAGATAGCCGAACGCCCCCAGCGCCACCCGCAGCTTGTCACCGTCCATCGCCGCCAGTGCTTCGTCGATCAGCCCGTCGAACCAGCCCTGTGGCGCCAGCGGCCCCGGCGGAGCGCCGGCCGCCGGCTCGCGGAAAGCCCGCAGCACCACCGAGTCGACCGCGCCGATGATTCCCGCGTCGCGCCAGAGCGGTCCCGAGGCATCGGCAATCAGGCAGGTCGTCGCCGGTCGCGGCAAGCTGGCCGAAAGCTCGGTCAGAAGCGCGTGCAGGCCATCCAGATGGGCGAAGCGGAACCCGTCAGGGTAAAGGCAGACCCCCGCTGCGCCGCTTTCCGCGACGCGCGCGACGAGGCCTGCCACCAGCCGTCCACGGATGCCTGGGCTGCCAAGGACCGACGCCACCCCGGCGGCCGTCTCGGGCAGGGGCAGCTGCGCCACCAGTTCCACCGCCGGATGCGCACCTTCGGCCGCAAGCGTGTGCAGCACCGTATCGACCGAGGACCGGTCCGCCCAGTCGACCTTTCCCGCTGCGGGATCGATCTCCAGCGCGTTGACCAGAAGCCCGCCAAGCGGCGTGCACTCCTCCCGCAGGGTGCCAAGAGCAAGGTCGCCGGGACTGTTCAGATAGGCCTCGGGCGGTGTCACCGTCCGGACCGCGCCCAGACAGGTGGGGTCCACCACGGGCAGGCCGGGCTTTCCATCGGCTTCCGCCGCGACGGTTCCCTCGCGCACGGCGTCGATCCGGCTGCTGTCGGGCAGGATGTTCATGGCCGAGATCCCGATCGCCACCGCCGCCAGCCAGGCGAGCAGACCGAACCCCGACAGCGCCGCCGCCGCCTTCAACCAGCCAGCACGCCGGTCGGTGACGTCCAGAAAGACGGCAGGGCGCTTGCGGAGGCGCGGCGTGCTTCTGTGTCGCTTCATCCTGAACCAGTTCCCGGCCGCCCGCGGGACCGACGAGTCGCATCGTGGCAATGCCTTGGGCCGAGTTGAAGGCGCTTTTGTGGAATTGACAGGGCCGGCTCGCTCCGGTCAGGTCACCGCAGGGGGCAAGGATGGCAAGGATGCCGCTAAGGGTTGATCGCCGGGGCTTTCTGACGCTGATGGGACCGGCGCTTCTGTTGCCGGTCACTCCCCTTCGCGTTCGGGCGCAAGCCGCTGAAGATGCGCTGTTTCTGCTGGTCGACGGCATCGACACCACCACGCCCCCCGACCTGATCGACGCCGTTCTTGATCCCTTTCTGGAAGGCGAGATTCCCTTCGCGCTGGTCCTGCCGCCCCTTGGCCCGGACTCTCCCTTGCCAAGCGCCGCGACGCTTCGCCGCGTGCTGGGTGCGGGGCCAATGTCGGTCGAACCCGTGCTTGCCCTGCCGGGCCTGCCCAAACTGCCCATCTATTTCCAGCGCCGGATGGCGAGCGATTCGATCCAGGCCCTTGCGCGTCTTGCGCCGGACTCCGCCGCTCCGCTCTCGATCGCCACGGACGGGGTCGAGGAGACCAACCTCGACGCCCTGCGCTGCCTCGGCATCCGTACTGTGCTGAAACCGGACCTTCCGCTTCCCGTCGCCTCGGCGGGCTGTGCAGGGCTGGCCGTCTGCCTGTCGGGCGTGACCCGGATCAACATGGCAGACGCCGCCGACCCGGCGGCACAGATGGAGCCCGCGCTAAGCCGTCCGGGCTGGGCGCAGATCGCCTTGTCCCTGGCCGGGATCGAACGGGCCACCCCTGCCGAGGCGCGCCTGCGCGGTCGCCGTGCGGTCGACGCCGTCCTGCGCGAAGTCGAGCTTGGTCGCCGCTTCCTGGCGCTGCCCCGCGACAACGCGCTGTGGTTCGGACCCGACCAGCCGCGGTTCCTGGCCCTCAGGCTTGCGGCCAGCGGACCCGAGGCCGAGGTCCTGGCGCGGGACCTGCGTGCGCTTGGCCTGCCCCTGACCCCGACACTGGCCCCGGTGCCCGAACCCGTGCCCGCGGACGCCTGCCTTCAGCTTCCGGGAACAGGCGGCTTGCCCGCCGGGCCTATCTGCGCGGCGGCCCCGGACGCGATGGCCGTGCTGCCCGAGGAATCGTCGGTCGAGCTTCTGCTCCTGCCGTCGGACCATGCCGCCTTCGACGGCCGCGGCCTGCTCGTCCGGGGCGAGACGCCCGTCGCCGAGGCCGCGCGCCTGCTTGATCCGGCCGAAGGCATGCGGGATGCCGTCCTCTCCATCGGCCCCGAAGCCGTCCTCACACCGCAGGCGCGGGCGGCGACGCTGGACCTGCTTGCCCGGCTGCGCGCCGACCCGGGGACGCGGCTGCTGGACGTGCCGGGTTTCGTCCAGGCGACGGTAACCCCGGACCCGGTGTTCGCCCTTTGGCGCGACAGCCGGCGGGCAGCGGGCCCGGCGTCCTCGGATGAACCCGAACCCGCGCCCCTGACACCCGAGGAATGGCTGGCCGACGCCGCCCAGGCCTGGCAGTTCTTCCAGCGCTTCTCGAACCCCGACACCGGCCTCTGCGCCGATACGGCCGACGTGCAAGAGGGCGAGGCCTGGCTGCACCGCGAGCTGACGATGTGGGACCTGGGCAGCCTGATCGCCGGGGTGATGGCTGCACAGGAACTGGGCCTTCTGTCCGACGCCGATTTCGTCGCTCGGGCCGACCAGCTTGTCCGGGCGCTTCCCGTGGCGCGGATCGGCGGCCTGCAGTTGCCATGCGAAGTGATCTCCTCGGACAGCGGGCGGGCGCTTTCCAGCGATTTCAACGCCTGCGACACGGGCCGGCTGCTCAGCGTCCTGCGCGAGTTGGACGCCCACCCGCTGACCGCTGGCCTGGCGGAAAGCACGGTCGACACCTGGGATCTCGCCGGGGTCATCGCCGATGGCCGGGTGCATTCGGTGGTGGACGGACGGCTGGTCGACCGCTTCCGTTCGCATTGCGCGCATTACACCGCGCGCGCCTTCCGCGACCGCGGCTTCGCCGTGGCCTCGCCTTACGAGGTGCCGGACGAGGCCTCGCCCACCGACCACGCGATGCGCCTGCTTCACGCGGCTGGGGACCTGGGCCCGCTGGGCGCCGAGCCGCTTTTGTTCGAGGCTGTGGAAATGGGCCTCTCCGCCCCGTCGGATGTGCTGGCCCAGGTGCTTTTCGCCGCCCAGCGGCTGGAGTTCGAACGGTCCGGCACGCTTCTGGCGGTGTCCGAGGCCCCGCTCAACCGTCAGCCGTGGTTCAGCTACCAGGGCCTGAACCTGACCGGGGCGGGGGACCGCTGGATGGTCAACGTCACCTCTGACGACGCGCGCTACGCCACGGCCGAGTTTCGCCGCGAGATCACCCTGGTCAACACCAAGGCCGCCTATCTCTGGGCCGCGCACCGGCCGGACACCTGGTCGACCCGCCTGGTCCGCCACGTCCGCGACCGCGCCCGGATCGAGGGCGCAGGCTTTTCCCCCGGCGTCCACGTTGCAAGCGGGCTGGGCATGTCCGGCTATGCCGACATCAACACCAACGGCGTCGTGCTGGAAGCCGTCGCCTTCATCCTCCGGGGCCGCAAGCCGCGGCTCGGCTGACGCGGGCAAGGGCCGACGGAGTCAGATGGAAGACTGGGAGGAACCTTGGAGGCGGGTACCGGAATCGAACCGGTCTTCACGGATTTGCAATCCGCTGCGTAACCTCTCCGCCAACCCGCCGCGAAGGTGGGGGAGGGATAGCGGATGCGCGCGGCGGCTGCAAG
>JAIXZY010000011.1 GCA_027489355.1 Paracoccaceae bacterium | reverse complement strand
TGACTTCGACGAATTCGCCGAAGACGACCGGCATGGCCTCCTCCATCGAGGGGGCGGTCTCGCCCATCTCTTCCCGGCCCGCCTTCGTCAGCGACTGGGGCGTGCGGATGCCGGCGACGACGTCCTCGCCCTGGGCATTGATCAGGAACTCGCCGTACAGCCGGGCTTCGCCGGTCGAGGGATTGCGGGTAAAGGCGACGCCCGTGGCCGAGGTCTCGCCCATATTGCCGAAGACCATGGACTGGACATTGACCGCCGTGCCCCAGCTCTCGGGGATGTCGTGCATGCGGCGATAGAATTTGGCCCGGTCGTTCATCCAGCTGGCGAAGACGGCGCCGACCGCGCCCCACAGCTGGTCGTGCGGGTCCTGCGGGAAGGGGGCGTCCAGCCGGTCCTCGACCACGGCCTTGTAGTCGGCGACGACCTTTTCCCAGTCCGCGGCCGACAGGTCGGTGTCGATGGTGACGCCCAGCCGCTCCTTGTGGTCGTCCAGGACCTCCTCGAAGTCGTCGTGGCTCAGACCGAGCACGACGCTGGAGTACATGGTGATGAAGCGGCGATAGCTGTCGAAGGCGAAGCGGCGGTCGCCCGACAGGGCCGCCAGTCCCTCCACCGTCGCGTCGTTAAGCCCCAGGTTCAGCACCGTGTCCATCATGCCGGGCATGGAGGCCCGGGCCCCGGACCGCACCGACACCAGCAGGGGGTTTGCCGCGTCACCGAAGATCTTGCCCGTGATTCCCTCGACCGCCTTCAGCCCCGCGGCGACCTGGTCGCGCAGGCCGTCGGGATAGGCCTGGCCATTGGAATAGTAGTGGACGCAGGCCTCCGTCGTGACGGTGAACCCGGGCGGCACCGGCAATCCCAGCGACGACATCTCCGCCAGGTTGGCGCCCTTGCCGCCGAGCAGATTCTTCATCGACGCGTCGCCGTCGGCGGTCCCGCCGCCGAACCCGTACACCCACCTGGTCATCCGTCAGTCCCTGAGCCGCTGGTCGGGGCCTGACTAGCGTGCTGCGCGCGCGAAGGCGAGACGGTGCGGGTTACAAAGCGTGATCATCTCGGCGCAGGGGCTATTCCGGCTTCGCCGCCCGGGCCGCCGCCAGCTTGGCCAGGGCCCGGCCGCGGCCCTGGGCCAGGGCGTGGACCGCGCCGCGCAGCGTCGCCACCTCCTGCTCCGACAGCTGGGCGCGGGTGAACAGGCCGGTCAGATTGCGCATCATCGACGGCTTCTTCTCGGTCGGAAAAAAGAAGCCACCGGCCTCCAGCTCGGCTTCCAGATGCCCGATGAAGCCTTCGACCAGGCCGGCCGCGGCGGGCGGATCGCCCTCGCGGAACTTCGCCGGCGGGGCATCCAGCACCGTGGTGCGCCATTCATAGGCAGCGATGGCCACGGCCTGGGCCAGGTTCAGCGAATGGTGCCGCGGGTCGATGGGGATGGTCAGTATGCCCTGGCACCGCACCACGTCGGCGGTCTCCAGCCCCGCCCGCTCGCCGCCGAACAGCAGGCCGATGGTCAGCCCCTGCGACGACGCCCCGTGCAGCTCCGCCGCCGCCTGGCGCGGCGTCAGCACGGGCTGACGCGTCTCACGCGGCCGGGCGGTGGCGGCATAGACGATCTGCAGGTCGGCAAGTGCGGCGGCGGCGTCGGGATAGACCCGGGCGGCGTCCAGCACCCAGTCGGCCCCCGAGGCGGTGGCCCAGGCCCGATCCTGGGGCCAGCCGTCGCGCGGCGCGATCAGCCTCAGGTCCGTCAGACCGAAATTGGCCATGACCCGCGCCGCGGAGCCGATGTTGTCGGCCAGCTGCGGGCGATCCAGGATGACGCAGGGCGGGGTGATATCCGCCACCTCAGTCCCGACCCATCATGGACAGCCAGGGGTCAGCCGTGCCCGCCTCGACCTCGGCCACCCTGACCGCGGGCCAGCCGATCGAGACCTGGCCCGACAGACGCCAGGCGATGACGATCAGGTCGCGCAGTTCGGCGGCCCCGGCCGCCACCCGGTCGGTGGCGAAGGCGATGCCGCGCGCGTCGCCCGCCGCGAACCCGCCGGCCTTCTCCAGCCGGTAGAAGGGCACGACCTGGTCCAGGGTGGTGCGCAGATAGCCCGCCACCCGGGGTCTCAGCTGAAACCCGTCCAGCCGCGGCGCGGCCATGGCGGCCTCGACCTCGGTCAGGCGCACGTGGTCACGCACGAAAGCCCCTTCGAAGGCGCTGTGGGTGCGGTTGGAACGGGTGAAGTCCTCGGGGTTGGCGGCGTCGCGCGCCCAGCCGTTGTAGTGGATGGTGGTGTGGTGCGGCTGCGAGCCGTCGCCGACATAGTGGCCCAGCTCGCCGATATTGCGCAGGATCAGACCCTCGCGGCGCATCCGGTCCTCGCGATACCAGGCGCGGCGCGCCGGATCGGCCTCGCGCTCCTCGGCCGCATGCAACACCCGCCAGGTGGCGAAGTCGCGCACCAGCTGCTGGTGCGCGTCCATGATCGCATAGGGCAGATAGCCGGCGTCATCGACCTTGATCCCGGCGGCCAGCAGGGCGGCGTCATATTCCGACTTGAGCTCCGGCAGGGCGTCGATCGACATGCCCGCCTCCGTCATCACGCGGCCGTCCTCGATCATGTCGACGAAGTGGGCGGTGTCGCGCTCGCGGTCGTGCGGCTCGCCGGCGCCCTTCCAGCGGTCGGGCTCGCGTGACAGCTCCCCGATCTCGGCCGCGGCCGCCGGGTCGCGCAGGAAGGCGGGCAGTTCGTCCGGCAGGGCGCGCATCGCCGCCATGCCGATGATGCGGTGGCCGGTCGCCCCCCAGGCGGTCACGTCGGAGGCCGGCACGGCCACCAGGGCCAGAACGGCGAGGGCGGCGGCGAGGCGTTTCATGGGCGGGCTCCGGCAATCTGGGATGCGGGCCTTATCCTATCCAGGCGGCGATCCGGTCCAGCGGCTTCTTGTCGAGGGCCGCCGTCGGCACCGTGGCCCCGGCCGCCGGCCTGCCCGCCACCAGCAGGAGGAAGGGCTTTTCGTCCGCGGGCCGGCCGCAGATGTCGGCCAGAAAGGTCATCGGCGCCGGGGTGTGGGTCAGGGTGGCCAGGCCGGCCGAATGCAGGGCCGCGATCAACAGGCCGGTGGCGATGCCGACACTCTCGGCGACGTAGTAGTTCTTCTTCGCATCGCCCGGGCGCGGGCCGCCGCGCTTCTGGGCGAAGACGGCGATCAGCACGGGGGCGACTTCGAGAAACGCCTTGTCGGGATCGGTGCCCAGCGGGGCCAGGGCGTCCAGCCACTCCTGCGGGGCCTTTTCGGCATAGAAGGCGCGCTCTTCGGCCTCTGCCGCCTCACGAATGCGGCGGCGGACCTCCGCGCCCTCGATCACGGCGAAGAACCACGGCTGGTGGTTGGCCCCGGACGGGGCGGAGCCCGCCGTCAGGATCGCCTGCGCGACCACCTGCCGCGGCACGGGATCGGGCGCGAATTCGCGCACCGTGCGCCGGGCGGCCATGAGGCTCCGGAAGGCCTCGACCCGCGCGATCCGCTCCGCGTCGGACAGGTCGGGATAGCCGCTCAACGGCACGCTGGGATGGTCGCGCATGGCCGCCGATCTAGCCGATCGGCCGGCGCGGCGACAGACATCGCCCGGTTTTCGCCCAATTTCGCCCGGAAAAGCACCCCGCCGGCGGTCAGTTCGGCGTTTCCGCGAGCAGACCGGATGTCGAGCGCCGCCGCCGTCATGGCCCTGATGTGGGCCCTTGCCTTCCCCGCTGCCGGTTCCGATCCCGTCCCCTATGACGAGCTGATCGCGGCGGAACGGGCGGCGGCCGCGGCGAGCGAAACGGCGATCGGCGTCGAACTGTCCCCGGAACAACAGGCGCATCTGGCCGAAGAGCCCGACTGGCGGCTGTCGGCGCGCCTTTATCATGCGGGCGGTGGCGGGGCGACGGGCAACGATTCCCTCGGCTGCCGACCCATCGCCATGCGCACCGTCGCCGTCGACCCGCGTGTGGTCCCCCGCCGCACCCGGCTGTTCATCAAGGAGACGGTCGGCCTGCGCCTGCCCGACGGCACGGTGCACGACGGCTACTGGTACGCCTCGGACACCGGCGGCGCGATCAGGGGCACAAAGATCGACCTCTACACCGGCCATGGCCGCGGCTCGATGAGCCCCGTCATGCCTCTGAACATGTCGACCCTGACCGTGGTCGAGGCCGGCCGGTTCGACGGCTGCCCGCCCGCCTGGGGCTGAGGGCCGCTTTCGCCGTTTCCCGCCAGCCTCTAGGCTGGCCGCATGGGCGGTGCGGAGCTTTACCTGGGATGGCGGACGGCGTTGCTGGGCGCTGCGATCCTGCAACTTGTCCTGTTGTCGACGGCGCTCGCGTTCGGACCCGGCGCACGCGTTGCCGAGCGTCTGCTCGCCGCCCTTCTGACGGTCGTGGCGGGCCTGCTGGTTCCCTATGCGATCGGCTTCGCCGGCTTCTATGACGCCTGGCGAGAGCTGACCTTCCTGCCGGTCGCCCTGTCGCTGGCGGTCGGCCCCCTGCTCTGGGCCTATGCCTCCGCCCTGGACGACGGGCGCCCGCCGGCCCGGCTGGGCCTGCATCTGGCCGCGCCGGCGCTTCAGTTCGCCTACGGGTTCATCTGCTTCCTGCTGCCCCTGTCGGCCAAATGGACCTGGTACACGGGCGGCCATCGCGACTGGATCGATCCCGCCCTCGAGGCGGCGACCCTCGCCTCCCTGCTGGGCTATGCCTGGGCGATCCACGGTGTCCTGCAGCGGCGACGGGCCCGGCTCGCTGACGCGCGCAGCGACGACGACCGCTTCGCCGCCGGCTGGCTGAGGGGCGTGCTGGCGGCGATCGTCCTGGCCCTGGCCCTGCACCTGGGCTTCGGGGCCTGGTCGGCGCTGGCGGGCGGGATCGATTTCTTCCAGCAGACCGGCCTCTACCTGGCCATCGCCGCGATCGGCCTGTGGCTGGGCGTCGCCGGCTGGCGCCACTCGGCCCTGCCCCTGCCCCTGACGCCGCCCGGTGTGTCTGAGGCCGCGCCCGATCCACGCCCCGCTCCGGACTGGCGCGCCGAGGGGCTGGAGGTCGAGCGGCGCACGCGCGAGGGCGAGTGGTGGCGCCGCCCCGATCTCTCCCTGCCCACACTCGCCCGCCAGCTGGGCACGAACACCGGCCGGCTGTCCCGCGCGATCAACCTCGGCCTAGGCGTCAACTTCTCGGCCTTCGTCAACGGCCTGAGGGCCGAGGCCGTGGCCGGGGCCCTGCGCGACCGGCCGCAGGTCGAACTGCTGGACCTCGCCTTCGAGATGGGTTTCGCCTCCAAGGCCAGCTTCAACCGCGCCTTCCGAGCCCGCTACGGCATGGCGCCGTCTGACTGGCGCCGCTGCGTCTCAGAATCCGATTTTTCGCCACCGCCCACGGAAATGAGGCGCAGCATGGAGGATCCGGCCGCAGTGTGAGCGCTCGCCGTTCGGAGACTCGCATGACCCTTTCGCGCCGCCAGGCCCTGACCCTTGGAGCCGCTGCCCTCGCCGCGGCAGCAGCCGGCCCCGCCCGGGCGGACGACGACTGGAGCGGAGACATCGAGGTGCTACGCCAGGCCTGGACCACCATCCATCCGGGCCTTTATCGCTACATCACCCCCGAGGCTCTGGAGGCCCGGCTGCAGGCGCTCGCGACTGACTGGCGCGCGCCGGGCGATTTCCGCGCCCGCTTCCTCGCCCTGACCCGGGTGACCGCAGCGGTGAAGTGCGGCCATACCTATCCGAGCCCCTACAACGGCGGCGAGCTGGTCCGGTCCCGCCTCTATCCCGACCGGACCCTGGTGCCCTTCGCCTTCCGCTGGCTGGAGCGGCAGATGGTCGTGACCCGCGACCATTCGGCGGAGGCTGCCTTTCCGCCCGGCACCGTCATCACTGCCATCGACGGCGTGCCCACGGGGGCCCTGCTGGAACAATTGATCCCCCTCGCTCGCGCCGACGGCGGCAATGACGCCAAACGGGTCAGCCTGATGGAGATGCGCGGCGACGACCGGTTCGAGACCTTCGATATCCATCTGCCCTTGATCCTGCCGCTGCGAGATCGGGCCGTCTTCGACCGCGCCGGGATGGCACCGGTCGCAGCGGGTCTGCTGACCCTGGCTGAGCGTCAGGCTCCGCTCGCCGCCGTCGCCCAAGCCGCCCCGGACGCCAATCCCTGGACGTTGGACAAGGGTGACGACGGCATCCATCGCCTGACCATGCCGGGCTGGGCCCTGTACAATTCGGCCTTCCGCTGGGAGGCCTGGCTGGGCCGGGTCATGGACGATTTGAGCGCCGAAAGGGCCCGCGGCCTGATCGTCGATCTGCGGGGCAATGAGGGTGGGCTGGACTGTGGCAATGTCATCCTTAGCCGGCTGATCGAGCGGGACCTGCCCGTGTCGCGTACACAGCGCTATACACGCTACCGGCGGGTCCCCGACGCCCTGCGACCGCATCTGAACACCTGGGACAGCAGCTTCTACGACTGGGGCCTTGCCGCATCCGGTCCCGACCAGGACGGCATCTACCGCCTGACCCGACTCGGCGATCTCATCGAGGGACAGGTGATCCGCCGTCGCGGCCGCCGCTACACAGGGCCGGTAGTGGTCCTGTGCGATTCATCCAACAGCTCGGCCACCTTCCAGTTCGCTGCGGCGGTCAAGGACAACGGCCTCGCCACCCTTGTGGGCGAGCCGACAGGCGGCAACCGGCGCGGCATCAATGGCGGGGCCTTCTTCTTCCTGAAGCTGCCGGCGTCGGGCATCGTCATCGACCTGCCCCTGATCGCCGGCTTCCCCACGACGCCCCAGCCCGACAGCGGCATTGACCCGGACCTGCCCGTCGCCACCACGGCGGAGGACGTCCGCCTCGGCCGCGATCCCCAGATGACCGCCGCGACGCGGCTGATCATGACCGCCTGAAGGCCCTCACCATGCGATCGCTCACCCCGGCCCTCGCGGTCGTCCTGTCCCTGGTCGCCGGTGCCGCCATGGCACAGGCCGGGCCGTCGGCCACCGATCTGCGGATGGGCCTGACCGGCCAGTGGTCCGGCGTGCTGGAGTACCGCGACTATCAGTCCGACGGCCTTGTCGAACTGCCGGTCCGGACCACCATCAGCACGCCGGGCGACGGCGCCACCCTTGTGCAGCAAAGCCTGTTCGACGACGGGCCCGGCCGCCCGGTCTGGATCACGACCGTCAGCCTCGACGATCCCGCCACCGGCCTGTCGACCTCGGCGAGCTATCGCGCCGGCGGCACGCCGGAGCTGGCGACCGAGCGCGTGGCCGTCGCCGGGGCCTCGGGTCCGACCGACTGGACCCTGATCTACACCCGCACCGGCGAGGACGACGATCAGCCGGCCGAGATGCGGATCACCCAGCGTCGCGACGGCAGGGTCCTGACGGCGACGAAGGAGGTGCGGCCGGTCGGTGCGGGCGAGGACGCCTGGCGCTTCCGCAACCGCACGCGCCTGACCCGCGAGGGCGACTAGAACCGCCGCCGGCCCGTCAAGGTCTCGAAGAACATCCGCCAGTCGCCCATCAGGCTCCAGAGCGGATATTTGAAGGTCGCGGGCTGGTTCTTCTCGAAGAAGAAATGGCCGATCCAGGCGAAGCCATAGCCGATCACCGGCATGGCCAGCAGCCACCATGGATTGCGCGACAGCACCGCCGCCGCCAGCGCCACCAGCACCAGCCCCGACCCGATCACATGGATGCGGCGACAGGTCCGGTTGGAGTGCTCATGGATGTAGAAGGGATAGAATTCGCCGAAGGAGGCGAAGCGGTCACCGGTGGCGGGGCGCGGGCTCATGGACGGCAGGATGACTCCGGCGCGCGCGAAGGGCAATGTGCGTCAAGGCCGCCGGCCAGTCGGGATTGGGGACCGGGACCCCCAACCGGCCGTGGAAAGCCCCTGTCCCAATCCCCAGTCCCCAGTCCCCAATCCCCCAAAAGGAGACGCCCGATGACCTGGTATTCCGGCTTTCTGACCCCGGTGAAAACCGCCGACAAGGCCCGCTACATTGCCTCGGCGGAGACGTCCTGGCCCCTGTTCCAGAAGTACGGGGCCCTGCAGCAGGTCGAGACCTGGGGCGAGGACATCCCTCCGGGCAAGGTCACCGGCTTCGATCTGGCCGTGAAGCTGGAGGCGGGCGAGACGGTCGTCTTCTCGTGGATCAAATGGCCCGACAAGGCCACCGCCGAGGCCTGCTTCGCCACCATGGAGACCGATCCGGCCTGGCAGCAGATGGACATGCCGTTCGACGGCAAGCGCATGATGTGGGGTGGCTTCGCGGCCATCTTCGAGGGGGGCGGCTGAGCCCTGCGCTCAAGCAGCGCGCGACCGCGTCGCGCGCGTTAGCGCACAAAACTCAGGCCGCGCTCGGCTCCTGCCCCAGCAGGCGCCGGATCACCGGCCAGGCGTTGATCCAGGCCGAGATGAAGCCGACCACGGTCGCCACCCACTGGAAGGCCCGCCACAGGGCGTCCAGCACCGCCCCCACGCCGAACCCGTCCGACAGCGGCGACATCAGATTGTAGACGGCCACGCGAAAGCCGACGTAGGCGTCGGAATATTCGATCTGCCGGTCGGCGAAGAAGGCGATCGCCACCGCCGCGAACACCGGCGCCCACAACAGCGGCAGCAACAGCAGCAGGGCCAGGACCAGCACCAGGATCTTGGTCAGCGGCGTCTCGTCCGAAAAGAAGCTCAGCACCACCGCCGCCCCCAGGGCCAGCCCCGTCACGGCCAGCAGCACCGGCAGGGCCAGATCGGCCGCGACCATCAGGTCGGCCCCCAGCGCCATCATCCCCAGAATGGCCGCCCCCGACAGCAGAAAGGCCCCGACCCAGACCCCCGCATACTGCCCCAGCCGCCGCTTCAGATGCCCGATCCCGACCATGCCGCCGCCTCCGAAAGACCGGTGGTCACCATGAGGGGAGATGGGGGCGGTTGTCGAGGCGGGGGCGGAGGGCGCCTCCCCTTGCCACCCCCGCGCGAACGGGGCCAAGTGGGTGTGGGGAGGGCCCATGCGTCTCAGTTGGCAGGAAGTTCGGTTGCGCGCCGCCGCGTTCGCGGAGCGGTGGGCCGACGACACCTATGAGCAGGGCGAGGCCCAGACCTTCTACAACGAACTGTTTGAGGTCTTCGGCAACAAGCGCCGCGGCCGCGCTGCGTTCGAACGCAGGGTCAAGCTGGCGGACGCCCGCAACGGCCGCATCGACCTGTTCTGGCCCGGCATTCTCTTGGCGGAACACAAGTCGGCCGGCGCCGACATGATCAAGGCGTGGAACCAGGCGGTCGACTACCTGCCCGGTCTTAAGAGCGACGAGATCCCCCGCCACATCCTCGTCTGCGACTTCCAGACCTTCGCCCTGACCGATCTGGAATCGAACGACCCGGAGCCGCTTCGCTTCAATCTCGCCGACCTGCCCAGGCACGTCGAAGCCTTCGGCTTCATCATGGGGGTGGAAAAGCGCACCTTCCGCGATCAGGACCCGGCCAACATCATGGCCTCGGAACTGATGGCCAAGGTCCACGACGGCCTGCTGGAGGGCGGCTACGAAGGATCGGACCTCGAACGCTATCTGGTCCGCCTGCTCTTCTGCCTGTTCGCCGACGACACCGGCATCTTCGACCGGGGCGCCTTCCAGCTGCTGATCGAGGGCCGCACGCGAGAGGACGGATCGGACCTCGGCCTGTGGCTGAACCGTCTGTGGGAGGTGCTCGACACGGCCGAAGACCAACGCCCACGCTCGCTTGACGAGGAACTGAACGGCTTCCCCTACATCAACGGCGAACTGTTCCAGAAACGTCTGCCGACCGCGGACTTCACGGCCAAAGGCCGCGAGACCCTTCTGGAAGCCTGCGGCTTCGCCTGGGAGAAGATCAGCCCCGCCATCTTCGGCTCCCTGTTCCAGGGGGTCATGGACACCAAGGCGCGTCGCAAGAAGGGTGCTCACTACACCTCCGAAACCAACATCCTGAAGGTGGTCGAACCCCTCTTCCTCGACGACCTGCGCGCCGAGTTCGAGCGGGCGAAGAAACTGCCCGTGACCCGCCGCCGCGCCGCGCTCGATTCGCTTCAGACACGCATGGCGACCCTGACCTTCCTCGACCCGGCCTGCGGCTGCGGTAACTTCCTCGTCGTCACCTATCGCGAGCTGCGGCGGCTGGAGACCGAAATCCTCATCGCCCGCTTCAAGGCCGAGGAGCTCAGCGCGGGCGAGGCGCGCGGCTTCGACGTCGGCGCCCTGTCGAAACTCAACGTCGACCGCTTCTACGGCATCGAGCTCGAGGAATTCCCGGCCCGCATCGCGGAGGTAGCGCTGTGGATGACCGACCACATCGAGAACAACCGTCTCTCGGTCGAGTTCGGTGAACCCTACGCCCGCATCCCGCTGAAGACCGCGCCCCACATCGTCCACGGCGACGCGCTGGAGGTGGACTGGACGACTGTCCTGAGGCCCGAGGCGTGCAGCTACGTGCTCGGCAATCCGCCCTTCATCGGGGCCAAGTATCAGTCCGACAATCAGCGCGCCCAGGTCCGTCGCATCGCGGGCCTCGGTGGGTCCGGCGGCACCCTCGACTACGTCGCCGCCTGGTTCATCAAGGCGGGGGAGTATGCGGCCCAGGCCGCTCGCGCCCACCTCGCCCCGCCCCCGGACATGTCCGACGACGAGGCTCGCCGCTGGAACGCCGCCCAGACCGGCAGCCTGCTGGGCGAAGACCTCGATCTCGGATCACCGTCTCCTCCCCCGCCTGCGGGGGAGGGGGACCGCGCAGCGGTGGAGGGGGCGGCCACGGCGGAGGCGCCAAAGGAATCCCCAGCCCCCCGCATCGCCTTCGTCTCGACCAACTCCATCACCCAGGGCGAACAGGTGGCCCAGCTCTGGCCCATCCTGTTCCGCCGCTGCCGGCTGGAAATCGCCTTCGCCCACCGCACCTTCGCCTGGAAGTCCGAGGCGCGGGGCGCCGCCCACGTCCACGTCGTCATCATCGGCCTGGCCCGGCGCGGGCAGGAGCCGGAGACGAAGCGGCTCTTCAGCTACGACCACATCAATAGCGATCCGACGGAGAGCGGGCACAGGGCGCTGACGGCGTATCTCATTGGAGCCGAGAGCCTCTCGGATCGTCACCTGGCGATCAAGGAGGTGTCGCGCCCGCTGAGTGACGTTCCACGCATGATAACGGGATCAAAGCCGATCGACGATGGAGCATACATTCTTACGGACGACGAAGCATTGACGCTGATCCAAGCCGAGCCGGAGGCAGAGCAGTTCATTCGTCCGTTCGTCGGCGGCCACGAGTTTATCAACGGTTTCCCACGGAAAATTCTGTATCTCCGCGATGCCTCCATCACGCAGCTTCGGGTGATGCCTCAAGTGGCGAAGCGCGTCGCGCACGTCAGAGCGTTTCGGTCGGCCAGCGCCAGCAAACCAACCCGAGAGTTCGCGGACAAACCAACTTTCTTCCACACTACATTCGTTCCGACGACTCCATGCCTGGCCTTGGCCCAAGTCAGCTCGGAGCGCCGGAACTATCTTCCCATCGGATGGCTCGAACCTCCGGCCATTCCGAGCGATAAGTTGCGGCTAGTTCCGGACGCTGATCTATGGCTGTTCGGCGTTCTTACGTCCCGCATGCATATGACCTGGGCCTTCGCCGTAAGCGGCCGCCTCAAAAGCGATATCCAGTATTCGGCGAACCTAACCTACAACACCTTTCCTTGGCCCCGCGCCGAGGGGGCCAAGCGCGCCGGCGTGGAGCGGCTGGCCCAGGCTGTGCTGGACGCTCGCGCCGCGCATGAGGGCGCGACGCTCGCCGATCTCTACGACCCCGACCTGATGCCGCCCGACCTGAGGAAGGCGCATCGCGCGCTCGACGAGGCGGTCGACCGCCTCTACCGGCCCCAGCCCTTCGCCTCGGACCGCGACCGCGCCGAACACCTGTTCGGCCTCTACGAAAAAATGACCGCCGGCCTCTTCGCCGCCCAGCCCACGAAGCGACGCCGCAAGGGCAGCTGATGGCTCGGACTCGCGCCGGTTGCGAATCGGAGATATGTTCCCTTTACGTTCTCAAACGGAGCTATGCAATGGCCAAGAACACCGGAAATGACTTTCGACGCGGCGCGGTGACCGCCCGCACACAGTTCCAGCATTCCAACGGCGACTGGCAGAAGCGCGACGAGCGCTCCGGCCAGTTCATGGAACGGAAATCCAGCGAAGGCCCCTTCAAGGGCGTCGCCAAGGAACCGGACGGCCGCGATGGCAAGGACTGAGGTCCAACCCGACCTCTTCGGCGCCCCTGCCGCCCCGCCCGCCTACGTCGTCCCGTACGCCATCGCGGTGAACACCCTCACCCGCACGCTGGAGATGCTCCAGTCGGCCCGGCGCTGGCCGTGGGACCCCGACATGAAGGCCGCCCGCATGGAGCGCAACGTGCCCAAAATGTTGGCCGTCCTGCCGCCCCAGGAAGCCGCCGACTGGCGCGCCCGCATCGACGCCGAGGCCGCCCGGCTGGACGCGGCGGCCTGAGTCCCCCTCACCCCTCCCGCACGAAATCCCCCGGCTCCAGCACCGGCAGGGTCCGGGCGTTCCGGGCGGCGTTGAGCAGGTTCAGGATCAGCAGGTTCAGATTGTCCTCCGGCATGCCGAAGGTCGCGGGCTCGGCGCTGTAGCCCTCGGGCCGACCGGCCTTGTCGTAGAAGACCTCGTGCACGGCCAGCCGGCCGTCCTCGTGGCGCATCACGCGATGATTCCAGCCCATGGACCGTCTCCAGCCGCCGACCGGCGGGCCCCGACGGCCCGCGCGAGGGGTCAGCGAACTAGAAAGGGCTCCCGGCGGCGGGCGCGGATCGGCGTCATGCGGTCACGCTGTCACGGCGCGGCGTCGGCAGCAACCAGCCCCTTCCCCCCTCCCCCCGCCCGCCGCACTCACGCTTCCCCGTCCCGCGCCGCATCCGCGATCGCCTCTGCGACCCATGTCTTCAGGTCTCCGTCCCTCCGCAGGCGAATTCCCGCCCCGAGGACGGCGACGATGGTCTGCATTTCCTCGTCGTCGGGCTCCGGCGGGGCCGGGACGCGGCCTTCGGCGTCCCACAGCGGCAGCAGGTCGGGCCGATGCGCCTCCGCCCAGGCCCGGTCCACATTGGGGCCGCCGTCGCGGCGGCGGCCGTGTCGGTCGCGGAGGTGGAAATAGAAGGCCTCCGACCCCCGGGGCGGATCGGGGTCGGTCGCGGTCAGGGCGGCGGCGACCTCAAAGGCCCGGTATTCCACGGCCCGGGCCAGGGCCTCCACCGCGACCACGGGATCGTCCTCCAGCTCGTCCAGGGCGGGCGGCGGGGCCCGGGTCAGGTCGCTCAGGGCCCGCACGGCGCGGATCAGGGCTTCGGCCTCGGCGGGGCGGCCCTCGGCCAGGCGCCGGGCCGCCATCTTCAGGCCGCGGACCATCTGCTGGCGCGGGGTCAGGGCGTCGATCGGCGTCCGCAGCTCGCCGGCGGGGCGCGCGACGGCCGGGCCCGGGCCCTCGCCGGCCGCCAACCGCTCCTCCCCGGCCTCGCGCCCGGCCTCGGCGGCGGCGTGGGCCTTGCGCGTCCAGCCCTCGGCATGGGCCCGGTAACGCAGATTGCCGTAGCCGACGTCGAACCGCCGCGCGACCGACGCCGCCGGCTCTCCCGCCAGATAGGCCGCCTTCGCCGCGTCCCACACCTTCCGGGACCTCTGCTTGATCTCGCGTCTCTCCGTCATCCCGCCATCATGACGGGGCCCTGCGTCAGGATCGGTCGCAGGGCCTGACGGGTCTGGTGACGTTGACGCTGGGGATTGGCGGGTTTGACGACGCCCTCTCGTCCTTCGTCATTCCGGGCGCACCCCGGACCCGATCCGGGGGGAGACCCGGAACCCGGCGGCGCGCGAGAGCGCGAACCTGTCGCGCACGATGCCGCCTGGAGCATTTCGCCTTCGCTTCGCTTCGGCGCCGCCGGGTTCCGGGTCTGCGTCTCGCTTCGCTCGACTTCGCCCGGAATGACGAAAGAAAAAGGGCCGCTGCGTTTCCGCAGCGACCCTGATCCCCAAGCCCCAAGCCCCAAGCCCTACTGCCTGTCCTAGCTGTCCAGGAAGCTCCGCAGCTTCCGCGACCGGCTGGGATGCTTCAGCTTCCTCAGCGCCTTGGCCTCGATCTGGCGGATGCGTTCGCGGGTGACGCTGAACTGCTGGCCGACCTCTTCCAGGGTGTGGTCGGTGTTCATGCCGATGCCGAAGCGCATGCGCAGCACCCGCTCCTCGCGCGGAGTCAGCGACGCCAGCACGCGGGTGGTGGTCTCGCGCAGGTTGGACTGGATGGCCGCGTCGATGGGCAGGATGGCGTTCTTGTCCTCGATGAAGTCGCCCAGGTGGCTGTCCTCCTCGTCGCCGATCGGCGTTTCGAGGCTGATCGGCTCCTTGGCGATCTTCAGGACCTTGCGGACCTTCTCCAGCGGCATGGCCAGCTTCTCGGCCAGCTCCTCCGGGGTCGGTTCGCGGCCGATCTCATGCAGCATCTGGCGGCTGGTGCGGACGATCTTGTTGATCGTCTCGATCATGTGGACCGGGATGCGGATGGTCCGCGCCTGGTCGGCGATGCTGCGGGTGATGGCCTGACGGATCCACCAGGTGGCATAGGTCGAGAACTTGTAGCCGCGGCGGTACTCGAACTTGTCGACCGCCTTCATCAGGCCGATGTTGCCCTCCTGGATCAGGTCCAGGAACTGCAGGCCGCGGTTGGTGTATTTCTTGGCGATGGAGATGACCAGGCGCAGGTTGGCCTCGACCATTTCCTTCTTGGCCTGACGGGCCTCGCGCTCGCCCTTCTGGACCTTCTGGACGATGCGGCGATAGTCGTCGATCGGCAGGCCCGCCTCGGTGGCGACGGCCGCGACATCGGCGCGGATCTGGGCGATCTGGGCCTGTTCATTGTCGCTGAACTTGGTCCAGCGCACGCCCATCTCCTTGACCCGGTCGACCCAGGCGGGGTCCAGCTCGGCGCCGAAATAGGACTTCAGGAACTCGGGCCGCGAGATGCCATAGCTGTCGGCCAGGCGCAGCAGCCGGCCCTCCAGCCCCATCAGCCGCTTGTTGATCGTGTACAGCTGCTCGACCAGCGCCTCGATGCGGGCATTGTTCAGCTTCAGCGTCTTCAGCCGGCCGGAGATCGAGGTGGTCAGGCCCTCATAGGCCTTCTGGTCCTTGGTGCTGAGCGTCTCGCCCTTCAGCCGGGTCTCGACCAGCCGATCCTGCAGCTTGCGGAAGGCGCCGAAGTCGGCCGCCACCGCATCCAGGATCTCCATGACGCCGTCGCGCAGCTCCGCCTCCAGCGCCGAGATGGACAGGCCGCCGCCGTCGTCGAAATCCTCATCGTCGTCGTCCTCGGCCCCCTCGGGCTTCTCGGCCGCGCCGGCTTCCGGCTCTGCCACCTCGCCCTCGGCCGCCCCCTCGACCACCGCCGGGGCCGCGCCCGGCAAGGAGGCGGGGTTCAGCACGCCATAGGTCGCGTCCAGGTCGATGACCTCGCGCAGCAGGATCCGGTTGGCCGCCAGCTCGTCGCGCCACACCATGATGGCCTCGAACGTCAGGGCGCTCTCGCACAGGCCCGAGATCATGGCGTCGCGGCCCGCCTCGATCCGCTTGGCGATCGCGATCTCGCCCTCGCGGCTCAGGAGCTCTACCGAGCCCATCTCGCGCAGATACATCCGTACCGGGTCGTCGGTGCGGTCATAGGCCGCCTTGGCCGGCGTTTCGGCGACGGCCGTCTCGGGACGTTCGGCGACCTCGCCGCCCTCGCCTTCCTTGGTCTCGGCGTCCTCTTCAGCCTCGACGACGTTGACGCCCATCTCGGACAGCATGGCCAGGGTGTCCTCGATCTGGTCGGGGGTCACCTCTTCGGACGGCAGGACCTTGTTCAGGTCCTCCATCGTCACATAGCCGCGCGCCTTGGCCTGTTTGATGAACTTCTTGACGCCCGCGTCGGTCAGGTCGAGCAGCGGCCCATCGGTGGCGACTTCGGCTTCCTGAGTTTCGGTCTGGGTGGTCATTCAGTCGGCTCTCCCGGGTGCCGCAATCGCGTCTGCGGCAAATGTGCAACGCGCCACGGAAAGGTTCGTCACCCCCACCTCGCGCTTCAGTTTTCGGTTCGCTGTCCGGTCGGCAGGCACGAGCCAGCATGGGCGCGGAATCCTCCACGCCCCACGATCGGTTCGGACAGGAGGCCGCGGCGGGGGGCACATCTGCGGCCCGGAAGCACGAAACGGTCGATGCCGTCGCCTTCTCGACCACGCGCGCACAGGCGTTCTGATCCGATCCGGGCAAATGGCGAGCGGACCCGTCCGTGTCAAGACGGCACAGGCCGCGCTCAATGCACGGTCTCGTCGGCGAGCCACAGCCCGCCGCTCGACAGGATGCGGTCCTGGGCGTCGCGCTCGGCCTTCAGCGTCACAAAGGCCTGACCGTCGAAGTCGGCCTCGGTCTTCAGATCGTCCAGGGCGCGGTTCAGGGCCAGGGCGGCCAGCAGGGCGTCGATCGCGCGGGTCAGATCGGCCCGCGCCTGCTCTGCCGGCTGCGCGGCGTCGAGGAAGGGCGCGTGGGAGATCCGCGCCGTGCGGTCCACCGCCTTCAGCGTCTCGTCGTGGCCCAGCGCGACCAGCCGCGCGCGCAGCAGGCCGTCGCCGAAGTCGGCGATGTCCCAGGTCAGCCGCACCAGATCCCCGACCAGCCGGTCCAGGGCCGGATCGCCGAGCCCCTGGCCGGCCAGAAGCTCGGCCCGCTCCTGCAGGACTTGCGGATGGTCGATCAGCCCGGTCAGGACCGCGGCCGTCAGCGGCCGGGGTGCCCGGCGGAAGGTGGACAGGCCGGCCCCCGCCTCCGGCGTCTGGTCCATGGTGACCAGGGCCTTGCGGGCCCGTCGGTCGCGGTAAAGCACCTTGCCCGCCGCACGGCGCTCGCCCTCCGACGGGCGGGTCAGCTGGTAGACCGAACCCAGCAGATAGTCCTTGTAGGTTCGGGCCAGATCGGGGTCCGCGACCATGGCGGCGGCCTTGCGCAGGCGCGCGATCAGGGCCGCCTCCTTCTCGGGCGTGTCCAGCGGCCCCACGGCCTCGCGTTCGCGGTCGAACAGCAGGCGCGAGAACGCGACAGTCATGCCGAGGGCCTCGCGCAGGGCCGGCGCGCCCCGCTCGCGCAGCATGTCGTCCGGGTCCAGCCCGTCGGGCAGGCTGACGAAGCGGAACGACCGGTCGGACCGGATCAGCGGCAGGGCCCGCTCCACGGCGCGGAAGGCGGCCCGCCGCCCGGCCCCGTCGCCATCGAAGCACAAGATGGGCTCGGGACTGACTCGCCACAGCAGGGCCATCTGCTCTTCGGTCAGGGCCGTGCCCATGGGGGCGACCGCCGGTACGCCCGCCCGCTGGCAGGCGATCACGTCCATATAGCCCTCGACCACCACCAGGGCCTGTTCGGACCGGCTTTCTGCGCCGAGAATGCGCCGGGCCTCGGGCAGGCCGTACAGGGTGGCACCCTTGTGAAACAGCGGGCTCTCAGGCCCGTTCAGATATTTGGCCCGGTCGTCCGGGTTCATGGCCCGGCCGCCGAAGCTGACCACCCGACCCCGGGCGTCGAGGATGGGGAACATCAGCCGGTCGCGGAACCGGTCATAGGGCTGGCCGCCCCCCTCGGGCGCGATCAGCAGGCCGGCCTCGACCAGATCGCCCGGCCGGGCGCCGCGCTGGACCAGGGCCGACTTCAGGCCTTCGCGGTCGTTGGGCGCATAGCCCAGGCCGAACCGCTCCCACTGATCCTCGGGCAGGCCGCGTCGGGCCAGATACTCCCGCGTGGAGCGGCCGACCGACCGGCGCAGATTGGCGGCGAACCATTTCTGGGCCAGGTCCATCCAGTCGGTCAGGCCCTGCCGGCGTTGCTCGCGCTCGGCCGCCTGTGGATCCTCGGCCGGAAGGGCCATGCCCGCCTCGCCGGCCAGCCGCTGGACCGCCTCGACGAAGCTGAGCCGCTCGGTCTCCTGCAGGAAACTGATGACGTCGCCGTGCTTGCCGGAGCTGAAGTCGTGGAAGAAGCCCTTGTCGTCATTGACGAAGAAGCTGGGCGACTTTTCCTTGCTGAAAGGGCTCAGGCCGACGAACTCGCGGCCCTGACGCTTGAGTTTGACGGTGCGGCCGATGACGTCGGACGGACGTAGTCGGGCCTTCAGTTCCTCAATGTATCGGTCGTCGAAGCGCACCCCGAACCTATACGCTGTCCGCACGATTCCGGGGCGCATTTACCTCTGCTTAACCCTATGGGCAGGAGCGAGGCGAGAACTGTCTGAATCCAGACGAATTTTCGGAGCATGTACGGGAACCATCCACAGAGGCTGTGGATTTTCCCCTTCGACCGCCGCGACGAAGCCGGCGGATCGGAACGGCCCGGCGCAGGAGGCGACCGGGTCGCGACAGAGAGCCCACCATGTTCATCCCGATCCTTCGCCCCGCCATCGAGCCGTTCGGCCCGGACGCGGTCGCCACGCCCCACTCGCCGGCCGTCCTGAATGCCACGCCGCGCGCCCTCCACGCCCGCCTGCTGGACAATGCGGCCAAACGCCGGCTGCGCGGGGTGGAGCGCCGTGCCTGCGGCCGCGCCGACGACGCCGACTACTGGCTCAGCGCCTCGCCCCAGGCCGTGCGCAAGGCCGTCGACCTGCGCCGCGAGGGGCTGCCCGCCCTGCCCTGACATCCGCCGTCAGCGCCAGACCGATCCATCGAGCGCGCCCTGCCGGCCCAGCTCATAGACGGCCCGCATGGACTCCGGGCTGAAGTCGAGGGACCCGGCGGTGCTGTCGTCCGGCAGGGCGGCCCAGCGGAAGACCAGGCCGTTGCGGTCGGCGAAGGCGCGGTTGCCGGCCAGGGTGCTGAGCATGGAGGCGCGCAGCATGGTGTCGAGGCTGCGCCCCAGGACCGAGCCGAGGCTGTCCGTCGTCACCGCGAAACTGGGCGCCACCCGGCCGTTGACGATGACATGCAGACGCGCGCCCCGCAGGCCGCGGGTCGGATCCTGATAGGTCCACAGGCTTTCGGGCAGGCCGAGGAAGGGCACGGTCACCCCGCCGTCGACATGCATCTCCTCGAACGTCAGTCCGCCCGCCACCGAGCGGATGCGCACCGGCGGAAAGGCGCCGGGAATGCTGGCCGAGGCCTGCAGCACGGTGCGGAACAGCTCCAGCGCCGCGGGCCCGCCCTGCATGGCGATGGCCCCCATGTCCCAGCTGACGCCGCGCTGGGAGTCCAGGTCGGTAGTGGCGACCAGCAGCACCCGGCCCTTGCGCGCCTCGGCCGCCACGGCCTCCAGCATGGCCATGTCGACATAGCTGGCGATCAGATCGCGGAGCGGTTCGGCCTGGTAGATGCCGGAGCCGAACAGGGCCCCCAGGCCCTGGGGCTGCAGCAGGGTGCTGGCCGCGCCGCCGACATAGGCCTCGGTCAGTTCATCGTCCCAGTCGGGTCCCAGAAAAATGAAGGGCGCCGCCAGGGCCCCGGTCGAGACACCCGTGACGATCTCGAAGTCGGGCCGCTCGCCGGACTGGGTCCAGCCCGACATGACGCCGGCGGTGAAGGCCCCGTTGGCCCCGCCGCCCGACACGGCCAGCAGATCGAGGTGACCGTCGGGCCCGACCCGCAGGCCTTCCCGAATGCGCTCCTGGAAAAAGGCCACCCGACTGTCGTCGTCGACGTAGAAACGGATCGGCGTCTCGGGCGAGGACGCCAGCCCCATGGGCGCGGCGTCGCGCCGGTCCTC
>JAIXZY010000031.1 GCA_027489355.1 Paracoccaceae bacterium | reverse complement strand
TCGGCACGCTCGGCTGGCCAGAGCCCACGCCGGAGCTGCAGAGATACTTCCCCACCTCGGTCCTCGTGACCGGGCAGGATATCCTGTTCTTCTGGGTCGCCCGGATGATGATGATGCAGCTCGCGGTGGTGAACGACATTCCGTTCCACACCGTCTACCTGCACGGCCTTGTCCGCGACGCCAAGGGCAAGAAGATGTCGAAGTCGCTGGGCAACGTCATCGACCCGTTGGAGATCATCGACGAATACGGCGCCGACGCGCTGCGCTTTGCCAATGCCGCGATGGCCTCCCTCGGCGGCGTGCTGAAGCTGGATACCCAGCGCATCGCGGGCTACCGGAACTTTGGCACGAAGCTGTGGAATGCCTGCCGCTTTGCCGAGATGAACGGGGTCTGGGAAGGCCACGCGACCGGACCGGCGCCCAGCCCGACGGCCACCGCGAACAAGTGGATCATCGGCGAGACGGCGAAGACGCTCGCCGAGGTCAACGAGGCGCTGGAGAACTACCGCTTCGACCAGGCCGCCGACGCGCTTTACAAGTTCGTCTGGGGCAAGGTCTGCGACTGGTATGTCGAGTTCGCCAAGCCTCTGTTCGACGGCCCCGACGCCGGGGAAACCCGCGCAACGATGGCCTGGGTCCTCGACCAGTCGATGATCCTGCTGCACCCCTTCATGCCCTTCATCACCGAAGAGCTGTGGGGCACGACCGGCAAGCGCGAGAAGCTGCTGGTCCACACCGACTGGCCGCAGCTTCCGGCGACCCTGATCGACCAGGACGCGGAACGCGAGATGACCTTCGTCACCCAGCTCATCGACGACATCCGCAGCGCCCGCGCGCAGGTGCATGTGCCGGTGGGCCTGAAGGCCGATCTGGTGGCGACCAGCCTGACGGAGGAGGCCCGCGCGGCGTTCCGGCGGAACGAGGCGCTGATCAAGCGGATGGCGCGGGTTGACCAGATCACCGAAGGCGCGGCCCCGAAGGGGTCCATCGCCGTGGCGGCGGAAGGTGCGGCCTTTGCGATCCCGCTGGAAGGGCTGATCGACATCGCCGAGGAGAAATCGCGCCTGCAGAAGGGTCTGGACAAGCTGATGAAGGAGATCGGGGGCCTCAAGGGCCGGCTCGACAACCCGAACTTCGTCAAGTCCGCGCCCGAGGACGTGGTGATGGAAGCGCAGTCAAATCTGGAGGCGCGGCAGGACGAAGCGGCGAAAATGCAGGAGGCGCTTAAGCGCCTGTCGGACCTCGGGTAAGGAAAACCGACCCAAGCCTTTCCGGGGCCGGTGCGTCAGACTGATGCCAACCCCGGAAAGGAAATCCGATGCGCCTAACCCTTGCGACCCTGGCCCTGATCGGCCTTGCCACCGCCTCTTGCGCGCTGACGCCGCAGGTCTTCCCGCAGCTGACTTTGACCGGCGGCGAACCCACGGCGGTCCCCGACACCGACATTACCCTGACAGTGACCGAGGTCGCGGACCAGCGCTGCCCGGCCGGGGTGGATTGCGTCTGGGCGGGGATGATCCGTGTCGAACTTACCGTCTCGACCCCGACGGCCAGGCAGGAGATCGTCCTGTGCAACCAGTGCGACGATGCCCGCGACCTCGCCGATGCCGCCGGGCTGACCTTCGGGCTGATCGGACTTGCGCGCTCGACCGAGGAGCTGGCGAAACTGGGGCGAGAGCCCCGGCTGGACGACTATCAGGTGACCGTGAACTACAACCCGCCCGGATGAACCTTGCCCTCGGCACCGGTTGCGCCCACCTTTGACGTGGAGGTGACGCGATGTCCTGGCTGTCCCGGTTGGCCGAGCGCCAGATCCAGAAGGCCCGCCTGAAGGGCGAGTTGCAGGGGCTGGAGGGCGAGGGAAAGCCGTTGCCCGACCGACCTGGCGATGCCTTCGTCTCGCCCGGCGACGCGGTGGGGTTCCGCATCATGGCCGAGGCGGGGGTGCTGCCTGAGGAAATCACGTTGAAGAAACAGGTCGCCGCGCAACGAGAAAGGCTGGCGGCGCTGACCGACGCGGGCGAGCGCAAAGCCGCGCTGGCCGAACTGGCGCGGCTTGAGATGCTGCAGGCCATCGCCGAGGAAAGCCGCCGCAAGTTCCTGCGCTAGGGCTTGCGTGGGCCTTGGCCCCGTGCCAGCTTCGCGGCCATGAGCCGCTTCCTGACACCGCACGCCGCCGCCCTGCCCTCCACCGTCCCGTTCACCGGCCCCGAGGCTCTGGAGCGCCGCACGGGCATTCCATTCCGTGCAAGGCTGGGTGCCAACGAGAGCCTCTTCGGCCCCTCGCCCAAGGCTGTCGCCGCGATGCAAGAGGCCGCGCAGGGCGCCTGGATGTACGGCGACCCGGAAAACCACGATCTGAAACAGGCACTTGCCCGCCATCACGGCGTGACGCCCGCACATGTCGCCGTGGGTCCGGGGATCGATGGGCTTCTGGGCCTCGTCTGCCGGCTTGTGCTGGAGCCGGGGACGCCGGTGGTGACCAGCCTTGGTGCCTATCCGACCTTCAACTTCCACGTGGCAGGATATGGCGGAGCGTTGACCCGCGTTCCCTACAGGGGCGACAATGAGGACCCGGAAGCCCTTGTTTCCACCGCGAAATCCCTTGGGGCGAAGCTGATCTACTTCGCCAACCCCGACAACCCGATGGGCAGCCACCATCCGGCCTCGGTGGTGGAGGACATGGTCGCCAACCTGCCCGATCGTGCGCTTCTGATCCTGGACGAGGCCTATGCCGATCTGGCGCCCGAGGGGACGGTGCCCAGGATTGCGGCGGATCATCCGCAGGTGATCCGGATGCGGACCTTTTCGAAAGGCTACGGGTTGGCGGGGGCGCGGGTTGGCTATGCGCTGACCAATCCCGAACTGGCGCTGGCCTTCGACAAGGTGCGCGATCATTTCGGAATGGGTCGGATCAGCCAGGCCGGGGCGCTGGCGGCGCTGGCGGATCAGGACTGGCTGCGCGCGGTGCAGGCGCGGACGGTGACGGCGCGGGCGCGGCTGGCGGGGATCGCGGTGGCGAGCGGGCTGCGCCCCCTGCCCTCGGCAACCAACTTCGTCACCATTGACTGCGGACGGGATGGGGACCATGCGAAGCGGGTGCTGGCGGAACTGGGTGCGCTGGGGGTGTTCATCCGGATGCCCGGCGTATCCCCGCTGGACCGCTGCATCCGCGTCAGCCTGGGCGACGACCAGGCGCTTGATATCCTTGAAGAAACCCTACCACTGGCGCTGAAGGCCGCGGGCTGATCACTCGGCCGCGAGGTCGGGTTTCGCCGGTCCCAGCGCGGGCGCCTTGCCAGACGCCGGGGTGTCGGCCGGACCAAGGCGCGGCGCGGCGGCGGGAGCGGGTTCCTGCAAGAGCAGCCGGGCGGGACCGGCAGCGTCCGCCGACTGCGCTGCGATCACCCGCCGGAACACCAGCACGTTCTGGAACGTGGTCTTGGTGCTGGTGAAGCCCGTCCGTTCCTCGCAGGGCAGCGAGTCGGCGCGGACGTAGTCCCAGCCTTCGGCGCCGAGCTGGTTCATCAGGGTGGTGAGCGCGAGAGCGAAGCGGTCCTCGGTCGTCTTGACGCCCCGCGCCTTTTCGCCCCGCTTGGGGGCCGGAATGACCTTGTATTCAAAACGCTGCATCCGGCTGCTCCCGCACTGTCCGGGGAAACCCTAGAAGATTCTGCGGCTTGCCGCAAATCACGGAAGCTTTCCCGGCAGAACCGCGCCTGCGCTGCGCCGCCGGGGCCTTAGAGCCCCAGCTTCTGCGCGACGAGAGCGTTGACGGTGGCCGGATTGGCCTTCCCGCCCGAGGCCTTGATGACCTGGCCGGTGAACCAGCCCGCGAGCTTGGGGTTGGCCTTGGCTTTCGCCACCTGTTCCGGGTTGGCGGCAATGATCTCGTCCACTGCCTTCCCGATGGCGCCGGTGTCGGTGACCTGCTGCATGCCCCGGGCCTGCGCCACCTCGGCCGGGTCGCCGCCTTCGGTGTAGATGATCTCGAACAGGTCCTTGGCCATCTTGCCGCTGATCGTGCCGGCCGCGATCAGGTCGATGATCCCGCCCAGTTGCGCGGCCGAGACCGGGCTTTCGGTAATGTCGTGGCCTTCCTTCTTCAGGCGGCCGAACAGCTCGTTGATGACCCAGTTCGCGGCCATCTTGCCGTCGCGGCCCTTGGCCACCTCGTCGAAATAGCGCGCGCTGACCAGTTCGGCGGTCAGCACGTTGGCGTCATAGTCGGTCAGGCCGTAGTCGGCCATGAAACGCGCCTTCTTGGCGTCGGGGAGTTCCGGCATCCGGGCGGCGACGTCGTCGACCCAGGCCTGCTCGATCTCCAACGGGAGAAGGTCGGGGTCGGGGAAGTAGCGGTAATCATGCGCCTCTTCCTTCGACCGCATGGAGCGGGTTTCGTTCTTGTCGGGGTCGTAGAGGCGGGTTTCCTGCACGACCTGGCCGCCGTCCTCGATGATGGCGATCTGGCGGCGGGCCTCATACTCGATGGCGGCCTGGATGAAGCGCATCGAGTTCATGTTCTTGATTTCGCAGCGGGTTCCCAGATGCGAAAAGTCCTCGGTGGCCTGGTATTTCTCATACTGGCCGGGGCGGCAGACAGAAACGTTCACGTCGGCGCGGAGGTTGCCGTTCTGCATGTTGCCGTCGCAGGTGCCGAGATAGCGCAGGATCTGGCGGAGCTTCGTGACATAGGCCGCGGCTTCTTCCGGCCCCCGGATGTCGGGGCGGGAGACGATCTCCATCAGCGCGACACCCGTCCGGTTGAAGTCGACGAAGCTGAGGTTCGGGTCCATGTCGTGGATGGATTTCCCGGCGTCCTGTTCGAGGTGGATACGCTCGATCCGGACGCGGCGGGCGACGCCGGGGGCCATTTCCACGATCACCTCGCCCTCGCCCACGATGGGGTGGTAAAGCTGGCTGATCTGGTAGCCCTGCGGCAGGTCGGGGTAGAAGTAGTTCTTGCGGTCGAAGGCCGAGACCAGGTTGATCTGCGCCTTGAGGCCAAGGCCGGTGCGGACCGCCTGTTCGACGCAGAATTCGTTGATGACCGGCAGCATCCCCGGCATCGCGCAATCGATGAAGGAGACGTTGGAGTTCGGCTCGGCCCCGAAGGCGGTGGAGGCACCGGAGAAGAGCTTGGCGTTCGAGGACACCTGGGCGTGGATTTCCATCCCGATCACCAACTCCCAGTCGTGCTTGGCCCCGGCGATTACCTTGGGCGCGGGCGCGGTGTAGGTCAGGTCAAGCATGGAAGCCTCCGAATGGTCTTGGGCCGGGTTTAGGCCGCGAGGCCGCCCGGGGCAAGAGGCAGGGGCTCAGGTACGGCGCACCAGCGTGCCAAGGCCGTCGCCGCGACGCACGATCCGCGCGCCGCGTTTCAGGGCGGGACCGAACACCTCGGCCATCGCGAAGGCGAGCGCCTGGCTGTCGGTGTTCCAGCAGTCAAGCTGGATCTCGCGCAGGCGGTTCCAGAGCACGTCGGACAGCGCGGCGCGGGTCTTGGTCAGGTGCCAGGCGGCGGTCGGACCAGCCTTGCGGAAGGCCAGCGCCATGCCGGACAGAAGATCCGCCGTGACATTCGCCCGCAACTGGCAGCCGGTGGCGGACTGGTAATCGGCCAGGGCCTCGAAGAAGTATTCGTGGTCCAGCGTGGGCGCCAGATCACCCAGAGCTTCGGCCGCGGCGATGTGGAAGACGGCGTAGGCGGCCTTGCCGGTCACGCCGTCGGTCAGGCGCACGGCGCGACGGGCCTCTTTCTCGAAGGCCGTGAGCGAGCCGTACCAGCCCGGAAGCATGTTCACCGCATGGGCAGCGTGGACCGCGGCATCCTCGGGGTCGAGGTCGACCCAGTCCTCATACCATTCGCGGCAGACCGATCCGCCATCCTCGATCCCGGGGACCAGCGCATAGCGGGTGGCGGCAAGCAGGGGCGACATCTCTTCGATCGGATCGAAAAGCGTGACCAGAAGCTCGGCCTGTTCGTAATGCGACGCGGCCTCGGCCCAGTCGTCTCGCGACAGGTGCGCGGCGGTCGGGCTGCGCCGGGCGTTGGCGAGGTCGACATGGGCCTGGGCCAGGACCTGCGCGGCGCAGTAGTCTTCCGAGTGGCGATCGTAGACCTCTTCCAACACGGCAAGTTCAGCCTTGGCGCTGATCCAGTCGCCCTGCGCAATGGCCCGGGTGAGACCCGCACGCATTCCTTCGCTGATCAGCGGGGCCACGCGGCGGCCGCCCGAGGCCATCACCCGTTCCTGGTCGGTATAGCGCAGCGCCTCGAGCAGGTCGGCCCATTCCCCGGCCTCGGCCATCGCGGCATGATCGTCGCGCACGCATTGCCATTCGGTCTTTTCCGGGCCGATCCGCATCACCGGAACATCGACCCGCGCAAGCACCTGATCGGCGGTCAACCCATCCAGAAGCTCGGCCGAGGAGCCAGCAAGGGGGCGCAGCAGGACGGCGTCTTCTTGCCGACCCCGGCCCGCGCGGGTGTTCACGTGCATCAGTGACGGTGTAACTAGCATCCGACTCGCCCCCCGGGCTGGTTTCGCCCGTTCCGCTGTCGAATCTGACGCATGATCGGGGCGGAAAAATGGAAATGCGGTGATCTTCAGGTGACCTCGTCATGCTGCTGCGTGTAATTTTCGGTGTGTTGGCAACCACTTCGCTGGTTGCCTGCGTCCAGTCGAAGCCCGAGGATTCGATGTCCTTCGTGGCGCCTCCGATGCAATGGGACCACCATCCCGAGGCCGAGGAATGGACCGAATCGACGCTTACGGCCCTGTCAACCAAGGATCAGCTCCTGTCCGAGCGCGTGCCTGCCGACATCGACACCTGGTGCCCCGGCTACCACGATGCATCCGTCGAAGAGCGCCGCGCCTTCTGGGCAGGGCTGCTGTCGGCGGTGGCGAAATACGAATCCACCTGGAACGAGAAGGCCTCGGGCGGCGGCGGGCGCTGGATCGGCCTGATGCAGATTTCGCCCCGGTCGGCGGCGAACTACGGCTGCGAGGCGACGTCGGCCGGCGCGCTGAAGGATGGCGGGGCCAACCTGGAATGCGCGGTCGAGATCATGTCCGAGCAGGTCGCCAAGGACGGGCTGGTGGCCGGTGGCGGCAACCGCGGCATCGGCCGCGACTGGGCGCCGCTGCGCTCCAGCGAGAAGCGGTCGGCCATGGCCGCCTGGACGCGCCAGCAGCCGTACTGCAAGGCGGGCTGAGGCCCTAGCCCGCCGCCAGCATCCGTTCCACCATCTCGCGCAGGTCGCCCGACAGGGCCGGCGCGGCCAGCATTCGTTCCAGTTCCGCCTTTGCGCGCTTGCGGCGGGTGGCGTCATAGCGCGGCCAGGTCTCGAACGCGGTCGAGACGCGGGCTGCCGTCTGCGGGTTCAGCGGGTCAAGCTTGAGAAGCCAGTCGGCAACCAGCCGGTAGCCCGCGCCAGAACGGTGATGGAACCCGGCGTGGTTCGCCGCCAGTGCGCCGATCACGGTGCGGAAGCGGTTGGGGTTCTTCCAGTCGAATCCTGGCGTCTGGATCAGCCGGTCGGCGACCGCGGCGGCATCGCCGGGGTCTGCGGTGGCAATCTGCAGGGCATACCACTTGTCCATGACATTCGCGTCACGGCCCCAGCGTGCGGCGAAGGAGGTCAGTTCGGCCTGCCCCTGGTGGATGTCGAGAAGGGCCGCCAGAGCGCCGATCTCCTCGGTCATGCTGCGGGCGCGGGCGAAGGCCGAGGCGGCAAGCTTGCCGCCGTCCCTGCGGGTGAGAAGGTGAAGCGCGGCGATCTTCAGCGCCCGGCGGCCCGCCTGCGCGGCAGAAGGCGAGAAGGGCGCATTGTCGTCCAGGTCCTTGTAGAGGCGTGACAATCCGTCGCCCAGGCGGATCGCGAGCGCCCCTGCCATCTCGCGCCGGGCGGCGTGGATCTTGGCAGGGTCCGGGATGCGGCCCATCGCGTGGATGGTTTGCGCAAGGTCGTCCTCTCCCGGCAGGCGCAGGCAGAGCGCGCGGAAGGCCGGGTCGAGCGTGTCGTCGAAGGTCACGGCGGCCAGGGCGTCGAGCCAGTCGTTGCGGACCGGCGTGCCCTTCAGCGCCATCTCGGCCATCACCTCTTTCGCCAGCGCGCGGCCCGCCTCCCACTTGTTGAAGGCGTCGGTGTCGTGGGCCAGGAGGAAAGCGCGTTCGCCCGGCGCGGGTTTGCGGTCAAGGATGACGGGCGCCGAGAAGCCGCGCAGGATGGACGGCACGGGTTTCGCGGCCAGGCCTTCGAAGCGGAAGGACTGCCTGGCGCGCGTCATCTCGAGCATGATCGTCGGCACGACTTCGTCGCCGTTGGGGTTGAGAAGCCCGACCTTGATCGGGATGACCTTCGGCTGCTTTTCCGGCTGACCGGGGGTCGGGGGATTGGTCTGGGTGAAGGTCAGCGTGTAGACGCCGTTGTCCCAATGGTCGGTGACCTTCAGCCGGGGGGTCCCGGCCTCGGAGTACCAGAGCTTGAACTGCGACAGGTCGCGGTCGGTGGCGTCCTCGAAGACCTTGAGCCAGTCCTCGATGGTGGCGGCGTCGCCGTCGTGGCGGTCGAAGTAAAGGTCGAGGGCACGCTTGTAACCCTGGTCGCCCACCAGGGATTTCAGCATCCCGATGACCTCGGCCCCTTTCTCGTAGACGGTGGCAGTGTAGAAATTGTTGATCTCGATGAAGCTTTCCGGCCGCACCGGATGGGCGAGCGGGCCGTCATCCTCGCGGAACTGGCGGGCGCGGAGCGTGACCACATCCTCGATCCGGCGCACGGCGGCTGACCGCATGTCGCCCGAGAACTGGTGGTCGCGGAAGACGGTGAGGCCTTCCTTCAGGCAGAGCTGGAACCAGTCGCGGCAGGTGATGCGGTTACCGGTCCAGTTGTGGAAGTATTCATGCGCGATGATCGCCTCGATCCGGGCATAGTCGTCGTCGGTGGCGGTTTCCGGGGAAGCCAGAACGTAGCGGGAGTTGAAGATGTTCAGCCCCTTGTTCTCCATCGCGCCCATGTTGAAGTCGTCGACGGCGACGATGTTGAATACGTCGAGGTCGTATTCCCGGCCATAGATCTGTTCGTCCCAGCGCATCGACCGGATCAGGCTGTCCATCGCATAGGCGCAGCGGTCCTCATCCCCCGGGCGGACCCAGATGTGCAGGTCGACTGGGCGACCCGAGGCGGTGGTGAACTTGGCCGAATGCGCGCGGAGGTCGCCGGCGACGAGGGCGAAGAGGTAGGCGGGTTTTGGCCAGGGGTCGTCCCATTCCGCCCAGCCCTTGCCGCTGGCTACGGGATTGCCGTTCGACAGAAGGACGGGAAGGTCGGATTCGATGCGGACCTTGAAGCGCGACATCACGTCGGGGCGGTCGGGATAGTAGGTGATCTTGCGGAAGCCCTCGGCCTCGCATTGGGTGCAGTACATGCCTTTGGACATGTAGAGCCCTTCCAGCGCGGTGTTCGCCTCGGGCGCGATCTCGACCTCGGTCTCCAGGGTGAAGGGGGCTTCGGGAAGATCGCTTGCGGCGATGGTCAGGGACTGGGCGTCAGTCCTTGGGGTAACGGGCTGCCCGTCCAGGGAGCAGGAGATCAGCGTCACCCCCTCGCCGTCGAGCCGGAGGTCATTCCGGCCGGGACGGTCGGGATTGGGCCGCAGGGTCAATCGCGCCAGGACGCGCGTTGCCGTGGGGTGCAGGCGAAAGGTCAGGTCCACACTGTCGACGACGTGGGTGAAGGGCTGGTAGTCTGCCAGGTAGACGGTCTTCTGCTCGGACATGCGGGACTCCCTTTCGCTTGAAGCTACGGGGAATGGCGCGCCGCGCAAGGGGGAGGCCGGTAACAGTCTTTTGCCGCTTTACGAATCTGCGCGGGTGACTACATCTATGTTCCATGAATGTTCTCGTCTGGCTGAAGCGCGACCTGCGCCTGCATGACCACCCCGCCCTGACCCTGGCGGCGGGGCTGGGGCCGGTGCTGCCGGTTCATGTGGTCGAGCCGGAGTTGTGGGCAGAGCCCGATGCCTCGGCCCGGCAGTGGGAGTTCGTGGCCGAATCGTTGGTCGATCTGCGCGAGGTTTTAGCGGCGCTTGGAGCGCCCCTGGTGGTGCGGGTCGGTGATGCAGTCCAGGTGCTGGCGGGGCTGTGCAAGCGGCACGGGATCAGCCGCATCGTCAGCCATGAGGAGACGGGGAACCTCTGGACCTACGGACGCGACCGTCGGGTGGCGGGCTGGGCGCGACAGGCGGGGATCGAGTGGACAGAGGTGCCGCAGTCCGGTGTCGTGCGGCGATTGGCTTCGCGCGACATCTGGGCCGCCAGCCGCGACGGGTTCATGGCGCAGCCGGTCGTGCCGGTCCCGGCCTTGCGGGCGGTCGATGGGGTGGAGCCGGGACTGATCCCCTCGGCGCGGGCCTTGAAGCTGGCGGCGGACCCGTGTCCGCACAGGCAGCTTGGCGGGCGGCGGCGGGGGGTGGAGCTTCTGGACAGCTTCCTTGCCCAGCGCGGCGAGCCGTATCGGGTGGCCATGTCGTCCCCGCTGACGGCCGAGCGGGCCTGTTCGCGGCTGTCGCCGCATTTCGCCGTGGGGACGCTGTCGATCCGCGAGGTGGTTCAGGCGGTTTCCGGACGCCAGGCGGAGCGGCCCGGGGGCAAGTGGGGCGGGTCGCTTTCCAGCTTCCAGTCGCGGCTCGCCTGGCGGGACCACTTCATCCAGAAGCTGGAGGACCAGCCCTCGATCGAGATGCGCGACCTGCATCCTGTGGCCGTCACCCGTCCCCGCGAGATGGACGCGACGCGTTTGGCGGCCTGGGCAAATGGTGAAACAGGGCTGCCGTTCCTGGACGCCTGCATGCGCTACCTGCGGGCCACGGGCTGGCTGAACTTCCGGATGCGGGCGATGGTGATCTCGGTCGCGTCCTATCACCTCTGGCTCGACTGGCGGGCGACGGGGGCGCATCTGGCGCGGATGTTCACGGATTATGAGCCGGGTATCCACTGGCCGCAGGTGCAGATGCAGTTGGGGACGACGGGGATCAACATCCCGCGCATCTACAACCCGGTGAAACAGGGGCTGGATCAGGATCCGACGGGCGCGTTCACCCGGCGCTGGCTGCCGGAACTGGCGGGGGTGCCGGATGCCTTTCTCCAGGAACCCTGGCGCTGGCCCGAGGCGCGGCGGCTGCTGGGCCACCGCTACCCCGAGCCTGTGGTCGACGTCGCCTCGGCCGCGCGGGAGGCGCGGGAGCGGATCTGGACGGCGCGGCGTTCGGCGGGCTTCGCCGAGGTCGCCGGTGAGATCGTTCAGCGCCACGCCAGCCGGTCGGGCAACCGCGAGGGGCGGCGGTCGGTGAAGAAATCGCCGCAGGCGCAGCTGCTCCTGCCCTTCTGACCCGCTTGACAGAAGCACCGCGGCCTTTACTGTACGGTCATTCAACAAGGGTGACCCGATGCCCCGCGACGCGCGCTACGACATCCTTTTCGAGCCCGTCCGCATCGGCCCGGTCACCGCCCCCAACCGCTTCTACCAGACCCCGCATGCAACCGGCCTCGGCTGGCAGCGCCCGCAATCCGGGGCAGCCTTGCGGGGCGTGAAGGCCGAGGGCGGCTGGGGCGTCGTCTGCACGGAATATTGCTCGATCCACCCCTCCTCGGACGACAGTCCCTATGCCTTCCTCACGCTCTGGGACGACGACGACATCGCGCCCCTGGCCCTGACGGCAGAGGCGATCCACGCGCATGGCTCGCTGGCGGGGATCGAGTTGTGGCACGGGGGGGCGCATGCCTCGAACCGGATGACTCGCGTGCCGGGGATCGCGCCGGACGTCCAGCCGTCACTTTACCACCTGCCCACCACGGCGCGGGCGATGGATGCCAGCGATATCAAGGCGTTCCGAGGCTGGCAGCGGGACGCGGCCCTGCGCGCAAAGCGGGCCGGGTTCGATATCGTCTATGTCTACGCGGGCCACGATTATTTGCCCTTCCAGTTCCTTTCGCGCCGCACGAACCACCGCAGCGATGCCTATGGCGGAAGCCTCAAGAACCGCGTCCGTCTTCTGCGCGAGATGATCGAGGACACGAAGGAGGCCGTGGGCGGTACCTGCGCCGTGGCGGTGCGGCTGGCGGTGGATGAGCTGCACGGGCCGGAGGGGATCACGTCCCAGGGCGAGGGGCGTGAGATCATCGAGATGCTGGCAGAGCTGCCGGACCTCTGGGATGTGAACGTCGCGGGGGCCTTGGGGAATGACTCGCGGTCGGCAAGGTTCTCGGCCGAGGGGTTTCAGGAGGAGAACGTCGCCTTCGTGAAGTCCCTGACCTCGAAGCCGGTGGTGTCGGTGGGGCGGTTTACCTCCCCCGACCGGATGGTTTCGCAGATCAAACGCGGGGTGCAGGATTTCATCGGCGCGGCGCGGCCGTCCATCGCCGACCCGTTTCTCCCTTCGAAGATCCGCGAAGGGTGCGTGGACGAGATCCGGGAGTGCATCGGCTGCAACATCTGCCGGGCGGCGAACAACGAAGGCGTGGGGCTGCGCTGCACGCAGAACCCGACGATGGGCGAGGAATGGCGGCGCGGCTGGCATCCGGAGCGGATCGCAGTCTACCCCCGGCGCGAGAAGGCGCTGGTGATTGGTGGGGGGCCGGCGGGGCTGGAGGCGGCGCTGACGCTGGGGCGGCGGGGGCTGGAGGTGGCCTTGGCGGAGGCGGGCGAGGCCTTCGGCGGAAGGCTCTTGCGCGAGGCGACCCTGCCGGGTTTGCAGACCTGGCTGCGGGTCCGGGACTGGCGGCTGCACATGATCGGCAAGCTGCCGAATGTGGAGTTGTTCCCGGCGAGCCGCATGGGCCCGGCAGATATTGCGGAGTTCGGGGCGGATCATGTGGTGCTGGCTACGGGGTCGCACTGGCGGCGTGACGGCGTGGGCGTCTATGCGATGCGCCACCTGTCGCTACGCGGGGCGCTGACGCCCGACGATGTCTTTGCCGGGGCTCCGGTTTCCGGGCCGGTCGTCATCTACGACGACGAGCACTATTTCATGGGCGGCGCGCTGGCCGAAAAGCTGGCGACGGCAGGCCATGAAGTGCATTACGTCACGATGGCCGGGGTGGCGTCCTCATGGACGGTGATGACCAACGAGCAGGACTTCCTGCAAGCCCGGCTGATCGAGGCCGGGGTGCGATTGCATCCGCTCAAGGCGTTGAAGGCGCAGGGAAACGGCGAGGTGCGGCTGGCCTGCGTCTACACGGGGCGGGTGGAAGCCCTGCCCTGCGGGACGCTCATACTCTGCACCGGGCGGCTGCCGGAGACCGCGCTTCTTGACGACCTGACGTCACAGGGCATCGCCGCCACCCGGATCGGGGATTGCGTCGCGCCCTCTTCCATCGCCGACGCCGTCCATTCCGCTCACCACTACGCCCGCCTTCTGGGCGAGCCGGACCTGCCCCCGCGCCGGGAACGCGCGCCTGCAAGGGGCCTGTAGATGCGCCAGCGCCGCCCGGCCCGGACACCGAATGCCATTCCCCAGCCGCCTTTCGGGCAGGTGCCAAGGGACTATCACCCGATCAAGGTGATCAGCGACGACCAGGTGGAGGCGGTCCATCAGGCGGCGCTGAAGCTTCTGGCGACGCAGGGGATGCGTGTGCTGAACGGGCGGGCGCTGGACCTCTATCGACAAGCCGGGGCGAAGGTGGACGGCCAGATGGTCTACCCCGACCCCGGCCTGATCGAGGGGCTTCTGGAGACCGTGCCCAGCACCTTCCGCATTGCCGCGCGGAACCGGGAGAAGGACCTGCGCTTCGGCGGGAACGACATGGTCTTCGCCAGCGTCGGCGGCCCGGCCTACGTGATGGACCTCGACCGCGGGCGGCGCGACGGGACGCTGCAGGACATGCAGGACTTCCTGCGCCTCTGCCAGTGCCTGAACGTCATCCAGCAGGAATCCGGCGGGCCGCTGGAGCCAATGGACCTGCCTGCCGCGACCCGCCATCTGGACCTCTACCTCAGCCAGATCACGCTTCTGGACAAAAGCTGGCAGCTGAACGCGCTCGGTCGCGAGCGCACGATGGACGGGATCGAGATGGCGGCGATCACGATGGGCTGGTCGCTGGACGACCTGGCCCGCACGCCGATGATGATGGGGGTGATCAACACCAACTCACCCCGGCAGCTGGACGTGCCGATGGCCGAGGGGCTGATGGTGCTGGCCGAGCATGGGCAGGTTGCGATCGTGACGCCCTTCACGCTGGCGGGGGCGATGGCTCCGGTCAGCCTGGCGGGGGCGCTGGTCTTGCAGCATGCCGAGGCGATGTTCGGCGTGGCGCTGACCCAGATCGTGCGGCCGGGGGTTCCGGTGATGTATGGCGGGTTCACCAGTAACGTCGACATGAAGACCGGCGCACCCGCCTTCGGGACGCCGGAATATGCCAAGGCGGCACAGGCCTCGGGTCAGCTTGCCCGCAGGATCGGGGTGCCGTTCCGGTCGTCCAATACCACGGCGGCGAACGCATTGGACGCGCAGGCGGCCTACGAGTCGATGATGTCGCTATGGGGCTGCCTCATGGGGGGCGCGCATCTGGTGATCCACGGGGCGGGCTGGATGCATGGCGGGCTGACGGCGAGTTTCGAGAAGCTGGTGCTGGATGCCGAGCTTCTGGGGATGATGCAAAGCTACTTCCGCCCCATCGCGGTGACGGAAGAGGCGCTGTCGCTGGACGCCATCGCCGAGGCCGGGGTGGGCGGGCATTTCTTCGGCACGGCGCAGACGATGGCGCAGTACGAGACCGCATTCCACCCGCCGATGCTGTCGAACTGGGACAGTTTCCCGAACTGGCAGGCCAAGGGGGCGGAGGAGGCCCCTGCCCGCGCGAACCGGATCTGGAAGGAGCTTCTTGCGGCCTATGAGGAACCGCCGCTCGACCCCGGTATCCGCGAGGCGCTGGAGGCCTTCGTCGCCCGCCGCAAGGCCGAGGGCGGGGCCCCGACGAACTGATGGCGCGGTTCACAAGGCTCTCCAGCGAGGATCGGCGTGCGCAGCTGATGGACGTGGCGCTGGCGGGACTGGCGAAGGGCGGCATCCAGGAGTTCACGGTGGACCGCATCTGCGCCGCGGCGGGCGTGTCGCGCGGGTTGATCCTGCACCATTTCGGCTCGATGGCGGGGCTGTTGGCGGCGGTCTACGCCCGGCTTTACCGCGATACGACGCCGGACCTGACCGCCCTGCGCCCGGAGACCCGGATCGCGGCGCTGATCGAGGGCAGCTTCGCCCCCAAGGTCTTCAACCGCGAGACGCTGAACGCCTGGGTTGCGCTATGGGGCCAGATCGCCAACACCCCTGCCCTGCGCGACGAACATCGCCGGCAATACCAGTCCTATCTGGCCCAGGTGACCGAGGCGATCGGCGCCTTGGCCACGGCGCGCGGGCGAAGGGTGGACGCCGCAGCCGTTGCCAGGTCCCTGATCTGCCTGATCGATGGGCTTTGCCTGCAGCACTGCCTGGACCCCGAAGCGATGCCGGCCGAGGCGGCGAAGGAGGCCTGCCGGGCCTTCCTCGCGCCCCATCTGGACTAGTCGGCGCCCACGGCCTTTGCCAGCTTGCCCAGGGTCTGCAAGCCCAGCTCCGGAGCGCCGAAGCCCTTGGCGTCCTGGTATTCCTGCGCGGTGGTGAAGACCATGCCAAGGGTCACTTTCGTCGCGCCGTCCACCGCATCGAACATGGCCCAGGCATCGGCATGTTTCGGGCCATTCTCGCCCCAGTGCAGCGTGTAGCTGAGCATCGCCTCGGGGATCATCGCACCGTACTTGTGGTGGTTCGGGAAGACCGTCCCGTCGGGAGCGATCATGTCGAAGACCCACTCGCCGCCCGCGCGCAGGTCGATGCGGGAGGTGCGGCAGGAAAACCCGTCCGGACCCCACCATTTCGGCAGGGACTCGGCGTTCATCCAGGCGCCCCAGACCACCGGGACGGGCGCCTTGATCATGCGTTGCAGGACCATCGTCCGTTCCGCAACGCCCGCCAGGTTTGCCATCCCGGCGGTGAATCCCTGGCGGTAGCCATCGGCCATGTCCCTTGCCAGGGATGACAGCTGGACCGTCACAGTGATGCGGCTTTCCGCGCCCTCCTCGGCGAAGTCCGCCGTCGCCAGCGCCGCCGAAAGGGTATCGCCGTCCCGCGACACGACTTCGTAGCCGACCGTGCGCGTGTCGGGAACCAGCTCCAGCCATCCGGCCTCGACCCGGATGTCCGGCTGACCCTCGACCTTGCAGAGCGACACCTCGCGGCCCCCGACGCGGGGATCGGCCTCCAGAAACTCCACCGTAACGGACGGCGCGGGCGAGGCCCAGACGGCGCGGGCGGCAGGCGAGGTCCAGGCGGCGTAAAGCGTCGCCAGCGGGGCCGCCACCCGGCGGTCGAAAGTCAGCGTGGCGAAGCGGTCGGAGGTGAGGTCGCGGCTCATTTGACCAGCCCCCTTGCGTAGGCTTCAAGCTGCGACGCCACCGTGCCCCAGCCATCGAAGAAGCCCATGTCCTCATGCGCCTTGCGGGTGTCGGGGGTCCGGTGGCGGGCGATGGCGGTATAGGTCGTCCCGCCGCCGGACGCGTCGGCCAAGATCAGGATGGCGGTCATGAAGGGATCGGGCGCAGGCTTCCAGCCTTCCGTGTATGCGTCGGTAAAGACAAGCTTTTCTCCCGGAACAACCTCAAGATAGACGCCCTTGTTGTCCATCACGTTGCCCTCGACATCGAACGTCGTGTTGAACTTGCCGCCCACCTTCAGGTCGATGTCGCAGGCAGTGACCTTGTGCGGCTTCGGAACGAAGAAATGCGGGATGTGCTTCGGGTCGGTCCAGCATTCCCAGACCAGCGCGCGGGGCACGGCGAGGGTCCGGGTGAAGGAAAGGTCGGTTGCGGGGTCCAGGTCCGGGGTCGTGGTCATTTCTCGCGCTCCTTCAAGAGTTTCGTGACATAGTCGTCCAGCCGGTCCAGCCGCCCCTCCCAAAGCCTGCGCTGATCCTCCAGCCAATCGGTCATTGGCCGCAGGGCCGCCGGCTGGAAGGCGCAGGACCGGACACGCCCGTCCTTCTGGGTGGCGACAAGCCCCGCCTCCTCCAGCACCGAGAGATGCCGCAGGATCGTGGGAAGCTTGAACCCCGACGGACCGGCCAGTTCCGTCACCGGGGCCGGCCCCTTGGCCAGCCGGTTCAGCATCATCCGCCGGGTCGGATCGGACAGGGCATGGAACAGGAGGTCAAGGTCGGGATGATGCTTAGCCATATCGCTAACTATACACTCTTTGCGGCCGAGGGGAAGGAAAACTTAGCAAGTTGGCAAAGTTTCCCATCTTCCGATTTTCACGACAAGTGATTTTCGGCACCGTTTGAAATTCTGCAGCGCTTTCCTTTGCCGCCCCCGGTCGCCTGCCCTATTGTGTGCCACAGCATACAATGGCCTTTGGCCGAGGGGGGACAGGATGACCGAGCGTCTGGATCGTGCGGGGCTGAAGGTGGATGCGGTGTTGGCCCGCTTTGTCGAGGACGAGGCGTTGCCGGGCACCGGGATCGAGGCTGCGGCGTTCTGGTCGGGGCTGGCGGGTCTTCTGGCCGACTTCGCGCCGCAGAACCGCGCGCTCTTGGCGAAGCGGGATGAACTGCAGGCGAAGATCGACGCCTGGCATATCGCCCGCCGCGGCCAGCCGCATGACCATGCGGCCTACAAGGCTTACCTGGCCGAGATCGGCTATCTGCTGTCCGAAGGTCCGGCCTTCACCATCGAGACGACGAACGTGGACCCCGAGGTCGCCCGCGTCCCCGGGCCGCAGCTGGTGGTGCCGGTGACGAACGCTCGTTATGCGCTGAACGCGGCCAATGCGCGGTGGGGGAGCCTTTATGACTGCCTCTACGGCACCGATGCGATGGGCTCCCTGCCCCCCTCCGGCGGCTACGAACGCGGGAGGGGGGCGCGGGTCGTGGCGCGGTCGCGGGTGTTCCTGGACGAGGCGTTTCCGATTGCCGGGACCTCTCATGCCGATGTGCGCCGCTATGTGGTGAAGGACGGTCAGCTTCTGGTGGACGACCTGCCGCTGGTGCAGCCGGAGAAGTTCGCGGGCTACCGGGGGAACCCGAAGGCCCCGGACTCGGTGCTGTTGCGGAACAACGGGCTCCATGTCGAGCTGGTCTTCGACCGGGCGCATTTCATCGGGTCGCGCGACCAGGCCTTGCTGGCCGATGTGCAACTGGAAAGCGCGCTGACGGCGATCATGGACTGTGAGGACTCGGTCGCCTGCGTCGATGCCGAGGACAAGGTCGGGGCCTATCGCAACTGGCTGGGGCTGATGAAGGGGACGCTGTCGGAAAGCTTCGAGAAGGCCGGCAAGCGGGTCGAGCGGCGGCTGAATGGAGACCGCGAGTTCGTGGACCCCAACGGCTCGCCCTTCACGCTGAAGGGTCGCGCTCTGATGTGGGTGCGCAACGTGGGCCATCTGATGACCAACCCGGCAATCCTGTTGCCGGACGGGTCCGAGGTGCCCGAGGGGCTGATGGATGCGATGGTGACGGTGGCCATCGCGCTGCATGATTTGAAGAAGACCGAGGGGATGCGGAACTCGGTCATGGGGTCGGTCTATGTGGTGAAGCCGAAGATGCACGGGCCGGAGGAAGTGGCCTTTGCGGATGCGGTGATGGCGCGGGTGGAGGCTCTGCTGGGGCTGCCTGCGAACACGGTGAAACTCGGGATCATGGACGAGGAGCGGCGGACCTCGGTCAACCTGAAGGAATGCATCCGGGCGGCGAAGGGGCGGGTGGCCTTCATCAACACCGGCTTCCTCGACCGGACCGGGGACGAGATCCACACCAGCATGGAAGCGGGGGCGTTCAGCCGGAAGGACTTCATCAAGCGGAAGTCCTGGATCACGGCCTATGAGAACCTGAACGTCGACATCGGGCTGGAGTGCGGATTGTCGGGCAAGGCCCAGATCGGCAAGGGGATGTGGGCGATGCCGGACCTGATGGCGGCGATGCTGGACGAGAAGATCGCCCATCCGCGGGCGGGGGCGAATACGGCCTGGGTGCCCTCACCCACCGCCGCCACCCTGCATGCCCTGCACTACCACAAGGTCGACGTCTTCGCGGCCCAGGCGCGGCTGGCGAAGGGCGGGCGGCGGGCGCATGTGGACGGGATCCTGGATATTCCGCTGGCGAGCTTCCAGGCCTGGAACCGGGCTCAGGTCGTGCGCGAGGTCGAGAACAACGCGCAGGGGATCCTGGGCTATGTGGTGCGCTGGATCGACCAGGGGGTGGGCTGCTCCAAGGTTCCGGACGTGAACGACGTGGGCCTGATGGAGGACCGGGCGACCTGCCGGATCTCGGCCCAGCACATCGCGAACTGGCTGCATCATGGGGTGGTCAGCGAGGCCGAAGTGATGGAGGCGATGAAGAAGATGGCCGCGGTGGTGGACCGGCAGAATGCGGGCGATCCCCTGTATCGGCCGATGGCTCCGGCCTTTCAGGGGGCGGCGTTCCAGGCGGCCTGCGACCTGGTATTCAAGGGGCGGGAGCAGCCTTCGGGGTATACGGAACCCCTGCTCCATGCCTGGCGGCTGCGCGTGAAAGCGGGTTAGCGTCCACGGTGGACAAACCCGGATCGTCCTTTGGCACCAATGGGTTGCGCGTGGTCGTCAGGAGTTTCTTAACCTCTCCGCGCGAGCTGGATTAGGACGGTTTTCAAGTGGAGCGGCTTCCGCCGCGGGCCGTTTGTCTCGTCGTCGGGCTTCGCCTCCTCCTCGTAGCTTGGGGGCGCTTCGCCCCCCAAACCCCCAGAGGATATTTGCCGAAGGGAAAGCTGCCTCGCGATAAGGTCAGGTCCGGTCGGGCGGGGCCTGACCGAGGATGCCGACCTGCCGGGCGCGGTTCGGGCGGAGGTAAGCCCAGTTGAGGAGCGCGGCGGGGACGCCAATCACCAGCCCTGCGATGGCGGCCCAGAGGAAGGTGGCAAGCGTGTAGTGGCCGAGCGAGAGGTTGAGGATCACGACGGCGCCGGCGACCGAGGAGGTCCAGAGGGCGATGAGCCAGAGGCGGAGATGGGGGAACATGGCGGGTCTCCGGTGAGGGGTCGCCAAGATAACCGGGAGGCCCGGGGGAAGGTTCCCGGAAGGACTGGGTGACAGGGGGGCCGAAGGGGTCCACCGTGGCGGGACATGACATCTCACGCTTCGCGCCGCAGGTGACCGCGACCACGTTCCGGGCGAGCTTTCCCTGAGGCACGGCGTGAGAGCTGGTGCGCTGAAGCGCAGGCTGCGAATGGCGGCCGTCAGCCGATGTCCAGGCCAAGCGCGTGGATGCGCTGATTGAGGTCCCCCAGCGCCTTCTGCACGGCCCGATGCCGCGCCACGCGGTTCATCGCCGCAAGCGCCTCGGCCCGGATGGTGATGTGGAAATGGCTTTCGCCGGAACCGTCGTCGCCCGCATGGCCCGCGTGCTTGTGGCTTTCGTTCACCACCTGAAGCACCGAAGGGTGGAAGGCGGCGGTCAGCCGATCCTCGATCTCGTCCTTCACGGCCATGTCAGTTTCCCCTGCCCTTCCAACTTCCGGGAAAAGCCCTAAACTCATGCCCCCGAGTCGGAAAGGCCCCCTTAGCATGTCCAGTCGTCCGCCCTTCGAGTTCAACATCAGTGCCGCGGCCGACAAGAGGCGCAAGAAGACCGGACGGCGGGGGATGTCGGGGGCGTTCGAGACGGCGGACCGGCCCTGTGACTATCCGGGCTGCAAGGAGAAGGGCGCCTACCGGGCGCCGAAGTCGCCGGACCTGCTGGACGAGTTCTTCTGGTTCTGCAAGGACCACATCCGCGAGTACAACCTGAAATGGAACTTCTTCCAGGGGACCACGGACGAGGAGTTCCAGAAGTTCCTGGACAAGAACCGGGTCTGGGAGCGGGAGACGAAACCGTTCAGCCGCCAGGGCGACGGGAATGCCTGGGCGCGGCTGGGGGTGAATGATCCAATGTCGCTTCTGGGCGAGAAGGCGACGCAGAACCCGGGGCGGGTGCAATCGACGGCGACGCGGAAGCTGCCGCCGACCGAGCGGAAGGCGATCGAGATTCTGGACGCGCGCGACACCATGTCGAAGGCCGAGATCCGCAAGGTCTACAAGGGGCTGATCAAGGTGCTGCACCCCGACATGAACGGCGGCGACCGCAGCCACGAGGAGCAACTGCAGGAGGTTGTCTGGGCCTGGGACCAGCTGAAGGACAGCCGCCACTTCCGCGACTGAGTCTGGCGGAAAGCGGCGCGGGGCTGTCGCGGGTGGTCCTTCCCCTTGAACCCCCCTGCAATATGTTCCAAGGATGGCCGGTGCGCCGCAATGGGGCGGCTGCGGCTTTGGATGGACTTTTGCGATGCTGGATCAGGTTATGAAACCGACCGAGGAGATCTCGGTCCGCGATGTGTTCGGAATCGACACCGACATGCGCGTGAAGGGCTTCGCCGAGCGCACCGACCGCGTGCCCGAGATCGACCCGACCTACAAGTTCGACCCGGATACGACCCTGGCGATCCTGGCGGGCTTTGCCTACAACCGCCGAGTTATGATCCAGGGCTATCACGGAACCGGCAAGTCCACCCATATCGAGCAGGTCGCGGCACGGCTGAACTGGCCCTGCGTGCGGGTGAACCTTGATTCGCACATCAGCCGGATCGACCTGATCGGCAAGGACGCGATCAAGCTGCGCGACGGCAAGCAGGTGACGGAGTTCCATGAAGGGATTCTCCCCTGGGCGCTGCGCAACCCCGTTGCCATCGTCTTCGACGAATACGACGCGGGCCGGGCCGACGTGATGTTCGTGATCCAGCGCGTGCTGGAGCATGACGGCAAGCTGACGCTTCTGGACCAGAACGAGATCATCACTCCGCACCCGTGCTTCCGACTGTTTGCGACGGCGAACACGGTGGGTCTGGGCGATACGACGGGCCTTTACCACGGGGTCCAGCAGATCAACCAGGCGCAGATGGACCGCTGGAGCCTTGTGGCGACGCTGAACTATCTGTCGCATGATGCGGAAACCGCGATCGTGCTGGCGAAGAACCCGCATTACAACACGGACAAGGGCCGCAAGACGATCAGCCAGATGGTCACTGTCGCCGATCTGACGCGGACGGCCTTCATGAACGGCGATCTGTCCACGGTGATGTCCCCCCGGACGGTGCTGAACTGGGCGCAGAACGCCGAGATCTTCCGCAACGTGGGCTATGCCTTCCGGCTGACCTTCCTGAACAAGTGCGACGAGCTGGAACGGCAGACCGTGGCCGAGTTCTACCAGCGCTGCTTTGCCGAAGAGCTGCCGGAATCGGCGGCCAGCATGGCGATGAAGTGATGCGGGGCGGGGCCGCGATCCTTGCCGCGCTGGCTCTGGCCGGCTGCGTGGAGGGTCCTGCCCCCCTGCCCCAGCCTGCGCCCGCGTCGGACTGCCGGGTAACGGACGTCTTCGATGGGGACACCTTTGGCCTGTCCTGCAACGGCCAGCCGGCCGAGCTTGTCCGGCTTTACGGCGTCGACGCGCCCGAGATCGACAAGGCGAACTGCCCGGTGGAGCGGGCGAACGGGATGCGGGCGCGCACGGTGCTGGAACGGCTGGTGGCCGGGGCACCGGTCACCGGGGTGCGCACGCGCGGGCAGCATATCGACGGCCGCCAGTTGGTGGAGCTGGAGATCGGCGGCAAGGACGCGGGTCAGGCGATGCTGGACTCGGGTCTGGCGCGGCCGCTGGTCGGGGAGCGTTATCCGGAATGGTGTCGTCCCGGCCCGTGACCGGGCGGTGGGCGGCGGAAAAGACGCACGGCCGGCGCATCTTGCGCCGGCCGTGTCGTTTTGCTTAGCCGCGGGCGGCTTTGGTGGCGTTGGCCCACCACACGACGTCATCCAGCATCGCCTTGGCCGACGGCGCGATCGAGCCTTCGATGTCGCCCAGGTTGCCCGAGCCGCCGAAGCCCGGGTGGACCTTGAAGAAATCGCCGCCGCCGATGCGGACGTTGTTGCGGGTCGGGACCATCTGAAGCTCGACCGCGATGTTCTGCAGGTGCCCCAGCGCGTTTGCGCCGCCCATCGAGCCGTAGGCGATCGCCCCGGCGGGCTTCTTCGCCCATTCGACATAGGCCTGGTCCAGCGCGTTCTTCAGCACGCCGGTGATCGAGCGGTTGTATTCCGCGACAACGAAGATGTAGCCGTCGAACTCGGCAATCTTCTTCTGCCACTTGACGGCGGTCGGGTCCTGCGTCGGGGCCCAGGCGTTCGACGCCACTTCGTTGAAGAAGGGCATCGGGAAGTCGCGCAGGTCCACCACCTCGACGTCGAGGTCGCCGCGCGCCTCGGCCTGGGCCTTGATCCAGGCGGTCGGGATGTCGGCAAAGCGGGTCGGGCGGGTCGACGATACGATGATCGCGATTTTCGGGTTGGCCATTGGTCTGGGTCCTTGCGGGTTTGAATTCGGTGCGCTGTTATCTGGTGTCAGGGGGCAGGATGCCAACTCCGCAGCGCCGCGCCGGTTCTGTGCAGGGGCGCACGGCGAGCGGGTTGCCGCCGCCGGTTCCAACTGGAGGAGGGGATTTCGATGCACATCGGACTGATCGGCGGCATCGGCCCGGCCGCGACGGTGGTCTATTACCAAAGGCTCTGCGCCGCGATGGCCGCCCGGGGCAAGCCGCTGGAGCTGACGCTGGTGCAGGCCGACATCCACGAGCTGATCGCCAACAACCTGGCCGACCGGCGCGAGGCGCAGGCGGAGGTCTATGCCGGGTTGATCGACCGGCTGAAGGCTGCCGGCGCGGACTGCGCGGCGATCACCTCGATCGGCGGGCATTTCTGCTTTGCAGAGACCCTGGCGCTGTCCGCGCTGCCCCTGGTCTCGGCGGTGGAGCCGATGGACGACTTCTTCGCGGCCGAGGGGATCGGCTGCGTGGGACTACTGGGAACGCGCGTGGTGATGCGGACGAAGCTGTACGGCCAGCTCCGCCGGACCCGCGCCATTGCGCTGGAGGACGAGATCGAGGAGCTGGGCCAGCTGTACCAGGAGATGGCGGTAGAGGGCTTCTGTGATGCGGCCACCCGGGCGCGGTTTCTGGATGCGGGGCAGCGGCTGATCGATGCCGGGGCCGAGGCGGTGGTGCTGGCGGGGACGGACCTTGGCCTTGCCTTCGACGGGCAGGAGACAGCCTACCGGGTGATCGACGCGTTGGACGTGCATGTGGCGGTTTTGGCCGATCTGGCCTCTGGCAGCCGCGCGCTTCCCGCATTAGGCTGACGCCATGAACAAGCCCGCCGACAACCCCGCCGATCCGTTCAAGAAGGCCCTCGCCGAGGCCACCCGCACGATGGCGGATGACCCGGAGATGAGCGTCACCTATTCCGTCGACCCGGCGGGGATGAACAAGGAGGGCGTGCGGTTGCCGCAGGTCAGCCGCCGGATGACGCGGGACGAGGTCCTGCTGGCGCGCGGCACCGCCGACGCCTTCGCGCTGCGGCGGAAGTACCACGATGACGGGGTGGCGGCGCGCTATGCGCCGACGGGGCCGCTGGCGCGGGACATCTACGAGGCGATGGAGAACGCCCGCTGCGAGGCCGTGGGCGCGCGCGACATGCCGGGGACGGCGGGCAACATCGACGCCAAGATCGCGCATGAGGCGGACCGCAAGGGCTATGGCCAGGTGACGGCCGCCTCCGAGGTGCCCCTGCCGGTGGCGGCAGGGTACCTGGTGCGGCAGATGGCGACGGGTCGGGCGCTGCCGAAGTCGGCGGAGCATGCCGCCGACTTGTGGCGGGGGTTCGTGGAAGAGCAGGCGGGGGAGACCTTGTCGAACCTCGACCATGTGCTGGCCGATCAGGCTGCCTTTGCGCGGCTGGCGCGGAAGGTGATCGCGGACCTCGGCTATGGCGACCAGCTGGGCGACGACCCGGACGCGCCCGAGGATGCGGGCGACGATCAGGCCGAGGAGGATCAGGATTCGCCCGATTCCGCCGGCGAGGAGCAGGAGGAGTCGGACGAGTCGGAGGCTTCGCCCGAGCGGTCTCAGGAAGAACAGCAGGACCAATCCCAGGCGCAGGTCACGATGGAGGACAGCGCCGACATGGAGCAGGGCGACGAGGCCGAGCTGCCCGAAGGCGAGGCGCCCCTGGAGCCGCCGCCCCCTGCCTCGCATTCGGACGCGGACCCGAACTATGCCGTCTACACCACGGATTTTGATGAGGAAATCAAGGCCGAGGAACTGGCCGAACCGGCCGAGCTGGAGCGGCTCCGGGCGTACCTTGATCAACAGCTGGAACCGCTGAAAGGTGCCGTGTCGCGGCTGGCGAACAAGTTGCAGCGCCGACTGCAGGCGCAGCAGAACCGCAGCTGGGAGTTCGACAAGGAAGAAGGCATCCTTGACGCGGGCCGCCTGGCGCGGGTGGTGGCGAACCCGACCACTCCGCTGTCCTTCAAATGGGAGAAGGACACCGAGTTCCGCGATACGGTGGTCACGCTGCTTCTGGACAACTCGGGCTCGATGCGGGGCCGGCCGATTTCCATTGCGGCGATCTGTGCGGACGTGCTGGCCCGGACGCTGGAGCGGTGCAACGTGAAGGTGGAGATCCTGGGCTTCACGACGCGCGCGTGGAAGGGCGGGCAGAGCCGCGAGCGGTGGCTGGCGCAGGGGCGGCCGCAGATGCCGGGGCGGCTGAACGACCTGCGGCACATCATCTACAAGTCGGCGGATGCGCCGTGGCGGCGGGTGCGGCCGAACCTGGGCCTGATGATGAAAGAGGGCCTGCTGAAAGAGAACATCGACGGCGAGGCGCTGGAATGGGCGCATCGCCGGATGCTGGCGCGGCCCGAGCAGCGCAAGATCATGATGGTGATCTCGGACGGGGCGCCGGTGGATGATTCGACGCTGTCGGTGAACCCGGCGAACTACCTGGAGAAGCATCTGCGCGACGTGATCGCGATGGTCGAACGGCGGCGGGCGGTGGAACTGATCGCGATCGGGATCGGCCATGACGTGACCCGCTATTACCAGCGCGCGGTGACGATCACGGATGTCGAGCAGCTGGCCGGCGCGATGACCGAGCAGCTGGCCGCGCTGTTCGAGGTGGACCCGAAGAAGCGCGCCCGTGCGTTGGGGATGCGGCGGGCGGGTTGACCGGTCGCCTTTCGAGTATCTGAGCCGAGAGGAAGACGCATGTTCCAGACCTTCGACAGCCATGCGTCGCCGGATCAGGGGCCCCCGCGGTTGGCAGCTCTGCGCGACCGGTTGAGGGCGATGGGGCTCTCGGGCTTCATCGTGCCGCGGGCGGATGTCCATCAGGGCGAGTATGTGGCCGCGCGGGACGAGCGGTTGCAATGGCTGACGGGGTTCACCGGATCGGCGGGGTTCTGCATCGTGCTGCCCGACGTGGCGGGCGTGTTCATCGACGGGCGGTATCGGACGCAGGTGAAGGCTCAGGTGGATCTGTCGGCGTTCACTCCTGTGCCGTGGCCCGAGGTGAAGCCGGGCGACTGGGTGAAGGAGAAGCTTGCCGCGGGCGTCGTGGGGTTTGATCCCTGGCTGCACACGGCGGACGAGGTGGCGCGACTTCAGACGGCGCTTGAGGGAACGGGTGTAACCGTCGAGCCTGTCACGGAAAACCCGGTGGATGCGATCTGGCCGGACCAACCTGCGGCACCGTTCGGGAAAGCCTTCGTGCATCCGGTTGAACTGGCCGGGGAAAGCCACGCCTCCAAGCGCTCGCGGTTGGCCGAGGGGTTGCGGCAAGCGGGGCAGACGGCGGCGGTGATCACGCTGCCGGATTCGCTCTGCTGGCTGTTGAACCTCCGGGGCGCGGATGTGCCGAAGAACCCGGTGCTGCACGGCTTCGCGGTGCTGCACGACGATGCGCGGGTCGATCTGTTCGTAAACCCGGCCAAGCTGGACGAGGCGGTGCTGGAGCATCTGGAGGAGAACGTCCTCGTGCATCCGGTGGAGGGTTTCTCCGAGGGGCTGAAGGGGCTGACGGGGCCGGTCAGGGTGGACAAGGCGACGGCGCCGCTGGCGGTGTCGGAGATCCTGAAGGGCGCGGGGGTGGAGGTCGCCTGGGGCGACGATCCCTGCCGGTTGCCGAAGGCGTGCAAGAACGCGGCGGAAATCCAGGCGACGCGGGAGGCGCATCTGCGGGACGGGGCGGCGATGGTGGAGTTTCTGCGCTGGCTGGACGAGGCCTCGCCCAGCGGCGGACTGACCGAGATTTCGGTGGTGCAGGCGCTTGAGGGATTCCGGCGGGCGACGAATGCGCTGCACGACATCAGCTTCGACACGATCTGCGGCGCGGGACCGAACGGCGCGATCATGCACTACCGCGTGACGGAGGAGACGAACCGACCGGTGCAGCTGAACGAGCTGCTGCTGGTCGATTCGGGGGCGCAGTACCTTGACGGGACGACGGACATCACCCGGACCGTGGCGGTGGGCGATCCGGGGCAGGAAGCGCGGGAGTGCTATACGCGGGTCCTGCAGGGGCTGATCGCGATCAGCCGAGTGCGGTTTCCGAAGGGGCTGCCGGGGCGGGACATCGACGCGCTGGCGCGGTTCAACCTGTGGGTCGCGGGGCAGGACTACGACCACGGAACGGGGCATGGCGTGGGGGCGTTCCTCAGCGTCCACGAGGGGCCTCAGCGGATTTCGCGGGTCTCCGAGGTGCCGCTTGAGCCGGGGATGATCCTTTCGAACGAGCCGGGATACTACCGCGAGGGCGCCTTCGGCATCCGGCTGGAAAACCTGATCGTCGTGCAGGAGGCCCCTGCCCTGGGCGACAACCGGGCGCAGATGGCGTTCGAGACGCTGACCTTTGTCCCGTTCGACCGGCGGCTGATCCTGAGGGCGGAGTTGTCCCCGGCCGAAGTGCGGTGGCTGGATGCCTATCATGCCGAGGTGCTGGAAAAGCTTGGCAACCGCGTCTCGGGCGCTACCCTTGACTGGTTGAGGAACGCCTGCGCCCCGATCTGAGGAGTCACGAATGGCCCATATCACCATCACTCCCATCTCCGGGCCGGTGACCGTCATTGCGGGCGGCATGGCGCTTGGCGAAAGTCATCGGGCGCTTGAGCTGAAGGAAGGAAGTTATCCCCCCGTCACCTACGTCCCGCGCGCGGATATCGACATGGGGCAGTTGGTGCGCACAGAGAAGACGACAACCTGCCCGTGGAAGGGGCAGGCCAACTACTACTCGGTCCGGGTCGGGGACGGGTTGTTGGAAAATGCGGTCTGGACCTATGAGCACCCCATCGCGGACGTTGCCGCCATCGCGGGACACCTGGCCTTCTATCCCGACCGGGTCACGGTCACGCGCGGCTAGCGGCTTCCTCGCGGATCCGCTGGACCATGGCGCGGAGGCCGTTGGATCGCTGGCTGGAAAGGTGTTGGTTCAGGCCAAGGCGGCCGAGTTCGGCGGTGGCATCGACCTTGCCGACCTCGGCAAGCGGCAGGCCGGAATACAGCGCGTGCAGGACGGCGATCAGGCCGCGGACGATCATCGCGTCGGAATCGCCCTGGAAGTCGAAGGTGCCGTCCGAAATCATCGGGCGGAGCCAGACCTGGCTCGCGCAGCCCTGAACCTTCAGGGCCGGGACCTTGAAGCTGTCGTCCAGCGGCGGCATGGCCTTGCCCAGCTCGATGACGTGGCGGTAGCGGTCTTCCCAGTCGTCCAGGAAGTCGAAGGTTTCGGCGATCTCTTCGAAGGCTGCGGTGGCCATGCAATGCTCCTGCGATTGGGGTTGAGGTAAGCCCGCCGGGGGCAAAGGTCCAGTCCAGAGAAGCGCTTTTCAAACGCGGTGCCATCGGCTACCCAAGAGGCACACGTTCAGGAAGCTTGCCCATGTCCCTTTCCCGCCGTCACGTCGTCCTTGGCCTTGGCCTTGCCCTTGCGGGCTGCGGAGCGGTCCGGCAAAGCAGGCTGAATCCGTTCAACTGGTTCCGCAAGTCCGAACCGCGCGAGACGATCGTGTTGCCCAAGGAAGGCAGCGACGCGCGACCGCTGGTCGACACGGTGCTGTCGCTGAACGTCGAGCCGATCCCCGGCGGCGCGGTGGTGCGCGCGCGGGGCGTCACGCCGACCCAGGGCTGGTGGGATGCCGAGCTGGTGGCGCGGGATGTGGATGAGACTGGCGTTCTGGTCTACGAGTTCCGACTGATGCCGCCGACGGGCCAGACGGACGTCAACACGCAACAGTCGCGCGAGATCGACGTGGCCATCTACATTTCGGACGTGAAGCTGCAGAATGTGCGCGAGATCGTGGTGCAGGGCGCGCAGAACGCGCGGTCGGCACGACGGTAGGGCGATTTCTTCGAAGAAATCGCATCGGAGCCTTTGAAGGCTCCGGTCCGGACTTTTCGAAAAGTCCGGGGTCAGAGGTGGACGACCCGGACCTCGTTGCCTTTGGCGGACAGTGCGATCTCGCCCTTGCAGAGGCGCATGGCGTCGTCGCCGAAGGCCTCGCGTCGCCAGCCGTTCAGCGCCGGGACGTCGCGGTCGCCGGCAGCGATCTGGTCGAGTTCGGAGGAGGAGGCGATCAGCCGGGGCGCGACGCCGAGGGATTCGGACTTGGCCTTGAGAAGCACGCGGAGGAGGTCGGCAAGGGCGGGGTTCACCTGCATCTGTTCGCGCGAATGGTCGATCTTCGGCATATCCTCGGGCTTCATCTCCAGCCCTTCCTTCACCGCAGCGAGGATGCCGTCGGCGATCTCGGGTTTGCGGCCTTCGCGCAGAAGCAGGCGCGACCGGCCCAACTCCTCGGCGCTGGTGGGCCGGGTGGAGGCGAGTTCGAGAAGCGCATCGTCCTTCATCACGCGGCTGCGCGGGACGTTTTGGGACTGGGCATAGGATTCGCGGAAGCGGGCCAGCGCCTTGACGACGGCCAGGAAGCGGCCCGAGGTGGTGCGGGTCTTGATCCGCTGCCAGGCCTCGTCAGGATTGACGGTGTAGGTAGCGGGGTCGGTGAGAAGCGCCAGTTCCTCGGCCACCCAGTCGGCGCGGCCGTTCTTCCGCAGCTGCGCAGCGAGGAATTCGTAGATCACCCGCAGGTGGGTCACGTCGGCGATGGCGTAGTCCTTCTGCGCCTCGGACAGGGGCCGGCGCGACCAGTCGGTGAAGCGCGAGGTCTTGTCGAGGTTCGCCTTGGCGATGCGCTTGACCAGCGTCTCGTAGCCCACCTGTTCGCCGAAGCCGCAGACCATGGCCGCGACCTGGGTGTCGAACAGGGGTTTCGGGAAGACGCCGCCTTCGACGAAGAAGATTTCCAGGTCCTGCCGGGCGGCGTGGAAGACCTTGACGGTCGCCTCGTGCCGGAAGAGGTCGTAGAGCGGCTCCATCGACATCTCTGGCCCCTCGATCGGGTCGATCAGGACCGCTTCGCCCGCGCCGGGCAGCGCCATCTGGATCAGGCAGAGCTTGGACCAGTAGGTGCGTTCGCGCAGGAACTCGGTGTCGATGGTGACGAAGGGCTGGGACTTGGCGAGGTCGCAGTAGGCCGCGAGGTCTTCGGTCGTGGTGATCGTACGCATGTGCCGCCTTTCGTCTGCGGGGTCATCCCGCCCTAAAGCGCCTATAGGCGTGGCGGAGCCAAAAGGAAAGGGCCGGGGTTGAGGTTCCGTGGCAGGCGTGCCTTGCTGGCCGCGTTGCGCGGAGGGCGGGATGCGGGGTCTGTGGCTGGCGTTGGGCGGGCTGTTCCTGGGGCTGGGGCTTCTGGGCGTGGTGTTGCCGGTCCTGCCGACGACGCCCTTCCTGCTGCTTGCGGCGGGGTGCTTTGCCAAGTCCTCGCCCCGGCTGCATCAGTGGTTGCTGGGCCATCCGGTCTTCGGCCCACCCATCCGGAACTGGGAGGAGAACGGGGCGATCTCGCGCAAGGCCAAGCGGCTGGCGGTGGGCAGCATGGCGGCGGTCTGGGGGGTGTCCCTGCTGGTTGGCCTGCCCTGGAGCGCGCTGATCGTGCAGACGGTGCTGATCGGGATCGGTGCGGCCTTCGTCCTGACCCGGCCAGACGGGCCGTCAGAGTAGGATGGGCGTCCGGTCCCCGGCGGCGAAGCGGCGGAGGACCTGTGGGTAGAGCTGGTGTTCGACCGTCAGGACGCGGGCGGCGAGGCTGTTCTCGGTATCGCCGGGCAGGACGGGGACGCGGGCCTGGCCTAGGATCGGACCGGCGTCGAGGTCGGCGGTGACTTCGTGGACGGTGCAACCCGCCTCCCGGTCCCCTGCCGCAAGGGCGCGGGCATGGGTGTGGAGGCCGGGGTATTTCGGCAGGAGCGAGGGGTGGATGTTCAGCATCCGCCCCTCGTAGCGGCGGATGAAGCCCGGGGTCAGGATGCGCATGAAGCCCGCGAGGCAGAGGATGTCCGGCTGGGCGGCGTCGATCTTTTCGGCAAGGGCGGCCTCGAAAGACTCGCGATTGGGAAAGGCGCGATGGTCGACGGCGGCCGTGGGGATGCCTTGGGCCGCGGCCTTCTCCAGCCCTTTCGCCTCGGGGTCGTTGGAGGCGACAAGGACGGGCGTTGCATAACCGCCCTGCCCAATGTCGCGAACCAGCGCCAGCATGTTCGAGCCACCCCCGGAAATCAGGATGGCGACGCGCTTCACAGGAGCTTGCCCTTGTAGATGACCCCCTGCCCTTCGACGATGCGACCCATGCGGGTCACGGTCTCGCCTTCGGCCTTGAGCAGGTCGGTCAGCGCCTCGGCCCGGTCCTCGGCGACGACGAGGATCATGCCGATGCCGCAGTTGAAGGTCTTGAGAAGCTCCGGCTCCGACATGTTCGCGGTGGTGGCGAGCCAGCGGAAGACCGGCGGCAGTTGCCACGAGCCAAGGTCGATCTCGCAGGCGAGGCCTTCGGGCAGGACGCGCGGCGGGTTTTCGGTCAGCCCGCCGCCGGTGATGTGGGCCAGGCCGTGGACCCCGCCCGCGCGGACGGCGGCGAGGGCCTGCTTCACGTAAAGGCGGGTCGGGGTCAGGAGGGCTTCGCCAAGGCTGCCGTCGGAGAAGGGCGAGGCGGCGTCCCAGCCGAGGCCCGAGAGTTCGACAACCTTGCGGACGAAGCTGTAGCCGTTGGAATGGACACCACTGGAAGCGAGGCCAAGGAGAACGTCGCCCTTCTGCACGTCGCGCGGCAGGTCCTGGCCGCGTTCCATCGCGCCGACGGCGAACCCGGCAAGGTCGAAGTCGCCCTTGTGGTACATGCCGGGCATCTCGGCCGTCTCGCCCCCGATCAGCGCGCAGCCACTGTCGGCGCAGCCCTTGGCGATACCGGTGATGATGCGGGTGGCTTCCTCGACCTCCAGCTTGCCGGTGGCGAAGTAGTCGAGGAAGAAGAGCGGCTCCGCGCCCTGGCAGACGAGGTCATTGACGCACATGGCGACAAGGTCGACGCCGATCGTGTCGACGTGACCGGTGTCGATGGCGATGCGGAGCTTGGTGCCGACGCCGTCGGTTGCGGCCACAAGGATCGGGTCCTGGTAGCCAGCCGCTTTGAGGTCGAAAAGCGCGCCAAAGCCGCCAAGGCCGCCCATCACTCCGCTTCGGGTGGTGGACTTGGCGGCGGGCTTGATCCGGTCGACAAGGGCGTTCCCGGCGTCGATGTCCACGCCCGCATCGGCATAGGTCAGACCGTTGTGCCCCGTCGCCATCTTCGCATCCCTCATCCAGCCATTTGCCCGTCCGCTACACCAGATGCCCTGCGGCGGCAACTGTGGGCTTGACGGGATTTCGCCGCACCTGTTGGCTGCGGTCAGCCAAGGGGGTGGGGGTGGATCAGGTCCGGTTCGTTTATGAGGTGCTGTTCGGCCCGGGGCTGGTGACGGCCCCCGCCTATCTGGCCCTGGCGGCGCTGGCGGCCTGGTGGGTCCATCGCAAGCGCGGCGAGGGTCAGGGCTTCTGGCGCTGGCTGCTGCCCGCCCGAATCTGGAGCCATCCGTCGCATTTCATCGACCTGCAGCTTTTCCTGCTGGGCCGCATCCTGGCCGTGCTGGGCGTCTTCAGCGGCGTGGCATTGACCACGGTCGTTGCGGAGGGGGTGACGGGTCCGGTCCCTGCCCTGCTGCCGAAGGACAGCCTGGGGCCGGTGGCGCTGGCCTTCCTTCTCTGGCTGCCGTCGGACTTCGCGCTTTATTGGATGCACCGTTTCTTCCACCGCTTCCGCGTCATCTGGCCGCTCCATGCCGTCCATCACAGTGCCGAGGTGATGACGCCCTTTACCACCTATCGCCAGCACCCGCTGTCGCTTCTGCTGACCGGCTGGGGCGTGGCGGGGTTCGTCGGCCTTTGCCAGGGCCTGCTGCTCGGGGCCGCGTCCGAGGACCTTGCGGTGTCCGAGATCGCCGGGATCAACCTCTTCATCGTGCTTGCGAATGCGGGCCTTGCGGCGCTGCACCATTCGCATGTCTGGTTAAGCTATGGCCCGGTGCTGGAGCGGATCGTGATCTCTCCCACCCAGCACCAGATCCACCACAGCACGGACCCCGCGCATTACGGCAAGAACCTGGGAAACTCGCTGGCGGTCTGGGACTGGCTGTTCGGCACGCTTTACGTGATCCGGGGCGACGAGCGGCTGACCTTCGGCCTGACCGAGCCGGAGGAGCGGCCGCTGATGTCCCAGCGGATCGGGCCGATGCTGTGGGACCCGGTCCGCCGGATGTTCATGTCGGGCTGACGGTCAGTACTTGCCGGTCCCGGCGCCGTCCTCGGCATCGACGATCTCGGGCGCACCCTCTTCCACCGGCTTGGCCTTGACCTTCGCGGCCGCGAAGATCACCGCGCCGATCAGAACCAGAAGCAGAAGACCCTCACCGCCGCTGTCATTGTCGGCGGCCGGCGGCGGAGGCGGCGGGGCGGTCCCGGCCCACACGACGGCAGTGGTTGCTGCCCAGGCTCCTGCCCAGGCGAACGCGGTGGAGATGGTCTTCAGCATGGCAGTCCCTCGCTGTTTATTCGTTCTCTTGCATGTGATCTTATCAGCCCTTCCGCATATCTCAAGCCGGGCTTTGACTTGACCCGCGCCGCTGGTCTGCTAGGCAGAAGCCGCTACGGGCCTGTAGCTCAATTGGTTAGAGCAGGGCGCTCATAACGCCTTGGCTGGGGGTTCGAGTCCCTCCGGGCCTACCATTCCCTACAGGGTCGGATAGATCGGGAAGCGGGCGCACAGGGCTTCGACCTCGGCCTTGACCTTGGCCTCGACGGCGGCGTTGCCGTCTTCGCCGTTCTGGGCCAGGCCGTCGACGACCTCGATGATCCAGC
>JAIXZY010000034.1 GCA_027489355.1 Paracoccaceae bacterium | reverse complement strand
CTCGGCCCGGTCGGCGGCCGACAGGTCCATGCGGGCGGCCTCGGTGTATTTCTCGCGGGCCTGATCGCGCCTCCCTTGCGCTTCCAGCGCCCGGCCCCAGGCCAGGTGCAGGGCACCCCAACGGGGGGCCCGCTCGGCAGCGGCGCGGTATCTGCGGATCGCGCCGGCTTCATCGCCCCGGGCCATCAGGGCATCGCCCCAGTACTTCTGCGGATCGGCCCAGCGGGGGCCGCGCTCGATGGCCTGTTCGTAGAAGGCGATGGCTCCGGCGGTGTCGCCGCGCGCCATCAGCATCTGGCCCCGTTCGGCAAAGGCGAACGGCAGGGACGGCCCCTGCCGCCGGGCCTCGGCGGACCAGCGGTCCGCCGCCGCACGATCCCCGGCCAGCTCCGCGATCCGCGCCCGCTCGCGCACACACGGGTAACAATCCAGCGGCGTGGCGGCGATCAGGGCTTGGGCCCCGGCCAGATCGCCGGTCCGGGCCCGGGCATAGGCAAGGCTAGGCCAGATGAAGGTCGCGCGGGCCGCACTGGCGCGCGGGTTCAGGGTCGGGGCCACCTCTACCTCGAAGGCTTCCAACGCTGCCACGACCTCCGGCCATTGGTCGAGGCTTGCCGCCGCGCCGGCCCGGGGCGCGAAGGGCGGTCTGTTGGTTGCCCGATCGCTGCCAGGGTAGAGATTCAGGCTGTCGCTCAGAGCCAAGGCCCCGGAAGGTCGGTGGAGGGCAATCAGAGTCCCGACGCGGTCACGGGCGTTGTCGCCCCAAATCTGGCCCTGGCTTTCTGACCCGACTTCAGTTCTGACCGTGAGCGCCTCTGACCAATCCCCCTGCAGTTCGGCAAGCCTGGCCTGCGTGATAGGCGGCAAGGCCATCTGCCGGTCGGCGCTCATCTTGGCGCGGTTGCGCGGATTAGAAAGGAGCGTTGCGAGACGTTGAGCCTCGACGAAAGCCCCCTCGTCCTGGCCGAGGAGGCGCCGGATTTGCACGACGTTGAACAGCAACACGGGGTGTTCCGCGTCGATCTCCAGGCCGACTTGCAGAAAAGAGATCGCGTCCTTCGACGATGTATCGGCTGCTATTGCGAGACCATTGTTGCCCCAGAGCCGTTCGATCTCTGACGGACTGGACGAAAGCGTCGTCAGGATGGCCCGCCTCCTGTCCAGCAGTGCCTGTCTCTCCGGACCGGCAGACAGGGTATCAATCTTTCTCGAGAGATAGACCGAATAGCGATAGGGCTGGATCTGCTCATATATCCGCTCCGCCGCCTGCCGCATCAGGTCGGCCGGACGGCCGGCGGGCCCCTCCACTGTAACCGCCGTGCCATCGCTGGTGCGGACCACAAGTTCCAATCCGTTCGTCGTTCGGCTCAGACCCCCGTCGATGTAGGTTTCGTGGCCAAGCCAGCGCGTCAGGGCGGTATAGGCATCGGTCAGCGACAGGCCGCCTGCGTCGACTTCGACGGTGATGCCCTCGGACCAGTCATTGCGGAAACTGGCGGGCGGGCGAGCTGAGTCGGTCTCTGCCTCCAACCGAACCAGTTCGTCCTGGAACAGGGCGGCGACGGCGCGGCCGTCCAGCCCGTCCTCCACCAGTTCCGGCGGCACGGAGAAGGGCTGGATCACCAGCCCGGTCGTCCGGCTGGCGGTCCAGACCACGGCTCCCACCGCGACCACGAGGGCAACGACCATAGCGGCGATGGCGATGTCGCGGATCGAGCGGATGCGGTTCCGGAAAATCTCGTTGCTGGCAAGAACCAGCTGCTTGTCGATAAGCGCCGAGTGCCGCCGCAGCAGTGCCGAGGCTTCACCCGTCGGGCTCTCGCCCGAGGCCTCGATCTCCATCGCAATCTCGACCGGGTCCGGCGTCGTGGGCGCCGTTGATCGGGGGCGACGCGGCCGTCTGGTCGGCTTCATCCCGTCCGTCATCGCTGTGTCCTCGCCCCCAGCCTGCGCACCACCTCGGCCCGGTCGGCGGCCGACAGGTCCATGCGGGCGGCCTCGGTGTATTTCTCGCGCGCCTGTTCGCGGCGGCCTTGCGCCTCCAGCGCCCGGCCCCAGGCCAGGTGTAGCGCGCCCCAGCGGGGAGCCCGCTCGGCGGCGTCGCGGTATCTGCGGATCGCGCCGGCCTCATCGCCCTGTGCCATCAGGGCGTCACCCCAGTATTTCTGTGGATCGGCCCAGCGGGGGCCGCGCTCGACGGCCTGTTCGTAGAAGGCGATGGCCCCGGCGGTGTCGCCGCGCGCCATCAGCATCTGGCCCCGCTCGGCAAAGGCGAACGGCAGGGACGGCCCCTGACGCCGGGCCTCGGCCGACCAGCGGTCGGCGGCCGCCCGATCCCCGGCCAGTTCCGCAATCCGGGCCCGCTCGCGCACACACAGGTAACAGTCCAGCGGTGTGGCCGCGATCAGCGCCTGCGCCCCGGCCAGATCCCCGGTCCGGGCGGGGGCATAGGCGAGTTTGGGCCACAGATAGGTCTGGCGCGCAGTACTGGTGCGCGGGGGTAGGGTCGGGGCCACCTCCGCCTCGAAGGCCCCCAGCACGGCCAAGGCCTGCGGCCACTGATTGAGGCTTGCCGCCGCCTCGGCCCGCGGCAGATACAGTGCTCGATTTGCGGTCCGCTGAGTATATGAGAGGAACTCAAGAGGCAGGCGATTGTTCAGAGCAAGTGCCGCCGAAGGTTGATGCAGCGCAGTCAGGGTGTCCACGCGATCCCGGGCGATGTCGAGCCACCATGGCCGAAATGAAGTCTTTGACGCGGCCCGGGTCCTGATTTCCAGCGCCTGTAGCCAATCGCCCTGCAGGTCCGCCAGTATGGCCTCGTTCAAAAGAACAAAGGTTGCCTGCCTGTCTGGGCTGATCTTGGCAAGGTTGCCTGGATCGGACATTGACCGTGCGGCGCGCTGCGCGCCAAGAAATGCCGCCTCCTCCAGGCCGAGTTGGCCCTCTATTCTCAAGAGGTTGAGCAGCAACACAGGGTGCTCGGCGTCGATCTCGAGGCCGGTCTCCAGAAGAGGGACCGCGTCCCGCGCCGAAGTATCCAGACGCGCCGTCAACCCATTGTTGCCCCAGAGCCGTTCGGTCTCGGAAGGACTGGACAACAGGACCGTCATGATGGCCCGACTGCGGTCCTGCAAGGCCTCCCTCTCCGGACCGGCGGGCAGGGCGAACCCGCTATTGTTGAGATAGACCGCATAACGATAGGGCTGCGTCTGTTCATAGACCCGCTCGGCCGCCTGCCGGATCAGGTCGCTGGGACGATCGACCGGCCCCTGCACGGTGACCGCCGTGCCATCGCTGCTGCGGACCACCAGTTCCAGACCCGTCGTCGTCCGGCTGAGGCCGCCGCCGACATAGGTCTCCTGACCCAGCCAGCGGGTCAGGGCGCGGTAGGTGTCGGTCAGCGACAGGCCGCCCGCCTCCACCTCGACAGTAATGGCCTCTGACCAGTCGTTGCGGAAGCTGGTCGCGGGACGTACCGATGTGCTCGCAGCGTCCAGCCGGACCAGTTCATCCTGGAACAGGGCGGCGACGGCGCGGCCGTCCAGCCCGTCTTCCACCAGTTCCGGCGGCACGATGAAGGGCTGGATCACCAGCCCGCTCGCCCGGCTGGCGCTCCAAAGCACTGCCCCCACGGCCACGACAAGGGCGACGACCATGGCGGCGATGGCGATGTCGCGCACAGAGCGGATGCGGTTCCTGAACCGCTCGTTCCTCGCCAGCCCGATCTGTTCATCGATCAGGATCGCCTGACGCCTCAACAGCGCCGCGGCTTCACCGGTCGGGGCTTTGCCCGAGGCCTCGATCTCCATGGCGATCTCGACCGGATCGGGGGTCGTGGGCGGATTGGGTTT
>JAIXZY010000056.1 GCA_027489355.1 Paracoccaceae bacterium | reverse complement strand
TGATGACCTGGGCCTGGTAGGTCTTGAATTCGGGGCGCAGTGCCTCGCCGAAGGCTACGGCCTTGGCGGCGATGACGTGCATCAGCGGGCCGCCCTGGATGCCCGGGAAGATCGCCGAGTTGACCTTCTTGGCGATGTCCTCGTCGTTCGTGAGGATCATGCCGCCGCGGGGGCCGCGCAGGGTCTTGTGCGTCGTGGTGGTGGCGACGTGGGCGTGCGGGAAGGGCGACGGGTAGAGGCCAGCGGCCACCAGCCCGGCGAAGTGGGCCATGTCGACGAGGAGGAAGGCACCGACCGAATCCGCGATCTCGCGCATGCGCTTGAAGTCGATCACGCGCGGGATGGCCGAGCCACCGGCGATGATCAGCTTAGGCTTGTGCTCGGTCGCCAGTTCCTGGACCTGGTCGTAGTTGAGTTCGAGGTCCTGCTTGCGGACGCCATACTGGACCGCGTGGAACCACTTGCCCGACTGGTTCGGCGCGGCGCCGTGGGTGAGGTGGCCGCCGGCGTCGAGGCTCATCCCCAGGATGGTGTCACCGGGCTTCAGGAGCGCCTGGAACACGCCCTGGTTCGCCTGGGAGCCGGAGTTCGGCTGGACGTTGGCGAAGGCGCAGTTGAACAGCTGCTTGGCACGCTCGATGGCGAGGTTTTCGGCCACGTCGACGAACTGGCAGCCGCCGTAGTAGCGCTTGCCGGGATAGCCCTCGGCGTATTTGTTGGTCATCACCGAGCCCTGGGCTTCCATCACGGCGCGGGAGACGATGTTTTCGGAGGCAATCAGCTCGATCTCGTGCCGCTGGCGGCCAAGTTCCTGCGTCACCGCGCCAAACAGCTCGGGGTCGCGCGAGGACAGGGGTTCGGTGAAGAAACCGGTGTCGCGGTGGGAAGCGTTCATCGTTCTGCCCTCATGGTGAAAGTTGCGGGCTATGTAGAGCAGTCGCGATCATGGGGAAAGGCAGGAAAGCGACCTCTTCCACGGCCGGTGCGAAATAAAGCGACCCTGCGGAACCGCGCGCCGCCGATCGGAAACGCGGGCAGGGCTTGAGTTTGCGGGGCGGGGCAGCCAAGACTGGCGCGGAAGGGGGATCCCATGACGAAGATCCGGTTCACGGCCTCGAAGGCCCCGGCGGCGGTGGCGGCCTTCCAGGCGCTGACGGCGGCCTATGGGCAGGCGGACGGGCGGCGGGCCGAGGTGGTCGTGGCGCTGGGGGGCGACGGGTTCATGCTGCAGACCCTGCACGCGGCGCATGGGCGGCGGCTGCCGGTTTATGGGATGAACTGCGGCACGATCGGGTTCCTGATGAACGCCTATGCCTTGGAGGACCTGCCGGCACGGCTGGCGGCGGCGGAGGAGACGGTGATCAACCCCCTGGCGATGCGGGCCGAGAACGCGCGCGGCAAGATCACCGAGGCGCTGGCGATCAACGAAGTCTCGCTGCTGCGGCAGGGTCCGCAGGCGGCGAAGCTGCGGGTCAGCATCGACGGGCGGGTTCGGCTGGAGGAGCTGGTCTGCGATGGGGCGCTGGTGGCGACTCCGGCGGGGTCGACGGCCTACAACTACTCGGCGCACGGGCCGATCCTGCCCATCGGGTCGGACGTGCTGGCCTTGACGGCGATGTCGGCCTTCCGGCCCCGGCGCTGGCGTGGTGCGCTGCTGCCGCGGACGGCGGTGGTGCGGTTCGATGTGGTCGAGGGCGAGAAGCGGCCGGTGATGGCGGATGCGGACAGCCGGTCCTCGGTCCGCGACGTGGTCAGCGTCGAGGTCCGGTCCGAGGAAAGCATCCGCCACCGCCTGCTGTTCGACCCCGGCCACGGGCTCGAGGAACGGCTGATCGGCGAGCAGTTCGTCTAGCTGGCCCTGGCATTCCAGGCCTCGATCTTGCGGTAAAGCGTCGAGGGCGAGACATCCAGCACCCGCGCGGCCTTGGGGATCGAGCCGCCGTAATGGGCAAGTGTCGCCTCGATCAGGCGCCGCTCGGCTTCGGCCAGGGGCAGGCCCAGCAGGCTGTCCGGTGTCAAGGCATCGCGCACGGCGGCGGGGAGGGGCTGCGGGTCGGCGGGGCGGCCTTCGTCCGCAAGGCCGGGGGGCAGCATCTCGGGCGTGACCCAGCCGCCCTGGTTCAGCACCACGACATTGCGCATCACGTTCAGAAGCTGGCGCACATTGCCGGGCCAGGAATGCGACAGCATCAGGTTGCGCACGGCCGGGTCGAGGCCGTGAAACTCGCGCCCCTCTTCCTGGGCGAAGCGGGCAAGGGCGGCCTCGGCGATCTCGATGATGTCCTGGCCGCGGTCGCGCAAAGGCGGCATGTGGATCGGGACGACGTAGAGGCGGTAATACAGGTCCTCGCGGAAATGGCCGCGGCGGACGGCGTCAAGCGGGTCGCGGTTCGTGGCGCAGACGATGCGGACGTTGACCTTGCGAGGCCGCGTTGCGCCGACGGGCTGGACGGTGGAGGTCTGGAGGAACCGCAGAAGCTTGGTCTGCAGCGCCGGGGCCATTTCGCAGATCTCGTCCAGGAAGAGCGTGCCGCCATCGGCTGCCGTGGCCGCGCCCTGCTTGTCGGAGATCGCCCCGGTGAAGCTGCCCTTCATGTGGCCGAAGACTTCGGATTCCAGCAGGTCCTGCGGGATCGCGCCGCAGTTCAGCGCGATGAAGGGGCCGGACGAGCGGTTGGAATTGGCGTGGACGGCCAGGGCGCAAAGTTCCTTCCCGGTGCCGCTTTCGCCGGTGATGAAGACGGTGGCCATCGAGCGGGCAACCGAGGCGATGGTGCCGTGGATGCGCTTCATCGCCTCGGACGAACCGATGAAGCCCGATCCCTCGCTGACCTGGGCGGCATCGGCCTTGCGGGTGACGGCGGCCGAGGGATCGGCAGGCTTCACGGCATCGCGCGGGCCTGCTTCGACCAGCGCGTTCTGCACGGCCGAGAGGAGACGGCCCTCGTCGAAGGGCTTGACGAGGAAATCATGCGCCCCGGCGCGCATCGCCTCGACCGCGCGGTTGACCGAACCGTTGGCGGTGATCGCGATGACGCGCGTTTCGGGCTGGATCGCCTGGATTTCCTGCATCACCTCCAGCCCGTCGCGGTCGGGCAGGATCAGGTCCAGCAGCACGACCATCGGCCGGTGGGTACGGAACTGTTCCAACCCGTCCGAAGCCGTGGACGCGACGGCAACACGATGACCGGCGGTCGCAAGGATCGACCGATAGACCATCTGCAACGACATCGTGTCTTCGACCAGAAGCACGGCGGGGCGGGTGAGGGGGGTCGAGGCTTTCATCAGGGGCTTTACATGGGGGCTTTGGTCGCGCGGACCAGGCGGATCAGGGCGTCGAGTTCGCCCGATAGCGGGGGCATCAGGGTGTTCAAGCCCTCGCGGTCCTGCCGGTGGGCAAGCGCGTTGAGGCTTTCGGCCATTGCCTGCAGGGAGATCGCCCCGACCGACCCCGAAAGCGAGATCAGCACATGGCTCGCCTCGCGCAGGCGTTTCCAGTCGGCGGCCTCGGCCCCCAGGGTGAGGCCCTCGCGGGTCGAGGACAGGTCCTCGGTCAGCCGGGCAAGAAGCTCAGGGCCGAGGTCGGGGCCGGTGATTTCCAGCAGGTGTGTCAGGCGGGTGGGGTCGAAATCGGCGATGCCGGTGGCCGCGGGCGGGCGGGGCAGCGAAAGGCGGGCGGCGGCCTCTTCGATCAGGAACAGGTCGGCCTGCTGGTCCGGGGTGTCGAGATGCGACCGCAGCACCTGGACTGCGCGGCGGAGGTCGGCAAGAGCCTGGACCCGCGGATCGGTCGCAGATGACGGAGCGCGGGTCATGCGGTAAGGACACGGGGCAATCTTTGCATATTGCAAAGATTGCCTCAGGTTGTGGGCGCTGTCCAGAGCCGCGTCAGGCCTTGGCGAGGCCGAGGCTTTGCAGCGCGGTGGTTATTTCGTCCAGAATGACCGGGTCGTCGATGGTGGCCGGCATTTTCCAGGGCTGCCCGTCGGCGATCTTGACCATCGTTCCGCGCAGGATCTTGCCCGAGCGGGTCTTGGGCAGGCGGTCGACGACGACGGCGCGCTTGAAGTCGGCGACCGGGCCGATCTGGTCGCGCACCAGCTGCACGCATTCCTTCACCACCTCGTCATGCGGCCGGTTCGAGCCCTTGTTCAGGCAGAGGAAGCCCAGCGGCGATTGGCCCTTGAGGTCGTCAGCAACGCCGATGACGGCACATTCGGCCACATCCTTGTGGCTGGCCAACACCTCCTCCATCGCGCCGGTGGACAGGCGGTGGCCAGCGACGTTGATGACGTCATCGGTGCGGGCCATGATGTAGAGGTAGCCATCGGCGTCGATGTAGCCTGCGTCGCCGGTCTCGTAATAGCCGGGGAAGTGGTCGAGGTAGCTTTTGCGGAAGCGGTCCTCGGCATTCCACAGGGTTGGCAGCGTGCCGGGGGGCAGGGGAAGCTTGACCGCGATGGCGCCCAGGGTGCCGGGGCTGACCGGGTGGCCGCCTTCGTCCAGGACCTGCACGTCGTAACCCGGCATCGGCACCGAGGGAGAGCCGATTTTGACCGGCAGGTGTTCGATCCCGAAGGGATTGGCGGCGATGGCATAGCCGGTTTCGGTCTGCCACCAGTGGTCGATCACCGGCACGTTCAGATGCCGCTGCGCCCACTGGATCGTGTCGGGGTCTGCCCTTTCGCCCGCCAGGAACAGCGCCTGAAGCGTGGGGAGCTTGGGGACCAGCTTCCCCTCCGGGTCGTCACGCTTGATGGCGCGAAGCGCGGTGGGGGCGGTGAAGAAGCTGCGCACCTTGTGCTCGCCGATCACGCGCCAGAAGGCGGCGGCGTCCGGGGTGCCGACGGGCTTGCCTTCGTAGACGATGGTGGTGCAGCCCGCGATCAGCGGGGCGTAGCAGATGTAGCTGTGGCCGACGACCCAGCCCACGTCGGATGCCGCCCAGAACACATCGCCTGCGCCGCAGTTGTAGATCGCGCGCATCGTCCAGTTCAGCGCAACCAGATGGCCGGCGGTCGGGCGGACCACGCCCTTCGGCGCGCCGGTGGTGCCCGAGGTGTACAGGATATAGGCCGGGTGGTTGCCTTCGACCGGCTCGCAGTCGGCGGGGGTGACGCCGTACTGGAACTCGTGCCAGGCGACGTCGCGGCCGGGAACAAGCTTCGCCACTTCCTGCTCGCGCTGGAAGATCACGCAGAAGTCGGGCTTGTGGGTCGCCTGCTCGATGGCGGCGTCGAGAAGCGGCTTGTAGTGGACCACGCGGCTGGGTTCGATCCCGCAGGAGGCCGCGATGATCGCCTTGGGGGTGCAGTCGTCGATCCGGACGGCCAGCTCATGCGCCGCGAAGCCCCCGAAGACGACCGAGTGGATCGCGCCGATCCGGCCGCAGGCCAGCATCGCCTCCAGCGCCTCGGGGACCATCGGCATGTAGATGATGACGCGGTCGCCCTTGGTGACGCCCTTGGCCTTCAGCGCCCCCGCCAGTCGGGCGACCCGGTCCTGCAACTCGGCGTAGGTGATGACATGCTTGGTGCCGGTGACGGGGCTGTCGTGGATGATGGCGGGCTGCTTGCCGCGTCCAGCGACGACGTGGCGGTCGACGGCGTTCCAGCAGGTGTTGACGGTCGCGTCGGTGAACCATTCGTAAAGGGGCGCGCGGTCGGCGCTCAGCGCCTTCGTGGGCTTCTTCACCCAGTCGATCCCCCCGGCGGCGGAGAGCCAGAAGCCCTCCGGATCCTGCTGCCACTGGCTGTAGACCTGTGCGTAGCTCATCGCGATCTCCCCCCGCTGATGCACTGAGGGGTTCGTATGCGATGGGATGCGGTCCGCGCAACGGTGTTACCGGTAGCGGAGTGCGACTTATTTGCAGAACTGGGGATGGCAGGGGGCGAAATTTTGCAAACTTGCACTTCGCTGCAAAGTCGTTTCGAACGGAAGCGCGCGTTTTGCAAAAGAAGTGCGGAGTTTTCGGAAACTCCGCACCGGAGCCGTTGAACGCTCCGGCACGATTGCTTCGAAGAAAGCGCCCCCCGACTCAGCCGTAATGCGCCACGGGCGTTCCGGCGATGGCGGACATGTTCAGCAGGCCGCGCGCGGTGATGGCGGGGGTGACGACGTGGGCCTTGTTGCCCATGCCCATCAGGATCGGCCCGACTTCCAGCCCCCCGGCCTTGACCTTCAGGATGTTGCGGACGCCCGACGCGACTTCGGACGAGGCAAACACCAGCACGTTCGCCGCCCCTTCGTAACGGCTCCCCGGCAGCAGGCGATCGCGGATCGTCTGGTCCAGAGCCGCGTCGATGTTCATCTCGCCTTCATAGGCGAAGTCGGGTTCGCGGGCGTCCAGCATCTCCAGCGCCTCGCGCATCCGGCGGGCAGAGGCGGTGTCCATGTTGCCGAACTGCGACTGGGTGCAAAGCGCGATCTTGGGGGCAAGGCCGAAGCGGCGGACGTGGCGGGCAGCGCCGATCACGGTTTCCATGATCTGCTGCGGCGTGGGTTCGGGGTGGACATGGGTGTCGGCGATGAAGAGGGGGCCGTCCTCCAGAATCATCAGCGACAGGGCCGCCACGGGGTGCAGCCCGCCGCGAGCGAGGATCTGTCGGACATAACCGAGGTGCCAGTTGAACTGGCCGAAGGTGCCGCAGATCAGGCTGTCGGCCTCGTCCCGGTGCACCATGATCGCCCCGATGGCAGTGGTATTGGTACGCATCACCGCGCGGGCAGTGTCGGGAGTGACGCCACGCCGGGCCATCAGCTCGTGGTAGGTGCCCCAGTAGTCGCGGTAGCGGTGGTCGTTCTCCGGGTTCACCAGGTGGAAGTCGCGACCCGGGCGGATCGGCAGGCCATAGCGTTCGCAGCGCGCCTCGACCACTTCCGGGCGGCCGATCAGGATCGGGACGTCGGTGGTTTCCTCCAGCATCGCGTTGGCAGCGCGCAGGACACGTTCATCTTCGCCTTCCGCAAAGACGATGCGGCGGGTGGCAAGCTTCGAGGCCTCGAACACCGGGCGCATCAGGAGCGCGGACTTGAAGACCGAGCCGTCAAGTTTGCGCTTGTAGGCGTCGAGGTCGTCGAGCGGCCGGGTGGCGATGCCGGTTTCCATCGCGGCTTTCGCCACGGCGCTGGCGACCACCCCGATCAGGCGCGGGTCGAAGGGCTTGGGGATCAGGTAGTCGGGGCCGAACGACAGGGTCTCGCCGCGGTAGGCGGCCGCTGCCTCGGCTGAAGTGGTGGCGCGGGCGAGGGCGGCGATGCCTTCGATGCAGGCAAGCTCCATCGCGTCGTTGATCGTGGTCGCGCCCACATCCAGCGCGCCCCGGAAGATGAAGGGGAAGCAGAGGACGTTGTTGACCTGGTTCGGGAAGTCCGACCGCCCGGTTGCGATGATCGCGCCGGGGGCGACCTTGCGCGCCTCGTCCGGCAGGATTTCCGGGGTGGGGTTGGCCAGAGCGAAGATGATCGGGTTCGGAGCCATGTCGGCAACCATCGCGGGCGTCAGCACGCCGGGGCCGGAAAGGCCGAGGAACAGGTCTGCACCCTTTATGACCTCTGCCAGCGTGGCGGGCTTGTCGCCTTGGGCAAAGGCGGCCTTCTGCTGCGTCATTTGCTCGGGCCGGCCGTGGTAGACGAGGCCTTCGAGGTCGCAGAGCCAGACGTTCTCGCGCTTCACGCCGAGCTTCACCAGCATTTCCAGGCAAGCGATGCCTGCCGCGCCGCCCCCGGTGGAGACGACCTTGATGTCGCCGAACTTCTTGCCCGCGACGATCATCGCGTTGGTGGCCGCCGCGCCGACGACGATGGCGGTGCCGTGCTGGTCGTCGTGGAAGACCGGGATGTTCATCCGCTCACGACACAGCTTTTCGACGATGAAGCAGTCGGGCGCCTTGATGTCCTCAAGGTTCACCGCGCCGAAGGAGGGTTCGAGAGCGCAGACGATTTCCGCCAGCTTGACCGGGTCGGGTTCGTTCACCTCGATGTCGAAGCAGTCGATGTTGGCGAATTTCTTGAAGAGGACGGCCTTGCCTTCCATCACCGGCTTCGAGGCCAGTGCACCGATGTTGCCAAGGCCAAGGACAGCGGTGCCGTTCGAGATGACGGCGACCAGGTTGCCCTTCGAGGTGTAGCGGGACGCTGTGGAAGGGGCGGCCTTGATCTCCAGGCAGGCTTCGGCAACCCCGGGGGAATAGGCGCGGGCCAGGTCGCGGCCGTTGGCAAGGGGCTTCGTCGCGCGGATTTCCAGTTTCCCGGGCTTCGGGAACTCATGGTAGTTCAGCGCCGCCTGCCGTGCCGCCTGTTTCGCCTCGTCCTGCCGGTCGTCCATCTGTCCCCTCCTGAAGATGGTTTAACGTTGAACCATCTTTTGTGAGCCGGTTTTATTGGTTCGTGGCCGGCCTTGCCGGGCCACCATGCCTGCATTTGCGGGTTATGGAAATCGCGGAAAAGCCGCAAGCGGTTTTCGGCTTTGCAAGCAAGTGGTGGCGCTAGCAGCAGTAATAGTATACGGAAACGGCGCGCTTCTGGCCAAGAATGGCTGTTTTGCTGGACTATCGGTGGGAACTGTATACTTCTTTTCTCCATGACCCGGACGAGCCACCGTACCCGCATCTATGAAACCCTTCGCCTGCGCCTTTTGCGTGGCGAAGTGGGGCCGCAGGCGCGGCTGGTGGATCACGTGATCGCCGCCGAGATGGGCGTCAGCCGGATGCCCGTGCGCGAGGCACTGATGCAGCTGGTCAGCGAAGGGTATCTCGAAAGCACCAGCCGGGGGTTCGCCTTGCCGAACCTGTCGCCAGAGCGGATCGCCGAGGTCTTCGTGCTTCGCCGCCTGCTGGAGCCTTATGCGGTGGCCTGTGTGGCGCGGGATCGGTCTGACGGGGACCTTGACGCGATGCGCGCCGGGCTGGATGTGGCGAAGGCGGCGGGGGCGGACGTGGCGGCCTTCCATCGCGGGTCGGAGGCGTTCCGCAATGCCTGGCTGGGGGCGGTGCGCAACGGTGAACTGCGTGGCGCGATTCAGCGCCATTCCGGGCAGGTGCAGTCGGTGCGCTTTGCGACTCTGCCGGACCCCGATGCCCGCCGGACGATCATCGCGGGGCTCAAGGCCCTTCTGGACGCCATTGCGGCGCAGGACGGGCCACGCGCCTCGGACCTGATGCTGCGCTTCATCTACGACGCCGAAACCGCCTACCACCGCATTGAGGAGAGACCATGACCCAGGAGATCCGCGCCGAGATCCGGCTGCCGACGCAAGAGCTGCGGGACGATTTGCCGTTCTACACCAAGACGCTGGGCTTCCGGCTGGACATGATCTTCCCGGCGGACAACCCGTCCGTGGCGGTGCTGTCCGGGCATGGCGTGCGGTTGCGGATCGAGAAGGGCGCGACGGAGGCCCCGGGGACGCTGCGCATCCTGACGGATGACCCGGGGTTCGCGGGCGGGGCGAAGTCGCTGGTGGCGCCGAACGGGACAAAGGTGGAAATCGACGAGCTGAACCCTCCGGTCGTGACGCCTACGACCGAGCATGCCTTCGTGGTGCGGCGGCTGGCCGACCAGGCGCCCTGGGTGATCGGGCGGGCGGGGATGGAGTATCGCGACCTGGTGCCGACGCGCCTTGGCGGTGCGATGATCGCAAGTCACATCCGCGTGCCGGACGGGCCGGTGCCGGACATGGTGCATTACCACAAGGTCGGCTTCCAGCTGATCTTCTGCGTGGCGGGCTGGGTGGACGTTCTGTATGAAGACCAGGGCGGCATCCGCCGCATCCACGCCGGGGACTGCTTCATCCAGCCGCCGCGCATCCGCCACAAGGTGCTGCATTCCGAGGGCGTGCAGGTGGTGGAAATCGGCGTTCCGGCCGAGCATGTCACCGAAATCGACCACGACATGACCCTGCCCACTCCGCACTACCGCCCCGACCGAGAGTGGGACGGGCAGAAGTTCGTCCACGACATCGGCAAGGACGGGGTCTTCAAGCCTTTCCGCATCCCCGGCTTCGAGGCGCGGGATACCGGGATCATGGCGGCGACGAAGGGCGTGGCCTCAGTCATGGTGGCCCGGCCCAACGGCGTCGCGCCCTGGACGGTGCATGACGGTGACATCCTCTTCACCTTCGTCATGCAGGGCGGCATGACGCTGGAGGGCGAGGGGAAGGAGCCCTTCCGCCTGTCCCCTGGCGATGCCTTCGTGATCCCGCCGGGCATGGCGACGCGCTACTCTGACGCGACGGCGGACTTGGAACTGCTGGAGGTGACGCTGCCCGGCAATCCGCCGACGCGGGTTCTCTGACCCGCTTGCGGAAATCGCGACGGGGCTCCACACTCTGACCAAATGGTCAAGGAGGGTGCAATGACGCTTCTGCAGGCGGCAACGGCGGTCAGGGAGCGGGCCTATGCGCCCTATTCGCGGTTCAAGGTCGGGGCGGCCTTGCGGTCGACCTCGGGTGCGGTGCATGTCGGCTGCAATGTCGAAAACGTGGCCTACCCGGAAGGCACCTGCGCGGAAGCCGGGGCCATCGCGGCGATGATCGCCGCGGGGGACACCCGGATCGCCGAGGTCTGCGTCATCGCCGACAGCCCCGACCCCGTCCCGCCCTGCGGCGGCTGCCGCCAGAAGATCGCCGAGTTCGCGGGGCAGGACGTCAAGGTCACCCTCTGCACCACGGACGGGAAGTCGAAGGTGATGACGGTGGCCGAGCTTCTGCCGGGCGTCTTCACCGCCGCTCACATGGAACGGACATGACCGACGCCCGAGCGGTGATCGCAAGGATCCGCGACGGGGGACAGCCTTCGGTCGAGGATTTGCGCTGGTTCGCGATGGGTCTTGCCTCGGGCGCGGTGACGGACGCGCAGGCGGGGGCCTTTGCAATGGCGGTGCTGCTGAAGGGTCTGTCCGAAGAGGGGCGTGTCGCCCTGACGCGGGGGATGCGGGACAGCGGGAAGGTTCTGGACTGGGATCTGCCGGGGCCGGTGGTGGACAAGCATTCCACCGGTGGGATCGGGGATTGCACCTCGCTGCTGCTTGCGCCCGCGCTGGCGGTCTGCGGCGCCTATGTGCCGATGATCTCGGGCCGCGGGCTGGGACATACCGGGGGCACGCTGGACAAGCTGGAGGCCATTCCGGGGTTTCGGACGGGGCTGACCGAGGCGGCCTTGCGCAAGCAGATGGCGGAGGTGAAGTGCGCCATCGTGGCGGCCAGCGCCGACCTCGCCCCGGCGGACCGTCGGCTTTACGCGATCCGCGATGTCTCGGCGACGGTGGAGTCGATTGACCTGATCACGGCGTCGATCCTGTCGAAGAAGCTGGCGGCGGGGCTGGAGGCGCTGGTGCTGGACGTCAAGTGCGGCTCGGGTGCGTTCATGAAGACGCCAGAGCAGGCCGAGGCGCTGGCACGGTCGCTGGTCAAGACGGCGCAGGGGGCGGGGTGCATGACCAGTGCGCTGATCACCGACATGTCGCAGCCGCTGGCGACGGCGGCGGGCAATGCGCTGGAGGTGATCGAGGTGATGGAGACGCTGACCGGAACCTCGGTCAACGCGGCGCTTTGGGACGTGACGGTGGCGCTGGGCGGCGAGGTGCTGGCGCTGGCGGGGCTGGCCTCGGACGCTCAGGACGGCGAGGGGCGGATCGCGCAGGCGCTGGAGTCGGGGGCTGCGGCAGAGTGTTTCGGGCGCATGGTCGTGGCGCAGGGCGGGCCTGCGGATTTCGTGGAACGCTGGCCGGACCGGCTGCCCTCGGCTCCGGTGATGATGGAGGTGCCGTCGCCGAAGGACGGGTTCATCGCGCGGATCGATGGCGAGGCGCTGGGCCTGGCCGTGGTGCATCTGGGCGGAGGCCGCTTGCGCGAGGGCGACCGGGTGAACCCCTCGGTCGGGTTGTCGGACCTGGCGGGGATCGGTGAGCAAACCGGCGAAGGCGTGCCGCTGGCGATGGTCCATGCGGTGACGGAAGACGCGGCCCGCGCGGCGGTGGCGGCGGTGCAGGCGGCCTATGGCATCGTGCCGGAGCTGCCGGAGGAACCGGCCCTGATACAGAAGAGGATCGGCTGATGGCCCCATTCGAAGGTCGGGCTTTTCTGGTGGTGATGGACTCGGTCGGCTGCGGCGGTGCACCCGATGCGGCGGCGTTTGGGGACGCGGGGTCGAACACCCTGGGCCATATCGCGCAGGCCTGCGCGGAGGGGCGGGCAGAGGTGGGGCGGTCGGGTCCGTTGAAGATGCCGAACCTGGATCGGCTTGGCCTTGGGGCGGCGATCCGGCTCGCCTCGGGGGCCGCGACGCCGGGGCTGGAGGCGGTGCCGCAAGGGCTGTGGGGCGCGGCGGAGGAGGTGTCGCGGGGTAAGGATACCCCCTCCGGTCACTGGGAACTTGCGGGGGTGCCGGTGCCCTGGGACTGGACCTATTTCCCTGACACGGTGCCCGCCTTCCCCGACGACATCGTGGCCGAGGTCTGCCGGTTGGCGGGGACCGAGGGGATACTCGGGAACTGCCACGCGTCGGGCGTGCCGATCATTGCCGAGCATTGCGAAGAGCATCTGCGGACCGGCTGGCCGATCTGCTACACCAGCGCCGACAGCGTCTTCCAGATCGCCGCGCATGAAGAGGCCTTCGGGCTGGAGCGGCTGTTGAATCTATGTCAGGACCTGGCGCCGATGCTGCATGCGCGCAAGGTGGGCCGGGTCATCGCGCGGCCCTTCACCGGGACCTGCGGCGATTTCAAGCGGACTTCGAACCGGCATGACTATGCCATCGCGCCGCCTGCGCCGACGCTTCTGGACTGGGTGGCGGGCGCGGGCCGGGCGACGCATGCCATCGGCAAGATCGGCGACATTTTCTCGATGCGGGGGATCGGCAAGCTTTGGAAGGGGAAGTCGGATGCTGACCTTTTCGAACATCTGGTCCGGCTTGGGGCCGAGGCTGAGCCCGGCAGCTTGACCTTTGCGAACTTCGTGGAGTTCGACACTCTGTATGGTCATCCCCGCGATGTGGCGGGATACGCCCGTGCGCTCGAGTGGTTCGATGCGGGTCTGCCCCGGTTCTTCGCGCAGTTGCGGCCGGGGGACCTGGCGATCTTCACGGCGGACCACGGCAATGACCCGACGTTCAAGGGCACCGAGCATACGCGGGAGCGGGTGCCGGTGGTGGGTTGGGGCGTGGGTCGGCGCGAGGTGGGGCTGCGCGGGTTCGTCGATGTAGGGGCAAGCGTGGCGGCGCATCTGGGGGTGGGCTCGCAAGGGCCGGGGCGGAGTTTCCTTTGACTTCGGTCGGACCGGGGGCCAGCCCCCGGACCCCCGGGATATTTGTGGACGAAGAATGAGGCTGTGATGAGCGGATTGCCGAAGGTCGAGTTGCATCTGCATCTGGAGGGGGCGGCGCCTCCTGCGTTCATCGCGGGGCTGGCAAAGGAGAAGCATCTGGACATATCCGGGGTGTTCGATGCGCGCGGTCAGTACAAGTACAGGGACTTCTGGGACTTCCTGAAGGTCTATGAGGCGGCGACCTCGGCGCTGCAGAGCCCGGAGGATTATGCGCGGCTGACGTTGGCGGTTCTGGAGGAATCGGCGAAGTCGGGGGTGGTCTATTCCGAGACGTTCCTGTCGCCGGATTTCTGTGGCGGGCGGGATGTGGGGGCCTGGCGGGAGTACCTTCACGCGATGCGCGAGGCGGCGGATCAGGCAGAGCGGCAGATGGGGATCACGCTGCGGGGGATCATCACCTGCATCCGGCATTTCGGGCCGGAGAAGGCGCGGGAGACGGCGCGGTGTGCCGCGGAGACGGCGGGGGACTGGATCGTGGGGTTCGGCATCGCGGGGGACGAGAAGATCGGCGCGCCCAAGGATTTTCGCTGGGCCTTCGACTGCGCGCGGGAGGCGGGGCTCAGGCTCACGGCCCATGCGGGGGAGTGGGGCGGGCCGGACTCGGTCCGGGGTGCGGTGCGCGATCTGGAGGTGGAGCGGATCGGGCATGGGGTGCGGGCGATCGAGGACCTGGCGCTGGTCGATGAGCTGGCCGAGAAGGGGATCGTGCTGGAGGTCTGTCCGGGGTCGAACGTGACGCTGGGCATCTACAAGAGCTTCCGTGACCACCCGATCAATGAGCTGGACCGGCGGGGGGTGACGGTGACGATCTCGACCGACGACCCGCCCTTCTTCCACACCACGATGGCGCGGGAGTATGAGGAGCTGCACCGGGCCTTCGACTGGGACGAGGGGCAATTCCGGCGGATCGCGCGCCAGTCGCTTGACGCGGCCTTCTGCGATGCGGATACCAAGACGAGGATCGGAAAGCTCTTGGAGGTTTGACATGCTGGATCACCTGACCGTCGTCAGTCACCCGTTGGTCCAGCACAAGCTGACCCTGATGCGCGAGAAGGACACCTCGACCGCGTCCTTCCGCAAGCTTCTGCGCGAGATCAGTCTGCTCCTGGCCTATGAGGTGACGCGGGAACTCCCCATGACCACCAAGCGCATCGAGACCCCGCTTGAGGAAATGGACGCCCCGGCGATCGAGGGCAAGAAGCTGGCGCTGGTCAGCATCCTGCGGGCGGGGAACGGGCTTCTGGATGGCATCCTGGAACTGATCCCGGCCGCGCGGGTGGGGTTCATCGGGCTTTACCGCGACCCGGAAACGCTGCAGCCGGTGCAATACTACTGCAAGCTGCCCGAGAAGATGGAGGACCGGATCGCCATCGTCGTCGACCCGATGCTGGCCACGGGGAATTCGTCCGTGGCGGCGATCTCGCTTCTGAAGAAGGCGGGGGCGAAGCAGATCCGGTTCCTCTGCCTGCTTGCCGCGCCCGAGGGGATCGCGCGCATGAAGGAAGCGCACCCGGACGTGCCGATCGTCACGGCGGCGGTAGACAGCCACCTGAACGACCACGGCTATATCGTGCCCGGCCTGGGCGATGCCGGGGACCGGATGTTCGGCACCAAATGATCCGGGCCGCGGCCCTGCTGGTGCTGCCGGCGCTTCGGGCGCTGGCCGAGCCGGCGCAGCCGGCCGAACTGCCACCGCCGGATTACGCCGGGCTGCAATATGTCGACAGCAAGGGGTGCATGTTCGTCCGCGCTGGCGCGGGCGGTGAGGTGCTGTGGATTCCCCGCGTCTCGCGCCAAGGCGTGCCAGTCTGCGGCAACCCGCCCTCGGGCCGCCGCGTGCCGGTGGCCGAGGAGGTGGGCGTCCAGCCGGCGACGGTGCCCCGGACCGACAGCGCATCCGCCACTGCCGGGGCGCCCGACAGCTATTATGTGGACGTGGGCAGCTTTCCCGAGGCAGACAAGGCCGCCAGGGCCGAGGACGTGCTGAAGAGGCTGGAGTTCGGGGTCGTTCGTGCCCAGGTCCAGGACGGCAGCGCGACGCTGATCACGCTGTATGCCGGCCCGTTCGACGATGCGTCGGCGGGCGAGGCCGCGCGGGCGTCGCTGGTTGGGCGGGGCTTTCCCGAGGCACGGCTGGTGCAGCCCTGACCGTCAGCCGCCGCAGATGCCCTGCAGCGCGATCCAGGATTCGTCGGGGATGAGCGGCGTCGGCGCAAGGCCCTTGTAGGGATCACTCGCGGCAAGGGCGGCATTCGCCTCGGGGGCGACAGCCAGCGCATAGGGAGTCGCGGGAACCTGCGCGGCCTCGAAGGCGGACAGCACACTGCTTTCTGGCAGGGCCACGGGGGGCGCGCGCAGAAGCGCCTCGCCATAGCCGGCAAGTGCGCTGTCGGGAAGCTCGGCCGTGGTCAGAAGCTGCACCGTGGCCTTCAGCCCGGCATGTTCCAGAAGCGGCACGATCGGATCGCGCGCCCGGCTGCGCAGCCGTTCGACCAGCGCGGCCCCGGCGGCGGCTTCCGGGCCGTTCGCCTGCTCGATCAGGCGGCGCGGCAGGATGATGACGTCGCCGGGCAGGTGCAGCGGCTGTTCGACGCCCTCGGGCAGGACGTAGAGGATCGGCGTGTCGACCGGGCCGAACACGCGTTCGGACAGGGCTGCAAGCGCCTGCAGGCCAAGCTGGTTGTTGCAGGCCGCGCCGGTGACGCGGGTCAGGTCGTCCAACGCGCGCTGCCCGATGTCGGCACGCTGCGCCAGCGGCACGACCGAGGCGGTGTGAGTGACCAGCGCGCCGGGAAGCCAGACGACGGCGACCAGAAGCACCGCTGCCGCGGCCCCGGCCAGAAGTACCCCGCGCAGCCGGCCGGGCTTGGCGGTCGCGGCCTGAACGGCATGGCGTACTGCACCCAGGGCGGCGATCATGTCGGGATCGGTCAGTTCCAGGCTTTCCAGCGCCTCGGGGCCGGGGGCAAAGACCGGAGGCTCCTCACCCCGATTGACACGCTCGATGGCGGGCAGCGACCAGTGGCTGATCGCGGTGCCGCTTTTCGGATCGGACAGCACCAGCGTCGCCTCGCCGAAACGCACCAGCACCTCGCGCCTTTGGTCCTGCGGCGTTTCGCGCCACAGGCCCCCGCATTCCAGCCGTTGATACTTTCGTAGCGCCGTCATCGGCTGAAATGGTCTCTGCCTGCTTTGCCGCCAGCTTAGCTGTCCCCGGCGGCGGCGACAATGACCCTTGCCGGATGCACACGAGCGACCGGGAATTGCGCGGAAAGGTCGCGTCCGGGCAGGCAGGCGGGTCCGTAGTCGGGTCCTGTCTGGCAAAGCCAGTTGGACGAGCAGATGACGAATACCCCGAACCGAACCCTGGCCGCCTTTGGCGCGGTGCTGATCTATGCCTGCGTGATTGCCTATACCGACAACTACGTGCGGGTCATCGCACAGGACGCGGGGCTTTGGCAGTTCCATGCGACGCGGACGGCGATGGCCTTCGTGATCCTGGCGCTGGTGGCGATGCCGCTGGGCCTGAGGTTGCGACCGAAGCGACCCAAGGGCGTTCTGGCGCGGTCGGCGATCCACGGTGGGGCGATGGTGATCTACTTCGGGGCGCTGGCCTTCCTGCCGGTGGCTCAGGTGGCGGCGGGCCTTTTCACCGCGCCGATCTTCGTGCTTCTGATCCAGCGTTTTGCCTATGATCGGCCGATCCTTGGCTTGCAGATCCTCGCGGTGGTGGTGGGCTTTGCGGGCGTCGTGCTGGTCCTGGGACCCGAGGCGCTGTCGGGGGCCACCTTCGCGGCCCTTTTGCCGGTCATCTCGGGCGCGCTTTACGCCATGGGCAACATCGCGACCCGTGAATGGTGCGCAGGCGAGACGCCCGAGACCATCGTGGCCGGGTTCTTCGGAATGCTGGGCGTGATCGGAGCCATCGGCATGACGGTGCTGTGGCTGGTGCCGCTGCCGGTGGCGGAAGGCGCCGAGGGCTTCCTGCAACGTGGGCCGGTCTGGCCGACGGGCACCTTCCTGTGGTGGACCTTCGTGCAGGCGGCGGGCTCGCTTCTGGGGGTCGGCATGATCGTCAAGGCCTACCAGATCGCCGAGGCCTCGCGCGTGTCGGTCTTCGAATACGTGATCCTGCCGGCCTCGGCCGCCTGGGGCTATATCCTCTGGGGCGAGACGCTGAGCTTGCTGGCCGTTGCCGGGATGGCGCTGATCGTGCTGGCGGGTGTCCTGATTGCCCGGCCCGCCCGGGATCAGTCGCCGACCGCTTCCCTCCAGTGACGGCGGCAGAGACTGACGTAGGTCTCGTTCCCGCCGATCACCACCTGCTCGCCCTCGCGCAGCGCCCGCCCGTCCGGTCCCCGCCGGATGACCATGGTGGCCTTCTTGCCGCACTGGCAGATCGTGCGCACCTCGCGCATCTCGTCGGCCCAGGCCAGCAGCGCCGCCGAGCCGGGGAAGAGGTTGCCCTGGAAGTCCACCCGCAGGCCATAAGCCATGACCGGCACACCCAGATCGTCCACCGCGCGGGCCAGTTGCCAGACCTGCTCCTTGGACAGGAACTGCGCCTCGTCGATGAAGACGCAGGCGACGGGGCCTGCCGCGAAGCGCGCCCGTAGCTTTTCGAACAGGTCCTCGCCAGGGCCGAAGGTATCGGCCTCCTCGCCGATGCCGATCCGGCTGGCGATCCGTCCCTGGCCGGCGCGGTTGTCGAACTGCGCGGTGATCAGATAGGTCTGCATCCCGCCCTCGCGGTAGTTGTGCGAGGCCTGCAGCAGCGAGGTCGATTTCCCCGCGTTCATCGTCGAATAGTGGAAATACAGCTTTGCCATGCGGCGATCCCCTAGCCGATGACCGGGCCGCGCTGCAAGCGGGATGGCTGGCAGACACGGCCCGGCTTACCGAAGGAACCATGCACCGGGCAGTCGGGCGAACCCGTCGACACACATACACACACACATCGCGGGAGCGTTCCCGCGCACTGGCAAACACGGGCCCGCCGCGTTTCGTCGGCACCGCCGTCACCCCTGGGGATGATGCGGCGGACCCCACCCTTGCCGGTGCTGGGGACACCGGCCACTCGCTACCATTCCGGGTCGCCCCGGAACCTCTTTATCCATGACAAACGGTTCCCATCCGATTAATGGGAAAAAGACTCCGGGTTTCCCCATCTGGCCCGGATCGGTGGAGTGGGTGAATGTCGGTCGCGTCCTATCTGAAGAAGCATACCGAGGCGCTGGTGAAGGACGTTGGCATCGAAGCCGCCTGCGAGTTGACCGGGAAGTCCAAGGCCACGCTCGGGCGCTATTATTCCGACAGCGACGAACATGACGACCGCTTCATGCCCATCGATGTCGTCGCCGCGCTCGAGGCAGCAAGCCGCTTTCCCCATGTCACCGCCGCGCTGGCCGACCTGCGCGGGATCACGCTGTCCTACGACGGCGAAAAGCGCAACGCGACCTCGGCCGGGGTGAACCAGGACGTGGTGGCGCTGTCGCAGCGCTTCGCCATGCTGATGGCGGAATACAACCAGGCCATCGGCGACGGGAAGATCTCGGTCAACGAGGCCAAGCGCCTTCTGCGCGAGACGCTGGCCATTCAGCAGGTGCTTCTGGACATGAAGCTCCACCTCGAGGTCGAGGGGGCCTGACCCCTCAGCCCGGACGGCGCTTCTGCCCGCCGCCTTCGGCCCGCTTCGGCGCGAAGCTGCCGCCCTGCGGCTTGGCTCCGGCCGCACGCGGCTTTTGCGACACGCGCTGGCCTGGGGCAGGGGGCTTCGACCCCGGCTTCTGCCCGCCCTGCCGCTGCGGCTTCTGCCCGCGGTTCTGGCCCGGACGCGGGGCCGCAGCCACCACATCCGCAGCCCAGGGCGCGCCGCCCACCACGGGAAGCGGCTTCTTCAGAAGCTTCTCGATCGCCTGCAGCTCCACCATCTCGGCCGGCGCGCAGAAGCTGATCGAGGACCCCTCGGCCCCCGCCCGCGCCGTGCGGCCGATGCGGTGGACGTAGTTTTCCGGCACATTCGGCAGGTCGAAGTTGTAGACGTGGCGCACGGTCGGGATGTCGATCCCGCGCGCGGCGACATCGGTGGCGACCAGCACGTCAAGCTCGCCATTGCGGAACTCGGTCAGGGTGCGGTCGCGCTGGTTCTGGCTCTTGTTGCCGTGGATGGACCCCACCTTGAAGCCCCAGGTCGCCAAGAGCTTGGCCAGCTTCTCGGACCCGTGCTTGGTGCGGCCGAAGACCAGCGCCTGCTCGCCCGGATGCTTCAGCAGGTATTCCTCCAGAAGCTTCGCCTTGTCTCCGTTCGGGATGTAGTGAACGCCCTGGCTGATCCGTTCCACCGGCTTGCCGGGGGGCGAGACCTGCACGCGGATCGGGTTGCGCAGGTAGGTGTCGGCGATTTCCTCGATGTCCTTGGGCATCGTGGCGCTGAACAGCAGCGTTTGCCGCTTCAGCGGGATGTGCTTGGCGATCTTCCGCAGGCTGTGGATGAAGCCCATGTCCAGCATGTGGTCGGCCTCGTCCAGCACAAGGTAGCCGCATTTCTCAAGGCTCACATCGCCGCGTTCCAGCAGGTCGATCAACCGGCCGGGGGTGGCCACCAGCACGTCGGTCCCCTTCGACAGCGCCTGCGCCTGCTTGAAGAGCGAGGCTCCGCCCACGACCATCGTCACCTTGACGGCGGTGCCCTTGGTAAAGACCTCGAAGTTGTCCTTGATCTGGGTGATCAGTTCCCGCGTGGGGGCCAGCACCAGCGCGCGGACGTTCTTCGGCCCGGGCGGGTGGCCGATGTCCAGCAGGCGATGCAGCAGCGGCAGCCCGAAGGCCGCGGTCTTGCCGGTGCCGGTCTGCGCAAGCCCCATCAGGTCGCGGCCTTCCATGATGTGCGGGATGGCCTGCGCCTGGATCGGCGTGGGGGTTTTCAGCGTGGTCTTTTCCAGCGCCTTCAGGATTTTCGGCGACAGGCCGAGGTCGGCAAAAGTGGTCATGGGTTCGTCCATTCGTCAAAGGGCCCGCGACCCTCGCCCCGGACGAATGCCCGTGACCGTGCCGCGCGGCGGCGCCCCTGCGTGATGGTGGGAACCTTGCGTCCGGACCTTTCGGTGCCTCACGCGGGCACGGGCTTCGGACAGGGGGGAGATGGGCCTTTTGGCGGTTGAAGTCAATGCCAAAGCGGTTGCAACACGACGCTGGACCTTGTTTCGCGGCAGGCGTATCACTTGCCCGTCGTTGTATCCAGTCACATGCACTGCCCGGCCGTGGCGCCCAATCCCGTCCCGCGACCAAAGAATTCTTTTCCAATCAACAACTTGTCCGGAACCTGCCCGCCATGCCCAAGTTCCATCGCATCGCTGCCTTCTGCGTCATGGTCGCCGCCGGGGCCTGGATCGCCACGGGCGAGTTCTCGTCCGTCGGCAGCGCGCAGACGGCCGAGGGTACGGAATCCCCTACGACCGCCGCGCCCACCGGCGCCGCTCCGCTGGTCCGCACCGTGTCTGCGGTTGAGCCTGCGTTCATCGACCACGCCCGCGCGATCCGGCTGTCGGGCATCACCGAGGCGGACAAGCGCGTCGATCTTGCGGCGCGGGCCGACGGGGTTATCTCGTCGTTGACGATGTCCAAGGGCGGCATGGTCGACGCCGGTGCCGTGGTGATGGAACTGGAAGGCCCCGAGGCTGTCGCCCAGGAAGAGATCGCCCGCATCGCGCTGGAGCAGAAGGAGCGGGATCTTGCCGTGGCCGAGAAGCTGTTTCAGGGCGGCAGCACCTCGGAGTCGAATCTGACCAACGCCCGCTCGGCGCGCGACGCGGCCCAAGCCGAGCTGAACCGCGCCCACGCCGCCGCCGACCGGCTGCGGCTGAAGGCACCCTTCGCCGGGATCGTCGACCAGGTCTCGGTCGAGCTTGGCGAATGGGTCCAGACTGGAACGCCCGTGGCGACGATCCTGTCGCTGGACCCGATCCTGGTGCGGGCCGAAGTCAGCGAGGTCGACCTGGCCTCGGTCGCCGTGGGGTCCACCGCCAAGGTGCGACTGGTCAACGGGACGGAAATGGACGGCACCGTCCGCCTTGTGGCCCGAGAGGCTTCGGCACAGACCCGGACCTTCCCGGTTGAAATCGCGCTGCCGAACCCGAGGATGACGTTGCCCTCGGGGATGACGGCCGAGGTCTCGCTCTACGCGCAGCCGGTCCGCGCTGTGGTCGTGCCGCGGTCGATCATCACGCTCTCCGACAAGGGCGAGCTTGGCCTGCGCGTCGTCGGGACGGACAACTTGGCCCAGTTCGCCGCGGTCCAGATCATCGACGACACCGCTGACGGCCTTGTCGTGATCGGTGTGCCAGACGGCGTCCGCATCATCACCGCCGGCCAGGATCTCGTACGCAACGGCGAGACGGTCGAGGTTGTCTCCGGGGTCGGCCAATGAGACTTGTCGAAACCGCCATCCGCAATGCACGCCTGACCATCTCGGTCCTCTTGTTCCTGATGCTGGCCGGGACGCTGGCCTATGTCTCGATCCCCAAGGAAGCCGAGCCGGACATCCAGATCCCGATCCTTTACGTCAGCATGCACTATACCGGCATCTCGCCCGAGGACAGCGAGCGGCTCCTGCTGCGCCCGATGGAGACGGCGCTGAAGTCGATCACCGGCATCAAGAAGATGACCTCGACCGCCTATCAGAACGGCGGCAACGTGCTGATCGAGTTCCAGGCCGGGGCCGACCTGAAGAAGGCGCTGGACGATGTGCGGAACAAGGTCGACATGGCCCGGCCCGAACTGCCCGACGGCGCGGATGAGCCGACGGTGAACGAGGTCAACCTGTCCGAATTCCCGATCCTCGTCATCACGCTCTCCGGTGACGTGCCCGAACGCGTGCTGGCGAAGGCCGGCCGCGAGTTGCGCGACCGGATCGAGGAACTGCCCCCCGTCCTGAACGCCGACCTCAAGGGCGTGCGCGACGACCTGGTCGAGGTGGTGATCGACCCCGGCAAGCTGGCGACCTACGGATTGCGCCCCGACATCCTGATCGCCGGGTTCGCCGCCGGGAACCAGCTGGTCGCCGCGGGTTCGCTGGAAGGGGCCGAGGGCCGCTATGCGATCAAGGTCCCCTCGCTGCTGGAAACCATCGAGGACGTGGCGAACCTTCCTGTCGTCTCGACCGGCACCGCAACTGTCCGCGTCCGCGACATCGCCGACATCCTGCCGACGATGAAGGAACCCCAGACCGTCACCCGGCTGAACGGCGCCCCCGCCATTGCGATCGAGGTCTCGAAGCGCACAGGCGCGAACCTGATCCAGACGGTCGACGACGTGAAGGCGGTGACGGAAGCCTTTCGGCAGTTCCTGCCCGAAGGCACCGAGGTCAGCTTCAGCCAGGACAAGTCCAAGGACATCCGCCAGCTCTTGTTCGACCTGCAGAACTCGGTCCTGACGGCGGTGATCCTGGTGTTCATCGTCATCCTCTACGCCCTTTCGGTGCGCGCCTCGCTGCTGATCGGCCTGGCCATCCCGGCCTCGTTCCTGATGGGGATGCTGGCGCTGTCGCTTTGGGGCTACACGGTCAACATCGTGGTCCTCTTCTCGCTGATCCTGGCCGTCGGGATGCTGGTCGACGACGCGATCATCGTGACCGAATATGCGGAGCGCCGGATGTCCGAGGGGATGGAAAAGCGCGAGGCCTTCGCGATGGCGTCCCACAAGATGACCGGCCCGGTGGTCGCGGCCACGATGACCCGCGTGGCGGCCTTCTCGCCGCTTCTGTTCTGGCCGGGCATCGTCGGCGAGTTCATGAAATACCTGCCGATCACCCTGATCGTCACGCTGTCGGCCTCCCTGGTCTACGCGCTGATCTTCGTGCCGACCTTGGGCGCACTGATCGCCAAGCCCTTCAAGCATGTGGAAAAGCACAAGGACGGCGCCTACATGTGGGTCGTGGGCCGCGCCGTGCGACACCCCTGGACGGTGCTGGTCCTGGCCATCGGCCTTCTCGCCTCGGTGCCCTACGCCTACATCCACTGGGGGAAGGGCGTGATCTTCTTCCCCGACGTCGAACCCGAATTCGGCCTGCTCTACGTCAAGGCGCGCGGCAACCTGTCCATCGCGGAAAAGGACGCGCTGGTGGCCCAGGCCGAGAAGCGCATCCTCGGCTGGCCAGGGGTCGAGACGGTCTACACCCGCACCGGCAGCGGCGGCGGGATGGGGAACGACGTCGACCCCGACGTGATCGGCACCATCCAGTACGAATTCGTCGACTGGCGCGAACGGAAGAACGCGAACGCCATCCTGGCCGACCTGCGGCAGGCGATGGTCGGCATTCCCGGCGTCGACATCCAGGTCTCGGTACCGCAGGCCGGCCCGGCCACGGGCAAGGCAATCCAGATCCAGCTGTCCGCCGACGACCCGACCCATTTGAACGAAGTCGCGGTCCAGGTGGCCGAGCGGCTGGCGCAGGTGCCGGATGTCATCGACATTTCCAACGGTCTGCCACCGCCCGGCGTCGACTGGGAGCTGCAGGTCGACCGTGCCGCTGCCTCGCGCTATGGCATCGCCCCTTCGACCGTGGGGGCGATGGTGCAGCTGGTGACGGGCGGGCTGAAACTGTCGGACTACCGCCCCGCCGGGGCCGACGACGCGGTGGACATCGTCCTGCGCCTGCCCGCCGACCAGCGCACGATCTCGGCCTTGGACCAGCTGCGCATCCAGACTGCGGAAGGCTCGGTCCCGATCTCGAACTTCGTGACCCGCAAGCCCGCGCCCACCACCGGCACGCTGACCCGCCTTGACGGCTCGCGCACCGTGACGGTGCAGGCCGGCATCCGCGAAGGCGTGCAGGCCGACGCGATCTATGCCCAGATCACCAGGGAGATGGAGGCCGCGAACCTTGACCAGTACGGCATCCGCTGGAAACTTGCAGGCGAGGACGCCGAGCAGGCCGAGGCGGGGGCCTTCCTGTCCAAGGCCTTCGCAGCGGCGATCTTCCTGATCTTCATCGTGCTCTTGGCCCAGTTCAACAACTTTACCTCGGTCTGGCTGGTGCTGTCGGCGGTCATCATGTCCACCATCGGCGTGCTTTTGGGCCTGATGATCATGGCCCAGCCCTTCACGATGGTGATGACCGGCATCGGCATCATCGCGCTGGCCGGGGTGGTGGTGAACAACAACATCGTGCTGATCGACACCTACGACACTCTCCGTCACGAGGGTCGCCCGAAGATCGAGGCGATTCTCCAGACCTGCCGCGAACGCGCGCGGCCCGTGGTGCTGACTGCGCTGACAGCGATCCTGGGGGTCCTTCCCATCGCCTTCGGCCTGAACATGGAGCTTCTGAACCACGAAGTGACCATTGGCGCGCCCTCGACCCAGTGGTGGATCGCGCTGTCGTCGGCCATCGTCTATGGGCTGGCCTTCGCGACCGTGCTGACCTTGATCATCATCCCCTCGATGCTGATGCTGGTGACGCGGGACGACAACCCGAAGCCCTGGTTCTGGCAGCGTCAGAAGCGGCGCGAGTGGTACGCCCGGTTCCGCCCCGAAAGGCTGCGCGGCCGGGCGCAACCGGCCGAATAAGGCGTAGGGTGCGCTACAGCGCACCTTTCCCTTCGCTGATTCGCCAGCAAGGTTAACACCGTCGGATCGGGCTTTCCGCCCGACGGATGCCAGACAGATGCCAGACGCATGGCAAACAGCCGCCACTCTGGTCCGTCTGGCAATTAACACAGCGGTCCCAATGGGTTGGACAGATGTTCGCCCTAGCGTGCCGCCCGCACTCCCCCCGGCCTTAACGCTTCGGCACCCCAACCGTCCGGTGGGTCAGGCCAAGCCGTGCAACAGGGGGGCAGAAATGAAAAGGGGCGGTGTGAACCGCCCCGCTTTCAGTCTCTCTTGGTGGAGCCAGGGAGGATCGAACTCCCGACCTCTTGAATGCCATTCAAGCGCTCTCCCATCTGAGCTATGACCCCACCGGAGAGAAGCATCGCACCGTTTCCGCCGCGATGCCGGCTATCTAGGACAGGTCGCCGGGGCCTGCAAGGGGAAAAAACACCCTTTGCCGCCGGCGACCGATCCTCAGACCTCTTCCTCGTCGCCCGGCACGTCGGCCAGGTCGTCGAGCGACACGTTGTCGTCCGCGTCGTCTTCCAGAAGATCGTCGTCCATCTCGGAATCGTCGGCCACCGCGCCATCCAAGAGCGCGTCTTCGGTTTCCAGATCCTCGACCAGAACGTCGTCATCCTTGTCGGGGACGGCGCGCGAAATGACCGAGGCGGCCATCTTGCGGCGCACGGATTCGATATCCACGACCTCGCCCGTGTAAGGGCTGACGATCGGGGATTTGTTCAGGTCGTAGAAGCGCTTGCCGGTCGTCGGGCAGATGCGCTTCGTGCCCCATTCTGCTTTGGGCATGGTGATCCCTTCAGGTGCTGGGTAAGCAGGAAAGCTGCCGCTTGCCACAGGTGCAGGCGACTGTCAAAGCCTTTTGTGTGCCGGGGAAAATGGCTATGTTCGCCGAAGGTTTCAAGGGGTTTCCATGCCGGTTCTGCCAGGCCCTCCTCCGGTCGAGGTGCATCTGAAACGGTCGGCCCGCGCGCGGCGATTCTCGCTGCGGGTGTCGCGGCTGGACGGGAAGGTGACCCTGTCGATGCCGCTCCGCGCGCGGGAAGGGGACGCGATGGCCTTCCTGCGCAGGAACGAGGACTGGGTACGCCAGACACTGTCGGCGATGCCCGCCTCGGCCTTGCGGGCGGTGGGATTCGGCTCGGTCGTTTCGGTTGAGGGCGTCGATCTGATCCTTGCCCCCGCGACGGGTCGCGCGGTGCGGGTCGAGGGCGGACAGCTTCTGGTGCCCGGCGATCCGGCGACGATGGCCCCCCGGGTCGCGGCCTGGCTGAAGGTCCTCGCCCGCGACCGGCTTGCCACCGCTTCGACCCGCTACGCCGAGATGGTCGGCCGCCGCTACACTTCGCTGGCCCTGCGCGACACCCGTTCCCGCTGGGGCTCTTGCTCGCCCGACGGGCGGCTGATGTATTCCTGGCGACTGATCCTCGCCCCTTCGGCGGTGCTGGACTACGTCGCCGCGCACGAGGTGGCGCATCTGGTCGAGCTGAACCACTCGCCCGCCTACTGGAGGGTGGTCACCGGCATCTGTCCGGACTGGAAGGACCACCGTGCCTGGCTGAGGGCGCATGGAAATACGCTGCACAGGCTGCGCTTTCAGGATTGACCGCCATGCTGACCCCGCGCCCCACCGACCCGAACGCGGCCGCGCATGAGCGGGTTTACCGGACGTTGCGCCAGCAGGTGATGCATGGCGAGCTGGACCCCGGCCAGTCGCTGACCCTTCGGGGGTTGGGCAAGCAGTTCGGCGTCTCGATGACCCCCGCGCGTGAGGCGGTGCGGCGGCTGGTTGCAGAGGGGGCGCTGACGCTGTCCTCCTCGGGCAGGATTTCCACGCCGGAACTGACCCCGGAGCGGATCGAGGAACTGGCGGCGATCCGCGCTTTGCTGGAGCCGGAGATGGCTGCCCGCGCGCTGCCCCGCGCCCACTTCGCGCTGATCGAGCGGCTGACGGCGATCAACCTGATGAACGGCGACGCGGCGGTGCGGGGGGACGCGGTCACCTATGTCCGCACCAACCTGGAGTTCCACCGGACCCTCTACCTGCGCGCCCAGACCCCGGCGATGCTGGCGATGTGTGAGACGGTCTGGCTGCAGCTTGGGCCGACGATGCGGGCGGTCTATGCGAAGGTGAAGCGGCGGGAGCCGCCGACCCACCACCGGATGATCCTGGCGGCCCTGAAGGCGGGGGACGAGCCGGGGCTGCGGCTGGCGGTGCGGACCGACGTGACCCAAGGTCTGCGGCATCTGACGGGGTAGTGTCCACGGTGGACAAACCTGGATGGATCAGGGAAATCAAGGGCTTGTCGGTGAGCGTTAGGGGTTTGTTAAGGAGCGTTTCCATCCTCTTTTGAAGCGCCCGGTAGCCCGCAACCTTGACAAGGTTCGCGACACGTGTCACATTATGGGCGACAGCTGACGCGAGGGTGCGATGCCTGCCACAGCTTTGCAAAAGGGACACCCCGCGGATGGAGGGGACTCCGCTGCCCGGGCTTATCGGCTTTTGGGTGGGCGAAAGGTCCTGCGGCGGGCCGTCGAGGGGGCGTTGGATGCGCATGACCTGATCCTGGAGGGGCTGCCCTCGGACGCGCTGCTGCAGCTGATCGAGGCGACGGAGGTCCTGTCGCGGGGCGATGCGCTGGAGAAGGCCATCGGGATGAGCATCCGGACCTTCCAGCGCCGCAAGAAGGACGCCGCCGGGTCGCAGCTGTCGCCCGAGCAAAGCAGCCGGACCTGGCGCTTTGCGGAAATCCTGGCGCGGGCGATGGACGTCATGGGATCGAAGGAGGCGGCGGAAAGCTGGCTGGAAAGCCCGGCCATCGGGTTGGACAACCGGCGTCCCATCGACCTTCTGGCTTCAAGCGCCGGGGCCGAGGCGGTGGAGACCTACCTGACGCAGCTGGAATACGGGGTCTATGTGTGACACCGCTGCCGCCGCCGCTGGGCGCGGGCGAGATCCGGTTCTGGCGACTGGATCACGCACGACACGCAGCGACCTGGAGTTCCGGCGAGGGGGCTTTCCTTGTCGGCGGGCGCTGGAATTCCAGGGGCGTGCGCGCGGTCTATGCCGCGCTTGACCCCGCAACGGCGATCCTGGAGGTGTCCGTCCACAAGGGGTTCAAGGCGCTGGACACCGTTCCGCATGTGTTGACCTCGGCCCGGATTGCGGACCCGGCGCTGGTCCGAGTGGTGCCGCCCGAGGAGGTGCCGAACCCGAACTGGCTGGTGCCAACGGTGCATGGACCCGGTCAGCAGGCCTTTGGCGATGCCTTGTTGGCAAGCGGGGCTTTCGTATTCGTGCCATCCACGGTCTCACGCCACAGTTGGAATGTGGTTTTCGATGTGGGCTGGGCAGTCGGGAGGTTCGAGGACGTCCGGCAGGAGCGGTTCGCCTTGGACCCCCGGCTTCACTCTGGTTGACGTGCATCCCTGCACAGACTCTCCCCGCATTTGCGCATTGGCGCGGGGGCCGCTCCGCCCCATGTTCTGGGCAACGCAAATCAGGAGAGACCCATGTCCATCCGTCCCGTCATCGAGACCCGCCGCGCTTCCCCCCATATCGAGGGTGCAGGCGTCCATCTGCACCGCGCCTTCGGGTTTCAGGACCCGACCGAGGCGGACCCGTTCCTGCTGTTCGACGACTTCCGGGGCGATCATCCCCGGGACTATTCGGCGGGCTTTCCCTGGCACCCGCACCGGGGGATCGAGACGATCACCTATGTGCTGGCGGGGACCGTGGAGCATGGCGACTCGCTTGGCAACCGGGGCATCCTGGGGCCGGGGTCGCTGCAGTTGATGACGGCGGGGCGGGGCATCCTGCACCAGGAAATGCCGAAGGGCGACGACAAGGGCCGGATGCATGGCATCCAGCTTTGGGGCAACCTGCCCAAGGCGCTGAAGATGACCGCGCCGCGCTATCAGGACATGCCGGCCGAGGCGCTGCCCGAGCGGCACGAGGATGACGGCACCTCGATCCGGGTGGTGATTGGCGACTATCGCGGGGTGAAAAGCCCGGTGGAAGGGATCGCGGCGGACCCGCAGTACCTGGACGTCTATGTCCCGGCGGGCAAGCGCAAGACCTTCAAGGTGGATACCCGGCGTCGGGCCTTTGCCTATGTGTTCGAAGGCGCGGGGAACTTCCGTGATGCGGCGCGGCCCGAGGGCGTGCTTCTGGAAAAGGAAGTGCGCGGGCAGGAGGTCAACATCCGTGACCTTTCGGGCAACCGGACGCTGGTGCGGTTCGGCGCGGGCGACGAGGTGACGGTGACGGCGGGGCCCGAGGGGGTGCGGTTCCTGCTGGTCAGCGGTGCTCCGATCGAGGAGCCGGTCGCCTGGGCCGGGCCGATCGTGATGAACACCGAGGCGGAACTGCGCCAGGCCTTCACCGAACTGCGCAACGGGACCTTCATCCGCCCGGCACATTGATCGGAAAGGCCCGCCCCAACCGGCGGGCCTTTTCCCCTGGCGGCTTGCGCTGCGGCCCGCGCCCCGGCATGGTGCCCGCGTTCAGTCGCAGGACCGTTGATGTTCGTCAAACCCTCTGGCATGCCCTACTACCGCTTCCTGCGGTTCCTGCACGAGGCCTGCCTTTTCGACTGGTATCTTGAAGTGGGATGCCGGTCGGGAAAGACCTTCGCTCCGGTCCGGTCCAAGACCATCGCGGTGGACCCGTTCTTCCGGGCCGAGATCAACATCATCGGCAAGAAACCCGCGCTGCATGTGTTCCAGCAGACCAGCGACGACTTTTTCGGATCGGGCTTCCTGGCGCGCAACGGAATCGCTTTGGGCCTTGCCTTCCTGGACGGGATGCACCTGGTCGAGTTCCTGCTGCGCGACTTCATCAATACCGAGGCGGCGATGGCTCCGGGCGGGGTGATCCTGCTGCATGACTGCGTGCCCTATGGGGTCAGGATGACCCGGCGCGACCTGGACAATCTGCCGGACGGGCCCTGGACCGGGGATGTCTGGAAGCTGATCCCGATCCTGCAGACCTGGCGGCCGGAGCTGACCATCACGGTGCTGGACTGCCAGCCGACGGGGCTGGTCTGCGTCTCGGGTCTGGACCCGGCAAGCCGCGTACTGGCCCAGAGCTACGACAGGATCCTTGCCGAGTATGGGACCGTGGACATCAAGGGTTTCGGGGTCGAGAGGTTCTTCGGCTCGTTCCAGATGGCGAGTGCACGGGCCGAGCGGCGGGCAGGGTTCCCCCTGTTCCGCCAGGCTGCCATAGAGGGCGCAGGCCTGGAACCGGTGCCGGTGACCCCCTAGTCCTGCGCGCGCAGGGTGCGGGCGGGGCGGGCGTTGAGCGGCCTGAGCGCGAAGAAGAGGCCGGCGAGGAGGGTGGCGAGGATGCCTCCAGCGACGATGCCGATGGCCGACAGGGGCTCGAACCGGTAGGTCGAGTCCATGACGAAGGTCATGACCGCCCAGCCGGAGATGCCCCCGGCGATGACGGCGACGACGCCTGCCGCCGCGCCCATGAGGGCTGAGCGGAGGGCGAAGCTGGAGAGGATCTTGCCGCGCGTGGCGCCGAGGGTCTTCAGGATCGCGGATTCGTAGATGCGGGCGCGTTCGCCTGCCGCTGCGGCCCCGATCAGGACGACGAAGCCGGTGATGAGCGTGCCTGCGGCGGCCCAGGCGGTGGCTGTGGCGATGGCACTGAGCGCCTCGGCCACGCGGTCCACGGCCTCACGGATGCCGATGGCGGTGATGTTGGGCCAGGTTTTCGTGACGTCCTTCAGGATCTGTGCCTCGGCTTCCGGGGGCGCGTAGACGGTGGCGATATGGGTGTGGGGGGCACCGGCCAGCGCGCTTGGGTTCAGGGTCATCACGAAGCCCATCCCGGCGTTGGAGAAGTCGACCTCGCGGAACGAGGTGATCGTGGCGGTCAGGTCGCGGCCCAGGATGTTGACGGTCATCGTGTCGCCGAGGTTGAGGCCGATTTCCTCGGCTTCCTCGGCGGCGAAGCTGATCTGGGGGTCGCCGGTGTAGTCCTCGGGCCAGAACTGCCCGGCGGTGATGCGGGTCTTGGGGCCGGGGGTGGCGGCGTAGGTGATGCCGCGGTCGCCTCTAACAACCCAGTGGTCGCCGGCCACTTCGCGGGCGGGCTTGCCGTTGATCTGGGTAATGACGCCGCGCAGCATGGGGGCGGTTTCCATGTCGGTGACGGCGGGGTTGGCCTTCATCATGGCGAGGAACGGGTCCAGCTGGTCGGGCTGGATGTCGACGAAGAAGAAGGCCGGGGCGCGGGTGGGCAGGTCGGTGGCGATGGCTTGCCTCAGGTTCCAGTCGATCTGGCCTACCGCCGCCAGCACCGAGAGGCCGAGGCCGAGGGAGAGGACGACGGAGGTGGCGTCGGAGCGGGGCGCGCCGATGGCCGCAAGGGCCGCGCGGGTGGCGGGGCGGCCTTGGGTAAGTTTCGTGCGGGCGAGGCGTTTGGTGGCCCATCTCAGGCCCGCGGCGGAGAGGGCGAGGATGATCAGGGCACCGAGGACTCCGCCCGCCGCGCCGAGGGCAAGCTCCGGGATGCCGGAAAGCCAGGTGGCGCTGCCGATGAGCATCACGGAGAGGAGGGCGAGGGCAGTCAGGTAGCGTTTGCGGGGCCAGGCGCGGGTGCCGGTGCCGCCTCGGTAGAGCGCGGCGGGGCGGATGCGTTCGGTGCGGGCGAGGGGGAGGAGGGTGAAGATCAGGGCGGAGAGGGTGCCGTAGAAGGCGGCCTCCAGCAGGGCGCCGGGGGAGAGGCGGATTTCGGCGGGGAAGGGGAGGGAGGCTTCGATCAGAGGGGCGGCCAGCATCGGCGCCACTGCGCCCAAGGCAAGGCCGATGGCGATGCCGAGGGCGGAGAGGATGGCGGTCTGCCAGAGGTAGCTGCGAAAGATCAGGCCACCCTCGGCTCCGAGCGTTTTCAGGGTGGCGATGGTTTCGACCTTGCCGTCGAGGTAGGACCGGATCGCGGCCGAGATGCCGACCCCGCCCACGGCGAGGCCAGCGAGGCCGACGAGGACGAGGAAGCTGCCGATGCGGTCGACGAAGGCCTCGATCCCAGGGGCGGCGTTGCGGCTGTCGGTCCAGCGCATGCCCTTGTCGCGGAAGGTGGTTTCCGCCTGGTCTTCAAGCGCTTGCAGGTCCGCGTCCGGCGGCAGCAGCAGGCGGTAGCGGGTTTCGTACATCGAGCCAGAGGCGAGAAGGCCGGAGTTTGCGAGCGCGTCGGAATGGACGACGGTGCGGGGGCCGAGGGTGAAGCCGGTGGAGGCGGAGTCCGGCTCTCGCGTCAGGGCGGCGGTCAGGCGGAATTCTTGGGTGCCGAGGCGGAAGGTGTCGCCGGGTTTCAGCGAAAGGCGGTCGATCAGGACGGGGTCCATGATCGCTCCCGGCAGGCCATCGGTCACGGCCAGCGCCTCGGCGACGGGGATCGGCGGATCAAGCCGGGCCGCGCCGGTCAGGGGCCAGGCGTCGTCGACGGCCTTGATCTGGGTCAGCGCCTGGTCGTCCTGGATCAGCGCCATCGAGCGGAAGTCGTAGACCTCGGACACCTTGGTGGCGATCCGATCCATGTAGGCGCGTTCGTCCGCGTCGGCGGGGCGGTAGGTGAAGCGCATCTCGGCATCGCCGCCAAGGATCACCGCGCCCTGGTCGGTCAGGCCCTGGTGGATGCCGGTCCGAAGGGTGCCGACGGCGGCGATGGCCGCGACGCCGAGGGCGAGGCAGGCGAGGAAGACGCGGAAGCCCTTGAGGCCGCCGCGGAGTTCACGGCGGGCGATGGTGAGAGAAAGGCTCATTCGGCGGCTTTCGCGTGGGCTTCGGGGGCCAGGAGGCCGTCGGCGAGGCGGATCACCCGGTCGCAACGCTGCGCAAGTTCGGGTGCGTGGGTCACGAGGACCAGCGTGGCGCCGTGGCGGTCACGGAGGCCGAAGAGCAGGTCCATGATCGCCTGGCCGTTGACGCCGTCGAGGTTCCCGGTGGGCTCATCCGCTAGAAGGATCGCGGGCCGGGGCGCGGCGGCGCGGGCCAGCGCCACGCGCTGCTGTTCGCCGCCGGACATCTGGCTGGGGTAGTGGTGCATCCGCTTGCCAAGGCCCACGGAGGTCAGTTCCGCCTGCGCCCGGTCAAAGGCGTCGGGCGCGCCCGCCAGTTCCAGGGGTAACGCCACGTTCTCGAGCGCGGTCATCGTCGGAATGAGGTGGAAGGATTGGAACACAACCCCCATATTCCCCCGGCGGAAGCGGGCGAGCGCGTCCTCGTTCATCGCGGTCAGGTCCTGCCCGAGGGCGAGAACCTTGCCGCCGGTGGCACGCTCCAACCCGCCCATGAGCATGAGGAGCGACGACTTGCCCGACCCCGATGGCCCGATGAGCCCGACCGTTTCGCCCTTGTGGACCGAAAGCGTGATGCCCTTCAGGATCTCGACCGGGCCGGCGTTTCCGGCAAGGGTCAGCCGCGCATCGGTCAGCGCGAGGATGGCGTCGGTCATGAAACGGTCCCTTGGGGCAATGGTTGCAAAGGGATATGGCGCGATTGCGCGGGTCCGCAATGGGCTTCTGGTCACGTTGTTGCTGGCCGGTGCGGCGGCATCCGAGCCGGTGACGGTGGTGGCGCTGGGCGACAGCCTGACGGCGGGGTATGGGCTGGCGGACCAGTCGCAGGGCTTCGTGCCGGTGCTGGAGGGCTGGCTGAAGGCCAAGGGGCATGACGTGGTGGTGCAGAACGCGGGCGTGTCGGGGGATACGACGGCGGGGGGGCTGGCGCGGATCGGCTGGGCCCTGGGGCCGGATGCGGACGCGCTGATCGTGACGCTTGGGGGGAACGACCTGTTGCGCGGGATCGACCCGGTCGCGTCGAAGGCGAATCTGGATGGCATCTTGAAGGAAGCCGTGGCGCGGAAGCTGCCGGTGCTTCTGGTGTCGATGAAGGCACCGGGGAATTTCGGACCGGAGTACAAGGCGGCCTTTGACAGGATGTATGGGGAATTGTCGTCGGCCTATGGAACGCTGTTGGCAGATGACTTCTTCGGCGGGCTGCGCGCGGCGGGGGCGGATCCGGCTGATCCGGCGTCGATGGCGAAGTTCATGCAGGCGGACGGTCTCCATCCGAACCCCGAGGGGGTGAAGCTGATCGTCGAAGGCCTGGGGCCGAAGGTCGAAGAACTGCTGGGGAAAGTCGGGGGGTGAAGCGGTCGCCTGCGTTTCGGCGGTTGGGCTTGGTTGGATTGCGGGTCTTTCGCATGAGCCGCTGACAGGTGGACCCTGACGAAACCCCATACGCGTGCCGGTGGCTGGGAACGGTCGACTGTTGCATCCCGGCGCGCGGCGGGCCACCAAAGGGCGCGGAGGTGGCGCATGGCATGGGAATTCTGGATCGACCGGGGGGGCACCTTCACCGATGTGGTCGGCCGCGCGCCGGATGGCCGACTGGTGACGACGAAGCTCTTGTCGGAGAATCCCGAGCGCTACCCGGACGCGGCGGTGCAGGGAATCAGGGATTGCCTGGGTCTGGCGCCAGGAGAGTCGATACCCGATGGCGCGATTGCGGCCGTGAAGATGGGGACGACGGTCGCCACCAATGCGCTGCTGGAGCGCAAGGGCGAGCGGGTCGCGCTGCTGATCACCGAGGGGTTCGGGGATCTTCTGCGGATCGGGACGCAGGCGCGGCCGGCGCTCTTCGACCTGGATATCCGGCGGCCGGACCTGCTTTATGAACGTGTGTTCGAAATCCCTGGGCGTCTGGATGCCGAGGGGGCAGAGGTGCGGCCCTTGGACGAGGCCGCAGTGGTAGCGGCACTTGCGTCGGCGCGGGCCGAGGGGATCGTGGCGGTGGCGGTGGCGCTGATGCACGGGCACGTGAACCCGAGTCACGAAGCGCGGGTGGGAGAGTTGGCGCGGGACGCGGGGTTCACGCAGATTTCCCTGTCGCATCAGGTCTCTCGCCTGGCGAAGCTGGTGCCGAGGGGGGATACGACGGTGGTCGATGCCTACCTCTCGCCCATCCTGCGGCGCTATGTGGCGCAAGTGGAAGGCGCGCTGGACATGGGCCGGGCGACCGGGCGGCTTCTGTTCATGCAGTCGAACGGCGGGTTGACCGAGGCAGGGCGGTTTCAGGGGAAGGATGCGATCCTGTCGGGGCCAGCGGGCGGGATTGTCGGGATGGTCCGGACCGCAGAAGCGGCGGGGTTCGACAGGCTGATCGGGTTCGACATGGGTGGCACCTCGACCGACGTGAGCCATTATGCGGACGTATATGAACGATCGTTCGAGACCGAGGTCGCAGGCGTCCGGATGCGCGCGCCGATGATGGACATTCACACGGTGGCGGCGGGGGGCGGGTCGATCTGCTTCTTCCTCGACGGGCGCTTGCAGGTGGGGCCGGAAAGCGCAGGGGCCAATCCGGGGCCCGCCTGCTACCGGCGTGGCGGACCGCTGACGATCACCGATTGCAACGTCATGTTGGGGCGGCTGTCGCCCGAGCATTTTCCGGCGGTGTTCGGGCCGGGCGGGGACCAGCCGCTGGATGCCGAGGTGGTGCGGCAGAAGTTCGCGGCGCTGGCGGAGGAGGTGGCAGCGGTGACCGGCCGATTGAATCCGCCCGAAGTCATCGCCGAGGGGTTCCTGCGCATTGCCATCGACAATATGGCCAATGCGATCAAGAAGATAAGCGTGCAGCGCGGCCACGATGTCACTGCTTACGCGCTGCAATGCTTTGGTGGCGCGGGGGGGCAGCATGCTTGCGGCGTTGCGGATGCCTTGGGCATGAAAACCGTTTTCATACATCCTCAGGCCGGGGTGCTGTCTGCCTTCGGCATGGGTCTTGCCCATTTGCGCGCACTGCGCGAGGCGCAGTTCGACGCGCCACTTGCCGCGGCGGGAGAGGCGCGTGCCCGGATCGACGCTCTGGCGCGCGAGGCCGCAGAGGACCTGGTAGGTCAGGGGATCGCGGCACCGCGCCTGACGCTGACGGCGCATCTGCGCTACGAGGGGCAGCACCAATCGCTGCCGGTCCCTTTTGCCGACGCACAAGCGATGGCGCGCGACTTTGCGGCAGCGCACCAGGCCCGGTTCGGCTTCACCTCACCCGAGCGGGCGCTGCTGTTCGAGATGCTGGCAGTGGAAGCGGAAGGCGGCGGTGCCGGTCTGCCGGACCTGGCTGTGGGCGGCGCTGCGGGCAGGCCGGTCGACAGCCTGACCGTCTGTGCCGGGGGGCGTTGGCAGGAAGTGCCGCTTTACCGGCGCGAGGACTGCGGGTCGGCAACCCGGATCGCGGGTCCGGCGGTCATCACCGAGGCGACGGCGACCACGGTGATCGAGCCGGGCTGGGAAGCGACCGTCGATGGTCAGGCGAACCTGATCCTTCGGCGGATCGAGGCGGTGGCGCGTCCGCCAGCAGCGGGAACAAAGGTCGACCCCGTGCTTCTGGAGGTGTTCAACAACCTGTTCATGTCGGTGGCAGATCAGATGGGGGCCACCCTGGCGAACACGGCCTGGTCGGTCAATATCAAGGAAAGGCTGGATTTTTCCTGTGCGATCTTTGACGCAAGCGGCGACCTTGTTGCCAATGCCCCGCATGTTCCGGTGCACCTTGGCTCGATGTCCCACGCGGTGAAGACGGTCATTGCGGCGGTCGGCGCCACGGCGGAAGAGGGCGATGCCTGGATGCTGAATGCCCCCTGGAACGGGGGAACGCACCTGCCGGATGTCACCGTGATCACTCCGGTCTTCGTCGATGGAAGGGCGGCATTCTGGCTGGGGTCGCGGGGGCATCATGCGGACATCGGTGGACGAACGCCGGGTTCCGCACCTCCGGACAGCACGACCATCGAAGAGGAAGGCGTGGTTATCGACCTGTTTCCGCTGGTGGTCCGTGGAACCCTGCGCGAGGCCGAGACGCGGTCGCTTCTGGCCTCCGGGCGCTGGCCGTGCCGGTCGATCGACCAGAACATGGCGGACCTCAAGGCGCAGATCGCGGCGAACGAGACGGGTCGGCGCGAGCTGCTGCGGGTCGTGGCGCTGCACGGGGCCGACGTCGTGGCAGTCTATATGGACCATGTCCAGCGGAACGCAGAGGAATCGGTGCGGGCCGTGATTGATCGGTTGCATGACGGATCGTTCACATATCCGATGGATATCGGAACGACCATTCAGGTAAAGATCTCGGTCGATCGCATGGCGCGGTCGGCGATTATCGACTTCACCGGGACCAGCCTGCAGCACAAGGGCAATTACAACGCGCCGCAAGCGGTGACGCGCGCGGTGGTGCTGTATGTGTTCCGCACCCTGGTCGGCAAGCCGATCCCGCTGAACGAGGGGTGCCTGAAGCCGCTGACGATCATCGTGCCCGAGGGGACGCTGTTAAACCCCGTGGCCCCGGCGGCGGTGATCGCGGGGAACACCGAGGTCAGCCAGTCGGCCTGCAACGCGCTGTACGGTGCCCTGGGGGTCGTGGCTGCGGCGCAAGGCACGATGAACAACTTCATCTGGGGCAATGAGCGGTTCCAGAACTACGAAACCATCGCGGGGGGCACGGGGGCCGGGCCTGGGTTCAAGGGCTGCGATGCGGTGCAAAGCCACATGACCAATACCCGGATGACCGACCCCGAGGTGCTGGAGAAACGCTTCCCGGTGCGGCTGGAGGCGTTTTCGATCCGCGAGGGCTCGGGTGGGTCGGGACGCTGGCGGGGCGGCGAGGGGGCGGTGCGGAAGCTGCGGTTCCTGGCTGGGGTGACAGTGACGACGCTGTGCGGCAGCCGCATGGTGCCCCCGTTCGGCGGAGCGGGCGGCGGGCCGGGAGCGGTGGGCGAGAACTGGGTGCATTATCCTGACGGCCGAAGCGAGCGGCTGAGGGGAAATGACGAATGCGAGCTGCCCGCAGGGGCTGTCTTCGAGATGCGCACGCCGGGCGGGGGCGGCTGGGGTCAGGAGGCGTAGGCCGGGTCGTCGGCGTCAAGGATCGCGCGGAGTTCGCGCAGGTGGTTCTCGGCAAAGCCGGGGTAGGCCTCCCATTCGCAGGCGGTCTTTTCGGCGATCTCCTCGGGCAGGACGCGGAGGGGGCGGCCGGTCTGCAGCGCGCGGATATAGGTCTCGGCCGCGCGTTCGAAATAGTAGAGACGGTTGAACGTCTCGGCCACGGTCCGCCCGATCACCAGGACGCCGTGGTTGCCCATGATCATCGTGGTGATCTTCGGGTCCGAGAGGAACTGCGCGCAGCGGGCGCCCTCTTCCTCGAAGGCCATGCCGCCGTAGTGGTCGTCGATCACCACGCGGTTGTGGAACATCGCGGTGTTCTGGTCGATGGCGGGCAGGCGCGAGTCGGCCAGGCTGGCAAGCACCGTGGCGTGGATGGAATGGACGTGCATCACGCAGGCGGCGTGGGGCAGGGCGCGGTGGATCGAGCCGTGCAGGCCCCAGGCGGTAGGGTCGGGCGCATCGGGGCGGGACATGGTGGCGGGATCGTTCGCGTCGATCTCGACCAGAGAGGAGGCGGTGATCCGGCTGAAGTGGCGGCCGTTCGGATTGATCAGGAAACGTGTGCCCTCTGCGTTGACGGCAAGCGAGAAGTGGTTGGCCACCGACTCGTGCATCCCCAGCCGCGCCGTCCAGCGGAAAGCGGCGGCGAGGTCCTGGCGCAGGTCCAGGAAAGTCATGTTCGTGTGACGATTCATACTGAGCCCTTTCCGCGAATCAGGCATGAGCCCGATGAAGGGCTGCAATCTTGTTCAGAATAGGTTAACAGCGACACAATGGGTACTTCGGCAACGCAGTGTCACCAGTCTTGCAACTTGAACGCGGATTGTCTTCCCGACGCCGGCAACCTTGGCTTGAATGTGGCGCGATCAGGTAGTTTTTACTCCGAGATTCCTTTATTCGGGCGAATGCTCTCCGCATTGTTCAGCAAAACTGGCAGAAGGTAGTGGAGGAGTGCGCGTGCAGACATTCATTCAGACCAACCGCCAGCCGGTACAACCTCACACTCTGGGTGTGCGGGTCATGCTTCTGACTGACCAGGCCGAAGGGCTTACGGCGCGGCGGCTTGCGCAGTTTGGCAGCGTGATCGATACGGTCGACGATCTGGAGGATGCGGTCACCGCGATTCTGGACGATCCGCTGGGCTATGACCTGTTCGTCATGGACTGCGACGGGTTCGGCGGGATTGCCGGGGCCGAGCAGGCGATTTCAACGCTGATTGCGGGCGACGCGAAGATGCGGGTGATGCTGGTCAGCCGTGAGTTCGATGTGCCAGCCTATCCCCTGGGCCGCCGGACCGCCGTCTGCCTGCCCGATGATGTCTCCGAAGCCAGCTTTCGCATCGGATTCGACCATGTGCTGCGCGACCGCGCAGCGATGGTGATGAACTGAAGCAGGGGTAGGGGCGGACGCGGAAAGTCCGGGCCGCCCCCTTTCAGGCTTACGCCAGCGCCAGGTTGGTCGCGCTTTCGCGGCCGTCACGGCCGGCTTCGATGTCGAAGGTCACGGCCTGGCCGTCCTTCAGACCACGCAGGCCAGCACGCTCCAGCGCGGTGATGTGGACGAATACGTCCTTCTTGCCGCCTTCCGGGGCAATGAAGCCGTAGCCCTTGGTTTCGTTGAACCATTTCACGGTGCCCTTGGCCATCGTGAAGTCTCCTGTCAAAGTACCGCCCGCGGGATGCAGCGGCTTGGCCCCGTCAGCTGTAGTCGATTGCTGTGGCCGATGGTCGGAGACAGTGGTCGAAAAGATAACGTCGCGGTGATCAAGATAGGCAGATCGACGCACGAATCCAAGCGGAAATCCTGCAGAAAGCGTCATGTCGGCAGGTTGCGGACAAGGCTTATCAATGGCTTGGGCCGTGCGGGGCCAGATCAGGGTGGGCAGATTGCCCACCCCACGCCCGTGTCCCGGCGCAGCGGGCACAAAATCTGCTTCACCCGCGCGGCGTTTCCCCCTAGGTCCACGGGGCATCCGAAGGCGGACGCAGAGGCGGGACGATGATCTTCACGGTGGCAATCGACGGACCGGCGGCGGCGGGCAAAGGCACGATCTCTCGCGCGGTGGCGGATCGCTTCGGCTTCCGGCACCTGGACACGGGCCTCTTGTACCGCGCCGTCGGAATGAAGGGCGGCGATCCCGGCGAGGCCGCCCGCAGCCTGACGCCCGAGGACCTGGGCCGCGGCGATCTACGCACGCTGGAGGCGGGCCAGGCCGCCAGCCGGGTCGCGGCCTTGCCCGAGGTCCGGGCGGCTCTGGTCGAGTTCCAGCGCCGATTTGCACGTGGCGAGGGCGGAGCGGTCCTGGACGGGCGCGACATCGGCACGGTGATCTGCCCCGAGGCCGAGGTGAAGCTTTACGTGACCGCAAGCCCCGAGGTCCGCGCGCATCGGCGCTGGCTGGAGCTTGGCGGCGACGAGGCGCAGGTGCTGGCCGAGGTGCGGGAACGCGATGCCCGCGACATGGGCCGGGCGGACGCGCCGTTGCGGCCGGCTTCGGATGCGGTGCTGATCGACACCTCCCGCATGACGATCGACGAGGCGGTGGCGGCCGCGGTGGCGGTGGTGGAAGCCCGCCTGGTCGGAACTTGACCGCATTTCGCGGGTTTCCCCCGAAAGGAGCCCGCCGATGCCGATCCGATCCCTTGCCGATTTCTGGGACTTCCTGCGCGAGTTGAAGGTCGAGATCGACCGGGACCGAGTGCTTGCCGTGGCGGCCGGCGTGACTTTCTATGCTCTTCTGGCCATCGTTCCGGCGATCACCGCGCTGATCTCGGTCTTCGGTCTGATCCTGGCCCCGGCCGAGGTGCCCGGCATGCTGGCCCCGGTCGCCGGCCTGATCCCGGTCGAGGCGGCGAGCCTGCTTACAGACCAGGCGACGCGGATCGCGGGCAAGGCGAACGGGGCGCTGTCGCTGACGGCGCTGATCGCGCTGGTCATTGCGCTGTGGTCTGCGAACGGTGGCACCAAGGCGCTGATCGAGGCACTGGGGATCGCCTACGACGTGAAGGAGACGCGCAGCTTTGTCCGGCTGAACCTGGTCGCTCTGGCCTTCACCCTGGGTGCCATTGCGCTGGTGATCCTGCTGGGCGTCCTGGTCGCCGCGCTGCCGTTTCTGGTGGAACGTCTGGGGCCGGTCGGCGAGGTCCTGGTCCTGACCCTGCGCTGGCCGGCGATCCTGGCCCTGCTTTTGGCCGTACTGGCAGCGATCTACACCTGGGCACCGAACCGGCCCGATGCGGAATGGCGCTGGATCACGCCCGGCGCGGTGGTTGCGGCTGTCGGACTGGTCGCCGCCTCGGCCGGGCTTGGCTGGTACGTCAGCAGTTTCGGCAGCTATGACGAGACCTATGGCTCTTTGGCCGGGGTGGTTGTCCTGATGCTCTGGGTCTGGCTTTCCACCGTGATGGTGCTGATCGGGGCCGAGATCAATGCCGAGCTTGACCGCCGCACGGCGATCCGCCGCGGCTTTGCTGCCGCCGTCTAGGGCCGGTTTTCCTTGCCTCGGCGGGGTGATGGGTCTATAGGCCGCCCATCCTGAAGGGACTCAGCGCCGCCGGTTCGCCGGATGGGTGCGTTTTTTCGTTCAGGGCCAAGACCGGCGGAGCCAACCGCATGGCCAGTGAAAACACGTGAAAAGGAAACTGATCTATATGTGCGCTAAAGCAAGCATGGAAGACTTCGAAGCCCTTCTGAAGGAAAGCTTCGAAATCGACACCCCGGAAGAGGGGACTGTCGTCAAGGGCAAGGTCATCGCCATCGAGGCGGGCCAGGCCATCATCGATGTCGGCTACAAGATGGAAGGCCGCATCGACCTGAAAGAATTCGCGAACCCCGGCGAGGCTCCGTCGATCAACGTCGGCGACACCGTCGAGGTCTACCTGGACCGCGTCGAGAACGCCCGCGGCGAAGCCCAGATCTCGCGCGAGAAAGCTCGCCGCGAGGAAGCCTGGGACCGTCTGGAAAAGGCCTATGCCGCCGAGCAGCGCGTCGATGGCGCGATCTTCGGTCGCGTCAAGGGCGGCTTCACGGTCGACCTGGGTGGCGCCGTGGCGTTCCTTCCCGGCAGCCAGGTTGACGTGCGCCCCGTGCGTGACGCTGGCCCGCTGATGGGCATGAAGCAGCCGTTCCAGATCCTGAAGATGGACCGTCGCCGCGGCAACATCGTCGTGTCGCGCCGCGCGATCCTGGAAGAGTCCCGCGCCGAACAGCGCGCCGAAGTCATCGGCAACCTGACCGAAGGTCAAGTCGTCGACGGCGTGGTCAAGAACATCACCGAATACGGTGCCTTCGTTGACCTGGGCGGTGTGGACGGCCTGCTGCACGTCACCGACATGGCCTGGCGCCGCGTCAACCACCCGTCGGAAATCCTGTCGATCGGCGAGACCGTCAAGGTTCAGGTCATCAAGATCAACAAGGAAACCCACCGCATCAGCCTGGGCATGAAGCAGCTCCAGTCCGACCCGTGGGATGCCGTCGAGAAGATGTATGCCATCGGCACGGTTCACAAGGGCCGCGTCACCAACATCACCGACTACGGCGCCTTCGTGGAGCTGGAAGCCGGCGTCGAGGGCCTGGTTCACGTGTCCGAAATGTCCTGGACCAAGAAGAACGTGCACCCCGGCAAGATCGTCTCGACCTCGCAAGAGGTTGACGTCATGGTGCTGGAAATCGACAGCGCCAAGCGTCGGGTGTCCCTGGGCCTCAAGCAGACCCAGCGCAACCCGTGGGAAGTCTTTGCGGAAACCCATCCGGTTGGCTCGGCGATCGAAGGCGAAGTCAAGAACATCACCGAATTCGGTCTGTTCGTCGGCCTCGACAACGACATCGACGGCATGGTCCACCTTTCGGACCTGTCCTGGGACCAGCGTGGCGAGGAAGCCATCCAGAACTACCGCAAGGGCGACGTGGTCAAGGCCGCCGTCACCGAAGTCGATGTCGAGAAAGAGCGTATCTCGCTCTCGATCAAGGCTCTGGGCGACGACACCTTCACCGATGCGGTTGACGGCGTGAAGCGCGGCGCGGTGATCACCGTGACCGTGACCGCGATCGAAGACGGCGGGATCGAGGTGGAATACAACGGCGCCAAGTCGTTCATCCGCCGCTCGGACCTGGCTCGCGACCGTGCCGACCAGCGCCCCGAGCGCTTCCAGGTGGGCGACCACGTCGACGTCCGCGTGACCAACATCGACCCGAAGACCCGCAAGCTGGGCCTGTCGATCAAGGCGCGCGAGATCGCCGAAGAAAAGGAAGCCGTCGAACAGTATGGCTCGTCCGATTCGGGCGCATCGCTGGGCGACATCCTGGGCGCGGCGCTGAAGGACCGCGGCTAAGCCTTCCGGGTGCTTAACCCCTGATTGAACGGAAAGGCCCCGCCGCAAGCGGGGCCTTTTCCTTTCGTCCAAGTCCCGGTTTTCATTTGCCCGAACACGAATCCTGCCGCTATAGTCCCGGCAGAACAACAGCGTGGCGGCCCCCTGCCAGGGGCCGAACCACAGGGGGGACTACGGATGATCCGTTCGGAACTGATCCAGAAGATCGCGGATGAGAACCCGCATCTGACCCAACGCCATGTCGAGCGGATCGTGAACACGGTCTTCGAGGAAATCATCGAGGCGCTCGCCAAGGGCGACCGGGTCGAGCTTCGGGGCTTCGGGGCCTTCTCGGTCAAGGCGCGCGATGCCCGCGTCGGCCGCAACCCCCGCACGGGCGAGGCGGTGAAGGTCGATGACAAGAAGGTCCCCTTCTTCAAGACCGGCAAGCTTCTGCGCGACCGGCTGAACGGCAAGTAACCCCCCATCGCCTTGCACCCGGCCCGGATCGGGCCGATAGTGGCCCCGAACCCTTGGGGGGCTGTGATGATCCGCTATCTGAGACTGATCCTTCTGGTCCTGCTGGGCCTGTCGCTGCTGACGGTGGCTCTGGCCAACCGCGCGCCCGTGTCCGTGCGACTGCTGCCCGAGGATTTGGCTGCGCTGACCGGGCTGACCTGGGCGATGGAACTGCCGCTGTTCCTGGTGATCTTCGCCGGCATCATCGCGGGGGTGCTGATCGGCTTCGTCTGGGAATGGTTCCGCGAACACGGCCACCGCGCCACCGCAAGCCAGAAATCGCGCGAGGTCGCGCGGCTGGAGCGGGAACTGGCGGTGCTGAAGGATTCGACCTCGGTCCCGCCGCAGGATGAAGTCCTGGCCCTGCTGGAAAAGCGGTGAGATGGACGTCCGCGTCAAGATCTGCGGCCTGCGCACGGCGGCCGACGTGGCGGCCGTCGCGGGGTCTGGGGCGGCTTATGCCGGTTTCGTCTTCTTCCCGAAAAGCCCGCGCCACCTGACGGTGGAGGCCGCGCGCGACCTGGCGCTCGGCGCGCCCGAGGGGCTGTGCAAGGTGGCGCTGACGGTGAATGCCGACGACGCGACGCTGGATCGCATCGTCGAAACGGTGCCGTTGGACATGCTGCAGCTTCACGGCCATGAGCCGCCCGACCGCGTGGCCGAGGTGAAGGCGCGCTACGGCCTGCCGGTGATGAAGGCGATTGGCGTCGCGGGCGAGGAGGACCTGGCGGGGCTGATTGACATGAGCCTGGTTGCCGACCAGCTGCTGATCGACGCCAAGCCGCCCAAGGGGGCGGACCTGCCGGGGGGCAATGGGCTGGCCTTCGACTGGCGGCTTCTCGTCGGGCGCAAGTGGCTGCGGCCCTGGATGCTCGCCGGAGGGCTGACGCCCGACAACGTGGCCCAGGCGGTGCGGCTGACGGGCGCGCGGCAGGTGGACGTGTCCTCGGGCGTGGAAAGCGCGCCGGGGGTGAAAGACCCCGCGCGGATCGCGGCCTTTGTCGAGGCGGCGCAGGGGGTGAAGGGCGGCGTTCCGATCCTGCGGTGACGATTTCTTCGAAGAAATCGTGACGGAGCCTTCGAAGGCTCCGATCCGGAGTTTTCGAAAACTCCGGCTTTTCCCGACGCCCCATTGGCGCTACATCCCGAACGGAACAACGGGGGTGCATCATGGCCGAGGACGGGTTGAACAGCTTCATGACGGGACCGGACGAGGCGGGGCGCTTCGGCCTCTTTGGCGGGCGCTTCGTCTCTGAGACCCTGATGCCGCTGATCCTGGAGCTGGAAGAGCGTTACAACCACGCCAAGACCGACCCCAGCTTCTGGGCCGAGATGGACGACCTGTGGAAGCACTACGTCGGTCGCCCCTCGCCCCTGTACTTCGCCCCGCGGCTGACCGAACACCTGGGCGGTGCCAAGGTCTACATGAAGCGCGACGAGCTGAACCACACGGGCGCACACAAGATCAACAACGTGCTGGGCCAGATCATCCTGGCGCGGCGGATGGGCAAGACCCGGATCATCGCGGAAACCGGCGCTGGCCAGCATGGCGTGGCGACGGCGACGGTCTGCGCCAAATTCGGCCTAAAATGCGTGGTCTACATGGGCGCGCATGACGTGGAACGCCAGGCGCCGAACGTGTTCCGCATGAAGCTTTTGGGCGCCGAGGTGATCCCGGTGACCTCCGGTCGCGGCACTCTGAAGGACGCGATGAACGACGCGCTGCGGGACTGGGTGACCAACGTCCGCGACACCTTCTACTGCATTGGCACCGTGGCGGGGCCGCACCCCTATCCGGCGATGGTCCGCGACTTCCAGTCGATCATCGGCAAGGAGGTCCGCTGGCAGCTGGCCGAGCAGGAAGGCGAAGGCCGCCTGCCCGACGTGGTTGTCGCCGCCATCGGTGGTGGGTCGAACGCGATGGGCCTCTTCTACCCGTTCCTTGACGACAAGTCGGTGCGGATCGTGGGCGTCGAGGCCGGTGGCAAGGGCGTCGACGACCGGATGGAGCATTGCGCCTCGCTCACCGGCGGACGTCCGGGGGTTCTGCATGGCAACCGGACTTACCTTCTGCAGGATGCGGATGGGCAGATCCTGGAGGGCTTCTCGATCTCGGCCGGTCTGGATTATCCGGGGATCGGTCCGGAACACGCCTGGCTGCACGACGTGGGCCGCGCCGAATATGTCAGCATCACCGATGCCGAGGCGCTGGAGGCGTTCCAGCTGTGCTGCAAGCTGGAGGGAATCATACCTGCGCTGGAGCCGAGCCATGCCCTGGCCCAGGTGATGAAGCTCGCGCCGACGCTGCCAAAGGACAAGATCATCGTGATGAACATGTGCGGCCGCGGCGACAAGGACATCTTCACCGTCGCCAAGCACCTGGGCGTGCAGATGAAAGTCTGACCGCCGCCAAGGACCGCCGGTCAGGGCCCGTGGCATCGCAGCCGCGGGCCTTTTCCTTTGTGCCTTTCGCGGCCGGGTCTGCGGGGCTTGCGGTAAGCAGCATAAACTCTGGTTTAGATCGGCAAACTGCGGGTCTAGGGTCAACGTTCTAAACCGCGGTGGAATGGCCAGCGCGGCGCGGGGCGGGTGTGCTGTCTCCATGCTCTTGACGGCACCATGTGCAGCAGGGCGCAGAACGCAACATTGTGGAGACACCCTGATGAAGCTGAAAACCAGACTTCTGACCTACACCGCCGCGATCGCCCTGACCGCCGGGGCGGCATTCGCCGCGATCGACGGCAACCAGCTGGCCGACGACTACCTGGCCGAGGGCTACACCTTCGTGGAGGTGAAGATCGGCCCGACGCAGACCAAGGTCGAGGCAATCAAGGACGGCACCAAGGTCGAGGTCGTCTACGACAACGCGACGGGAAGCATCATCGACCAGGAATCCGAAGCCGCGGACGGCGACGATGCTGGCCGGACCGGAAAGGACGTGAAGACCGTCGATGGCGACTTCGAGGATGGGGACGACGACGACGACGACGATGATCACGGCCCGGATCACGACGATGATGATGATGACGATGATGACGATGACGATGATCACGGCGGCGACGATGACGGCGACGACGATGATGACGACGACGATGACGACGACGACAACTGAGGTCGCGACTTGACGCGCATCCCGGGCCCCGGTCTTGCCGGGGTCCGGCCCATGTCGCATAGTCGGCCGGAACTGGGGTGGGGTTGGAAATGAAACGCCGGGCGTTTCTTTGCGGGTTGGCAGGGGGGGTCGTGGTGGCCGGCCCGGCGCTGGCCCAGGACGTGATTTCGGATATCGTGGATCAGCTGAAACGGCAGGGGTTCCGCTCGGTAACAAGCGAACGGACGCTGCTTGGCCGTGTGCGCATCGTTGCTTCGCGCAAGGACGGTTCGCGCGAGATCATCATCAACCCGCGGACGGGCGAGATCCTGCGGGATCTCTGGACTCCGCTGTCCGGGGGCAAGGGAAAGATCCAGATCATCGATGACGGGTCCGGCAAAGGTGGCAAGGACCAGGATGATGATGACGATGACGATGATGACGATGACGACGACAACAGTGGTCATGGTGGCGGTGGCAGTGGTGATGACGATGACGACGATGATGACGATGATGATGACGGCCACGACTGACCGCATGTCCGGGCACCTGGCTCGGGCCGCGGCGTGAGGCGCGCGGCCCCCTTCATCGCGATCTTCGTGATCCAGGCGCTGTGCGCCTTCTTCTTCGTGTCCGACATCCTCTCATCCGTGATCGGCATCCAGACCACGCCGATCAGCTGGGAAATGCGCGAGCTGCTGGAAATCGGCGCCGCGGTCGGCTTGATCCTGGGCGTTGTCCTTGGCGGCGTGATGCTGCGGCGGGCGCTACGGGATCGGCACAAGGCGGAAGAGCAACTGCGCCGGGCCTCGGGGGCGTTCATGGATCTTTTGCAGGAGCGCTTCGCAGAATGGGGGCTGACGCCCTCGGAACGTGATGTCGCCCTTTTCGCTATCAAGGGCATGTCCACCGCCGAGATCGCCGCGTTGCGGTCGACCAGCGAGGGGACGGTCAAGGCGCAGACCAATGCGATCTACCGCAAGGCCGGGGTCAGCGGGCGGTCCCAGCTTCTGAGCCTGTTCATCGAGGACCTGATGCGGGACGATGGGGCAGTGCGACCGATGCCCGCCCCGGCGCCGCAGGCCACCGTTTCAGCGAAGTGACGGAGGGGTGCCCGGCTCTCCCTGCATCCCGAACATGAGACCGCGGCCGATCCGGTGGGCCAGGGTCGACCAGGCCGCGGCGGTGTCGGCCGGGAGTTCGCGGCGAAGGACGCTGTCGAAGAGCCCGAGCCAGACGTCGAACATTCCAAGGCGCACGTTTCCAGCCGCACGGTGGACCGCGAGCGGGTTTCCGTCATAGCCGCGCTGGTGCAGGATCGCGTTCTTCCAGAACCGGGTGATCTTCGCCTCGTGTTGCGGCCAGTCGGTCACATGGGCCGCGAAGACCGGTCCGAGGCCGGGATGTTCGCGGATGCAGGCGTAGAAGGTCGCGACCACGCGGGCGATCTGGTCTTCGGAGATGTCGAAGCGGGGCGGGATCATGCGTTCCGTGTCGCGCCGCAGGGGGCGGGAGTCCACCCGGTCAGTCGGTGGCGTATTGCCGCAGGATGTCGAGGGAGACGATGCCGAGGGTGGCCTGATGGGTCGCGGCTAGGCGGACCTTCGGCGCTGCCCCCTCGTCATGGGCCTGAAGGAAGCGGGCGGCGCAGAGGCACCACTGGTCGCCGGGTTGCAGGCCCTTGAACCCGTATTCCGGCCTGGGGGTGGAGAGGTCGTTGCCAAGGTATTTCGAGAGGGCCAGGAATTCCGCCGTCATCAGGGCGCAGACGGTGTGAAGGCCGCGGTCAAGCGGGCCGGTGTTGCAGCAGCCGTCGCGGAAGAAGCCCGTCACGGGGTCGGTGGAGCAGGGCTCCAGCGGCTGGCCGAGGACGTTGAGCGAGGGAAGTTTCATGCGGCCAGCATGGCAGGTCGGGTCCGGGCTGTCCAGCCGTGTCCACGCAGGACGGTGGTGTCGGTTCCTGTGAAATCAAGGGCTTGCCCACGGTCGTTCAGGAAAGGTTTACCAGCCGCCGGACGTCAGCGGCAGTCGGCATCGTAGCGCACGACGGCTGGCAGGCTGCCGTCCTCGCCCCCTTCGCCGGCGGTGATGACGGAAAGCTCGCCTGCCGGGGAGGTGTAGCTGAAGGCGCAGAACGCGAAGCCGGTGCCGGAACAGTCCCCGACCTCGGTCATCCCGGCGCCGGCAAGCTCCTGGGCCAGGCCGATGCTCTGCGTCTCTGGGTCACCGGGGACGGGTTCCCAGCCGGCGGCTGTCAGGAGCTGGCGGGCCTTGTCGATCGGCAGGCCCTCGATGGCCGGGACCACTCCGGTGCCGTTGCAGACCGGCTCCTCATCTGCGGGCGGAGTGAGGGTGAGAGCGTCGCCCGCCCGGCTCAGGTCGGCCACCGTCCCGGCCAGGAGGTCGCCCGACAGGATGCGGACCCCCTCGCCGAAGGGGCGGAGGCTGCCGATGAGGAGCGCCTGGGAGTCGGTGCCGTAGACGAGGGCGACGAGCCGGTCGCCGGAATAAAGCCCGATGTTGCCGTCGAGCAGTTCGCAGCTGCCGCTGGTGGCGGGCGTGGCGCTGCCGACGAAGCTGACCGCAGCAAGATCGCCGAGCGCCGTCTCGGCGGTGACGTGCCACCCTTTGGCAGCGGCATCCCGGCCGCCGGGCGTGGTGACGGGGTTGCGAAAGAGGTGAGAGCAGAAGTCGGTCTCGCCCCGGTCCGGTGGCGCGGCGGGGAGGGTGGCGAGCGGCAGGATCTCGAGGCCGGGGACCTGCGAGGTGAGGCGCAGTTCGGCCAGCGCAGGATGCGCGGACAGGGCAAGGAGGAGGACAGCAGGGCGAAGGGTCATCGGGGCGGCCTTGGGTCAGCTGGCGTGGAGGTAAGGAAAGCGGAGGGCGGCGGGACTGTCGAGTGGGGAACGGCTGACCCGGCGTCCCGCAGGGGTGGGGACGGTTTTGGAAAGGAGCGCTGGCGCGCAAGTCTTTTGTCTCGTCGTCGGACTGCGCCTCCTCCTCGGTCGTTGGGGGCGCTTCGCCCCCCAAACCCCCAGAGAGTATTTTGGGAAAAGAGCAAGGGGCGGGTGAAACAGGCAGAGCCGCGCGCGGGGCACTGTTGCGTGGGTCGGGGGGCGGGCGTCCGGTCTGATCAGCGGCTGTGAAGGAAGCTTTCCTAGGGTCCCGGGCCAAGGCGATCCCGCGGAGGTTCCGATGCCCGATGAAACGACGATCCTGTCGCTGCCCCTGATCCTTCCGGCGCAGGCGCAGAAACATGTCACCCACAACGAGGCCCTGGTGAAGCTGGACCTGATGGTGCAGCTGGCGGTGATCAACCGCACGCTTACCGCGCCTCCGGCGCTGCCCGCGATTGGCGACCGGCATATCGTGGCGGCGGGCGCCACGGGTCCCTGGGTGGGGCAGGCGGGGCGGATTGCGCTTTACACGCAGGCGGGCTGGCAGTTCACCCAGCCGCTGGCGGGCTGGCAGGCCTATGTGATGGCCGAAAGCCAGATGGCCTTCTTCAACGGGCTGACCTGGATCGCGCTGTCGGATGGACCGTTCACCGTGGGGCGCCTGGGTGTGTCGGCCACGCCGGATGCGACGAACCGGCTGGCGGTTTCAGCACCTGCGACTCTGCTGAACCATGCGGGGGCGGGACATCAGTTGAAGCTGAACAAGGCGGTGGCGGGGGATACCGCCAGCCTGCTGTTCCAGACCGGGTTCGGCGGTCGGGCCGAGATGGGGACTGCCGGGTCGGACGATTTCAGCGTCAAGGTCAGCGCGGACGGGTCGAGCTGGTCGGTCGCGCTGGTCTCGGCCGCGGCGACGGGCGAGGTCACGCTGCCGCAGCCGGTGCATCTGGGCGGGCAGGCGGCGGACCCGGTGGCTCCGTCTGACGGGACGCTGTGGCTGAACACCACGACGGGAGAGGTCAAGGTGCGGTCCGCGGGGGCGACCCAGGTCGTGGGTGGCGGTGCCGGGGTGAGCGACGGGGACAAGGGCGACATCACGGTGAGCGGCGCGGGGGCGGTCTGGACGATCGACGCCGGCGCGGTGAGCCTGGGCAAGATGGCGGCGCTGGCGAGCGGGACGATCCTGGGGCGCGTCACGGCCGGAACGGGAAGCCCGGAGGCGCTGACAGCGGTGCAGGTGCGGGGCGTGCTGAACGTGGCGGACGGGGCGACGGCAAACGCGACGGACGCGGCGCTGCGCGACCGGGCGACGCATACCGGGACGCAGGCGGCGTCGACCATCACGGGACTCGCGGCGGTCGCGACCAGCGGGTCGGCGGCGGACCTGACGGCGGGAACGCTGCCGGCGGCGCGGTTCGACGATGCCGCCCACGGCAGCCGGGCCGGAGGCGCGTTGCATGCGGCGGCCACTGGATCGGCGGCGGGGTTCATGTCGGCGGCGGACAAGGCCAAGCTGGACGCGATCACCGGGACCAACACCGGCGACCAGACGATTGGGCTGAGCGGCGATGTCACGGGCTCGGGGACGGGGACTTTCGCGGCGACCATCGCGGCCAATGCGGTGGGCAACACCAAGCTTGCCGACATGGCCGCGAACACGATCAAGGCCAACGCGACGGGGGCGACGGCGGACCCGGCGGACCTTGCCGTGGGGACGAACACGGTGGTAGGCCGGGTGGCGGGCAACCTTGTCGCGGCGCAGCTGGTGGACGCGCAGGTCGCGGCGGGGACGCTGACCAACGCGAAGCTGGCAAGCGTGGCGACGGGAACGCTGAAGGGGCGGGCGACGGCGGGCTCGGGCGCGCCGGAGGATTTGACGGGGGCGCAGGCGACGGCGCTGCTGGACACCTTCACCAGCGCGGCCAAGGGCCTGGCCCCGGCCTCGGGCGGCGGCACGACGAACTTCCTGCGCGCGGACGGAACCTGGGCCGCGCCAGCGGGTGGCGGCGGGATCTCGGACGGCGACAAGGGCGACATCACGGTCAGCGGATCGGGCGCGAGCTGGACGATCGATGCCGATGTGGTGACGAATGCAAAGCTTGCGAACATGCCCGCCGCGACCATCAAGGGCAATGCGACGGGCGCGGCGGCGGACCCGGCGGACCTGACGGGCGCGCAGGTGACTGAGCTTCTGGATACGTTCTCGATCGCGGCCAAGGGGTTGGCTCCGGCTTCGGGCGGCGGGACGACGAACTTCCTGCGGGCGGACGGGACCTGGGCCGCGCCGGCGGGGGGCGGAGGCGGCGCGCCGGGCGGCAGTTCGGGAGAGATCCAGTACAACAGCGGCGGTGCTTTCGCAGGGGCCGCGGACGTGGAGATCGAGGGCGGCCAGCTGCGGCTTGTCGCGGGGGCTACCCCTGCGGTTCCGGCGTCCGGCGGGGCGAAGCTGGTCGCGGTTACCCGGGCGAGCCAGCCGTGGCCGGCCTTCCTGACCCCGACCTCGGGCGAGGCGCATCCGTTGCAGCCGCTGATCGCGAACGGGAACTATTCGCTGTTCATGCCGGCGGTGGGGACGACAGTGACCAACATCGGCATGTCGCCCGCCACGGCGGGAACGGCGACGGGACTGAACGTCGCGGCCGGGTCGCGGCTGGCGCGGATGAAGCGGCTTGGCTACCGGATCACCACGGCGGCCACCACGGCCGTCGCCAGCTGGCGCAACAACGCGGCACAGCTTTCCATCGGCGGGGGCAATGCCTGGGAGGGCGGGTTCTGGGGCGTGATGCATGGCGGTCCCGACACCGGCGTCACCAACGCAAGCCACCGTTTCTTCATGGGGCTTGGCGATACCGCGGCGCCGACGGACGTGAACCCCTCGACCCTGTTGCGCATTGCCGGAATCGGCTACGACGCCGCGGACACCCAGGTGCAGTTCATGCACAATGACGCGACCGGAACGGCGACGAAGATCGCCCTGGGCGCAAGCTTCCCGAAGCCGAACGCAGACAGCAGCTTCGCCTATCGCCTGCGGCTTTATGCGCCGCCCGGAACGGTGCAGAGCCTTTCCTACGAGGTGGAGAACCTGGGCAACGGCGCGCTGGCCTCGGGGACGGTGACGACCAACCTGCCGGCCAACACCGATTTCCTGACGCCCAAGCTTTACACCAGCGTTGGCGGGGTATCGGCCGTGACCGGCGTGATGCTTGGCCCGATCATGTTCCAGACGGAGGATTGACCGCATGACCCTGCATGTCCTGTTCACAAAGGATGGCATCCCCGGCTGGATCGGGAGCGAGCCACGCGAGGGGAGCGAGGCGGTAGAGGACCTGGCGCTGGAGTTCCTGGTCGCACACCGTCGGACCACGAAGGGCAACTGGGTCGCACGACCGGCCCCGGTTCCCGTCGAGCCGACGCCCGAAGAGCTTGCCGCACGGGCCCAGGCCGAGCATGAGGCGGCGCTTGCCGACCGCGACCGGGCGGTGCGCGAGGCGCTGGCCGAGGAGGCCGACCCGCTGTTCTTCCGCTGGCAGCGCGGCGAGGGGACGCAAGAGGCCTGGCTGGCCGCGGTCGCCGCGGTGAAGGAGCGTTTTCCCAAGCCCGCGCCGCTGTGAGGTATGCCGGGGCCTGCCGTCTGCGCGGGCCCCGGTTCGGACGGAATTTGACAGCCCATCCGCCGCTGCATAGACATTGCCTCTGGCATGCCGGAAGGGATGGACGATGCGGATCGCGATGATCGGAACGGGGTATGTCGGACTGGTCTCGGGCGCGTGCTTTTCCGATTTCGGGCATGACGTGACCTGCGTCGACAAGGATGCGGGCAAGATCGAGCGGCTGACGTCCGGACAGGTGCCGATCTTCGAGCCAGGACTCGAGGCGCTGATCGCCAAGAACGCATCGGCAGGGCGGCTGTCCTTCACCACCGATCTTGCGGCGGCCGTCCACGGGGCCGAGGCGGTGTTCATCGCGGTCGGCACGCCCACCCGGCGGGGCGATGGCCACGCGGATCTGAGCTACGTGATGGCGGCGGCAGCCGAAATCGGGCGGGCGCTGACCGGTTATGCGGTCGTGGTCACCAAGTCCACGGTGCCGGTGGGAACCAACCGCAAGGTCGCCGAGGCGCTGCAGGCGGCCAATCCGGCGGCAGAGTTCGATGTCGTCTCGAACCCCGAATTCCTGCGCGAGGGCGCGGCGATCGACGATTTCATGCGGCCCGACCGCGTGGTGGTCGGCGTCGAGACCTCCCAGGCGCGCAAGGTCATGGCCGAGCTTTACCGCCCGCTCAGCCTGCGCGAATTTCCCATGATCTTCTGCAGCCTGGAAAGCGCCGAGCTGATCAAGTACGCTGCGAATGCCTTCCTGGCCACCAAGATCACCTTCATCAACGAAATCGCGGCCCTGTGCGAGAAGGTCGGGGCCGATGTGAAGACCGTGGCGCGCGGGATCGGGATGGACGGCCGGATCGGCGACAAGTTCCTGCATGCGGGCCCGGGCTATGGCGGAAGCTGTTTTCCCAAGGACACCAAGGCCTTGGCGCGGATCGGACAGGAACATGCCGCGCCAATGCAGATCGTCGAGACGGTGATCAAGGTCAACGACGAGGTAAAGCGCCGCATGATCGACAAGATCGCCGATCTTTGCGGGGGCAGCCTGCGCGACCGGACCATCGCGGTGCTGGGCGTGACGTTCAAGCCGAACACGGACGACATGCGCGATGCTCCGTCCCTGACGATCATTCCGGCGCTGGTCGGTGCGGGCGCGAAGGTCCGGATCAGCGACCCCCAGGGCCGGCACGAGGGCGAGGCGCTGCTTCCCGGGGTGAAATGGGTCGAGAACCCGTACCAGGCGGCGAACGACGCCGACCTGGTCGTCCTTCTGACCGAATGGAACGAGTTCCGGGGACTCGACCTGGCGAAACTGGCGCGGAAGATGGCGACGCCGCAGATGGCGGACCTGCGCAACATCTATGACCCGGCCGAGGTGCGCAAGGCGGGTTTCACCGCCTATGTCGGGGTCGGCCGCTAGCCGCCGGTTTCGAAGGCTTTGCCGAAAATCGCAGCCAATCGCCGCGATTGCGCCCCGTTTCGATCATCGGCCCTGACCGGCCCTGCGGCAGTCTCGTCCCCGGGTAAATGGGTGTGACTGGGGCCGGAAGTGATAAGCTTTCAGGTGTTGGAGACGTTCACGGCAGCGCCGCTGAACATGGTGTCGGGTATTTCCGATCTGGAACTTGTGGTCCGGGACGGCAAGGTCCTGCTGTACACGGCGACGCGCGCAGGCGGCGGCGTTCTGGCGCTGGATGTCACTGGCGGCATGGACCTGGTCGATCAGGAGACACTGGTTTCCGGCACCGCGCTGCCCGCCGAGGCCGTGGTCGAGACGCTGACGATCAACGGCGTGCGGCACCTGGTGGTGACGGGGTCGAACAGCGCCGGCGTGATGGCCTACGCGCTGGGCGCGGACGGCGCCCTGGGGCCGGCTGTGCAGCTTCCGGGCAGCCTGGCCGGCGCGATCGGTGCGCAGAGCGTGGTGCAGATCGGCGGTCAAACCTACTTTTACGCGGCGAGGTCGGGCGAAAGCACGATCCACACCTACGCCGTCGCGGCGAACGGGACGATGACACTGGTTGGCTCGACCCGGCTGGACGGCGCGCATCCGGGGCTTGATATCGCATCGCTTCTGCCGGTCACGGTGGGCGGCAACCGGTTCATGGTCAGCCTGTCGCTGGAGGCGGATGTGGTCCGGGCCTTTCCGGTCGGCGCGAACGGCCTGCTGGGGACGGCGCAGATGATCGGGGCGCCGCAGGGGCTGGGGATCGGCGACCCCTCGGACGTCAAGGTGGTCGAGATCGGCGGGGCGACCTACCTGCTGGTGGCTTCGTCCGGGTCCTCGTCGGTCAGCGTGATCGGGATCGCGCCCGACGGCTCGCTGCGGGTCGCGGACCATGTGATCGACACGCTGGACACCCGGTTCCAGGGGGTGCAGTCCCTGGCGACCGCAACGATGGGGGACCGGGTCTTCGTCATCGCGGGCGGGGCGGATGACGGGCTGACGGTGATGATGCTGACCCCCGAGGGGCAGCTTCTCAACTGCGGTCAGATGCTGAATGCCCCCGGTCTGGCGCTGGACAACATCACCGCGATGACGGCGCGGCTGGTGGGCGGCGCGATCGAGCTGTTCGTGACGGGCGAGGGCACCGGGATCACCCGGCTAATGATCGATCCGGGCACCCTGACTCCGATCCAGACCGGCGGCATCGACGCGGCCACCCTGACCGGGACATCGGGGTCGGACATGATCCTGGGCGGCGATGGAAGCGAGCTGATCCAGGGCGGGGCCGGGACGGATGTTCTGGCCGATGGCGGTGGCGTGGATACGCTGTACGGCGGCGCGGGGGCGGATACCTTCGTCCTGGGCGCCGATGGTGGCCACGACGTGATCGCCGATTTCCAGCTGGGCATCGACCGCATCGACCTGTCCGGCTGGGGCGCGATCCATTCGCTTGCTGCGCTGACCATCACCGCGACCGCAACCGGCGCGCTGATCTCCTGGGGCGAGGAGACGCTGGAGCTGGTCACGCCGAACGGATTGCCGCTGCAGCCGGGCAGCTTCCAGCTGCGCGACTTCATCGGCCTCTGGCACAGCCTTCCGACGCCGCCCGACCCCGAGACCCTGATCCACGGCACCAACCAGATCGACTATCTCAAAGGCGACACGGGCGACGACGCCTTCATGGTCTCATCCGGGGCTGACACGATCGACGGGGGAGCCGGATTTGACGTGATCTTCCTGGCGCGGGCGACTGGCGGCGTCCGCGTGAACATGCAGAACATGGGCTTCAATACCAATATCGCGGCGGGGCAGACCTATATCTCGATCGAGGGGATCGTGGGGTCGGCCTTTTCGGACTGGTTCATCGGGAACGGGGTGGTCAACCGTCTGGAAGGAATGGACGGCAACGACCGACTGTCCGGCCTGGGCGGCGATGACAGCCTGTTCGGCGGCAACGGCAACGACACGATGCTGGGCGGAACGGGAAGCGACGTTCTGGACGGCGGCGCGGGCCGCGACCGGGCCAGCTATCGCGAGACGATGACCGGTCTGGTCGTCGACCTGGGCCAGACCTGGCAGAACACCGGCGAGGCCGCGGGGGACGTTTACTTCGCGATCGAGGACCTGGAAGGTTCGGACTACAATGACACGCTCCGCGGGGACGGCCAGGCCAACGGGGTGTTCGGCCTGGACGGAAACGACCGCCTGGAGGGGCGAGAAGGCAACGATTCGCTCTACGGCGGCGAGAATGACGACACCTTGCTGGGTGGCCAGGGCGGGGATCGGCTGGACGGCGGCAACGGGACGGATTTCGCAAGCTACGACGGTGCAGGAACGGCCGTCGCGATTGACCTGCTCGACCCCGGCCTTGCAACCGGAGACGCGGCCGGGGACATCTACACCTCGATCGAAGGCTTCATCCTGACCGGTTTTGGCGACGGTTTCTCCGGCTCCGATGCTGCCGACGTGGTCGAGGCGGGGGCTGGCAACGACCGCCTGACCGGGCGCGGCGGCGCGGACTGGCTGTCGGGCGGGGCGGGCAATGACCTGCTGTACGGCGGGGACGGCGACGACCGGCTGATCGGCGGGGCGGGCAAGGACCGGCTGGAGGGGGGCCTGGGCTTCGACCTCGCGTCCTATGCCGATGCGGGCGTTGCGGTTCGGGCCGATCTGCAGGCCCCGCTGACCAACACC